>NZ_CP033433.1:655000-1303333 GCF_003713065.1 Cohnella candidum | reverse complement strand
ACTCTCTTTTCTTCAAATGATTTTGCTATATTGCCTAAGAGGCTGCTGCAATGGCATATAAACTCGTTCATAAATCGCCCGATAGCTTTCGTGGATGTCATTCTGCGGCTCCACGATCGTTTCGTTTCGCCGGCCGGCCGCAACCTCCAGCGCCTGCTCCATGTTTGCGTAAATTCCGCAGCCGATGCCGGCAAGCAGCGCGGCTCCGAGCAGCGCCGTTTCCGGCTCATCCGGCAATCGAATCCGGGAGCCGGATACGTTTGCTTTGATTTGCAACCAATGGCGGTTACGGACGCCGCCGCCCGTCACGACCGTCCGGTCGATCGGCGTGCCGGCGATCCGCGCCGCCGAACGGCGGATCGCTTCCATTTCGTAAGCCGTGCCTTCCAGTACCGCTTTGAGCAAATCCGCCTGCCGATGCCGGGAAGTGATCCCGAAAAACGCGGCTTTCGCGTCCGGATCCGGCATCGGAGCCCCGCTGCCGGACAAATAAGGAAAATAGAGAATTCCGGTCGGTTCGGGTGATGTCCCGTCCAGCAAACCGATGATTTTCTCATAGCTGAGCGCCGGGTCGGATAACGCGGTACGGAACCACTCCACCGAGCCCCCCGAGGCGGAAAGACCGCCCATCCAAAACAATCGGCCGTTGGCCGGATGAAGGCCGAAGGAGAGACCGGAATCCCAATCTTCCTGAACAAGAGCGCGCCGGTCAAAAACGCCCAGCAGCGTCTCGGCCGTCCCGATCGAATCCATGACTTCGCCCGGCCGAGTGACGCCGATCGCCACGCTCGCCGCCACGTGATCGTGGCCGGCGATTGCCACAGGCACGCCTTCGGGGATTCCCGTGACGTTTTCGATGGACTTCGTTATTCCGCCAATCGGCATCCCGCTCGGATAAACTTCCGGAAACAGCGCAGGAGCCAGGCCAAAATGCCGAATCCAGTCGCGGTCCCATTCTTTTCGGTCGATGCGATACGCATACGTTCTGGCGGCAAGCGTGTAATCCGTTGCCATCGCGCCGGTCAAGCCGTAAGCCGCATAATCGGCGGCAGACAGCCATACCGCGTTTTCAAGCCTATCCGGAGCTCTTTCCTTCAACCACAACAGCTTCGCCAGCCCGTATTTGAAGCTGCCGCGGAGCCCCGTCGCCGCAAAACGCTCCATCGGATCGCCTTCCCCGACCATCCGTTCCGACTGGGCTTTCGCACAAGGCGAGAACCAGGGAAGGAGCGGCGATCGGGCTTGTCCGGATGCGGCATCGACCAGCAATCCGGTCTCCGCCATGCTTGTCACGCCGACGCAAGCGACGTGCCGTGCTTCCGCCGGTGTCACCGCCTCGCGAATCAACGCGACGATCCCTTCCGAGAGACGTTTCGGGTCGAAATACTCGAAGCCATCCTCTTCGTATCTGGGGGTGTTCGTCTTGGCTTGCCGAAGAAGGCCGCCATCCTCGGCGAACAAAGCCGCCTTGCAATGGGTCGTGCCGACGTCGATACCAAGCAACAGCCGCTGTGTCTCCATATCAGCCTGCCGGCGCTGCCATCTCGCGGGCAATGCGCGTCAAGCCCAGCCGCGGGCTGGTCAGGAATTTGGCACGCAGCTCCTCCGGCAGCGACGATACGACGCGAGCCATCGAAGCTTGGGCCAGCACGACGATATCCGCTTCCTCGACCAACTTCAGCAGCATGTCGGCCAATACGCGGTCGTGTCCTTCCCGGTCGCCGCTCATGAGCAGCCGATAAGCTTCGGACGCAAGCCCCTGCTTGATATCGATCGTCTTTCCTGCAGCTTGCGCTTTTCTTTCGATGAGCCGAATCGTCGGCCCCAGCGTCGAAGCCAATGTAGCGGCAACGCCGATGGTTCCGCCCAGGGTCACGGCCTCTTCCGCCATCGCTTCGTCAATCCGCTTAACCGGAACGCCGACTTCAAGGCGCGCGGCTTCCGCCGCTTCGCCGACCGACGAACAGGCGCTGACGACGCATGCCGCGCCTTGCTGCTCCGCGAACCTCGCATAGGCCGACCAGCGCTCCTGAACCTCTTCGATACGGCCTCCATTGGCGGCAAGCTGCGGGAGAATCGAATCGTCGACAAAGTTGATGATGTCCCACTCCGGCATGACTTCGGCGGCCAGCGTTTTCAGCGAGTCGACGGTAA
This sequence comes from Cohnella candidum, assembly GCF_003713065.1. Classification (NCBI taxonomy): domain Bacteria; kingdom Bacillati; phylum Bacillota; class Bacilli; order Caryophanales; family Paenibacillaceae; genus Cohnella; species Cohnella candida. The sequence goes on along the minus strand of NZ_CP033433.1, from coordinate 1,301,179 downwards.
CCGACGTCGTATGGATGATGGCCAGCTTCGGTTTCTTCATCCTTGCTCCCTCCTAAAACCAAATCTCTCTCTACTATTTATATGGATGTCTTCCACGGCAGTGGAATTCAGAACATTCGAGGGTTGCGAGTGCTTCAAACCGACTTGATGTGAATCCGCACCGGTTCGGTGGATGCTTATGCATCTCCTCGCCGGTGCGGCCCATACCAAGTTTTCAGCTATCGTGCCGCCTAATCGGTTCGATTAGTCGACTTGAATCTCGGGATACGTGTTTTTGACTTCTTTTTTGAATGCGGCGACTACGTCGTCGTAAGGCGTGTTGTTGTCGATGCCTTGGGAAGCAACTTTCACCCATTTGCCCAGGATGTCGTCGTCGTACTTGTTCGGCTGGCGAGCCGGCATGGATTTCATTTGCTCGGCGAAGCCTTTGAGGATCAGCTGATCGCCGTACAGATCGCCTTTGAACGAATCTTGAAGTTGATCGAACACGGCAGCGTTACTCGGCATGTTGCCCGTTTGCTGCAGGTTGATCGTTTGCCATTCCGGGCTGGCCACGTATTTCAGGAATTCGTAAGCCAGTTCTTTATTCGGGGATTTGTCGTAGATGGCTTCCCAACGTCCGCCGTTGTACCAGCCTTCCGGCGTTTTCGCGATGCCGAATTTGCCTTTGGCCGCGCCGTCTTTGTTGCCGATCATGAACGTTGCCCAGGAAGGCATGGACGTCAGCACGACGCTGCCGTCGTTCAGAGCGCTGCCCCAGCCGGAGGACATGAAGCCCAGCTTGGCGTCTACGCCTTCGCTGCGGATTTTGAGCTGCGTTGCGTACGTGTCTTTCCATTTCGGATCGATGTTCAGCTTGCCGTCTTTCACCCAAGATTCGGTGTTGAACGCTTCGATGTCGAACAGGCCGCTGGCGCCTTGGATCAGATGGACTTTGCCGCCGCTGTCTTTCGCGACTTTTTTGCCCAGCTCGATGACTTTATCCCAGCTGTCTACCATGGCGCTGATTTGATCCGGGTCGTCCGTGCCGAGATATTTCTTCGCGGTTTCGCGAACGTACCAGAAGCCGCCCGGAGAAGAGTTGTCGGAAATCGCGCGCAGTTTGCCGTCCGCAGAGCGGCCGTATGCCGTTACGTAAGGAACGTAAGATTTAACGAGGTCTTCTCCGCCCATCGCCGAGAGATCGGCCAGGAAAGGAGACTCCAGGAATTTGCCGATGTAGCCGTGGTCAAGGTCCATGATGTCCGGCGTGTTCTTGCCGGATTGCAGAGCCGACATCAATTTCGTTTGGTATTGGTCGCCCGGGAAGATCTGTACGTCGACCTTCACGTTCGGGTGAACTTTCATGAAGTTGTCGGCCAGGATTTTCACTTGATCGAAATAAGTCCAGACGGTCAATTTACCGGAGAGATCCGCCGGAGCGGCGGACGGGGATGCAGATGCCGACTCGGATGCGGATGCGGAAGGCGAAGCGGAAGCGGACGAAGAAGACGCGGCTCCTTCATTGTTGCCTTTTCCGCAGGCCGCTAGCAGAAGCATGACCATGCAGGCTGTCAAAAGCGTCGAAACCCATTTTTTTGCGTTCAATCGAGATCGCCCCTTCTGTGAATGGTTCCTTGCGAATACGGTGGTGTTTCGTCATGCCAGGCTTGCCTTCGATCGCTTTACCAGCGAACCGCAGCATCACCCCTTTCAAGGAATGTCGATCAGCCTTTCACCGCGCCGGCCGCCACGCCGCTGATGATCCGTTTGGACATCGCGGAGAAGAACACCAGGATCGGAACGACGGAGATGACGATGCCTACGTATTGGGCGCCGAAGTCCGCCGTGAACTGAGAGCGAAGACTTGCGATCATGACCGGCAGCGTTTGCTTGTTATTGTCGAACAGGACGATCATCGGGGTCAGGAAGTCGTTCCATTTGCCGATGAAGGCGAAGATCGCATAAGTGGCCATTGCCGGCCCAAGCAACGGAAGAATGATCCGGTTGAAAATCTGAAACTCTCCGTAACCGTCGATTCGGCCTGATTCAATCAATTCGGAGGGAATGGATTCGTCGGCGAATTGCTTGACCATGAAGACGCCGAAAGCGTTGCTCATGCCCGTCAAGATCATCGGCCAATAGGTGTCCAGCATATGGAACGTATCCATCAGCTTGTAAAAACCGATAATGCCGAGCTGTCCGGGAACCATCATCGTGGCAAGCACGATCGCGAACAGCGGATTTCTGAACCGGAACTTGAATTTGGAAAATCCGTAACCGACGAGCGCCGCCGTATAGAGGTCAAGCGCGGTGGCGACGACGGCCACGAAGACCGAGTTCGCGAAGCCACGCCAAATGTTGACGGAACCCATCAGGCGCTTATAGTTTTCGGCCAGTTGGTCTCCCGGCAGGAAAAGAAGCTTCTGGGCGATGTCGGTGTTCGTATGGGTCGAAGTGATGATCATGCTGTAAAACGGAATGAGACAAGTGACGGCGACGGCGATCAGAAACAGGTAGATGATCCCTCGCACGAAGATTTGTTTGATTCCCATGGGACGACCTCCTATGCTTCTTTCGTCATCTTGGTCGCTTTGGCCGTGATGGCGGTGAAAATCATGATGATGATGAAAATGCCGTATGCGATCGCGGCGCCGTAGCTGTAATCGAACGATTTGAACGCCGTTTCGTACAGGTACATGATCATCGTCCTTCCGCTGTTGCCCGGACCGTCACCCAGCATGAGAGGCGCGTCGAACAGCTGCAAGCCCCCGATGACCGACGTGATCAGCGTGAACAGGAACACCGGGCGAAGCAGCGGCAAGGTAATGCGCCAAGCGACTTGGCTCTTCGAAGCGCCGTCCACTTCCGCGGCCTCGAAAACTTCCGTCGGAATCGACTGCATGCCGGCGATGAACACGATCAGGTTAAAGCCGAAGTATTGCCAGCAGATGACCGAAGCCGCGATGATTCTCGACCACCAGGGATTGTTGAACCAATGGATCGGATCGTGAATCACGCCGATTTTCATCAGCAGCATGTTAATGCTGCCCGTCTGCCAATCGAACATCAGGGCGAACATGACACCCAGCGTGATCGGCGTGATGATGTGGGGGAAGTAAAAGACCGCCCGGAAGAAATGTTTGCCTTTTATGAACTTCTCGTTGAGGATCAGCGCCAGCAAGAGGGCGATGATCAATTGAGGGACGATCGAGAAGATCCAGATGATCAGCGTGTTGCCGATCGTTTGGTAGAAGAAAGTATCATGCAGCAGTCGTTCGTAATTGGCGAATCCGACGTAAATGGGATTCGTAAATCCGTCCCATTTGGTGAAACTGAGATAAAGCGTATACAAAATCGGCACTAATCCCATGACCGTGTAGGCGATGAAAAACGGGGAGATGAACAGATACCCGTATACCGACTTGTTCACTTTTGACTTCATGTCCTTCCTCCCTTTCCGGAATCCGTTCCCAACATCCTTAAGCGCTTTCAGATCGTTTACAAAAAATAAGGGTCGTGGTGAGGATCGGTTTTGCCGAGGTCCTCTCATCTTCTATATACCCTTATCTTTTTGAACTTAAATTAATAAGTCCTCACGAAAACATCAAGTTATATCGGTATTATAGACCCGTCATTAGGTCGTGTCTAGTGAAAACCCTTGCATATTAAAAACTTTTTTATTCATGTGGAAAAACTGGATGTCGAATGGCTCAGAAACCACTCGAAAGGAATCGTTCCAAGCCTAATGTTCCCGCCCCGATCACGCCGGCTTGGTGTTTCAGGGAAGAGCTTTGCAGCATGCTGTCCTTGTGGAAACTGGCAAAACAACGCGGTAAAGCGACTTCTTTCAATTGATCGAAATACGGCGGATATTCGTTGACGAGATAACCCCCGATGACGATCGATTCCGGCGTAATCATGTTGATGACGTTCGCCAAGGCGATGCCCACGTATCTGGCCGATTCTTTGAGCAGATTTACCGCCAGCGCGTCCTCGCGCCTTGCTGCTCGAATGATGGCGAAGAGGTCCACGGAATCCTCGCGCTCCAAGTAAAGCGGCGACAATTCGCTGCTGACCCCTCTTCGTATTTCTTCCCCAGCCCGTCGTACGATCGCCATTCCGGATGCGACGGCCTCCAGACAGCCATAGTTCCCGCAATTGCACTTCGGACCGTCCAATTCGATCGTGCCGTGGCCGATTTCGCCCGCGCCGTACGGAAAGCCTTGATAGATTTTGCGATTGAAAATGATCCCGCTTCCGATACCGACGTCCGCGTCCACGTAGATGATGCTGTTCAATCCTTGCGCAGCCCCGTACCAAAGCTCGGACAACGCCATGACGTTGGCGTCTTTCTCGATCAAGACTTGCATGCCGAACCGTTCTTCCAGAATGTCCCGGATCGGAACGTACGCCAGGCCCGGAATGTTCGGAGGCGACAAGATCGTGCCTTTATTCGGATCGAGCGGACCCGGGGAGGCAAAACCGATCCCGGCGAATTTCTCTTTCGGGATCCCGGATGCGTCAAGAATCGATTGGACGGCTTGAACGATGCAATGAATAAGCGCTTCCCGGTCCGAGGGGTCGCCCAGTTTACTCTCTTCCTGCACGACGGGCGAGCCTTTGAAGTTGATCACGGCAGCTTTGATGGCGGATGCGCTCAAATGAATCCCGACCGTATATAAGCCATCCGGATTGACGTCCAGCAGGATCGGTTTTCGTCCGCCGCTCGAAATATCGTAGCCGGCTTCCATGATCAAATTTTCTTGAATCAGCTCGTCGACGATATTGTTGATCGCCGTGAAGGAAAGATGCGTTCTGGCGGCGACTTCGACCTTGGTGATCGGACCCTGGTTCCGGATGAACGCCAGAACGATGTTCCGATTCAAGTTCTTGACGTGCCGAATGTTCTTGCCTTTCGTATCAATCATCGTGATCTCCCCTGCTCCCATTCGTCCATTCGCCGGACGAGCGGCTGTAGTCGGTATATAACCCGCAACCGACACCGGCGGAAACCGCGGCTCCGCAGGCGGCTTCTTCCGGATATTGCGGCATCTCGAGCGGAAATCCGAATCGCCGTTCCAACATCCTGCGCAAGGCTTCGTTGCGGCGGATTCCGTTGCCGGAGGCCACTATCGAAGCCAGCCGCTCTTTCACGGACACCGGAAAACCGTCGTAATATCGCCGCAGTTCCCGAATCATCCCTTCAAGGAAACCCTGAACCAGATTCCGCGGCGTGAAATTCGCGGGACCGATGCCCTCGATGGACCCTCTGACATCCGGATCCGTCCGCGTTCCGTAAAATTGGGTGCCGACCTTCAAGCCGGATTCATCCGCATCCGTCGGATCGGCGAGTCGGTTCATGAGGTCGAAAAGATCAGTCGAACCGTCGTTCCCGGCGAATGTCTCGCAAACCTCCCGAAAAAACCGCTCCAGCAGCGCATAGGACTTTCCGCCGCTCAGCGATGCGCCGACCAACAGGTAGCCGCCGCCGGGAAAGGGACGCGTATCGATTTCTTCCGCCTGGATATACTGTTCGGAATAAACCGAGATTTGCGAACCTGTACCGATGTTCACGAGAAGCGTCTTGGCGATATCCCGGACCGAACCCAGAAAGCTCGCTTGGTTATCGCCGATCGCACCTGCGACCGGAATCCCGTCTGCCGTATAGCCGATGATCTGCCCCGAGCCTGCCTGTTCCGGCAGGATGCCGGGATCGATCCCCGCTTTGCTCAACGCTTCCACATCGTATGCAAGGGCTTCCAAACGGTAAACGCCTAAACTTGCCGCATGGGTGGGATCCGTCACCGGTTTCGTTCGACCGGCAAGCTTGAAAGCGATATAATCCGCAATCGTACAAAGGGAAGCCGCTCGAGGTGGAACGCTTCCGTTCACGACATGATAATAATGGGTGACCATCCCGAAGCCGGTGGACACGGCATACCCGGTTAACCGCCGCAGTCGTTCGGCATACGTGAGTTCGCCGTCTGCGGGAAGATTCCCGCGTTGATCCTGCCACGTGAATAAAGGCGATACCGGGTCCCCGTTATCGTCCACGTACAGGATGCCGTGCATTTGACCCGTAACGCCGATGGCCCGGATGTCCGGAGCCGTTTCACGCAGCTCAGCGACGATTTCCCGAACCGCGCTCAGAATACTCGAAACATCTTGAGTGAACTCCCAATCGTGAGGAGATCTTAAGTTCGACGCGTTCGGTTTATTTAACGCTTTCACCACTCGGCCGGTTGCGGCATCCATGAGCACGCCGCAGATGGACGTCGTCCCGATGTCGAGCCCGATGAGATTCATGTGACGCCCCTCCTTTTCGGATACGGCCTGGAAAAGCCGGTGAATCCTGCCTGTCACCGCTTACAGTCACCGCTTACAAAACAGCGGAACCGCAAGCCATCAGTCGTTCGTGATTTCCGGTATCCTTCGGATGCGCGGATCGGTGAAAATATCGAACTCATCGCGGCTCGTGCTCGAAAACTCGGATACGATCGCGCCGGCGTCGCCGGCCTGGAACCAATGCTTCGTGCCGGGCGGGATGGTGTACTGTTCTCCCGGATTCAGCTCGATTTCATGGCGGACCGTGTAATAAGGCTCGCTGCCTTCCGGAATCGCGGCTTGAATGTCTTCGGAAGCTTCGCCGTCCACGTACAGGAACACTTTGCCGAACCGGCAGCGGAACGTTTCCATTTTGCCGGGATCGGAACCGACCGGCGGATGAAGGTGCTCCGGGCAGGTCTGGCGGGGAAACAACACGAGTTCCTTCGCGCAGTATCTGTCCGTATTGACGTACGTGATGAGCTCGAGCCCTTCCTGCTGAAGGCGGTTAAGCCCGAAGTCCGCCACTTCGATCCGACTCTGCTCCTCTACCGTCAATATCATACCATGCTCGGAGAGCATCCGGGCTGTCGTTTCTTGCGCTTGCCTGACTTCGGATCGTTTCATGGGGTACCCTCCTTGTTCGATTAAAACAAAATCATAAAACAAGAAGCCCGTTTTGTCATCCCTCGTTTACGGCCATTCGTCCATTATCGCTTGAATGCGATTCTCCGTTTCTACATCGCCCCCAATATAAAAAAGCAGCACGTTCGCGACTTTGTATCTGCTGTGTTTGACGAATGCGGCCGGAATATTCTCGAATTCTTGCAGTCCTTTCTCGGCCTCGCTACTGGAAGAATAGACGTAATAGCTGATCCACTGATCCTGCCGAATGGAATAAACTACCGGTCGGACTCCGTTCACTTGACGATCGATCCTCATGCAAAATCCAACCGATCGGGTAACGCGTCCCAGTTATTTTCAATCCAATGCATTTCTTCCACGAACCGGGCGAGTAAACCGCTGAGTTCACTCTCGCGGCGGATCTCCGTCCTTAGCCACCAGATCGACTCTATGAAATAAAGCATACGAAACGCACGAGTGAGCATTCCTTGAGGCGCTGCCCCATTTTGGCGGTAGCCTTCCATAAACGCCTGTACCTTCCCCGCATCCAACTGTCCATCCAGTAAAGCGCCTGACAAAACGGCCCGAGCGACATCGATCTCCGGGTACGCCATCGTCATCCGGTCAAAATCGACGATCCCCGCTACTCCATGTTCCCGCAGCAAAATGTTGTCCACCCACAAATCCCAATGAAGCCACCCGATGGGGCTTGGATCGAAGATATGAAAATCCGTGGAGTCTACGATGCTGCACGATCTCCGAAGCCACTCCTTCACAACCGAATCGTCTGCACGCTCCGCCTCATCCCAATTGAGCTTCCATTGCCGAAGATAGGCTTCCTTATCCGGCTTCCAGGCCGGTTGTTCCAACTGAGGAATTCGGCCCAGCCAACAGTGCATTCGACCGGTTGCGATACCTAATTCATGCATCTGGGCTTTATTCATGCTGCCTGCCGGAACGGTATATCCGTCCAACCATTCCATTACGGTGTAATGCAGACCGCTATGAGTTTCTTTTATATAACTACCGTCGAATCGGTATACCCTTGGACAAGGAATGCCGTCCTCATTCAACCCGTCCTGAAACCGCAGTGTCCGCTCTATCTCGGCTTTTCTGTCCGGTCGAATGTGAATTTTGTACCGCTCCGGATGGTAGTACTTCACGAACAGAGGTCCTTGTTCGGTGTCCATCCTCCACTTCACGTTCAGCCAACCTTTGTCTATTGGCGACATACCTGTAATGGATACACCCAGCCATTCTTTAAGGTGCGACGCGATTTCCTCTCCAATGCTCTCCATCCTATCGAAGCTCCCCCGGCAAAAATCTATTAAGCCAAACTTTACCATGATCAAGACGGCGATACATGAGATAATGGTAACGAAAAATGGAAGAAATATATGGAGGTTGCCATCTTGCCCAATTATATAATTCGAAAATTAATACAACCCGACGACTATGCAGCCGTCGCGCCGCTGTTGAATTTCATTTATCCGGAACCGACGACGGCGGAGCGGCTGAGGGAAGACGAAGAAAGCATACCGCCGGGCCAATTGCATTACAACGAAGAAAACGAATTGATGGGCTGGGATCGTCCCAAATGGGTGGCCGTGGACGAACGCGAGCAAATCGTCGGTTATGCGATCGCTTGGCGGGCGCCGTGGACGGAACTGGGAACTTTAATTCAGACGGTCGTCGTGCATCCCGAATTCCGGGGAAAAGGAATCGGCGCTGCGTTGTATGCCGCTCTTCATCAATGGGCCATGGAAGTCAAGGCATCCCGGTTAATCGACTTCATTAGAGAGAACGACAAGGAGTCGGTCTCTTTCGCGGAACGCCGCGGATACGAGAAGGAACGCCACATGTTCGAGTCCGTTCTGGATTTGGATAACTTCGACGGCGGAACCCTGGTGGGAGCGATAGACGAGGCGAAAAAGGCGGGGATTCGGTTCGTGACTTTGGCGGAAGAACCGGGGGAAGCCGGCGAAAGAAAACTCTACGAATTGTATAAAACGACTCAACCCGATATTCCGGGTTACGCGGAAGACTTCCCATGGTTCGAGGAATGGAAAAAGTGGAATATCGACCGGCCGGGCATCCGGCCGGAGTGGATTCATATCGCGAAGGACGGCGACCGGTACGTCGGCGTCGTCACGCTGCAACAAAACGAGCAAACGCGGGCGATGTACCATGAGTATACCGGCGTTCTGCGCGAATATCGCGGAAGACGCATTGCGCTCGCTTTGAAGATGCTTGGCGTGCAGACCGCCAAATCGAATGCCGTCCCTTATTTGAAAACGCACAACGATTCCATGAATGCCCCGATGCTCCGCATCAACCGCGATCTCATCGGCTTCAGGCCTGAACCCGGGCGTTACAAAATGGTGCGGAAGCTCGGCTGACGATTATAACGTGCTGGAGGCTTGGCTGACCAAAGAGGTCAACAGGTCGCCGTGGATGGATTGGCCTTTACGATACTTGATCGTCTTCCTTTCCGGCGGGCCATCGAACATCCCTTCGGGCAATTCCAGTCCGGAGGCATTGAAAATCGTGAAGCTGACCGCATCCTTCGAGGTGGAGATCACCGCCGCGTATTTCTTGTTTTTCAAAAAATGAGGCTTGCCATACTGCAAGCGTTCCTGTACGTCCGGAATCACTCCGTGGACGACTTCGCGCAAACCTTGGCACAGCTCGGCTTGCCAAGGTTCTTTAACTTTCTCGATGAATTCGGTGACTTCAGCGTTCATCTTTCATTCTCCTCTCGTACCATCCGCGTGCATGTAGTTAATAGCCCACATATGGCCGTCCAAGTCCTCGAAGGCCCAATGATACATGAATCCGTAATCCTCAGGTTCTTCGTACGATTTCCCGCCCAAGGAGACCGCTGTATTCACGATTTCATCCACCTTTTCCCGGCTCTCGAAGGCCAATGCGATCGTCATTTGCGCATACTTTTCCGTATCAACGGATTCCTTCTGCGTGAGCGACTTTAAAAGTTCTTTGGTGAGCAGCATGACCTGCAGGTTGCCGCCGATCACGATGGCTGCCGACTTCTCATTCTCGGGGAATTGCGGGTTGAGCTCGAATCCGAGTCCGGTGAAGAACGCCTTCGATTGTTCTACGTTGTTTACAGGCAGATTGAAGCTCGTGAATGTGGACATTAATGCCATTTTTAAACACCTCATCGTCAAATTGGTTTGTTGTCCTTGATGCCTTCTTTTATTTAGACGAAAGCCGATCCGGGAATTCATCGGTCTGCTATTTTTTTCAACGCTTTCCGAGGATTTCCTTCCTTGACTCACGAACAATTGTTCGATATGGTAAATGATGTGATATTCCAGATTAACCGTACAGGAGGAGCTTGGAGTGGAATTCAGTAGTGTGGAGAATCAATCCGCGAACGTCGATTTAAGCAAGATCAAACGCGGACCGATCGTCGCCGCATTGATTATCGGCGCGTTCGTGGCCATCTTGAACGAAACGCTGCTCAACATCGCGTTTCCGGATTTGATGGCCGATTTCAAGATAACGGAATCGACCGTGCAATGGCTGGCTACCGCTTATATGCTGGTCGTCGGCATGCTGGTGCCGGTCACGGCGCTGCTGCAGCAATGGTTTACGACAAGGCAAATGTTCATCGGGGCGATGATGCTGTTCTTAGTCGGAACGGTCATCAGTTCGGTTGCGCCGGTCTTCGACGTCCTGCTCGTCGGGCGCGTCATTCAAGCGCTAGGTACCGGTTTGATGATGCCGGTCATGATGAACGTCATACTCGTCATCTTCCCTCCGGAGAAACGCGGCGGAGCGATGGGAATGATCGGTCTCGTCATCATGACGGCGCCGGTCATCGGCCCGACCTTATCCGGCTTGATCGTCGAACATCTGTCTTGGCGCTGGCTGTTTTATCTCATCATTCCGCTTGCCGCGTTTTCCGTCATTTTCGCCTTGGCTTTCCTGAAAAACGTGACGACCCTCACGAAACCGAAGGTTGACGTCATCTCGATCCTTCTCTCCTGCATCGGTTTCGGCGGCATCGTATACGGCTTCAGCAGCGCGGGCGACCGCGGTTCCTGGTCGGATCCGGTCGTCGTGTGGAGTCTGGTCGCCGGCGGCATCGCCCTGATCTTGTTCGTATGGAAACAGCTCGTATCCCGAAATCCGATCATGGATTTGAGAGCCTTCAAGTATCCGATGTTCTCTCTCGTCACCGTTCTGATGCTGGTGATGATGATGTCCCTCTTCTCGACGATGATCATGCTGCCGCTCTTCATGCAGCAAGTGCTGCTGCTCACCGCATTCTCGGCGGGTTTGGCCTTGATGCCGGGCGGCATCATCAACGGGATCATGGCGCCGGTATCCGGGGTCCTTTTCGACAAATTCGGTCCCCGCGTATTGGTCATTCCCGGCATCGTGCTGATGTGCGTCGCGATTTGGATGTTCATGGGCATTGAATCCGATTGGACGAAGGGCCATATCATCATGATTCACATCATCATGATGGTCGGAATTTCTTTGGTCATGATGCCGGCGCAGACGACGGGCTTGAACCAGCTGCCGCGCAGTCTGTATGCGCACGGCACCGCCATTCTCAACACCTTGCAGCAGGTAGCGGGCGCGATCGGCGTGGCGCTGTTCATCAGCATCATGTCGTCCGGCGCCAAAGAATACATGAAAACTTCCAAGGACCCGACTTCGCCGAGCGAACTGATCCAATCGATGGTCGCGGGGCTTCACAACGCGTTTTTCATCGGCCTCTGCTTGGCCGTGCTGGCGCTGATCATCAGCTTGTTCATCAAGCGGACCCATGCGCCGAAGGAAGAAGGCGCGGAACAAGCCGCGAAAGCGCAAGTTCAAACGAGCAAAGGCTAATTTCTTGAAATGTTTAAAGGCCTTTCCCGCAGTCCGAGGACTGCACGGGGAAGGCCTTTTTTATGGATTCGTGTAATCTGACTGACAGATTCAAGCGGATAAGCGCGATGCGGCTTTGACGGCTTCTCTCTTGTGACGGTATGGAGTAATCAGCCAATAGAGACAGGCCAGAAATCCCGCGCCGCCGACGATGTTCCCGAGCGTGACCGGAATCATGTTGTGGAACCACCCGGCCAACGTCACCGTCTCGGGGTGCGGAAGCACGAGGGCAAGACCCAGGACCGTCATGTTCGCGACGCTGTGCTCGTATCCGGAGGCGATGAACGCGAACAACATCCACCAGATCAGCACGAGTTTCGCCGAATCGGACTTCGCCCGCGCCGAGCACCAGATGGCCAGACACACGAGCCAGTTACAGAGAATGCCGCGGAAGAACAGCGACGACCAGCCGAGCGACATCTTTTTGGCCGCGATCGCCATCAGCAAGTGATCCGGCCCGATGCCGTGGAATATGCCCGATCCGGCAACCAGCATGACCAAGACCATGGCACCCAAGAGGTTGCCGGCATAACACCAGGCCCAGTTGCGGAGCATATCTTTCCAGGTCGTCGCTCCGGACAGCGTACCGAAAGCGAAATACATGTTGTTGCCCGTGAACAGCTCCGATCCGGCGAAAATGACGAGCGTCAGCGCGATGCCGAACGATGCGCCCATCGCCATGCTGGTAACGGGAGACTTGATGGCGAACAGCGGTGCTCCGATAGAGATAATGAGGACGATGCCGATGCCGACGAATGCCCCGGCGAGGCCCGCGGCCAGCAAGTAGCGCAGCCGGCTTTGGTCGAGCAGTTCCTTCTTCTTCAGCGCGGTCTGCACCATCGTTTCAATGGATTCCTTAAACATTGGGATTACCCCCTTCTTCGGGTGACGGAATTATAGAGCGATCGCGAGCGCCAGTTCAACGTTCCCGTCTTTCGTTTCCCGAATCTCGAACTTCCAGACCTCTCCCTTATCCGGTGCTTGGACAAGTCCGGTTTCGAGGGAAATCTTCAAGTCCCGGATAGGGCAATAAATGAAATGGCCGCTGACGATGGCTTCCGCGAGCGTCCCCCCTTTGGGATGCGGCGTCCGGTTCTCCAGCGCGTAAAGCCCTCCGTCCGTCGTGCGGAAAACCGCAATCCGGCAGCCTGCCGCCAGCACCTCCCTGCCGAATCCGGCCGGGAATTGTTCGATAGGCCCCAAAGGGACAACCGTCGTCTTCGTCGTGATGGTTGGCATCGTTGATCTCCTCCTGTCGCCTGCTTTATTTTCCTGCGGTTACGGGCCGATACAGCTTGAGGCGGACTTCTTCGTCCTGAACGACTTCCTGCCAAGGATCCCTCAGCCCGTCCAGCGCCTCATCCAGCTTGCCGATGAGTTTCACGCGGCCAATCTTGTCTTCCACCACCGCCTGCCTTACGCTTTCCAACCCTACCCGTTCCACGAAATCCGAGGTGCGCTCCGCATAGTTGGCGTTTTCCCGATAGTACTGAATGAACGCGTCGCAGATGTCGATCAGGTCCTCGTCGGTTTTCACCTTGCACAGCGAATCCGCGCCCCGAAGCTTGATGCCCCCGTTGCCGCCGACGAAAATCTCCCAGCCTCCGTCGTTCCCTACGATGCCAATGTCCTTCGTGCCCGATTCGGCGCAATTGCGAGGGCATCCGTTGACGGCCATCTTGAACTTGGCCGGCATCCACAGGCGCTCGTACCGATGTTCGAGCTCCATGCCCATGCTGATCGAATCCTGTGTGCCGAAGCGGCAAAATTGGGAACCGACGCACGTTTTCACCGTGCGAAGCGATTTGGCGTAGCCGTATCCGGACGGCATGCCGAGGTCGGCCCAAATAGCCGGCAAGTCTTCCTTCTTGACGCCGAGCAGGTCCAGGCGCTGTCCGCCCGTCACCTTCACCATTTTCACATCGTATTTGTCCGCTACGTCCGCGATCTTTCGCAGCTCGTCCGGAGAAGTCACGCCGCCGTACATCCGCGGGATGACGCTGAACGTACTGTCCTTCTGGATGTTGCCGTGAAGCCGTTCGTTGACGAAACGGGAATCCTTCTCGTCCTCATGCTCCTTGGGCCAAATCATGCCCAGATAATAGTTGATGGCGGGCCGGCATTTGGAGCAGCCTTCCGGCTCGTTCCAGCCGAGCACGTGCATGACTTCCCTCACGTGAGTCAAGCGCTTCTCGCGGATTGTGGCTACGATCTCGTCGCGTCCGAGCGTCGTGCATCCGCAGATGCCGGTTTTCTTCGCGGCCGCACCGTCGAATTTCTCTCCAAGCGTGTATTGGAGCAGTTGTTCCACGAGCGGCTTGCAGCCGCCGCAGGAGCGGGTCGCTCCGGTGCAGGCTTTGATCCGTTCCACCGAATCCCAGCCCTCTTCCCGAATTCCCTTGACGATGGCTCCCTTCGTGACGCCGTTGCATCCGCAGACGATTTCCTCGTCCGCCATCGCTTCGACTCCCGTCGATTTCGCTTTTCCTTCGCAACACCCGCCGCCGCCGAACAATTCACTGTAAAGGTCATCCGTCATGTTCTTGCCTTCCCGGATGGAGCGGGCGAGCAAGGCGGAGTCCGTGACGTCGCCGTACAGCACGGCGCCGACGATTCGGTTGCCTTCCAACAGCACTTTCTTGTAGGTCCCTTTCCAGTCGTCGTGGTTGCGCAAAACCCGGTGCTTTTCCGTCTCCGCGAACTCGCCGGCCGAAAAGACGTCCACGCCGGAGATTTTCAGCTTCGTGGAAACAGAGGATCCCGTATAAGGTGCGGTTTCAACAGCCGCGATCTTTTTGGCAAGGACGGTTCCTTGCTCGTACAGCGGAGCCACGAGGCCGTAACAAACGCCTCTGTGCTCGCAGCATTCTCCGACTGCGTAGACGTCAGGGACGCTGGTTTGCAGAAAGTCGTCCACCAGGATGCCGCGCTTCGTTTCGATGCCGCTCGCCTTCGCCAGTTCCGCGTTCGGCACGATGCCGGCCGCCATGACGACAAGATCGGCTTCCAGCTCACTGCCGTCTTGGAACCGGAGACCGGTAACCCGATCTTCTCCGGTCAGCGCGACGGTTTTCTTGCCCATGGCGAACTTGATGCCCTGCCGTTCCAGTTCCGCCTTGAGCATTCCGGCCGACACGGCGTCCAATTGGCGCTCCATGAGCGTATCGAACAAGTGGACGACCGTCGTATCCATGCCCAGCTGAACCAGGCCTTTCGCCGCTTCCAGACCGAGGAGGCCTCCGCCGATGACCGCGGCTTTTTTGAACGACTTGGAAGCCTCGATCATCGTGTTGCAATCCGCGATGTCCCGGAAGCCGATGACCCCTTCCTTATCCGCGCCCGGTACGGGCAGAACGAACGGTTTGGAACCAGTCGCGAGAATCAGCACGTCGTAGTCCGCGGATTCTCCTTCCGCGGTATAAACCCGTTTGTCTGACGTATCGATTCGCGTAATGGACGCGCCGGTGTGCAAAGAAATGCCGTTTTCTTCATACCAGCTGCGGTCGTTCATGATGATGTCCTGTACGGTTTTGCTGCCTTCCAGCACGTAGGACAATTGAATCCGGTTATAGTTGGGATACGGCTCGGCGCCGTAAACCGTAATATCGAAAGCTCTCGTGAGCTTGAGGATCTGCTCCAACGTACCGATGCCGGCCATTCCGTTTCCGATCAGGACCAGCTTTCTCTTTCGCGCGGGATTCGCCACGGTTTTTCGCCTCCATCCAATGACTCTGGAGTTATCTTAACGTAAGGCCTGGGAGTTGAATGTGATGCATATCACTTTGGGAAACGAAAACGACAAAAACCCCCGATCCCCGCAAAGCGGAAGATTCGGAGGTTTCGTTCGGCGAAGAGCCTAACGTTTTCGTTGAAGTCTTGCATACTGAATGATTCGGCGAAACATGGACTTGTCTGCGAGAGCGTTGAAGATGTATTTGTCCGGCCTCGAATTGACTTCGATGATCCACGGTTTCAGCTGTTTGTCGATGCCGATGTCTACCCCGAAAGCCGGAAAACGGGGAAATACGCGGCTCATATGGCTGCTGATCCGAATGCCCAGCTCTTTCAGCTTCTCCACGTATAGGGTCCTTTCTCGCTCGCGGAGATACGGGGTTAGCAGCTGTTGAATCGGCATCGGTTTGCCGCCGTTGTGGTAGTTCGTCACCACTTTATGGCGTTGTCCCAACCGGCCCACGATCCCGGTGACTTCCCATTTGCGCCCAGGGTTTAGCTGTATCATAATCCGCAAATCGAAAGGCCGGCCCTCATAATGAAGCAAGGGAATGCCTTGTTGGACGAGGTACGCTCTTCTGCCTTTGGTTTTCTCGAACGCCGCATAAGCTCCGTCGAAGGACGCGAAGTATCGGCTTTGAGTGCCGTTCCTCAAACGATATCCGTTACGATGGCGAGACAGTTTGAAAATGCCGAACCCCCCGGTTCCGGTATTCGGTTTCAAGTATACGTCCCGGTTTTGGGCCAGCATCGCGCCTATATTCGCCTTCGTCGCAAGCGCGGTCGGCGGCAAGCTGCCGGATAACGCCGGGTTGGTCAGCATTAACCGGTATTTGCCCAACTTATTATTACCGTAGCGCAACTTCATCACTCCATCGCCAGAAATCTCAGCACGATAATCATATGCAGGATTGGTTCAGGCGTATGGACAAAACGACTACCCGGCCTTAAAACGGTGATTTTAGGCGATATCTTACCCGCGCTGCCGGTCTTTCGGAACGATGGCGACGGTACAACGGGAAACGCAGATGAGACGGCCTTCTTCATCGGTGATCCGGATATCCCAAACCATGGTCGTCCGCCCTTTATGGAGCGGCGTTGCAGTGGCGGTTACGATTCCGTCCTTCTTGCTGCGAAGGTGGTTCGCGTTGATTTCCATCCCGACCGCGACAAACGTTTCTTTATCGATCAAATGGTACGTGCCTACGCTGGCGACCGTTTCGGCGAGCGCTGCGGATGCGCCTCCGTGCAAAACCCCGAAATATTGCCGGGTGGCGTCGCTCACGGGCATCGTCGCAACCACGCGGTTCGGCGAAATCTCGGTGATCCGCATGCCCAGCACGCCGAACATCGTATTTTGATAGTGTTCGTGGTCTTCCAACAAGAAATGTTCGTAAAGTGGCTCCATGGCTGCAAACTCCTCGTTTCAAAGATTCGGATTTATTGTAATGAAACCAAGGGCTTCCGGCAACATTAAGACTCGTGGGCATACCATTTAATTACCATTGTTTATTTACTTACAAAAAGTTATTATGTGAACTGTGCCTAGAACATACACAGAAGGAGCGAAACTCACTATGGCAACCGTTTTGTACATTACCGCGCATCCTCACGATCACCAAACATCCTACAGCATGGCCGTCGGCAAGGCATTCATCGACGCCTACAGGGAATCCCATCCGCAAGACGAAGTCGTCGTTTTGGATCTCTATAACATGGACGTCCCCCATATCGACGCCGACGTTTTCAGCGGCTGGGGCAAACTCAGATCCGGCTCGGGCTTCGATCAACTATCCGAATCGGAGAAAGCGAAAGTAAGCCGTCTGAACGAAATCGTCGAGCAATACGTCAAGGCCGACAAATACGTCTACGTGTCCCCGATGTGGAACTTCTCATTCCCTCCCGTGCTGAAAGCCTATATCGACGCGATCTGCGTCGCCGGCAAAACGTTCAAATACACGGCCAACGGCCCCGTCGGCCTTCTGGCGGACAAGAAAGCTATCCATATCCAAGCCAGGGGCGGCGTTTATTCCGAGGGACCGGCTGCCGGTTTCGAGAGCGGTCACAGCTACTTGGCGAAAATCATGCAATTCCACGGCGTCCCCTCGTTCGAAGGCATCTTCGTCGAAGGAATGGCCGCCATGCCGGACCAAGCGGACACCATCAAAGAGAAAGCGATCGCGAAAGCGCGCGAGGCAGCCGCTAACTTCTAATCCCTCTAATCAAAAAACGAAGCCATTCCGGATGATCCGGAATGGCTTTCTTCATGTGCGGAAGGAATACGGCAACTGCCATTACTTCATTTCGAACTCGTAAGGATTGGCGCCGATGAATCCTGCCCAGCCATCGGCTTTCTCGGAGGTTTCGTCCTGAGCGCCCGGCGCTTGAGACGTCATTGCTTCCGGATGCATCGAACCGTCGTAGTAAACCGGAACATCGTCAGCTTGATTCATGTGTTATGCCTCCAAGTTGTAAACGTATTCGTATGCCTTCTTCCTTAGGATATATCAAAAATCGCGATTTAATCAATCTCCAATCATTCTGTACCGGGTTTCCTTTTTTCGCCAAACTTTTTCCGTACAAGCCCAGCAAAATTTAGGGCACCCTGACTATGTTTTACAGAATGTCCCACGTGGTACAATATGCGTGGTGAAAGCGATTTCACCAACCCATTTTGTTGAGGAGGGAAATGATGAAACGTTTATTCACAAGCTCGAAGGCGTATCTGTTTCTCCTGGTTTTGGCTCTCGTGGCCACCCTGTTTCCCGTCGGCAAGGCGAACGCGGCTTACAACCTGGTCTGGAGCGACGAGTTTGACGGAACGTCCATCAACGGGAACAATTGGGTGTTCGAAACCGGAACCGGCAGCGGCGGCTGGGGCAACAACGAGTTGGAGTATTACACCAGCCGACCCGAGAACGCACGCATCGAGAACGGCAACCTCGTCATCGAAGCACGCAAGGAGTCCTTCGGCGGCATGAACTATACGTCCGCCCGCCTGAAAACCCAAGGCAAGAAAAGCTTCAAATACGGCCGGATCGAAGCCCGAATGAAGCTGCCGAAGGGTCAAGGCCTGTGGCCCGCCTTCTGGACGCTCGGCGCGGACATCGGAACGGTCGGCTGGCCGAAAAGCGGCGAGATCGACATCATGGAGCACATCAACAACGAAAACAATACTTACGGTTACATCCATTGGGACGCAGGCGGCAACGCGGACTACGGCGGTGCCAGCCAGTCGTTCGACCCGACGCAATACCACGTCTATTCGATCGAATGGACGTCCAGCGCGATCAAGTGGTTCGTCGACGGGGTCCAATTCCGGGAAGCCAACATCCTGAACAGCATCAACTCCACGGAAGAGTTCCATAAGGATCACTTCCTGCTTCTGAACTTGGCCGTGGGAGGCAACTGGCCGGGTTCACCCGACGGTTCCACCGTGTTCCCGGGAAAAATGTACGTCGATTACGTCCGGGTCTACCAAGACGGAGGCACGACGCCTCCTCCCTCCGGCAGCATCGTCTCCGGCGGCACTTACAAGCTGATCAACACGAACAGCGGCAAAGCGCTGGACGTCTCGGGAGCCGGTACGTCCCCCGGCACGAACGTGCAGATCTGGACGGACAACGGTTCCGGCGCCCAGAAGTGGACGATTTACCGGAATGCGGACGGCTCTTATAAATTGATCAATACGAACAGCGCCCTGGCGCTCGACGTGTCGGGAGCCGGAACGTCGGACGGAACGAACGTGCAGGTCTGGACCGACTTGGGGAACGGCGCGCAGACGTGGAACATCACCCAGAACGCCGACGGATCTTACAAACTCATCAACACGAACAGCAGGAAAGCGCTGGACGTCTCCTCTTCAGGCACGGCCGACGGAACGAACGTGCAAATCTGGACGGACAACGGCACCGGCGCGCAGAAGTGGAACTTGGTCAGGCTGCAATAATCGAATGTGTGTAAGGTGACAAAGGCCGACTCCCATCCCGGGAGCCGGCCTTTACTTGGTGTTTCAGAAAGTATATCCCAACACTCTAAGCTCTAGGGCTGCCGTTTGATCCAGTAACGGAACCCACCGCCGCTATTTCGACGAAAACGACTGATCCTAAAATCTAACGGAACTGACAGCCGCTATATCCCTTCAAACGCGAGGATTTCACTTGAAATCTGCCCAATAAGATCATCTGGTTCCGTTAGATTCAAAATAGAAGCCAAATAAGCAGGATAACGGTTGTACGTTCCGTTAGCATCCCATTGTTGTTGGGCGCTTCATATCCTATTCGATTTTGCCGAAGCGGCGATCTTTGTGAACTTTGCTCGCTTAATAAACGGACTTCCACTCTCCGATGTTGGAGGCGTCGAATTTGAACGGATCGCCCAGCATGATTTGCGTGCCGTCGCCATCCTGCACGACTTCTTTCTCGCCCAGCGTGCCGGCCGTGAACTTGTCGCCGACTTTGCCGGTAATGGTGCCCTTCACCAGGGAATCCGCCGTTTGACCCGCGAGATAACCGACGTCGATCGGGTTCCACAGATACATCCATTGGCAAACGCCGCTTTCGATGTATTCCGCCATCTCGCTCGGCAGGCCCAGACCGGTCAGTTGGACTTTACCCTTGAGGCCTTTGTCGGTCAGCACTTTGCCGGCGGCAGCGATACCGACGGTCGTCGGCGCGATGATGCCCTTCAGGTTCGGATACGATTTCAGCAGCGCTTCGGTCTCCGACACGCTCTTGTCGCGGAGGTCGTCGCCGTAAGCGACTTTGACCAGCTTGATTTTCGCGTACTTCGGATCTTCCAGCTCTTTCTTCATCCATTCGATCCATGTGTTCTGGTTCGTGGCTTGGGACGTGGCGCTGAGGATCGCGATTTCGCCCTCTCCGCCGATCATTTCGGATACCCCTTGGATCAGCGTGCGTCCGATGCGCTCCGGATCCGCTTGATTCACGTGCACCAAACGGCTGGCCGCGTTCACGGCGGAGTCCAGCGACAGCACCTTGATGCCGGCGTTCATCGCTTTCTCCAATGCCGGCTGCAGAGCGTCCGGATCGTTCGCGGCGATCGCGATGGAATCGACTTTCTGGGAGATGAGTTCTTCGATCATCTGGATTTGCGCTTCCGCGGTCGGCTGGTCTGGCGCTTTCAGAATGGCTTCGCCGCCCAGTTCTTCGATCGCTTTCTTGTAGCCGTCCATCATTTTCTCGCCGTACGGGTTACCCGTGTTTTTGAAAATGATGGCGAATTTCTTCTTGGCGCCGCCCGCGTCGGCGGACGGGGACGCGCTCTCGTCTCCGCCGGAAGAAGCGCTTGGCGAAACGCTGGCCGAAGCCCCTTGGCTGGCGCTCGGGCTGCTGTCGGAGTTGCTCTTGCCGCAAGCGGCGAGCAGCGTGAGCATCAATACCGCGATCAAACCGTAAAGCCCCATCTTTTTCACTTTCTGTTTCCTCCCTTGTCATCTATGGCATTGCTATATACATCACGGTCCGTGAACCGGAATGTAACGGGGGTCGCATAACCTCTTGTCTCTTAGCCGGTGCGGCGGCGTTTCCACTTCAACTGCGGCACGGCAACGGCGAAAATGAGCAGCAAGCCAAGCACGATCAGAAGCGACTGCGCCGAGATGTTCACGAGTCCGAGCCCGTAGCGTAGGTAGCCGATCAGGAATACCGCCAAAATGGCCCCGATCATCCTCCCCTTGCCGCCCGCGGTGCTGACGCCCCCAAGAACGACCATCGCGATCACTTCCAGCTCGTAGCCGGTGGCGATGTTCGGCCGGCTGCTGCCCATGCGCGAGGTTAAAAACAAGGCCGTTACGGCGGACATGAGTCCGGCGAGCGTGAAGGCGATGACCTTGATCCGGTCCACTTCCACGCCGGAGAACCGGCTCGCCGTCGCATTGTTGCCGATAGCGTACAGCTTTCTGCCGAAGCCCGTCTTGTGAAGGAGCAAACCGAAGCCGAGGGCGAATACGGCGAACGCGATCAGAATAAACGGGATGCTGCCGACGTACTCCCAGCCGAGAAACTTGAACCATTTGGGGAATTTGCCCGCCGCCTGGTCCTCCAGGATGATGTAGGCGATGCCGCGGTAAATGATCATGGTGGCGAGCGTGACGATCACGGAAGACAGTTCCTTGAACCTCACGATCAGCATGCCATTGATCCATCCGCAGACGGTTCCGACCGCCAGGCAGACGACCATCGCCCATGCCATCGGCAGTCCTTTGCTGTACAGATCCGCCATGACCACCGAAGATAAAGCGACGATGGAGGCGACCGAGATGTCGATATCGCCCATCAGGATAATGAACACCATCGGCAGCACGATGAACGCTTTGTCCAGGAAGCCCATCGTGGCGTCCCGCAGATTGTCATAATCCAGGAAAAACTCCGAGAGAGAAGCGTTCATGACGAATACGGCCAAGATCAGGACGACCAGCAGCCACTCCCATTGGAGGACGAATCCCTTCCACGAAAACTCTTGTCGGTTCGCTATCAAGCGCGGTTCCATGGCTAGATGGACCTCCTCATCAGGTTGTTGCGGTCGATTCCCCGCTTGACCAGCGCGTTCACGAGCACGGCGATCAGGATGATGCCGCCTTGGATGAACATTTGCCAGAACGCGGAGACGTTGATCATCGGCAAGGCGTTATTCAGAATGCCGAGCAGGATGGAGCCGAGCACGATGCCGGAAATTTTCCCGACGCCGCCCGCGATGCTCACGCCGCCCAGCACGCAGGCCGCGATGACGCTGAGCTCATATCCGGAAGCCGTATCCCCTTGCGCGGAAGCGAACTTCGACACCCACAGGACCCCCGCCAGTCCGGACAGCCCCCCCATGATCGTGTAGACGAGCCACAGGATTTTGCCGGTCCGGATGCCGCTGATGGCCGCCGAATCCGGGTTGCTGCCGATCGCGTAAATTCTCCGGCCGGTCCGCGTATGGCCGACGAAATAATAAGCGGCCGCATAGGTCACGATGGCGATCGCGATCAGATTGTTAATGCCGAGAAGCGATCCCGTTGCGATGTCTTTGAAGCCCGTCGGCATCTGATGGGCGCTGACCCACTTGCCACCGCTCGTTTCGTAGGTCAGCCCCCGGAACACGTTCATCATCCCGAGCGTGGCGATGATGGGCAAGATGTTCACCCTCGCCACCAGGAAGCCCAGAATCATGCCGCAAACGAGACCGATGCCGATTCCGATCCCGATGGCGGCAAGCGGATGCAGCCCCGGATATCGGCTGACCGTCAGCGCCGCCATCATCCCGGACAATGCGAGCGTCGCGCCGATGGACAAATCGATGCCTCGGGTGATGATGACCAGCATCATGCCGACCGCCAAAATGCTCAAAATCGCCGTATTCGTAATCATGTCGTTGATGTTTTCCCAGGTCAGGAAACTCGGATTGCGCAGTTGAACCCCCGCCGACAGCAGCAGGATAAATGCGAGCAGCCCCAGCTCCCGGAATTTCGCGATTTTCGCGCTCATGCTCTTACCCGCCTTTGGTCTCTCGATTGCTCCGCATCGTCCATCGACGCCGCGAGGATCGCTTCCTGCGTCAGTTCGTCCCGGTTCAGCATCGCGGTGATCCGTCCTTCCCGCATGACCGCTACGCGGTCGCACAAACCGATGATCTCCGGCATTTCGGAGGACACGAGGATGACCCCGTATCCGGCGCAGGCCAGATCACCGATGATGTCGTAAATCGCGGACTTCGCGCCGACGTCGACGCCTTTGGTCGGTTCGTCCAGGATCAGCACGTCGAGGTCCGCCGTGAGCAGCTTCGCGAATACGACCTTCTGCTGGTTGCCGCCCGACAGGGAGCTGACGAGGTCGAATACGCTTTTCGCCTTGACGCCGACCTTCTCCGCCAACCGTTTGGCGATGTCCAGCTCTTTGCGCGGCTGCAAGGCTCCCTTCGCCGTGATTTTCTCGAGCGTCGACAGCGTAATGTTACGGCCGATCGCCCATTGCAGGACGAGACCCTGCTTTTGCCGATCTTCCGGCAAGTATCCGATGCCCAGCCCCATCGCTTCCCGCGGACTGCGGATGCGGACCTCCCGGCCTTTCACGAAGATCTTCCCTTTATCCGGCCGATCGATGCCGAAGATCGCTTGGCACACTTCCGTACGGCCCGCGCCGACGAGACCGGTGAGGCCGAGGATTTCGCCCCGCCTTAGCGAGAAGGCGACGTCCGCGAAATAACCGGTGCGGCCCAGTCCCTCCGTTCGCAATACCTCTTCGCCGATTTGCGCTTCCTTCTTCGGGAACAGCTGCGATATTTCACGCCCGACCATCGCGATGATCAGGTCGTGGTTCGAGATTTCATCCACGTTCCAGGTGCCGATGTAACGCGAATCACGGAAAACGGTGACCACGCCGGCCAGCCGGTACATATCTTCGAAACGGTGGGAGATGAAAATGATCGACTTGCCTTGGTCGCGAAGCCGTTCGGCGATCCGGTACAGCTCTTCGCTCTCGCTGCGCGTCAAGGCGGCCGTCGGTTCGTCCATGATGATGATTTTGGCGTCGACGGAAAGCGCCTTGGCGATTTCGACGATCTGCTGCTCGGCGACGCTGAGCGCCCCCATTTGCGTCTTGGGGCTGAACGACGCTCCCAGCTCCCGGAGCAGGCGTCCCGCTTCCTCGTGCATCTCTTTCCAGAGCACGCGTTTCGTGCCGGACGCGATTTTCTCGTGCCCCATATAGATGTTCTCCGTCACGCTCAAGTCCGGATAACACGTGACGTGCTGATAGATCGCCGCGATGCCGGCTTTCTGCGCATCGGTCGGATGCCGGAAGTCGACCTTGCGGCCGTTTAGAAACATCTCGCCTTCATCGGGACGGTGAACGCCCGTGATGACTTTGATGAACGTCGATTTGCCCGCGCCGTTCTCGCCCATCAAGGCATGGATTTCGCCGGGGCGAAGCTTGAAGTAAACATCATCCAGTGCCTTGACGCCGGGAAAAATTTTGGTGATGCCTTTCAGTTCCAGTACGTATTCGGTTTCCGCCACCGCTGTTGTCCCCCCTTGCTACCTGATTCCAAACTACCGGAAAAAGAGGCAGCCTATAAGGAGACAGCTTTCGGCTTGGGGGGATGGCTTTCGGAGAATGGCCGGGGATTCGCGAGGATACCGGCAAAACAAATAAAAGACCCGGCGGGCGCCGGGTCTAGATCGATTCGCGGTATTGGGTCGGGGTCTGCCCCGTCCATTGCTTGAACAGGCGGCTGAAATACTTGACGTCCTGGTAACCGACGGACCGGCTGACGTCCTGCAGCTTCAGAGGAGAGCCTGCGAGCAGTTCCTTGGCTTTGGACATCCGGTGCCGAGTCAAGAAATCCAGCACCGTTTCGCCTGTCTGAAGCTTGAAGCATTCGCAGAAATAAGTCGGGTTCATATGCACCCGGTCGGCGATTTTCTTGACGGTCAGATCCTCGCCCAGATGCTCCAAGATCCATTCGGCCGCCTTCTCCACCGGTTTGGCTCCGCCCGCTTCGCGGGATTGGGCGATTTCCCGGATGACCTGCCCGATCATCCGGTTCAGGCGGCGTTTCAGTTCCTGCAGGCTCGGCGCTTTCCTGAGCTGCGCCAAATCCTGCGAAAGCGACATCGCTTGAGGCAAGCTCTTATGGCTCTCCAACCGAACGGAGTGGATGAGGATTGCGGCGTTCTGCACGGCCGCCTGCACCCAGTCGGGAGACTCCAGCCGCTCCAGACGGACGAACAGGCGGTCCGCCCATTCGGCGGCAGCTTCCGCATTCGCCTGTTCCACGCTTCGCTTCAGCTGCAGCGCGAGCGGCAGCCACTCCGACTCCAATCCGCGGCCGTCCGGATGGATGGCGGCGCTCCGGAACACGCGGTTCTCGCCGTACACCAAGCGGTAATCCATCAAGTGCAGCGTTCGGCGTTTGGCTTCCGGAAGCATATAGAGATCCTCGATCGGTTCCCCGAACGCCGCCGACACCGAGAACGGCGTATACGTTCGGACGGCGGAACGGATCTCTTCGGCCAGTCCGCTCATCGCTTCTTCCAGATTGTCGTCGGTGTCCGAAGTGTGCAGCAGCGTCCAGAAATCCGAATCCGAGCCCCGCCAGCACCAGGCTTTCCGTCCCTCTCCCGCACCGGAGGAAACGACTTCCCGAATGATATTTTCAAGCGCGTAATAGTAAGCCTTCCAATCCTTGGCCGTGAAGGTTCTCGCTTTCACCGGCGGCGTGTCGAGCCGTACGTTGGACAGAAGATACCGGCCCGCTGGAAAATCGTCCACCCAATACCCCAAGCTGGCCAGATCGATGTCGGTGGAGGTAATGGCGCCCAGCGTTCCGATTTGCCGGCTTTCCTTCAGCCTTTCGGCCTCTCTCTCCATCTCGCCCCACTTCAACAGCTTGTACCGGCCGCCGGAGATCTTCGATCCGATGTCGGCCATCCGTTCGCGGAACTGGGTTCTATCCACGGGCTTGAGCAGGTAATCGAGCGCCCCTTCCCGAAGCGCGTCCCGAACGTAGGTAAAGTCGTCGTAGCCGCTGATGACGAGCGGATAGAAGGAGTACGTTTTGCGTGCTTCGCGGATCAGCGTCAAGCCGTCCATTTCGGGCATCTTCACGTCGGTGATGAGCAGATCGACTCTTCCGTCCGACTCCTTCAAGTATTCGAGCGCCTGAAGGCCGTCCCCGACCGCCGCCACGACCTCCCACCCCTCGCCGCACGATTGCACCAGCCTCTCGATGCCCCGGCGGATGCGGGCTTCATCATCCACGATCAGCGTCCGGATCGTCTCCATGCCGGCTCCCCCTTTCCCCTTGCTCCGTTTCCTCCGGCGTATGCATGACCGGGATGCGGATCGTCACTTCCGTGCCGATGTCTTCGATGCTGTGGATTTGCATGCCGTATTCCGGCCCGTGCATCATGACGATGCGGGCATTGACGTTGCTGAGGCCGAATTGCGAGCTGCGTCCTTCGAACCCCGCGCCCCGGAGCATCGTCTCCATCTGCGCGAGCTTCTCTTCCGGTATCCCGGGGCCGTTATCCCGCACCCGAAGCACGAGATCGGTTTTGCCGGAACGCGCCCCGAATTCCCGGCCGACCGAAATATGGATCTCCAGCGTTTTGCGTCTTTCCAGCCCGTGTTTGATCGCGTTTTCGACGACCGGCTGCAAAATGAACTTCGGCGTGTACAAGGCATGGTACTCCCTCGCGTCCAGCTCCTGCACCACCTCGAACGTCAGCCGATCCTCGAAGCGGAACTTCTGGATCGTCAGGTAGTCGCGTACGTGCTGGACCTCTTCCCCGATCGTCACCGACGGGCTCTGGTTGGAGACGGAGAACCTGAGCATCCGCCCCAGCAGCGTGACCATCTCGACGACAGACTCCCGTTCGCCTTCCTCGACCGCCATGCCGATCGTTTCGAGCGTGTTGTACATGAAGTGAGGGTTGATTTGCGATTGCAAGGCGTACAACTCGGCTTCCTTCTGGCGGATTTCAATCTGGTAGTTTTTACGGATGAGCTCGCGGATCGTGCCGATCATCGAGTTGAAGCTGCGGCCGAGCGTGCCGACCTCGTCTCCGCTGCCTACCTTCAAGTCGACCTCGAAATTGCCTCTTTCCACCGTTTTCATCAGGCTGCTCAGTTTCTTCAGCGGGCGGGTAACGCTCCAGGAGAAATAGATGGCGATGATCGACGTGATCAGGACGATGACGATGAAAACGAGCACGGTCACGTTCCGGACGAGGTCCGTCCGCTCCGTCAGCGCCTTGGCGGGAATGCTGTGCGCCAGCGTCCATCCGAGCTCTCCCGATTCGTTCACGCTGACGAGCCGGGAGACGCCGTCCTCCATGCTCCGGAAGCTCCCGTTATGCACCGGGTAATCCGGCTTGCGCAGGTCCGGCTGCCCGATCCGGCTGCGGTCGGTGTGGTAGACGATATACCCGTCCCGGTCGGTCACCCACAGGTCGGCGCGTTCGTCCGTTTCGAAATTGTGCAAAATTTCGTCGATGAACGACAGGTTGACGGCGATGAGCATGCTGCCCAGCACTTTCCGGTTGTCCACGTCGAACAGGGGCTCCAGCAGGAAAACGTACGGAATGCCGTTCCCGTAATGGACGTCCATGTCTTTGGGAAGCAGGATGCGAGGTTCGGCGGCCGCTTCCGCCTTCTCCCCAAAACGCCGGAGCGTATCTTCCCAATCCCGCTCCCGGAAATCCGTTTTGACGCTTCGGTACATCCTTCCTTTGGAGAAGACGAAGACGCCGAGGATGTCAGGATTGCCGGCGTTCACGTACGTACGCGTCAGGAAACCGTTGAAATTGTACTCGTCCCGGTTCACGTCAGACCGGCTTGCGTATTTCTCTCGCCGGAGGATCGCCAAGCTGCCGTCCGAATTGAACAGCAGCTCGGAGAGCCTCGCGAGCTCGTTCATGTGCTTGCCGATATCGGCGTTCGCCTGATAGAGGAACTTGGGCATGTATTCGCCGATCTGTTCCTCGACGGACCGGGCGTATTGGGCATAGGAAATATAACCGAGCAGGGACAGCGGAATGACGGTAAGCAGCAGGTACGTGACGATCAGCTTCGAGCTGAGACGGAAATCCCTGAATCGGACGGGCAGGCTGCGTTTAAAAATCATATTGGTCCACGTTGTCCTTCGTAAAATCGAGCGGTTCGCCCATAATCACCATGTCCCCGTTCACCCGGATGCTCCCCGCCTTGTCGATCTGCTGCCCGTCTCTCGGCTTCTCTCCGGAAAGATACCGATGGGCGAGCGCGATCGTCAGGTAACCCAGCTTTTTCGGGCTCCATAGCGTCGCGATCTGCGCCGAATCGTCCTTCAGGTACTCCTTCATCAAATTCGGGTTGGACAGCCCCACCACTTTGACCTGTCCGGCCTTCCCCGCTTCCCGTACCGCTTTGGCGGCGCCGGGCGGTCCGACGGAGGAATTGCCGAGCACGCCTCCGAGGTGCGGGTATTCGGCCAATAATCGGCGGCCAAGCTCCTCGGCTTTCGCGACGTCGTCGTTCGTCGGCACGACCTCGACGAGCTTCATGTTCGGGTAGAACTCCTCCTGCTGGATGCGGATCCACTTAAGCCACTCATTCAGGTTCGCGGCGGACAGGGAACCGGTCATGACGGCGAATTCCCCTTTTTCCCCCATGGCCAGCGCCATCGTGTCCATCAAGTGGCGTCCGAGCGTTTCGGGTTCCACCATGTTCACGAAAAACTCCCTGGCCGCCGGCAGCGTATCGGCATCCCAGGTGATCACTTTGATTCCCTGCCGCTTTGCTTTCAACAGGACGGGCACGAGTTTGTCGGGATCGTTCGCCGATACCGCGATCAGATCGACGTCTTGTTCGATCAGATCTTCGATGACCCGAATCTGTTCTTCCGCGCCGGCCGTCTTCGGTCCCGCGAAAATGACCTCGTCCCCGTAGTCGCCGGCGGCCTCCTGCGCACCTTCGGCGGCGAATTTGAAATATGGAATTTCGACGCCTTTCGGCACGAGTGCGATCCGGTACGGCTTGTGATCCGCCTCATCTTTCGTGTTTGCGCTTTCAGGATTGGCCGCGCCATCCATCGAGAACACGACTTCGTAAGCTCCGTTGTGCCCTCTGCCGCAAGCGGCGAGAACGGCCATCATGGTGAATAGCAGGAATAACCTGCGGTACAAGCGGACTCCCCCTCGCGACATTTGCAACTTTAAACATAACCCCGGGTAGAGGCGCCGGTAAAGAGGAAGTTATTCGGATCGGGTGACGATCTTCGGGAGAATCGTAATAAAGCCCGCGAGTGCTCCGCGGGCTTCTTCGTTTTGGCGAAGCTTAAACGTTCTCCATCGTGCTGATGTCGATCACGAATCGATACCGGACATCCGAAGCGAGCACCCGCTCCCAGGCTTCATCGATCCGGTTGGCGGAAATGACCTCAATCTCCGGGGCAATGCCATGTTCGGCGCAGAAGTCCAACATTTCTTGCGTTTCGCGAATGCCGCCGATCATCGATCCCGCAAACGACCGGCGATGTCCGATCAGCGAGAAGACGTTCACCGATAACGGATCCGCCGGCGCTCCAACATTGACGAGCGTGCCGTCCAGCGCCAGCAGCGACAGGAAAGCATTCAAATCGATCTGGGCGCTCACCGTGTTCACGATGAGATCGAACGTACCGGCCAATTTCGCGAACGTCTCCGGATCGTTCGTGGCATAGTAGTGGTCCGCGCCCAGCTTCAAACCGTCTTCTTTCTTTTTCAAGGATTGGGATAAAACCGTCACCTCGGCTCCCATGGCATGAGCGAGCTTCACGGCCATATGCCCAAGCCCGCCGAGTCCGACGACGGCGACCTTCTTGCCGGGCGCGGCTCCCCAATGGCGCAATGGGGAATACGTGGTAATGCCGGCGCACAGCAACGGAGCTGCGGCATCGAGTTCGATCCCGTCCGGAATGCGAACCACGAAATCTTCCGTCACGACGATGTGGGTCGAATAACCCCCTTGGGTATATTGACCGTATTTGTCAATCGCTCCATAGGTGCCCGTCATGCCATTCAGGCAGTACTGTTCCTCTCCCTTATGGCAGTTCGCGCACTCTCCGCATGAGTCGACCATGCAGCCTACTCCTACCCGGTCGCCGACGGCATGTTTCGTAACTTCCGAGCCCACCTGGGCGACGATCCCGGCGATCTCATGCCCAGGAACCAGCGGATATTGAACTGGCCCCCACTCGCCGCGGGCCGTATGAATGTCGGAGTGGCAAATGCCCGTATACTTAATTTCGATAAGGACATCATGCGGCTGAAGATCCCTGCGCTCTATTTCAGTCAATTGGAACGGACCTTCCGGACTGAAAACAGCTCTTGCGTGAGAAGCAATCATCGTATTACCTCGCTTAATCAAAATATATTGTTTATCCACCACATGTCTATTATTGTAGGATGAGAGCGATTCGTTCAATGGTTAAAACAGCACGATCTGTTGATATATCAACAGATCAACGGAAAATGTCCATTATTTATTGAAAGAGTGGTGGAGTACGATGGCCAAAGTGGACCGGAGAATTTTGAAGACGCAAGAATCGTTGAAAAAAGCGGTGATCGAACTGATGACGGAAAAAAATTTCGACGACATTACGATCCAGGATATCGCGGACCGGGCAGACGTGAACCGCGGAACCATCTATCTTCATTATCAGGACAAATACGATTTGTTGGATAAACTCATCGAGACGCACCTTCAGGAAATCGGAGAAATGGATGCTTGGGCATGTCAGCTGGATTGGACGGATGCTCTTGTACCCTATTTTGAATACTTCGAGAAAAACCATCTGTTCTTTTCGACCATGTTGGCGAGCAAAGGTGCCCCTTCCTCTTTTAGAACCCGGCTGCTTGCGTCTTTCATGGATGGTTTTAAGGGGGAAATAGACAGAGAAAGCGGCAAAAACAAAGACTTCCATGACGATGTGCTGCTGCAATTTACCGGTACCGCTTATGTGGGAGTCATTGAATGGTGGATCCGCAACGGGATGCCGCATCCGCCGAAAGTAATGGCCCAACAAGTCGGAGACTTGTTGGGGAGAAGCCTGTAGTTCCTCCTATTCCTTCCGATAACACCGGATGTAATCGATATGGAATTCGCTCGGGTACTCGGGAGCTTGCTTCGCCAAGCTCTCCGGCCTCGGAATCTCATAGACGTTCAGCATCAGCTGCATGGGATAGTTCGGCGACTGCTTGGAGTGGTGAATGAGCTCGTTATCGATGTAAAAGGAGATCCCCTGCGCCGTCCAATCCACCGCATAAACGTGAAAACGGCTGGCGTCGATGGGGAACTCCCGCTCGAAGAACTCATTCTCGATCGTCGGGTCGCCGAACGGATGCAGGCCGAAGCCGATGGTCGACGTTTCCTCCCCTCCTCCGTTCCAACCCTTCAGCTCGAATGGACAAATCTCCGCCGATCTCTCCGGACGGTCCTCGAACCCGATCATCCAGAACGCGCACACGTTGTTGGCGTTGTGGAGACCCTTCGCTCTCAGTTCCACATATCCGTAATGAGGCGTGAACAAATGCTCCTCGGCCTGCTCTTCACGGACGAGGCAGTTTTTTGAAAACCGATGCTGGCCCCTTTCGCTGTCGAGCGGCCCGGAATAAACGCCGGTTTGGAGGTTGCTGACCTTGATGCCTCCGTCGAGTTCGGGACACCATGGTTCTTGATCCTCCGTAATCTGCAGCACAAGCTGGCTTTCCTTGAATCGGTAATTCGCCTTCGATTTCTCGCGGCTGCTCCATTGCGGGAGATAGTATGGCAGCCATTTGCTGCGGTCAAGGTCTCCCGAATCAAAGTCATCTTCAAAAACCAGAGAATACCCCGGTTTGTTCTTGTCGTTTCTAGGAAAATCGTAACTCGACATCGGGTTGGCAGCTCCTTTTAAGCAGGCAATATTGTCTATTGTAATATAAAGATGGAAAAATGAGACCACCTGAGGTGGACAATTCATGGCGGGCGCTTTATGCTGGAAAGGTAATAATATGTAATTAATTGTTACAAATTACTTATTTAAGGAGGCTGGTTTGTCCCAAATATTCGTTTTAATACACATTTCCTATGAGAGAGTGTTTTTGATTTCCAAGTTCATGGAATTTAGAAAGCGCTGTCATTTCGAACGGGAGGGATTGTAATGGACAAGTCTGTCGTGAAAAAGCTGCTGACCGGAATGCTGGTTTTGGTGATGGCCCTTTCGATTTATGTACCCCAAGGTGTCGCTCAAGCGCAAACCCCGCCCTCCTCGGACAACTTTTATAACGTGTTGATGCAAGACGGCGCCGATCCTTGGATGATGAAGCATACCGACGGCTGGTATTATTTCACGAAGACGACCGGCGGCAACGTTACTTTATGGAGATCCAAAACGATTACCGGGGTGGATGCGGGAGATTCCAAAGTCGTCTGGGCGCCGCCCGCGAATACGCCTTATAGTCAGAATATTTGGGCGCCCGAGATTCACTTTTTGGATCACAAATGGTACATCTACTTTGCGGCGGATGACGGCCATAATGAGAACCATCGCATGTATGTGCTCGAGAATGACAGCGCGGATCCCTTCGCCGGGACGTGGACATTCAAAGGGAAGATTGCCGACTCGACCGACCGTTGGGCGATTGACGGAACGGTTCTGGAACTGGGCGGGAACAAGTATTTCATTTGGTCCGGTTGGGAAGGCACGACGAACGTCAAACAAAACCTCTACATCGCCCGTATGACCAATCCCTGGACGATCGGATCGGACAGGGTGCTCATTTCAACCCCTACTTACCCGTGGGAGACCAACACCGATCCCCAAGTGAACGAAGGACCGGAAGTCATCGTGAAAGGCGATACCGTGAATCTGGTGTACTCGGCGAGCGGAAGCTGGACGGATAAATACTGTCTGGGCCTGATTACGGCTTCCGCATCCGGCAACCTGTTGGATCCGTCCTCCTGGACGAAGAAGAATACGCCGATCTTCCAAAGCGGCAACGGAGCTTACGCTCCTGGCCACAACAGCTTCGTGAAATCCCCGGACGGGAGCGAAGACTGGATCATCTATCATACTGCCCGGTACCAGGGAGCCGGCTGGAGCCGCAATATTCGTGCGCAGCCGTTTACCTGGAATCCGGATAACACCCCCAACTTGGGAACGCCGGCAGCCCCGAACGTTCCGATCCCTCTTCCATCCGGAGAACCGTCACGTGTGCGGTATGAAGCGGAGGACGCGGTGCTGGCCAATGGCCCGAGGGTCGTGGATGAAGGAAGCGCATCCGGCGGCAAGAAGGTCGGATTCAAAGATAACCTCGACAGTTATATCGAGTTTACGGTTAACGTCGAGAACGCCGGCTACTATGTTCTGGCAGCCCGCACGGGGACAGGCATTGGCGGCTGGGCGCTGGATTCCCTTCAGGTGAATGGCGGTGACGCGGCCAACTTCTACGTGATCAATTCCGGCTGGAACCATTGGGGGATCGCAACCGCGAATGTCTATTTGCAAGCAGGAGAAAACAAAGTCCGCTTTACGAAAAAAGTGGGCTATGCCGAATACGACAGTCTCGATGTATTCCCCGGAATGAAGCCGACGCTTTTCCCGACGGACAGCGGGATATCTGGAACAGACAAAGTAGGTCCCATGACGGATAATTTCAACGACCCGATTCTGGGCAAGCATTGGATCGTTGGCCCCGGCGAGGGACAGGAAAATCCCGACTTCTGGTCGTTAACGGCGAACAAAGGATTTCTGACCATTACCACGCAGGATTCCGACGTTTATGAAGGACGGAATCAACCGTTGAACTTTTTCCTCCGCCAGGCTCCGAAGGGAGACTACGAGTTTACGACCAAACTTGATTTCTCTCCCGAAAGAGGGTACGAACAGGCCGGACTGACGGTTTGGAACGGACCGGATAATTTCATCAAGCTGTCATTCGTCTTTACGGATCGCAAAGTATTCGAAACGGCGATGGAATCGGAAGGGCGCTATTTCGGGGTCACGACGCCGAACGATATCGGGGACAATGTGTATCTGAAAATCAAGAAGGAAAGGAACACCTACTCTTTCTTCGCAAGCGGGGACGGAGAGCAATGGAACCCCATCGGGATACCGTTCGAAGCTTCCTACGGAAATGAACAGATCGGA
This sequence comes from Cohnella candidum, assembly GCF_003713065.1. Classification (NCBI taxonomy): domain Bacteria; kingdom Bacillati; phylum Bacillota; class Bacilli; order Caryophanales; family Paenibacillaceae; genus Cohnella; species Cohnella candida. Next base: position 1,266,958 of record NZ_CP033433.1, on the reverse strand, counting down.
TTGTTTGCCATCTCTCCTGTCAGCGGCAGGCATATTCCCGCGAAGTTCGATTTCTTTAAAATCAAGAAGTAACGGATTAGGACTTGATACGGGAAAGAAGCATTCGAAAACATTCGAATGCTTTTTTCTTCGTTTCGCGTCAATCAAATACTCGACAGAAACTCCTCATAAGCGGCGATCATTTTATCCATTTTGGCGTCCAGATCCTCGTCTATCGTTTGCAGCTCCGGATGCGCTCGGAAATACGCAATCGATTGCCGTATGCCATGCTCGAAATTCATTGTTGCATGGTAGCCGGGAACGAATGCTTTGATTTTCCGGTTATCTACGACATAGCTGTAGCTTGCATCCCCGAACAACCCCGCTTTGAACTCAGGCAAAAATAATGAAATGCACTCCGACGTCATGTGAATGACTTTAGGCTTGATGCCCACGGCTTGTCCAATGGCAGTCAAATATTGATCCCACGTTTTAACCTCGTCCGATGTAATGTGAAACGCCTGACCCAATGTCTGCGTGTTGCCTAATAATCCAACCAGCCCTTTGGCAAAATCAGTATTATGCGTAATCGTCCACAGAGAAGTACCGTCGCCGGGAACAATGATCTTCTTCCCTTTCCGGATACGATCGATCAGTGTCCATGGATGAGCCCCGCTTGTAATGGCAAAAGGAATGGTCGTTTCCCCATAGGTATGCGAAGGTCGAACGATCGTCGCGGGGAACCCTGTTTCACGGTATGCTTTCATAAGCCGCTGCTCGCAGGCTATCTTATCCACGGCATAGTCCCATCCCGGGTTATGCTGGGGAGCGGATTCATCGAAGATATAATAGCTTGGCGGCCTTTGGTAAGTAGCCACCGTACTAATGAAGATGTACTGATTCGTTTTTCCTTCGAACAGCTGAATGTCCCGTTCGATTTCCTCGGGCTTGAAGACAATCCAATTCACCACCGCGTCAAAATGTTTATCCTCGAGCAGCGCCTGCATTTCCTCTTTATTGTTGATATCCCCGCGAAGTACGGTTGCGCCCTCCGGCACGAAACGGTCCCGATTGCCTCGATTCAGAAGATACAAATCAAACCCCTGCTTTACGGCCAAATTTGATGCTGCCGAGCTTATGAGGCCTGTTCCTCCGATAAACAACGCTTTCATGGCTATCACTCTCCTGTTCAGTACCGATATTCCTTCAACGTGGAGAAGCCCAACCCAATTCTCTCCGTTACTCATACATTGAGGTGAGGGGAACGGAGGGATTCGGCTTTGGCTCATTTTATCAGCAGGAAGTACGGAGTTTCAATCGTCACTTGCACGAACCGCCCCGAGTTTTTTACGAACCTTCTGAAAAACTATAAAAATCAACGCTATAGGAATAAAGAACTGATCATCGTTTTAAATAACGATAGTATGCACTTGGACGATTACCGCGATAAGGTTGCACAGTATCCGAACGTTTCCGTCTATCAGTTACCCGAGAGCGTGTCTCTGGGCCGCTGCTTGAATCATGGAATCGCCCATGCCAAGCTTCCTCTCATCGCCAAATTCGATGACGACGATTATTATTCGCCGTATTATTTGTTGGAGCAAGTGAAGGCTCTTGTTCGCAAACGCAGCGACGTTGTCGGCAAACACGCATGTCTCGTCTACGTTGCCGCCAAAAAAAAGCTGATCATCCGGTCTCCCAGCCAAAAAAATAAATTCCTGACGTTTGTGCAAGGCGGAACGATATTGTTCAGGATGCGCGTTTTTAAAAAAGTGCGCTTTGCGAATCGTACGGTAGGCGAAGATGTGAAATTTTTGAGATCGTGCAGAAAAAAGGGCTTTAAAGTGTACGCCACCTCCCCTTTTAACTACGTCTACATCCGCAGAAAAAACAAGAAGAGCCATACATGGAAAGCCAATGATCGTTTCTACCTGGCAGGAAGCAGGCACGTAGCGAAAACACAACAATTCCGTAGAATCGCGATTCGGAAAATGTAAAAGTTTTTCCGCGGAGGCAGCTGGGAGGGTACGCCAGAGGCCGCATAATGCCAAGAGGAGCAGTTGCCAGTGCAACTGCTCCTCTTATTCGTACAACCAACTCTGTAAAATTCAGAGCGACTATTTCTCCAACTCATAGCGGGTCGCGATTATGCCCGAGGTTAGACGATCACGCGGTAGTGAAGATGAATGATGCCGCTTCGGAGACGGCGCTCACCGAGCAGCTCGAGCCGCATGCGGAGGTTATCCGGCAATGCCCGCTTGCCTCCACCCAAGACGATAGGATTAAGAAGCAGATGACACTCGTCGATCAGACCCGCGCTCATCGCCCGCTCTGCCCGTAAAGGTAGGTGCCGATCGGCCGCTGAAATTCAGTCCAGAACGCAAACTCCTCGTCAGCGGAGATCGACCACTCGAGGTTGCCGCGCTCGTCCTCCATGTTCCCGTCCAAAGATACGTTAATCGGATAGATCAGCTTAGCCATGATAATAAGGCCCTCCAATTATCAGTTTCCAACGAGACTAAGTCCTGCTTGCCCTATTTAGGATAACATATATTGGAAGAATTTTGCCCGTTAACCTAATAAGTAATTTAGTGAGTGATTACTCACTTCTCAGATCGCGAACAGCATGTTAAGATGGGGATACCATCCAAATGAGTGATTACTCACATTTTACACGGGGAGGTATCCTGATGCAGCAATCCAACGCATCGCGAAACGATACCGTGATCGATCTGCACGGCGTCTCGCGACGATTCGGCGCCAAGACCGTACTTGATGGCATCACGCTTCAAGTCTGCCGCGGTGAAATCTTCGGACTTCTCGGCCCTTCGGGTTCCGGCAAAACGACGCTGATCAAGCTGATCACCGGAATCGACAAGGCCGACAACGGCGAGGTCCTCATGCTCGGCGAGAAAATGCCGAAGCTTGCGATGCTTCAACGATTTGGCTACATGGCGCAGTCTGACGCCCTCTATCAAGAGCTGACCGCGCGCCAGAACCTGCAATTTTTCGCTTCCCTGTACGGACTCGCGGGGGCGCGCCAACAAGAGCGGATCCAGGCGGCCATGGCGGTCGTCGACCTGCTCGACCATCTGAACAAACCGGTCGCCGCTTACTCCGGCGGCATGAAGCGGCGTCTTTCGCTCGCCATCTCGCTGCTCCATGAACCGGAAATCCTCATCCTAGATGAACCGACGGTGGGCATCGATCCGGTGCTTCGCCAATCCATCTGGAAAGAGCTGATGTCCATGCGCGACAGCGGCACGACGATCATCCTGACGACCCACGTCATGGACGAAGCGGACAAATGCGACCGGATCGGCCTTATCCGTGACGGCAAGTTGAATGCGGTCGATTCGCCGGAAGGGCTCAAAGCCGCGAGCGGCACCGATACGATCGAAGAAGCATTCATCGTCCTCGGGGGAGGTGCCCGGGCATGAGAACGCGCGCGCTCGCACTGCGTATCATTCGGCAATTCGTCCGGGACAGAAGAACGTTAGCCTTGCTGCTGCTGGCTCCCCTGCTCGTCTTGACGCTCATGCACTTCGTCTTTAACGGGAATCAGGTAAAGCCGGACATCGGCACGGTCGGCCTCCCAACGGCGCTGGCGGGAAGGATCGATCCCAATGCCGCCAACGTCACTTCTTATCCGGATGCGGCTTCGGCGGAACAAGCTTTGCGGGACGGCAAACTGGACGCCGTCTTCTCCCTCTCGGACGGAAAACCTTCTATCCGCATGGAAGGAAGCGATCCCTCCATGAACAAAGCGGTCATGCTGGTCTTGCAAAATACGATTCAGGCCGATATGCTGACCATACAGCCTTCGATCACGTATTTGCACGGAAACGCCGACTTGTCCTCTTTCGACTCCTTCGGCCCCGTGCTCATCGGCTTTTTCTCATTCTTCTTCGTTTTCCTGCTGGCCGGAGTCGCCTTCCTTCGCGAAAGAACGACGGGAACGCTCGAGAGGCTGCTTGCGACGCCAATCCGCCGGTCGGAGGTCGTCGCCGGTTATTTGCTCGGATTCGGCCTGTTCACCTTACTGCAAGCCACGCTGATCGCCTGGTATTCGATCGGGGTTCTCGGCATGTACATGGACGGCTCGGTCTGGCTCGTGCTGCTCATGAACCTTTTACTGACGCTCACTGCACTCACGCTGGGTACGTTGCTCTCCTCGTTCGCGAGTACCGAGTTTCAGATCATCCAGTTCATCCCGTTGGTCATCGTGCCTCAGGTGTTCTTCTCGGGCTTGTTCAACCTGGAGGCCATGGATCCCTGGCTGCAGAAGCTAAGTTACGTCATGCCCTTGTATTACGGCGCGGACGCCATGCGCGGCATCATGCTGCGGGGCGAAGGTTTCGCCGATATTCAGATCGACGTTTACGTTCTGCTCGGCTTCTCCGTCGCTTTCGCCTTGCTGAATATCGCGGCGCTCAGAAAGCAGCGGGCGATTTAACCGGAAGTTCTTGAAGGAGCGCAACCGTATGACCCAATCGATGGAGCCCTGGATGGAAGAACTGCTGAACGCATCCTCCTCCGGGGATAACATGACCGAAAAACAAAGCCGGATTTTCGAAGCGGCGATTGAGGTTTTCGCGGAGAAAGGCTATTCGGCTTCGTCAACGAGCGAAATCGCCCAGCGCGCCGGCGTCGCGGAAGGAACGATTTTCCGCCATTACAAAACGAAGAAGGACCTGCTTCTCTCGATCGTAGCCCCGGCGATGGTCAAATTGATGACGCCGTTCGTTCTGCGGGAATTCCGCAGCGTCCTGCAGACGGATTTCGAGACGTTCGACGGGTTCCTACGGGCGATGATCGAAAACCGGATCGAGTTCCTCGAGAAGAACCAAAGCCTGCTTCGAATCCTGCTGCAAGAGCTGCCTTTCCACGAGGATTTAAGGGAGCAGTTTCTCAAAATCATCTTCACGCAAGTGAAGGAACGCATCGAAAAAGCCATAGACCGCTTTAAAGACAAGGGACAATTGATCGACCTCCCGACAACGACACTGATGCGCTTGGCTGCCTCGGCCATCGGCGGGTACATTTTCATCCGCACCTTCTACGGCACCCGCGAAGGCGCCGATTGGGACGATGCCAAGGAAAGACAAGCGACGATCGACTTCATCATGAAAGGTCTTGCTCCGAACCCATGAACGCTGAACAACAGTCCGGCGGCGTGTTTCCGCGAACGCCGCCCATCGCACCCATCATCCCGCTCACCGTCGGCATGATCGCCATTTCCTTCGCCCCGATTCTCGTCAGGTATTCGGACGCTCCAGCATCCGTGCAGGGCATGTATCGGATGCTATTCACTTTGCTCCTGATGACCCCGTTTGGCGCGAAGCAGCTGCCCGGTATCCGTTCCATTTCGTGGAAGGATTGGGCGCTGCTCGGCGTGGCGGGGCTTTTCTTGGGCGTCCATTTCCTGCTGTGGATGGAATCCATCGATTATACGTCCATCGCCAGTTCGACGATCATCCTGTCTCTGGAGCCCGTTCTCGTCATGATCGGCTCCTTCGTCTTCTTCAAGGATAAGCCGGCCAGAGCCGCGGTGATCGGACTCGTGATCGCGTTCGCGGGGGTATGCTGCGTGGGATCCGGGGATTCGGGCGTGTCCCGTTCGGCGTTGCTCGGCGACACCCTCTCCTTCCTGTCCACGCTCGCGATCGCCGTGAACATGCTCCTTGCGAAGCGCATATTAACGCGGGTATCCTCCTATTTGTACAGCTTAGCCGTGTTTACCGTCGCTTTTTTGTTTTTCGCCGTCTACAACCTGGCGACCGACACTCCGTTCTTCGGGTATCCCGGCAAGGAATGGCTGATATTCCTGCTGCTCGCGATCGTGCCCACGGTGCTCGGCCACATGATTTTCAATTGGCTTTTGGCTTACGTGAGCGCCACGACGATCTCCATGAGCGTGTTCGCGGAGCCGGTCGGGGCGAGCCTGCTGGCCATCTTTCTGTTCAGTGAAATGATTTCCGTCTCCCAACTGGTCGGAGGTATCCTGGTCATCGTTGGACTGTTGCTTTATTTGAAGCCGCAGAAGGAAAAAAGCGAAGGGTAACGGCAGGAGAAAATGGAAAACTTAAGAGGACTACTGCCGCAAGGGGGACCCTCTTATGCTCACGGATCGGACGGTCCTCATCGCCGTGACCGTCGTGACTGCAATCCTGCTTGTCCTATTCACCCCGCGAGACCGCATTCGGGAAGCGCAACTCGTCTATTTGTTCAAACTGCTCATTACATGGCTGGTCGGATTATTGGTTTCCGAGTATGGTCTGATCCGATATCCCGTGCGGGAATTCCCAAACGCGACCGCGAACAACTTCACCTATGAATATTTCATCTATCCGGCCATTAGCATCGTGTTCGTGCTCCGGTTTCCTGAGCGAAAATCCGTTTGGCATAAAATCGGTTGGTATCTGCTGTTCCCTTCGTGGATGTCGGCGTTGGAATGGATGATCGAAAAGCATACCCAACTCATCGATTACGTCCACTGGTCATGGTATTGGACTTGGCTGTCCTTGCTCGCGACTTTCTATCTGTCCCGCCTTTATTACGTTTGGTTTATGAAAAGGGGCATTCCCGCGAAAAAACCGTGACGAAATCCGATCCGCTTGGTACGATATTTCTCGACGTCCAATCCATCGGTTCGACTCGGGAGGTACCATGCTCGCAATTGCATTTTCCATCTTTCTTCTTACTCTTATCTTCGTCATTTGGCAGCCCAAGGGACTCAGTATCGGCTGGTCGGCCTCCTGCGGCGCCATTCTTGCCCTGCTGTGCGGAGTCGTCGATTTCGGCGACGTCCGCGACGTGACCCTCATTGTGTGGAACGCCACGCTGGCGTTCGTCGCGATCATTCTCATCTCCCTCGTATTGGACGAAATCGGCTTTTTCGAATGGGCCGCCCTTCATATGGTCAGACTCGCCGGGGGCAATGGGCGATTGATGTTCGCCTACATCGTGCTGCTCGGCGCGGCCGTATCCGCACTGTTCGCCAACGACGGCGCGGCGCTGATCCTCACCCCGATCGTGCTGGCGATGGTTCGGGCGCTGAACTTTCCCAAAAGGATGCTTCTACCGTTCATCATGGCCAGCGGATTCATCTCGGACACGGCATCGCTGCCGCTGGTCGTCAGCAACTTGGTCAATATCGTTTCCGCGGACTTCTTCGGCATCGGATTCGCTTCGTACGCGGCACGCATGATCGTTCCTTTTCTTTTCTCGGTAGTCGCCAGCCTGGGCGTTCTCTATCTGTTCTATCGCCGCAGCATTCCGAAGCGTTATGATCTTGCGCAGCTTAAGCAGCCGAGAGACGCGATCAGAGACGTTCGGCTTTTCCGAATCTCCTGGGCGGTGCTCGCCGTATTGCTCGCCGCCTATCTTTCAAGCGGTTACCTGGGCGTCCCCGTCTCTTTCATCGCTTGCGCGGCGGCTGCCGTCTTCCTCCTGCTGGCACGTCAAAGCGGCGAAATCGACTCTGGCCGGCTCGTGAAAAACGCGCCTTGGACGATCGTCGTGTTCTCGATCGGCATGTATGTCGTCGTCTATGGTTTGCGCAATGTCGGCCTGACCGACCGGCTCGGGGACGCCTTCTCCTGGCTGGCCGATCAGGGACTGTTCGCGGCCACGGTCGGCGGAGGCTTCATCGCGGCCTTCCTCTCTTCCGTCATGAACAACCTGCCGACGGTGATGATAGACGCGCTCGCCATCCATGGTGCAGAGCCGGCCGGCGCGATTCGGGAAGCGTTCGTTTACGCGAACGTCATCGGTTCCGATTTGGGACCGAAAATCACGCCGATCGGCTCGCTCGCCACCCTGCTTTGGCTTCATGTCCTCTCAGGCAAAGGCGTCAGAATCGGCTGGGGCTACTATTTCAAAGCCGGGTTCCTGCTGACCGTCCCGGTTCTGTTCATCACCCTCTGCGCGCTTTATCTCAGCATCCGCTGACTTGTATAAACGAGAAGAGCAAGCCCGATTCGGGCTTGCTCTTCTCAACATTCAGACGCTTCGTTTTAACCCGCCGTGATTTCGAACGATTCGCCCGGCGCGAGCACCATGCCTTCCTGATCCTGCTCTTCGAGCCTGCGGACGAAATTCTCCGCGTCCTGGCGAATCGGCGGGAAGGAATTGTAATGAACCGGGACGACAAGCTGGGCGCCGTACCATTCCGCAGCCTGCAGCGCGTCGTCCGGTCCCATCGTGAAATGGTCGCCGATCGGGATGAAAGCGACGTCGATCTTATGACGCTCGCCGATCATCTTCATGTCGGAAAACAGCGCGGTATCCCCGGCATGCAGGACGGTGATTCCTTCGGCTTCGATGATGAACCCGGCCGGCATGCCGCCGTAGATGATGGTTCCATCCTCCAACGTGATGCCCGAGCTGTGGAACGCCTGGATCATTTTCGCTTTCGCGAATCCCATGTCCACCGTTCCCCCCATGTTCATGCCGATCGTCTTCAGCTCTTTCCCGGACATGTAACTCGCCAGCTCTACGATCGCCACGACCGTGGAATCGTTGGCTTTGGCAATCGGCTCCGCGTCAAGGATATGGTCCACATGCCCATGCGTGAGCAGAATGTATTCGGCTTTGATGTCCTCCGGCTTCGTCACCGCGATCGGATTTCCTCTCAAGAAAGGGTCAATCACAAGCGATTTTCCGCCCGTTCGGATTTCGACGCAAGAATGTCCATGATACACGATTTCCATTTCGTATTTCCTCCTTAGGATTGAATTCGCGGCGCTCGCCGCTATTCTTTGAACTTCTTCCAATCGGAACGGCTGTTGTTCAGCAAATACTCGAAATCGTTCTCCAGCCGCTTCTCTTCCGCCAGGCGTTCTTCCTTCTCCCGCTGCCTGCGTTCCTCTTGGCGCTTCGCTTCCTCCGCTTTCAGCGCCTCTGCCTGTGCCTTCAGCTTGGCAACGGTCTCGGCTCCGAGCAAGTCCTTCAAAGTCGCCGGTTTGTCTGACGCAGGCGGAGCCGGCGCGTTCGCTCTTTTCTTCTTCGCGCTCATGGCGATCACCTCGTAAAAGCTTTCTTGTGAAACCGTTCGATGTGGCGAAACAAACTCTCCCCCCGGTCCGACGGTTGAAAATCCGGGTCAAAAGGCAGGTACATCGCGCGGTATGTTTCCGGCACCCAGATATAATGGTGGACGTATTCGGTGGCAATGAAACCGCAGCTTTCCCAGAACCGTACTCGGTCTACGTTTTCCTGCCCGGGATCAGCTTCTGCCTCCAGCAGCAGGCCGGCCAGCTTCCGCTCTCCGCTCCTTGCCCATGATTCCAATTCCCTTACGAATGTCCGGCCGATTCCCTGCCCCCGCTTACCTTTCCGTACGGCCAAGTAATCGATCACGAGCCAATCCGACTCCGGCAGCAGGCCGTCGATCGCCATAGCGGACACTTCCCCGCCGTCAACCTCTACGTGCAAACGGCTCAACTTCTTGGCGAACATCCCGGCAATAATGTGATCCGGCTTGCGGCCCTCTCTGGGAAAGGCTTCGTCGTACAGCTCCATCGCCTGCCTTCCGTAAGGCGAGTCCAAGCCGTCGTAGGTGTGGAAAGCCATGCCGATCCCCTTTCTTCATCCGAATCTCTTTGATCTCCGCCATTTGGGGTAAGTATTACATAACTTGCTTGCCCGCGTAAGGGCAGCTTACTCCGGGAGGTCGTACCTTTGCTGCAGAACCGCTTTCTGCTGAACGCCGCCAAAATCATCGCCGTCCTGGTCATGATCTACCTGGCGACCAAAATCAGCTTTTTGCTGAATCCCCTTCTGAAAATGGTCCACATTTTGCTGATTCCGATGATTTTCTCCGGTTTTTTCTATTACTCGCTGCGTCCGTTGGTCAACTATTTCGCCCACCGCAAGGTGAACCGTTCATTGGCGATCTTGTTCGTCTATTTCGTTCTGACCGCTTTGATCGCCCTGCTGGGCATGGTCATTTGGCCCATTCTGCTGGATCAGGTCCAGACGCTGACGGACAACCTCCCCAGCCTGATCGAAGGATTCCGCAGCCAAGTGGAGCAACTCCAGCACAACCGTTTCCTGTCCATGTTCGCGAGCGGAAGGAGCGACTGGTCCACCCGTCTCTCCGGTTATTTGGACAACAGCGTACAGGCGATCACGGATTATGTGTCCCAATCCCTTGTCATGCTGTCGAACTTTTTCCTCGTCGCGGCCACCGTACCGATCATCGTCTACTACCTGCTCAAAGAGGGAGAGCGTCTTCCCGGCATCCTGCTCCATTTCGTGCCCAGGGCGTACCGGAAAGAAGGCCGAAACATGCTATCCGATATGGATGCTGCGTTAAGCGGCTATATCGTCGGACGGATCATCGTCACGTCGATCCTCTCGGTCATGCTGTACGTCGGCTTTTTGCTGGTGCATTTGCCCTATGCGCTGCTGCTCGCCGTCATTTCGTTCTTATTCAACCTGATCCCCTATATCGGGCAGTTCATCGGCGCGGTCCCCGTGCTGATCGTCGCGTTCATCGATTCGCCGGCCAAAGCGCTATGGATCCTCGTGATCATGACGGCCATCCAAATCATCGAAGGCAACGTCATCTCTCCGCACGTTTACGGGATGAAGCTGGATATCCACCCATTGACGACGATCCTCGTGCTGCTCATCGGCGGAGACCTGCTAGGCCTCGTCGGGATTCTTGCCGCGATTCCGATCTACATGCTGCTCAAAATCCTGATCTTGTACGTTTACCGGCTGTTTTTCGAGGAAAAGGTGGAAGAGTTGGTCGATTAGAAGGACGTATTTAAGCCTCCAAAATGTACGCCAACAGCAAAGCCGCCGTATTGACGATCGCGTCCGCATGCGTTCGTTCCATGCCATGGGACGCGTGTACGCCGGGACCGATCAGCGCGGCCCGAATGTCGCTGCCCCCGCGGAGCGCGGCCGAGGCGTCCGAGCCGTAATGCGGATAAATGTCGACCGCGTACGGCAGCCCTTCCCGTTTGGACAGCTCGATCAACTTCGTTGTCATCCCGTAATCGTACGGGCCAGTCGAGTCCTTGGCGCAAATCGAAACGTCGCGTTCGGTCGCGGACAGATCGTCGCCGATCGCGCCCATGTCGACCGCGATGAATTCCTCGATGTCCGCGGGAATGTGCGAGGAGCCGTGTCCGACCTCTTCGTAGGTCGAGAAAATCATTTTGACGGGACGGACGGGCGACTTGCCCTCTCGCTTCAGCCATTCCAGCACGCCGAACAGCGCGGCCACGCTCGCCTTGTCGTCCAGGTGGCGGGACTTGATCCAGCCATTATCCAGCACGCGTGTGCGAGGATCCCAAGAGATGAAATCTCCGACGGAGACGCCGAGCTTCTCGGTGTCTTCCTTCGATTTCACCGACTCGTCGAGACGGATTTCCATGTTCGCTTCTTCGCGTTTCCAATCGCGGGAATCGGTGTAGACGTGGACCGATGGCTTCGTGGACAGCACGGTCCCTTCGATCTTGCGTCCGTCCCGCGTGTGGACGAGGCAATATTCGCCTTCGACGCTATGCATATCGTAGCCGCCGATCGCGGTGAACCGGAGCTTGCCGTCGGGTTTGATCGCGCGGACCATCGCACCCAGCGTGTCGACGTGGGCGGTCAAGCCGATCGTTCCGCGTGACGGGGACGCTCCGGCGGCCGAGTTGGCTGGCGGTATCGACAAAATGCCGTTCCCCTTCGGCGTGAAGGCCATTTCGTAACCGAGCTTGGCGGCTTCTTCCGCCACCAGCTTCATGACGTCATGGCAATAGCCGCTGGGACTCGGCGTCTGCAGAATTTTACGCAGCAGCTCCACGATGTAAGAGCGGTTCAATTCAGGTTTCAAAGGCTCGGACAAGACGCCATCTCCTCTCGTCGGACTTCCTTCCTCCATTGTACCATTTTCGCCCAACCCGAAGCACGTCGCCCCGCTTGCAGACACCCGGCGAGACACGAAAAAGGCTTTACCGATTCCGCCGATGCGGGCCGATAAAGCCGTTGGTGTCGCTTATGAAACAAACGCATCCGCCTCCGCCAGCCGGAACGGAATCCGGAAACCGAAGGCCGCTCCCTTCTTCCTGCCGGCTTCGACCCAGATGCTTCCGCCCATCCGTTCCACGAGATCCCGGCAGATCGCGAGCCCCAGCCCCGTTCCCTCGTAACTCCTCCGGCCTCGTTCGTTCGTGAGCTGGGAGAACGGCAGAAACAGCAAATGGACTTTTGAAGGGTCGATACCGATTCCCGTGTCCGACACGAGGAATTCGATCCAAGCGATCGGTTCGGCTGGTGATGCCGGGGATTCTCCCTCTACGACTCTGGCTTCAAGCAGCACGGAGCCGGATTCGGTGAATTTGACCGCATTGCCGACCAGATTAAAAAGGATCTGTCCCAACCTGACGTGATCTCCGAATACGAGAGGCGGAAGTTCGGGCGACAGCTTGCCGGACAGCTCCAAGCCTTTGCTCCCCGCGGCCACGGAGAACGCATCCAGACATTCTTCCAGGCAGGCGGTGAGCGGAAACGGCTCATCGGCCAACGTGACGGAGCCGGATTCGATTTTGGAGAAGTCGAGCACGTCATTGACGACGCGGAGAAGGGCTTGTCCGCTTTTCTCCTGGACGAGCAGCATTTCCCGCTGCTTGTCCGTCAGCTCCGTCTCCAGCATGATCTGGTTGATGCCGATCATCCCGTTGAGCGGAGTGCGGATTTCATGGGTCAGGATCGCCAGAAACTCGCCCTTGATCCGATTGGCGCTCTCCGCCTCTTCCTTCGCCCGCAGTAACTCGTTCTCGGCTTGCTTTTGTGCCGTAATATCGCGGGCGACCGCGTAAATGTAACGTTTGCCGTTCACGTCCATCGGAAAGCACGTTACGCTAAGCTGCAGCGGACGGCCTTGCCGGTCCACGATGGACGCCTCCAGCTGCCTGGGCCGGTCATCCAGGGCCGACTGGCGGTATTGCTCCCGGACGGCCGCCATTTCGGCCTCGCTTCCGTACAACTCTCGGAACGTACACGGGTCCACTTCCTCAGGGGTAAACCCGGTCGCCCGGAACACGGCCGGATTCACGCTTACGATCCGGTTTTCCTCGGGATCGAAACAAATGACCAGGTCCGGACTGTTCTCGAACACGCGGATCCATCGCCGGTCACGTTCGTTCGCGAGCCGCTCGCCCCGGCGTATTCCCCAACCGATTCCCGCAACGGCCGCCGCGAAAGCGAGCACGACGGCTCCCCCCGCCAGCCATAAAACGGAAGATGAGGACAACCGTTCTGCCATTCCCAGCATCGACGCGCCTCCCTTCATCTGTCTTCCATGCTCGGACCGACGCGCTCCGCTACCGACTATTTGATCTGGTAGTATGCCTTCAGCGCGCCGATCACGTCAAGCGGATTGCGGCGCAGGTCCTTGGCGCTGAAAAACACGTCGCCCCTCACTTGAGGGTATGTTTCATTGAACTTGAGCTGGTTCACGATTTCGGCCGACGTCTGCCAGCCCGCTTCCGACGTGCCGAGTTTGTATGGAGAATGACCGATGAAAAGCTTGACGTTGCTTCCGTCGACTTCATGCGCCCACCATTGGACGAGCTTGTCATAGCCGGCCGCGGGGTAACCGATGCTCCAATACAGCTGCGGCATGACGTAATCGACCCAATTGCCGCGAATCCAGGAACGGACGTCGGCATGCATGTCGTCATACGCGGTGACGCTTGCGTGCGTGTCCGACCCTGAGGAATCGTCGGATTGATTGCGCCAGACGCCGAACGGACTGATCCCGAAAGAGACCTGCGGTTTGGCGGAATGGATCGCCTGGCCGAGCTTTTTGACGAAATCGTTGACGTTGTCGCGCCGCCAATCGTCTTTATTGGCGATTTTCTTGGCGTTATAGGCGAGGAAAGCCGCGTCGTCATCGAAATTACTGCCGGACGGATAGAAGTAATCGTCCAGATGAATGCCGTCGATCGGATAATTCTTTACGACTTCCATTATGACGTCGATGATGTGCTGGCGGGCGGCTGGAATGCCCGGATTGACATACAGCTTTCCTCCCGCGTTTACGATCCAATCCGGGTGGAGTACGGCGACATGCTGCGGAGACAATCCGTTGAGCGTTGCGTCGGTGTTCGCGCGGAACGGGTTGAACCAGGCATGGAACTCCATGCCCCGTCGGTGCGTTTCTTCGATCATGTAGGCCAGCGGATCGTAGCCCGGGTCTTGGCCTTGTACGCCCGTTAAATATTTGGACCAGGGAGCCAGCTTGGACGGATACAGCGCGTCCGCGTTCGGACGGACTTGCACGTAAACGGCGTTCATGCCCATTCCTTGCAGGTCGTCCAACAAAACGGCGTACTCTTGTTTCTGGGTGTCCGGAGAGCCGTAAGAAGCGACCGACGGCCAATCCAGGTTATACACCGTCGAGATCCAAGCCCCTTTGATCTCATGGCCGGGCTTGGTCATCAGCTGAATCCATTGCGTCGTCGGATTCCATTTGACCTGAAGCCCCAAACGTTCGCTGATGAACCGCAACGGTACGGTGACCCGGTTATTCGTGAGCGCGACCGGAGCGTCGAGCGCCGTTTTCGCGCCCCCGACCGTCGCCGTTTTTTGGCCGACCTTCATGATGATGGTCGTACCGGACTTCCGGATCGTTACCGTTTTCGTCTTTTGCGTCCAAACGACGTTAGCGCCCAGCCCTTGGCTGATGACGCGAACCGGCACCATGGTCAGATTGGCTTTCGGCATGATATAGGGAGCGACGTCGCTTTGAATCCATTTGCCGTCCAGGTAAATGCGGATGCTGCTCGCCGCTTGGGCATGACCTGCCAGGGAGAGCGCCGTGAATCCGCACAAGACCGCGAGCAAGCCCGCAGCCCATTTTCGAAACCGCATGTTAACATTTTCCTCCAATCTCTATACAAGCCTGAAAACGGCTATACTGGTTTGACGCTTTCGATGCCCCAGTCGTTGCTTCGGAATTGGATTAAAATCGTCTCATTTCAAAAATTGCCGCAAAAAAAAGAAAACCGCCGGGAAGGCGGTTTTCCGCATGTTCGAAATCGGCTTACAGTTGGTTGAACGTGTCCGTCAGCACCGGAACGATCTGGGACTTGCGGGACACGACGCCTTTGAGCACCGCCTTGTTGTTTTCCAACTTGACGTTGTAGGCTTTCTCGACGGCTTCTTTCTTGGCGCCGAGCGCGATGCCGATCGAGTCGTTGTTCAGGATGTCGGTGACGACGAACAGGAACAGGTCCAGGCCTTTGGAAGCGATGATGCCGTTCAGGGCGTCTTCCAGCTCAGCCTGGCGGCTCAGCACGTCGTTCACGTCGACGGCGTTGACTTGGGCGATTTCCACTTTGGAATTGCCCATATTGAATTCCTTGGCGTCCAGCGAAATCAGCTGCTGGATCGACTTGTCGCTCAGGTCCGCGCCTGCTTTCAGCATGTTCAAACCGTACTCTTCCGCGTTCACGCCGGCGATTTCAGCCAGCTCGCGAGCTGCGGCGACGTCTTCGTCCGTGCAGGTCGGCGATTTGAAGAGCAAGGAGTCGGAGATGATCGCCGACAGCATCAGGCCCGCGATTTCCTTGCGGATTTTCACGCCGTTTTCCTTATACAGCTTGTTGAGGATCGTTGCCGTGCAGCCGACCGGCTCCGCGCGGTAGTACAGCGGCCCTGCCGTCTCGAAGTTCGCGATGCGGTGATGGTCGATAACTTCGACGACTTTCACTTGGTCGATGTCGGAGACGCTTTGCTGGCGCTCGTTGTGGTCGACGAGGATGACGTTCTTCGCTTCGCTTGCTGCCGTCTCGATCAGGCGGGGAGCTTGCACGCCGAATTTGTCCAGCGCGAATTGCGTTTCCCCGTTCACTTCGCCAAGGCGTACGGCCTCGACTTTCCATCCGAGTTCCTTCTTCAGCTCCGCGTAGGCGATGGCGGAACAGATCGTGTCCGTGTCCGGATTTTTGTGGCCGAAAATCAACGTTTGATCCATATCAGGGCTCCTCGATAGTTATTTGGCGAGACAAGTATACTCTACATCGCCGCCTACAATCAAGAGATCAACCGATCGCCTAAACAGCCAAAGGAGTGGAAGTTTACTCCACGGCGTATGCGGATCGGATCCGCTCAAGCCCATAAACGGCGATTTCCAAGGCGGACCGTCCGCCCACGTCCTCTTGGAACAGCTCCAGCGACAGGAACCCGCGATACCCGGTATCGTGCAATCTGCGTGCGAGCAAGCGGGACGGCGCGACTCCTTCGCCCGGGAACACGCGGTCACGATCGGCAATCTCGCTTCTTTCAGGAGAAGCCGGATAATCGTTCGCGTGGACGATGCCGATCGCGTTAGCGCTTAAAGAGGCGATCCCTTCGACCGAACTGCCTCCCGTGTACATATGAAACGGATCGAGCAGGATTTTGGCGTCCCGCACTCCGCTCTCCATCGCCACATAAATGGCTTCGCTCAGGCGGGACAATCGCTTGGCCCGGCCCCAAAACTCGAGGTACGGTTCAACGCCGGCTCCCCGGACGACTTCCGCGAGCCTCGCATAATGAACCGCCATCTCGTCAAGAGATACCCCTTCCACGTCGCCGAACGGAGGAGCGGCTACGGCGACGCATCCGAGCCCGGCGAGCATTTCCGCTTCCCGCTTCGCCTGAAGAATGCCGGCTTCCCGGACTCCTTCGTCACGGTCGGCCCAGCGGAAGAAAGCAATGGCGTTCGCCAGCGTGAGGCCGGACTCCCGGAGCAGGCTCCTCAGTGAATGAAGAGAGCCTCCGTGGGCCACATAAGCTTCGATATCTTTCACCCACAGCTCGATGCCTTCATACCCGGCTTCCGCCGCTACGCGGATTTGGGCTTCCGCATCGAGCCGGTAAGGAAATAACGTGGAGGCGTTCAGCGACGCCCGGAACGGAAACATCACACGCTCCCGCCTTTCTCTTAAGTAGGTTGTAAGTCCGTCGCGACGAACACCCGGTTCGGAGGATACAACGAATCGCCGTCCGGCTGCGGGATCCATTCCCGGTAGGGCGGATTGTAGTACGTTTTCCGGTATTTCGTCGCGGTCATGCCTTTGACGGAGCGGAACACCCGGCAAAAATAATTTTCGTCCGCGAAGCCGACCGAGAACGCCACTTCCTTCACGGAACGCGTGTCGTTCAGCAGAAGCTGGCACGCACGCTCGATGCGGCGTGAGACGATCATTTCCCTCGGCGTTTTGCCGAGGTGCCGGACGAACGACCGCGACAGATGCTCGTGCGTCCAGCCGACCTGCTGCGCGAGGCTCTCCACCGTTAAGCGATCCTCCAGCAGCCGGCGGTCGATCATTTCCAACGCCAGGGCGATCGGCGGCGGCAGCCGCGACGGCTCGGAAGCCGCCGGCTGATCCGATACGTAGCCTTCGAGTTCGGTGAGCAAAGCGTGCAGAAGCGCGCCGCCTCTGCGCTGCAGCCGCTCGGGGAACGCATAGGCGATGTATAGAATTTGCTTCATCATCCCGACCAGCAGCTCGCCCTCGTACGGAATCCGCGAAGGCCCTCCCGGCTTGAACAACGGATAAAACGGAGCGGCCTCCACTTCTGCTCCACCCGGCTGGGAAAAATGGATGAACAGGTGCCGGGAAGGTTGGGTGCGGTCATACGTATACTCGTGACGTTCACCAGGCCGTGTGAGAATGAAGCAAGGCTTGTCGAGCGGGATGGCCTCATCTTCGCAACGGTAAACGCCGCGGCTTTTCTCGGGAAAATAGAGCAGCTCGCAATCGGGAATCGTGCGGGGCCCGAGACTTGACCCCGCCTTCATCACGTAATCCCCGAGCACCCGGATTGACGGCATGAAACCGGCTTGCTGCATGCTTATCCCTCCGAACGATTCCCCGAGAGGCCCATCCGTTGCAAATTTCGGTAGCTGATCGTCAAGCTTTCGATCGGATCGCGACGGCTCAGGTCCTGCTCCACGATCAGCCATTCGGTGCCCGCCTCGTCCGCGGCTTGGGCGATCTTCGTGAAATCGAGCGTCCCTTCCCCGACTTCAGCGAAAAACTTCTCCTCGCCCGGCTCCATGTCCTTGATGTGCAGCAGCGGGCAACGGTTTTTCAGCTTGCTGACATACTCGGCCGGGTCCTCTCCTCCGCGGGCGACCCAATAGGTGTCCAGCTCCATCTTCACCCACTCGGGATTCGTCTCGCGCAACAACAGATCAAGTGCGTAATCGCCGTCGAATTTCTCGAACTCCCAGTCGTGGTTGTGATAGAGCAACTGCACGCCTGCCTCCCGGCATCTCCTGCCGATTTGGTTGAGGCGATCCGCTTTCTGTAATACGTCGTCTTTTGATGCGAATTTGAGAGACAGCGCGATGAAACGGCCGCCCGTCTCGTCCAAGTAGCGGAACAGCGCCTCCCAATCGGCCTCGAGGCTGTCGAACGGCCCATGGGTGCCGATAACTTGCAGGTCCAGGCGATTCAGTAAAGCTTTCTGCTCCGCGACGGTTTTGCCCGCCGGCGGAAGTCCGATTTCAATTCCGCGATAGCCAATGGCCGCCAGCTTCTCGAGCGTGCCTTCGTAATCCTTGGCCAACTGGTCTCTCACAGTATAAGGTTGAACGCCGATCGGAAAAGGTCTCACGGTCACAGGGATCTCTCCTCGTTATTGGGAATGGATTGTTGTTCGATCAAACATCCAGCCGGTTGTATTTCAAGCCTAGCGGCAGCGGAGCCGGACGTTCCAGATCGGTCTGCAAATGGATATGGCGCTCCTGCTCCGACGCTTCGAAAATGCCGAGGGATACGTCGAGTACGTGCCGGGCCAGCTTTCCGCTTGCACGGTGAGTCCTTCCCAAGCGAATCGCATAAGCCATGTCGGCAATGCCGATGCCCCGGCTGTCTTCCGTGAAGCCGTGCGCGAGCGGGATTTCTTTCGTTTCCCCGTTCGGGAATCTGATCGTCGGCTGGCCCCCGAAAAAGTTCGGGTCGGGTACGGTCAGATTGCCTTCGGTTCCGAAAATCTCCAGCCGAGGGAAATAACCGAAGCTTTCTTTGGCCGCCTGGAAGCCGCCCACCACGCCGGAACGAAAATCGAACGTCGCCGTGACGTTGGTCGGCGCTTCAACCGGCACCGTGTCGCCGAATCGGTGGGACTTGGGGTTGATGATTTTGATTTCCTTCGCGAGCTGCCGGGCGGAGCCGGTCACCCGGGCAACCGGACCGAGCAGGAAAACGAGAGCCGTCAGGTAGTACGGTCCCATATCGAGAATCGGATCGCCGCCAAGCTTCAGGAAGTTCTGGAAGTTTGGGTGCATGCCGGACGATGCGTTGCCCATGATGATGACGCCGTTCGCCGCGTAGGGGGTGCCGATCCATCCGTCGTCAATGATTTTCCGGCACGTCTGAAGTCCGCCGCCCAGAAAGGTATCCGGCGCGCAGCCGACGAGCAGTCCCTTCGCTTCCGCCAGGGAAAGCACCTCATCCGCGTCTTCCCGCGTTAAGGCGAACGGCTTCTCCGTGTAGACGTGTTTTCCGGCTTGCAGTGCTTTCAAATTAACCGCCGCGTGGGCTGCCGGTGCCGTTAAGTTCAGCACGATTTCGATGTCCGGGTCGGCCAGCAGCTCCTCTACTGTGCAGGCTTTCGGGACGCCGAATTCATCCGCCCGCTTGCGCGCCAGCTCCGGCACGAGATCCGCAACCGCTGCGACTTCCACGATGTCGTTAAACGTTTGGGTGCAGTTTTTCAGATAGATGGCACTGATTTGACCGGTACCGATGACGCCGATTTTGACTTTGCGCATGGAACTCACCTCTCGATAAGATGGACGCATGCTCCCATTATTGCGTATGGATAGCGCTTCCACAATGGAGAATTCCAAAACAAAACTGGACAAATTTGATCTCGACGAGCTTTGCACTTAGTACGTGTACCGGTCCCGCTCACGCTCACGCAGTTTGATTTTGCACAACTAAATCGAACTGCGCGGAAGTTTGCCACGAACTTTTTCACCTTTCCCTCTTGGCGTCTATAACCTTCTATAATACGATTACCTTACGAACTCATCCCAAATGAAACTTCGCCGGAGCTCGCGCGTATTGCTGAAGTGTGAACCTTATTTTAGGAGGACGAAAATCGATGTCTTTGTTCAAACGCCTGCGTGATCTTACTTTATCGAACGTTTACGCGCTGATCGAGAAAGCGGAGGATCCGATCAAATTGACGGATCAATACATCCGCGACATGACGGAAGATCTTCAAGACGCGGAGAAAGCCGTCGCCTCGCAGATCGCGCTGGAGAAAAAATTCAAGCAGCTGTTCGAAGAACAAGCGGCACTCGTGCAGAAACGCACCGAGCAAGCCCATATGGCCGCGCAAGCCCAGAACGTCGATCTCGCCCGCCGCGCGCTGGAAGAGAAGCATGCCGCCGAGCAGAAGAAGACGGAATACGAAACTTCCTACAACCAAAACAAGCAGCTCGCCGACAATCTGAGAGCCAAACTCGACGACATGCGCAAGCAGCTGACCGAAATGAAAAACAAGCGCGAGACGCTGGTGGCCCGCTACAACGCCGCCAAAACGCAGGTCGAGATCAACAAGGCGATGTCCGGATTCGGCTCCGACAGCGCCGCCGCGGGACTGAAACGCATGGAAGAGAAAATGCTGCAGATGGAAGCGCAAGCCGAAGCCGGCAACGAGCTTTCTTCCTCCAAAGGCAAGTCGCTCGACGAAGAATTCGCGAACCTCGGTAAAGACAAGAAAGTCGAAGACGAGCTGGCGGCTCTTCTGAAGCAGTACGAGAACAAATAACCGCCCATGAGCTTATTCAAGAGAATCCGCAACATGATGAGCAAAACGGAGCCGCCGGCGGCTCCGCGCAGCATTTTGACGCTCGGGCCGGGAGATTTCTGCGAAGTGTCCCTTGTCACCTACCAAATCATCGGACGCACGCAGAATCCCCGCCGCCGAAGCGTGATGCTCACGCTGCAGGACGGAGCCGAAATCCGCTACCTGCTGATCGAAGAACGCGAGCAAACCGTCTACTCTCTCTACAAGCCGATTGACGGCAGGCTCGACTCGATCGAGAACGTACCGATGACGATGGAGTTGGACGACGTCGTCTACCACATGGAAGAGCAGTATAACGGCTTTATCGTCACGACCGGCAAAACGCCGTTCGCGAGCGGCGGCGATCAATCCGTCTGGCAATACCAATCGGACGACCGCAAGCTCCTGCGCATCGAATGGCTGGACGGACGCTTCATGCTGTACGAAGGGGAATCCATTCTCCCCGCCGACGTGGAGGTCATTCGCGGGAACTGAACCGCTGAACCGCACAGCGCCAATACGAACAGAGGCTTTCCTTCCGGGTGTATCCCCGGCGGGAAAGCCTCTTGTTATTGCACGTAGTTGCGATTAAATGATCAAGCTGCTGATGGCGAAGCTGGTACCGATGAACACGAAGCACAGCAGAACGCCCACCGCCATGTTCCCTTTTTGCAGATGCTCGGAAATTTTCAGCCCCGGCGTCACCAGCTCGAAAATCCAGTACACGGCGATTAAGATGAGATACCCGACCGCGAACCACAGCATCATGTACCAAATGGAAGTGTTCGTATAAGCAGAGACGCCCAGAATGATGGCGGTAGCCAAAAATTTGCCGCCGAACGCAAGGCCGACGGCCGTATTGCCGTTACGCAGCTCGTTCAGGTCGTTAAACGGCGTCATCCAGCTGAACACGAGCATGCCGATCAGCTGCAGCGCCACGATGACGGCTACGCTGACGAGCAGATTCAAAGCAACGGTCAATTCGCCCACCCCCGGAATTTGGCATACGCCAAGTCGTAATTCGCGAAATCGTGCACTTCTTCCAGAAGCACCTCGACCTTTTTCTCGTTCTTCATTTCGTTATACCGTTCGTCGTTGATCGGCTGCTTGATCTGGTTGCCGGAAGGCAGGGACAAGACGGCGAAATTGCGGGTTTTCCCCTGGTATTCCGTTTTGTACACCCCGACCAAATCGACCTCGGATTTCAGCGATACTTTCAGGTTCGCGAGATCCTCTTTGGCGCTTTTCTCGTCCTTATAGGATTTGATCGTATTCCAGGACGACAGGTGGATATCGCTCTTCTGCTGGGAATTCGTCGTCAGCTCCGCGTCCATGTATTGCAGCGTCCAGACATCGTCCCCCGTCGCGTAATTCCCGTCGTTCGGGAGCAGCTCGTTATCCGGCAGGATGGTCATGTCGCTTCCGATCAGGTCGCCGACCTTGCCTTGCACGATCCGGTAGTCCCACGGCACTTTGGAAACATCCACGTCGGCCGAACCGCCATTCGAACTCGTGTCACCGGTGTAGAAAACCGAATCCGAATCCGAGCAAGCGGACAACAGCATCCCGATCAAAGCAAGGGGCAGCAGGAACCCCGCGATTTTCCGCTTCATTCATTTCACTCCCAATGCGATAAAATGGCTGGCATTGCCCGTGATGGGCCCGCCGGCGCGCCCCAGCATGCCGCAAGGCGTCCCGTTGATGACGAACATGCCGGTCAACAGGTGGAACTCTCCGAAGGCCGTGGAGATTTGCGCCAGCTCGGCTCTTTTCTGGTAGACCACCGGGAACAGCGTGCTCGTGTCGAAGCCGTCTACGTCTTCGAACTCCAGCTCTCCGCGGGGATCGAACAGCTTGACGGAGCCGCCTTCCCTTCCGAACATGGACTTGGACACGAAGCTCCCTTCGAACACCGGCTTGTTGTAGGTCGGAAGCATGAATTGCCCGATGGCGTCCCTCTCTTCCGCATCGAAAAGAAGGCCCAGTTCGTACAAGCCCCAAGCGGCCGCCTGCAGACCCTTGGATTGAAGCAAAATGCTGTGCGGCGGGTTGAACAGCTCCAATTCGCCGGACTCGATCGCGTAAGCGAGCGCTTCTCCCCCGTCGTCGATGGCCATCCACTCTTTGGGGTACAGCGCGAACAACCGACGGACGGTTCGATCTTCTCCGTCCTTCAAGACGCCTTCATCCACCCACAAATCGAGGCAATCGACGCACTTCACGTCCAGTCCGCTGTGCCTGACGAGCGCCTCAATCGTGCCGGAATCTTCCAAATGCGAACCGTAATGGACACACGCGGCCGTATCCGGCCGATCTGCCGCCCATGCGGCTTCCACCAAGCCGGCCATGCGCGTGTTCGGCGAATCCAATCCGGCCTGCCCGCACATCCAAGGCGTCGCAATCGACGCTTCTACGTAACCGGTCGGCGTATCCGCGTTAAGCTCGAGCATTTTAATGTCGCCTTCGTTTGAAATCGCGAAATCGAATCTCGCATACCGGCTGATCTGTCCTTCGGGCGGAACGGGCAGCAAGTCGAGAGAATCCCAAAGGACAGAAGGAATTCCGATCAATTGATACAGATCCCTCTTCCCGACCACATAGCGAGCGGTTTTGTCGAACACGCGCCACAGCAGGCGAGACGCCTTCTCCAGCTCTTCGTAGATGTCCCGGCGCATCGCGACCGCCTGATCGATCCAGTAGCTCTCGCCCTCCAAGTCGGCCCAAGCGAATCCCATCTCCATCAGTTGGCGTACTCTCGCTTCCCGATCGGGAGAGGGGCTGCCGACCACTTCGAAAACGCCGCTCATCCTCCGAAACCGCCGAACGAATGCGAGCTGCTCGAGCTGGAGCTGCGCGTGCTGGAATTGCCGCCGATGCCGCCCTTGCTCGAAGAGGTGGAACGGCGGGTAATCGAGCCCGTCGTATCGGACGTCTTCGGCCTCACCGAGGACCCCGGCACCGACTTGTTCTGAAAGTCTCCGCTCGTATGAGTCTTCGGTTTGTACCGCGTCGTCGTTCCCCCGTAATAGGTCGGGTGGGAATTCGTCCACGTCGTGGACGAATACGCGGTCCCTCTATTGAACAGCAAATGGTACAAAATAAGGTCGTCCCATCCGAATCCGGAGGACGTATGGACGATCGTCGTTCCGCCGGAACCGCCTCTGCCGCCGCTAACCGCACCTTGGTCCGTGCCTTGCTGCTCTTCCCCTTTGCCGTCGTCCTGCAGGGGCAAGTTCCAGTCTACCGCGGCGTCGTAATATTGCTTGACCGCTTCGCTGGACCATTCGACCAGCTTCGGCCCGTTGCTTGCGTCCGGCGACGACGTCGCTGCGGAGGAGGCGCCCGCCGGCATCAACGTGACGTTCGCCAGCAACGCGATGCCGAGCGATGTCGACAGGATCCGCAGCGGCTTGCCGTCCTTCGTGAACAGTCTGGCGCTCAGTTGTTCCGCTTGCTTATCATCCTTATTCAAAACGCGGTTCCCCCCTGCCCGTTCGGCTTACGCATTCCTCATCGGAACGACCAAAATCTCCAATTTGCCGGTATCCAAGTTGAGCCGGCCTTCCACTGTCTCGTATTCTTGGCCCCCGACCGTCACGTAATTGACGTGTTCCAGCGCGGCGACCATGTTTAAGGTCCACGTTCTCTCGTCAATCTGGCCCAGCTCCCCGCCGGCCAGCTTCTCGTACAACACGACGACCATCTCGTTACCCATTGTTCGTGCATCCTTCCGTCTTCAAATATGTAAGGAAATACGTATTCTCCACGGGAACGTTTCAGAGTAAAAACCGCCAGGGAGCCCTTCTTCCCTGACGGCCGTCATCATCGGGCTGCTATTCCTTGCTGTTGTAAAACACGTGCCTGGCCTCCACATTCCCGCCATCGATCACCAAAATGCCGAACGAGAATTGCTTCTGCCTCCGCTTGTCGGTCGGCGATCCCGGGTTGAACAGCAGAATGCCGCCTTCGCTCCGCATGAGGGGAATGTGAGAATGTCCGAAAACGACGACGTCCGCTTCGTCCGCCCCGAACGCGGACGCGGCGAAGCGTTCTGCCGTCACTTTCGAGTTCGAACTATGCCCATGCACGAGCCCGATCCGAGCGTCTCCGATCCGAACCGTTTTCCGCAAGCCGAACTTCTTGACCAGCAATTCCCCGTCGTTATTCCCGGCCACGCCGTCGACGGGCGCAAACCGCGCGAGCTGTTCGTATACTTCTTCGCTCGTCCAATCCCCCGCGTGGAGGATCCGGTCGGCGTCCGCGAGCTCAAGAACGAGCCGCTCGGGCAATTTCTTGGCCATGCGGGGCATGTGCGTGTCGGACACCGCCACGACCTTCAGCATGACGCCCCCTCCTAATCTTCAGGGAATGACGAGTTTTCCTTGGTTGAACAGCTCCCGCTGGGCGGCGGTCAATCCCTTGGTCTTGTCGTTTGCTTTCACGCCGGTCAGCGTAATACGGTACTTTTTCGCGATATAGTCCTGCAATACTTTCATCCGATCCGGCGTCATGTCGGCCAGCTCGTACTTCCCTTTGATCTGCCCCAAAATGATGCCGATCGATTCCGCGGCTAGCGCGGTTTGCGCCTGGATGCGCGCACTGCCGTAGGCGACGGCCGATGCGCCGACGTTCTTGCCGGCCACGATGACGTTCTTGTACCCTTTGGCTTCAAAGGAACGCAGCGGCATGCCGTATTTGTCCGGGTTGCCTTTGCGCGAGCCCCACTTGCTGTTCTGCGTCCCCTGCAGGTCGATCTCGTACCCGCCGATGCTGACGTTATCCCAGTACATCCGGCCGCTCATCAGATCCGTCCCCTGCAGAACGTATTCGGTTTCGTACCGGTCAAAGTCTCGGATGTACAAGTAATCCGGATACCCGTTGACTTCCGCTTTGGACCAGCCGGGCAGCGTTTTACGCAAATAGGACACGATTCGCTGCGTCTGCGTTTTGCCTTCTTCGACGGCTCTGCGGACGCTCGCTTCGTCCGACGGATTCACGCCATACACGAGAAGCGCGTTGATCAGCACTTCGCCGTCCCTCTGGTTCACGGTATTCAAACCGCGGAGAAACCATTCGTCGCTGCCCGAGTCGTAACCGGCTCCCACTTTGCCGAAACCCCACGTGAAAGTGGTGTTGACGAACGTCTCCGAGCCGTATTTGGCTTCTCGCTGCGCCTTGCTGAGCTTCATGACTTCCTTCTGGAAAACGGCCCAATCGACGTTTTTGAACTTCAGCATGAGGGATGCGGCCATATAATCGGGAGAACCGTCCGGGGAACCGAACACGGTCTCCATGCCGGGAATGCGGCGAAGCCCGAGCTGCGAGGTCAACGCGGCGTAATCCGTGTTTTCCACGACGTACCGGGGATACACGGTTTTCTCCTCGCCGTTTTTGGTGCGATAGGCGACCGAATCGACGAACCGTCCGGTCGCGTCGGGATCCTGCCGGACGTCGACGCCGGTCAGCGTGATGCCGGATTCCATCGGAATTCCTTTCACCAATTTATCGTAATACGCGCGGAACTCGGATATTTTGCGGATTTTGCCGTTTTTAAAGGCGTCGAATAACTCTTTCATCCGCCCTTGGAGCAGCACTTGGCCGTTATCGCCGAGCGGTTCGTCGAGGAACAGCATCTCTCCTTCGAGCAGCTGGCCGCCCGGTTTGGGACGGGGATCGAGGACGACGACGGAAAGCCCTTCGTCCGCGGCAGCGCGCGCCAGATACATCCCTTCGATTTCGGAGCCGATGATGGCGATGTCGGGGTGGGTCGGATCGGAAGCCGCCTCGGCATTCCGGGACATCCCCCACTGGAGCGGAATCAAAACGGTCAGCGAAACGACCAACGCGAGTGCGGAAGTAATCGGTTTTTTCATGGATCGGTCTGTCTGGTCCTCTCTGGCGCCGCCCGGATCGGCTCCTTGCGGCGGTGATCGCGAAGCTTTCCATTAGTGTAATCGAACGCGCAGGTTCCGTAAATGACCGATTCGGCCGGACCTGCCGAATAAACGGAAAAAGCTGCCCGCCGGAACCGTTATGGCCCTGACGGACAGCTTAATATGCTTGGAGAGGTCACCGATAAAAATCGCGAACCCAGCGATGGGCTTTCAGCTTCTCGACCTGCTCCTTCGGCAGTCCTTGGCCGTCGCCCACTTTCATGTTGCGCTCTACGTTCGTGACCGTGCGCATGCCGGGGATAACCGTGGACACCGCCGGATGGCTCAGCACGTAGCGAAGGGCGGTTTCCGCCATCTGTTCCGTGCCGATCCCCAGATCTTCGGTGATCCTCTGAACGTGCTCATGCACTTGCTGTTTCCGGTCGTCTTTAAAATAGTTGTTGCGGAAGTCCCCTTCCGGGAACGTGCTGTCAGGCGTGATGCGCCCGGTCAGGCCGCCTTCATCCAGCGCCACGCGGACGATCACGCCTACGTTATGCTTCTGGCACGCGGGCAGCAGGACGTCTTCGGGGCTCTGATCGAAAATGTTGTAAATGACCTGAACCGAATCCACGACTCCGGTTTCGATCAGCTTGACCGCGTTCGCCGGCTGATGGTCGTTGATGGAAACGCCGAAATGGCGGATTTTCCCCTGCTCCTTGAGCTTCCGTACGGCTTCCAGCCAGTCTCCCTGCCCCACCCACTCATCGGACCATACGTGGAACTGCTGGACGTCGATCGCTTCGAGCCCGAGATTGCGAAGGCTTTGTTCGGTGCAGGCGATGACGTGGTCGGCCGGGAAAGCGTCGTTCGCGCTGATGCCGGCAGGCGCGGGCCACTGCATGTTTTTCGGCGGAATTTTCGACGCGACGTACACTTGCTCGGAACGGGAGCGGATGATTTCGCCGACGAGCTTCTCGCTGTGTCCTTCGCCGTAACCAAGCGCGGTATCGATGAAGTTCAAGCCGAGATCGATCGCGCGGTTGAGCGCGGCGAGCGACTCGTCGTCCTTGGCCCCGAGCCACATGCTTTTGCCGATGCCCCAAGCTCCGTATCCGATTTCGGATACTTTCAATCCGGTTTTGCCTAGCGTGCGGTAATGCATTACGATTTCCTCCGTTTCATGAATCCCCTGATTGGCTTCCCCGGCGCAGCCATGCAATGGGAGAGCAAGATTTCGACAGCGCCGAGGCTTCCGGTTATGCTACAACTGAATAGGGTTAACCTGGCTTCCATTCCCTATACTTACCCCGTAAAGGAGTCTCCCATGCAACATCGAATAGACGAGCCCGGCACGATGCGGTTGACGCCGCCGCCGATTTTCAGTTTCGAACATACCTTAGGCTATATGGCCCGGTCCGCCAATGAATGTCTATACCGGATCGAAAATGGTACCATCATCCGCTGTGTTCCGGTCGGTCCGCATAAGCCCGTTGTGGCGGTCGGAACCGATCCGGACGGGTCTTTAAGCATTCGGATATCGGGCGTTGAACCGGCCGACCTCGACCGGGTGAGCGTTCCCATCCTCGAATACGTCACGGATTGGCTGGATCTGCGCACGGACTTGGCTCCGTTCTTCAAAATCGCCGACCGGGATCCGTTGCTTTGCGGACCTGCCGAATCGTTTCGCGGCCTGCGCCTCGTCGGCGTACCGGACCTTTATGAGGCGATCGGCTGGGCCATCCTCGGCCAGCAGATTAATCTCCCGTTCGCGTACACGCTGAAGCGGCGCTTGGTCGAATCCTTCGGCGGCTCGGCCGTGGACGGCGAAGGCGTCCGCCATTGGATTTTCCCTGCAGCTGAAACAATCGCGGCCTTGAACCCTGCCGATCTGATCCCGCTCAAGATGACCGCGAAGAAAGCGGAATATTTGATCCATACGGCCCAACTCGTCGCAAGCGGCACCTTGACCAAGGAAAAGCTGTCGGCCGCCGGCAGCGCGTCCGATGCCGAGCGCCTTCTCACTTCGGTGCGCGGCATCGGTCCTTGGACTGCCCATTATGTAGCGATGAGATGCCTGCGGTTTCCTGAGGCGTTTCCCATTCAAGACGTCGGGCTGCATTTGGCGATCAAGAAGCTGCAAGGCGCGGACCGAAAGCCGACGCTTCCGGAAATCCGGGAAATGGCGTCCCGCTGGACCGGTTGGGAAGCTTACGCGACTTTCTACTTGTGGAGAACCTTGTACTGACTGCGTTTTATAACGCCCTCGGATTGCGCTTATCCTGCCTCCCCATTCGGGCGTCCCGGAAACGGAACGCGGCGAAGACGGCAAGCAAGCTGACGCAGAACGCCGCGTAGGTGCCGATCAACAGACCGATATGCATGTTCGGGAACAGGATGGACGAGCTGATGATCCCGAACAGCCAGATGTGGGACAAATTCCCGATGACCGACGACCATAAGTAGGAGGAGAACCGGATCGGTGAAACCGCCGACATGAACGAAATCAAGTTGTTCGGCATGATCGGAAGGGTCCTCAGCAGGATAATCGCCCAAATGCCGTACCGGTCGAACGACGTCTGCCACTTCTCGTAACGCTCCAGCCGGTGACCCCATTTGCGCTGAACGCGTTCCGCGAACAGAAATTTGCACACCAAGTAAACCACGATCGCGGACACGACGCCGGAAATCCAACTGGCGATCAGGCCGTCGACCACGCCGAGCGCGGAAATATGGATGAAAATGAGCGTAGAGAAAGGAAATATGCCCAGAAAGCCCTGCAAGAGGGCAAGCGGGATCGTCACGAAGAGCAGCATCGCGCCGGTTAGCCCGGTCAGCTCCACCGCCCTGCCGATCCAGTCGTTAAACCAATCTCCCATGAATCCTTGCTCCTCGTAAAACTGTGCTTATTCTTAAACAATACACCAAGCGGCTTAAAATATCCTGAAATCTTCTTGCTTTTCGTAAGAAAAATCCTGCTGGGAACCTTAATCGCACAAAAAATCGGCCCTTTAAAGCGGGCCGATCGGATACCTCGTTTATAGATCAAGGGATATTAACTTGGGGTGGCGCAGCACGCCTTCGTCCGTCACTTCGGAGCCCGTCACGCGGGCGCCGATCGGCACTCCAAGCCAGCGGATCCGCTCTCCCCGGGCAGTCGGCGGTTTCCTTGGGAGATGCCCTTCCATGGCGTCCGACGCGTCGAGCTGCCGCAACTTATCTTTCAGGGCGCCGTTCAGGCCCGAGGACACGCGGCCGAAATAGTCCCCATTCTCCTTCATGATCATGCTGGCTACGCGGCCTTCCCGCCAGACGAGGCCGACGATCTCCACGTCGAATTCCGGCATGCTTTTTCGCTTGTACCAATCGCGGTGTTCTTTCCCTTCCCGGTACGCCGAGGACAGCCTTTTGCACACGATGCCCTCCCAGCCGTTTGCCTGCACCCACTGCCAAAGCGCGGTGCCGTCCGGAAACAGGTCAGTCGTGAACAGAGGAGCTTGCCAGTCTGCCGCCAGCTCGCGGAGCCTTCGGTCCCGCTCTTCGAAGGGCAGGGATCGCAGGTCTTCCTCACCGATCCGCAGAACGTCGAACACGATGTACTGGACTGGGAGCTTGTCCGCCGCTCGCCGAATACCGCTTGCACCCGCCGCTTTGTTCCGCTGCTGCACGAGTTGGAAGCTCGGCCGGCCGGTAGCGGGATCGAGCACGACGGCCTCCCCGTCGAGCAGCAGCTTGCCCGGCAGGCTCGACAAGGCCTTCGCGATTTCGGGGAACTTGCCTTCGGCAGGCAGCATGTTCTTGGTGAACAGCCTGACGCCCCCTTCTTCTACGTTCGCGATCAGGCGGTACCCGTCCCATTTGAGCTGGAATCCCCACTCGGCCCCTTGGGGAAGGCGATCCGTTTGAAGGGGGGACATCGGTTTAAACGGGCGCATCGTCATGCGCCCGTTTTCTTCGGCCGTTTGGCCGGCTTCGGTTTCTTCTCTTCTTCATCCGAGCCCTTCTTGGCAGCGGAAGCGGCGGCTTTCTTGCCCTTCTTGGCGGGAGCCTGCGCTCCTCCTTGGGCCTGGCTCAGACTCGCCTTGAGGGCTTCCATCAGGTCGATGACGTTGGTCGGCTTCTCCTCCGGCGCCAGCTTGACGTCTTTTCCCTCCACCTTGCGATCGATCGCTTCCTTCAGCCGGGCCTTGTACTCGTCTTCGTACTTGTTCGGCTCAAAAGAAGAGGTTAGTTGGTCGATCAGCATTTTGGCCATCTCCAACTCCCGATCGTCCACGCTCTCGTTTTCCGGAAGATTCGGGATTTGCGAGACGGGGCGCACTTCCTCGGCGTAAAACATCGTCACCATCGAGAGTACGCCGTCCACGACGCGGATCGCCGCGAGGCTGCTTTTAGACCGGATCGTTACGTTGGCAATGCCGATTTTGTTCGTCGTTTCGAGTGCCTTGATCAGCAGCTGGTACGCGCGCGAACCCGTGTCGCCCGGCCCAAGGTAGTAGGTTTTCTGGTAGTAGATCGGATCGATCTCTTCCAGGTCGACGAAGTCGAGGATCCGGATTTCCCGAGAATTTTCCGAGGAAATCGCTTCGAGCTCTTCCTTGTCGAAAGTGACGAAATGGCCGGGCTCATACTCGTAGCCTTTGACGATGTCGCTCCACTCCACGTCCTTCTCGCATTTTGGGCAAGTGCGCGTATAGCGGATCGGCTCGTTGTATTTGCGATGGAGCATTTTCATCGGGATGTCGTTGTCTTTGGTGGCGGTGAACATTTTCACCGGGACGTTGACGAGGCCGAAGCTCACCGCGCCTTTCCACACCGTTTGCATCGTTAATCCTCCCTCTGCCCGGGCACTTCATTGTCGGAGCTTCCGTAGCGGTCCAGCGTATCCCAAGTTCCCGCTTCGTCCGGCATGATCGGCGCCGTCATTTCGTAACGGTCCGTCGGCCGTGCCGCGCCTTCCGTCAATCCGGCATGCTCGACACACGTCGAGGTCCAAGGCACCGCTTCGAGGCGCTCATAGGGGATGGGTTCGCGGCACAGCTCGCATTGGCCGTACGTTCCCTCGTCTATACGCTGCAACGCGGCTTCCACCGAAGTGAGCCTCTGTTCCAGGTTTTCGTCGATCGCATGGTCACGTTCCCGCTCGAACGTTTCCGTCCCCATGTCGGCCGGATGGTTGTCGTAAGCGGACAGTTCGCCGCCCGAATCTGCGCTTAGCATGTCCCCCGTCGTTCCATTTATTTCAAAATGGTGCTGCAATTCGTCTCTTTCCTCGGTCAGGCGGTTTTTCAGGGTTTGCAGCTGTTCGTCGTTTAATCGGTTCATGGGAATGCCTCCTCGGATCGTATTGCGGTTTCCGGCTCCGGATTCCGTATGTGTTCCTTACCCGACCGGGACGGAGAATGAAGCATTCGGATCATCCGCCCTCTGTACATGCAAGCCCTTATCGTCGGACCACTCCGCGTAGGCGACTTGCTCGGTGCCGGAGAGGCCTTGTTCCCGGAGTTTGCCGTACAGCCAGGCCTCGTCCTTGCCCAGGAAACGGAGCGCGTCCCCGTCGATTTGCCCTTTCGCAATCACGATGGCCGGCAGCGAAACCTTCTTGTCCGACTTACGGAGCACGCTGAGGCTGCCGTTCGTTTCGAAGATTCCATAGGCGACCTCCGTCACGGAAAATACTTCTGCTTCCCTCAGCAGCATATGGAGCTGGTCGAAGTCGAGATTGCTCTTCTTGAGCGCCTTCTCGTCCACCAATCCGTCACGGATGAGCAGCACGGGGCTTCCGCTCACCCGTTTGGAAAGCCAGGGGAACGTGATCGCCAGCTTCTCGAGCCCGAACGACAGCAGCGTCCACAGCGCCAAGGCGAAGAGCAGCTGCGGAATGCTCGCTTCCTTATCGTAAACCGTGTTGCCGACCAATTCGCTCAGCATCAGCGAAGAGACGAAATCGAACGCGGTCAGCTGTGAAATCTCCTTTTTCCCGAGAATCTTGGTCATGGTCCATAGAGCAATGAAGGCGATAACCAGCTTGGAAGCGATCTGGACATAAATCATCAGCACCCCCTCCTTCGTTACCAAGTAAATAAACGAGAGAGGAAGCCGCCAATCGGGCGGGTGAAGTTGGAAACGACGAAAAGCCGCTCCCCCTCAGGGTAACGGCTAAGTTCGTATCCGGTTCGACGCGGTTAAATCGCGGGCATGACGTTGCCGCCGTTCACCGGCACGTACGCGCCCGTGATGAAGGAGGCGAGATCCGAAGCGAGGAACGCGACGACGTTGGCGATTTCCTGATCCGTGCCGCGGCGGGCGAGCGGAACGGTACGCTCGTACTCTTCGCTATGCTCCGTCTGGTTCTCCCGATCCCTCTCGCTGATCGTCCATCCCGGCGCGACCTGATTCACGGTAATCCCATGCTCTCCCACTTCCTTGGCGAGCACGCGGTAGACGCCGTCCATGCCGCGCTTGCCGGCCACGTAAGCCGATTGCGTTTTGAAGTTCTGCATTGAACACTCCGTGTTGATGCCGATCATCCGGCCGTGTTTGTTGCCGATCATATCCGGTACAAATAGCTGCGCCAAATACACGTTCTGCATGACACAGGACTCGAATTGGCTTTCGTAGTCTTCCGCGGGCTGTTCCAAAATGGACGTCCACTGGTATTGGACGACCGCGTTCGCGACGACGATGTCGACGCGGCCCAGCTGTTCGTTGACCTTGCGCTTCATGGCCTCCAGCGACGACCGGTCCGTCACGTCCGCCTGCACGGCAACGCCGCGCCGTCCCATTCCCTTGATTTCCTCCAGCAGCTCGGCGGCTTTCGCTTCGTTGCTCTGGAAATGGATGACTACGTCCGCCCCCGCGTTCGCGAGCGTGCGGATCATGACGCGTCCCAACTGTCCCGTCGCTCCCGTCACGAGAGCCGTTTTCCCCGATAAATCGATGGCCAGCATCTTTTCCCCGTCCCCTCTCCTTTTTCCGAAGCCGGCTCAGTCCCGCTCGTAAATCGATCCGGAACGGCTGGCGAAAAACTCGGCGTACACTTTCTCCGCGTAGGCGTCCGTCATGCCGGACAGATAATCCGCGACGAGCCTCTCCCACGGCCAGCGGTCCTTGTGCCGCTCGTATTGCTCCAACCAATCGGGCGGAACGATGAGCCTCCCGGTTTCGAAACTCTTAAAACTCTCCCACAACCGGCCGATCATGACTTCGCTCCGCTTGTGCAGCCGCTGGACCCGAAAATCCTGAATGAGCGTCACCCAAGCTAGCTTCTTCAAAATCTCCATCGTCCGAAGCAGCTCCACGTCTTCCCGGCCGTCCCGGATGAACGTCACCCGTTTCCAGCCGGTCGCCGGATCGTCGATGATGCCGACCTGGCTGGCGAATTTGCCGACCCACTGCGCTTTGATTTCGCGCCGGGCGCGCGATGGCTCTCCGCCGTTCTCGGCGTACAGCCGCTCCCACTGCTCCAGGTATTGAATCAGCACACGTTTCACCATCGCGTACATGTCGACTTGGTCCCACGCCATATCCTGGTTCGTCGAATCGTTCACGATTTCCTGCATGAGGCTGCGGATCACGCGGTCGTCCTCGAAGAAGGTCCGGTTCATGTGGATTTTGCCGGCCCGCATGCCGTCCTCCAAATCGTGCGTCGAATAGGCGATGTCGTCGCACAGGTCCATCAATTGCGCTTCGAGCGTCGCGCAGCCGTCCGGCATGCCCCACAGCTGGCGGAGATGCAAGATGCTCTCCCACTCCGACCGGTAAACGCCTTTCATGCGTCCTGGATCATCGATGCAATAAGGATATTTGTTCACGGCGAGCAATACGGATGCGGTCAGATCCAGGCCGCTGTCGCTGCCGGCCCGCTTCTCCAGGAACATCAACAGCCTGAAGTTCTGGGCATTGCCTTCGAACTTCAAGCCGTGCTCGTTCATCAGCAAGCGGTTGAGGACCTCCTCGCCCTTATGCCCGAACGGAGGGTGGCCCAAATCGTGGGCCAGCGCGGCGCATTCCACGACCTCCGGATCGATCATCAGGCCGGGATGTTCCCTCTTCGCGAGAAAAGGGTGATTCTTGGCGAGCTTGCGCGCCACCTCGCGGGCGATCTGAGAGACCTCGAGAGAGTGCGTCAGCCGCGTGCGGTAATAATCGCCGGAGCCCGCTCCGAACACCTGGGATTTGCCCTGCAGGCGGCGGAACGAGGGCGATTGGACCAACCTGGCGTAATCTTTCTCGTATTCGTCCCGGTCTTCGCTGGCGTGCGTTGCCGAGGATTCGTCCAAACGCATTTTGCGTACGTTCATGGTGACCCCATCCTTGCCTGGAATGTCATTCTCATTATTCTACACGACCGAGCCGCAGGAAGAAACGAAAATCCGGCCCTATCGGACCGGATTTGTCAGGATATCTATCATGTAGCTTCCCAGTTGTGCGTTAAGCTGCGGGAGCCGCTATCCTGCGGCAAGCCTCGGCGCAGCTGCGGCAGACTTCCGCACAGCGTTTGCAATGCTCGTGTTCGTGGCGAGCGCATTCTTCTCCGCAGGCGTCGCAGATTTGCGCGCACAATTCGGCAATCGATGCGGAGAACGGCGTTCCTCTCGAGAGCGCGTCCGCCGCATAGAAGCAGATGGATGCGCACTCCCGGTCGAGCCGGATGCAATCCTTCATCATGCCCGGATCTTCTTCGTTCAAACAGCTATAATAGCATCGGTTGCAAGCCTGCACGCATTGCATGCATTCGCGGATGCAGTTTTGAAGAGCGGCATCGTCCATCATCGTAGTCGTGTGCATGGGGTCGACCTCCGTTTCCTTGATGTTCCCAGGTTCTAATTAACCGCTGGGCTTCAGGTGAAACGGATTGTCTTGATGCGACGTGCGGAATTTCAGCTCCCCGCTCCGCCTTGTTCGGTGAGCAGCCACTCGCCCGCGATACCCGGCGTCGTCATTTGGACCGGATCCAGGATGACGTCGATTTCTTCCTTGGTCAGCAGGTTCCGTTCCAGGATGAGGTCGCGGATCGGCACGCCGGTCGCGGACGCCTCCTTCACGAGACGCGCGGCGACTTCGTAACCCAAATGAGGATTCAATGCGGTCACGATGCCGAAGCTGCGGTCGACGTATGCGCGGCACAGCTCGCGGTTGGCGTCCATCCCTTCCAGCGCGTAGCGCAGAAAGACGTCGGCGGCGTTACGAAGGATTTTGAGCGACTGAAGCAGATTGAAGGCGATGACCGGCCCCATCACGTTCAGCTCGAATTGTCCCGCCTCGCACGCCATGCAGATCGTATGGTCGTTGCCCATCACCTGGAACGCGACCTGGTTGACGACCTCCGCCATGACCGGATTCACTTTGCCCGGCATGATCGAGGACCCGGGCTGTCTCGGCGGGAGCTGCAGCTCCGCCAGTCCCGCGCGGGGACCCGAGGCCATCATCCGGATGTCGTTGCAGATTTTCGAAAGGTTCACGACGCATACCTTGAGCGATGCGGATAGCTCCGTATAAGCGTCGGTGTTCTGCGTGGCATCGACGAGATCCTCCGCCCGGCTGAGCGGGATGCCCAAGTCATCCGCCATATAATCCACGACGAGCCCGATGTACTCGACCTTGGCGTTCAGTCCCGTGCCGACCGCGGTCGCCCCCATGTTCACCGTAAGCAGATTGTTCGCAGCCCGCGTGATGCGCCCGATATCCCGTTCCAGCACCCGCCGGTACGCCCCGAACTCTTGTCCCATCCGGATCGGCACGGCATCCTGGAGGTGCGTTCTGCCCATTTTGATGACGTCGTCGAATTCCTGCTCCTTGCGGGCGAATCCTTCGGCGAGCGCGTTCAACGCTTCCAGCAGCTTCTGCGTCAGCCGGTAGGCGGCAATTCGCAAGGCTGTCGGGATGGCGTCGTTCGTCGATTGGGCCATGTTCACGTGATTGTTCGGGCTGCAATGGAAATAGTCGCCCTTGGCATGCCCGAGATGTTCCAATGCCCTGTTCGCCAACACTTCGTTCATGTTCATGTTAATCGAGGTACCGGCGCCGCCCTGTATCGAATCCGACAGGAATTGGTCAGCGAATTTACCTTCGGCCACCTCATCAGCGGCCTTGATGATCGCTTCCGCGATGGGTTCGGGAAGCAGCTTCAGCTTCTCGTTCGCCCGTGCCGCCGCTTTCTTCACGTGCGCGAGCGCCCATAGCAGCTCCGGGTGAATCGGTACGCCCGTGATCGGAAAGTTGTCGACCGCACGCATCGTCTGAATGCCGTAATACGCTTCAAGCGGGACTTCTTTTTCGCCCAGAAAATCTTTCTCGATCCTGCCTGCCGCCAAGAGAACATCCCCTTTGCATGGTCGGTTCCAATATCTTCCCTTATTGTATCAAAACCGCGCAAACAAAACCCGTCCTGAGGTGGTAATCGTCAACTGATTAAGAAAAAGCGGAGCCTAGGAGCTCCGCGGAATTCGAATCGTTATGCGTTCAACAGTTTCTTGTACAGCTTGATCACGCTCACGTGCATGCCTTCATGATACAGATTGAAGGTCAAGAACTGTTCGGTTGTCGACAATGTGAAGCCTGCGGACGTCGTGTACGGAGGCGTGATTTCCTCCTGCATCCGATGCTCCAGTGCCTCGCGGATTCGCCGATGCTGATCCCGCAGCAACGCCTCCAGTTCGGACAGCGTCGGAGCGGGGCCTTCCGCCGTGGAAGTCAGCGGAGACGTACCGGATTCGAACCGCTCTTTGAAGCCTTCGGGCATATGAAGCGGAAGCCCGATGTACTGAAAGGCGAACCGCTCCAGAACCGAATAGATGTGCCCCAAATTCCAGCGGATCGAATTCCGGAAGCCTTCGGGAATCCGATCTGCCATATCTTCGGTTACCCCCTCCGCCGCCTTTAGCGTCTGCTTGCGCACGGACTCCAACTGCTTGAACAAAAAATGCTCCATCTCCCACATCTCCCTTAACGTAATGGAAACGCGCCGGCGATCCTCTCGTACGAACGTAACCGCTCGCCGTAATCCGGGATCATCGTCACGAGCATAAACTCATCCGTCTCATATGCTTCCGACATCGCCAGCAGGCGGGCTTTAACCGACTCTGCCGTGCCGACGAGCAGCCGGTCTGACGGCACCCGTTCGCTCTCCCCCTCGGCTTGCTGCCGGAAAAGCGCGCCCGCAGATGACGCCAGCTTCGCCGCTTCCTCATCCGTATCCGCGCAAATCACGCCGACGGCGACGATCGTTCTCGGGTTCGGGCACAACGCCGAAGGAACGAACGACTCGCGGTACGCGCGCAGCGTTTCCTCCCCGCCCGTTTCGCTCATGAACCGGCCGAACGCGTATCCAAGCCCGAAGCGGGCGGCATACTCCGCGCTTCTCCTGTTCGTGCCGAGCATCCATACCTCCGGCGGCACCGTGGGTCTCGGCCTGGCGCCGACCGGCTCGCCTTCATACGTGTAGCTATCCTGCAGCAGCCTGACGACCGCGTCCACCTTCTCGGGCACCCGCGACACTTGCTCCAGGAAGTTCCCGCTCAGCGCCATGCTGACATGGGCATTGCCGCCCGGCGCTCGGCCGAGACCGAGATCGACGCGGTCTGGATACATCGTCGCCAGCATCCGAAACGATTCCGCCACCTTCAAAGGGCTGTAGTGCGGAAGCAGCACCGCGCCGGAACCGATGCGAATCCGCTCCGTCCGCGCGCCGATATGGGCGAGCAGCACTTCCGGCGACGGGCAAGCCAGCTGCGGCATATCATGGTGCTCGGCAACCCAGTATCTCGAATAGCCGAGCTCTTCCGCCCTCCGGGCCAGCAAGGCCGCCTGCTCGAGCGCGATTGCGTCGTCCCGCCCGCCGTAGACGGGAACGAGGTCCAGCACCCCGAGCTTCAATTCGCCTTCGCCCATGGCACGTCCATTCTGGTCACGCTCATTTCGAGCATCGTCACGCCGTTTTCGACGAAAGAGCCCAAGTAGCGAAAGCCGCACTTCTCGTAGCAGCGGATCGCCCGTTTGTTGTCCTCTCTCACCGTCAAATAGACGGATTCGATAAGAGGATCTTCGAACGTTTCCTCGATCATCTTCCGCGTAATCTCCGTGCCCAGTCCCCGCGAATGCAGCACGGATTCGCCGATCATCACGGAATATTCGACGGACGCCGTTCCGCGAATCGGCTTCAGCCCAACCCTGCCGATCAGCTTATTCCCTGACAGTATGGCGTAATACCGATACTTCGGCCGGCCCAGCTTGTCCTTCCAGTAGTCCGTCAATTCCTTGAGCGTATAAGACTGGAACGGCTTCGCGTTCGCGGTCACATGCAAATCGGGATCATTGTACCAATCGAGGAGATTCGGCACGTCTTCCAATTGCATCGGTCGATAAGTCCAAGAGATGTCTGTCTCCATCGCGTCACACCTTGCCCTTTTTCAGTTTGTCCGCCACCCAAAACAAGGAGAGTCCCAGCGAATAAGCGATCATGCCCAGCAGCAGGAAAAAGCCGACGAATGGGATGTTGACCGAAGCGGCCAGCACGAAAGCGCCGGCGGCCGTTTTCATCCAATCCGCGCTGCCCGGCGCGATCTGGAACCGTTCCCCCAGGATCCTGCTGAGCACGGTTAAACCGAAAGCCAGGGTCACCGCGATCAAGACGGCGAAGATCAAAATGAACGGAATACCCACAATCGTTAAAATGAGAATCCCGCTGACGGCGAGCATGAACAATAACGCGAATAAACCCGCAGTGACCAGTTTTCCCCGAGGGGCGTGCCGGAATCGGTTTACGAAAGCGTCCGTTTTTCCTTTGCCGAACAACACGAACAGGACGGGCAGGAGGAACATGAGCAGCGAACCCGCCAGTTGAACGGCCGCGATGCCGATCACGACGCCGCCGCCCACGACCAGGCTGTTCACGGTGGCCCGGTCGAACGAAATGTTGATCACGTCATCCGACAGCTGGGCCCCGGCATCCTGCTCTACGCGACCGCCGATCACGAGCACGAAGCCGCCTACTCGCGCGGTCGATTCAAGTTTCAAGTCTCCGTTCATCACGATAACGGAGCTGTCTACTGCCCCCGCGATCGCCACATCCCCGCCGATCACCACGACGTCGTTGACCGTTTGGTTTTCGGGCACGAAAGTGCTCTGATGCTCGAAAATGCCTTTGGCTGCTGCTCCGCCGGGGAGAAACGAGAAACAAACCAAACATAGAAGTGCGAACGCGCAAAGCTTTCTCATTCGGCTTCCCCTTCTTTACTGTAAACTGGATCGCAGCATGCGGCGTAAAGAGACGGCGGATATCGCGAGCAGCAGCAAAATGGCCGTTAACACCACGCCATAGACGGACGGAGCCACGGTGACCATGTTGGAGAACAAATAGGCAAACGCCGCCAACATTTTGTAGGCGACCGAAAATACTTTCAAAGCAATTCCGCCGAAGAAGAACCAGAACGCCGCCATGCTGAGAATTCCCGCAACCGCGATGAATGACCACGAACCGATCCAGGACCGGTAACCGGATTCTCGTTCGACCGCGCGCAGCACGTTAATCTCCAAATCAGGAGGAAGTTCGATCGCGCCAGACCATCCCGCCATGGCCGTTTTCGTCTCGGCAAGTTCCTCCAGCATCGAGGCACAGGAAGGGCATAACGCTAAATGACGTTCGACGAGCAGCCGATTTTCCGTATTCAATTCATCATCAAGGTACGCCGACAACTCATCGATCGGATGCACCATTAAGCTTCACCTTTTTTCCATTCTTTTCTGAGCGCGAGCCGTGCGGCATTCAAGCGGGATTTCACCGTTCCGAGCGGGATGTCGAGCAGCTCGGAGATTTCCTCGTAGCGGTACCCTTGCATGTCGTGCAGCAACAGGACTTGGCGATGTTCCGGACTCAATTGCCGCATCGCCTCTTGAATCGCCATTCGCGTATCCGACATCTCATCCCGCGCCGCCGCGGCCGAAAGCCTGCTTTCCTCTGCCACCGGCCACTCGTCGGTCCGTTTTTTCAAACGATCCAAGCAAATATTCGTTACGATTCGCATCATCCACGAGGAGAAGGCAAAGTCCGCGTCCAAACGGGAAATCGAATAATAGGCTTTGATGAAAGCCTCCTGAGCCGCATCTTCCGCTTCCGAGCGGCTGCCCAGCATGCCGTAAGCATGCCGGTAAACGTTCCCCTTGAATCGCCGGACCAGCTCGGCGAACGCTTCTTTGCTGCCTGTTCTCGCAGCGTGAACGAAACGGCGTAGTTCCTCGTCCACCCCAAATCAGTCCCTCTTGAATCCACGGATGGTGCGCATGATTTCGAGCAAAATCACACTCATGCTCAGCCACGCGCCCCCGAAAACATAACCGGCGGCAATGTCGCTCGGATACTGTTCCTGCAGGTAAACGAGGCCGATGCCGACAGCCAAACAGACGGCGATGACGGCAATAAAGGCCAAGGATCGCACGAAATAATTCCCGTAATGCCGAAAAAGCAAATAAGCCGCGAATCCGTAAATCGTTATAGCAAGCATAGTCGGCTCGCTCGGAAAGGTCAATCCTTCCAGTCCGCCTTGAGGACCGACGCGATGAAACCAATACCGCAGCGCATGGTTCAAACCCTCGCCGGCGATCAAGACGACCGCCAAAACCGTAAGTTCCAGCACCCTGTCTTTCCCTCTCAGCACAATCCAGATGCCCGTTACGGCAAAGACCGGCAGGAAGAATCGGTAGGTCCCCAGAATGACGGCGTCGTTCATGGCAGGCGTCCATCTCGGGTCGAATATCTGATGAAGGATAAACACCGTTACCTCATCGAACATAGCGAATTCGTGCGCGAGAAAATCCTGGATCAAACCGATCAGCAGCGAGGTGAAAAGGACCAGAACGGCGAACGCAGCCACAACGATGAACTTGACTTTGCCCATCGATTGGAAACGCTCATGTCCTTTCTCTAAGGATTTCACGATCAACCCTTTCAAGGCTTCTTTCTTCTTCCGGTAAACGTACACGCAGAGGTAAATCACCGTCATCAAGATCCCCGACAAGACCATGTACCGGTTGATCGTATGATGGTAGGCCTCCCACTTCGGCCCGAGCAGCCTGCCGAGGGAAATGAACAAGCTTACCCATAACAGTGCGCCGGGGTAAGCGAATGCCGCATATTTTCGAAAGGGAAGCCTCGTGACGCCGGAGAACAATCCCGTCATATGGCGCACGCCGGGAATGAAATAGGCAACCAGCAGCAATTTATTCCCATATCGCTCATACCAACGGGATACATGCTCAAGCTTATCCGGGCCGAAATGAATTCGGCGGCCGTACTTTTCGAAAAACGGCGTGCCGAGCCGGTATCCGATCCAATAGGAGATCGACATCCCGATGCATGCCCCGATGCCGGCCACCGCGATACTCAGCACCCAGTTCAGTTGGCCCTGGTACACGATGAGGCCGGCGTAGGTCATGATGAATTCGCCCGGGAGCGGCAATGCGATCAACTCCAGCAGAAGGGCGAAGAAGAGAACCCAGTATCCGTACTGTTCGAGCAGATGGGTAAAATATTGCGTGAAGAAGCTCATTTTCCCGCCCTCCTCTCTGCTGTTATGCCGACAAATGAATTTCCGTTTTCGCCTGCTTGCGCTGCATCCATTCGTAAAGAATCGGGATGACGACGAAGCTGTTCAGAGTCGAGGTGATCATGCCGCCGATGACGACGATGCCGAGCACCTGCGAAATGACCGTATCCGCACTGTGGGACAAGGCAAGCGGCAGCAAAGTGAGAATCGTCGTGCCGGCCGTCATGAAGATCGGTCTCACCCGGGACAGGCTTCCTTGCAGGACGGCGTCCCGCAGGCCAAGACCCTCCTTACGGTTGCGTTCGATTTTGTCGATCAACACGATTCCGTTGGTGACCACGATCCCCGTCAACATCAAGACTCCGATCAGTGCAGCCAGATTCCATTGCCCTTGAATGGCGTACAGCGCCAGCACGATGCCCGATAACGCGAGCGGGATGCTGGCCAGCACGGCGAACGGCGCTCTCCAGCCTTTGAACACGAAGC
Source organism: Cohnella candidum (assembly GCF_003713065.1). Taxonomy (NCBI): domain Bacteria; kingdom Bacillati; phylum Bacillota; class Bacilli; order Caryophanales; family Paenibacillaceae; genus Cohnella; species Cohnella candida. The sequence continues at coordinate 1,224,276 of NZ_CP033433.1, read as the reverse complement.
CGGTGATCAGCAGCACGAGAAGAATGGAGACGATGATGGCAACCGCCATTTCGACGATCATTTCCGTGACCTGCTGCGTAATGCCCCCCATCGAATAGCTGACGCCATCGGGCAGCGAAATCCCTTTTAAGGTATCATTCACCTTCTTGGAGACGTTACTCACATCGCTCGATACGATTTGCGACGTCACGACGGCGAAAGGCTCGCCGTCCCGTTCCTGAATCGTGGATTCGGCGCTGCTTTTCCGGATCGAAGCCAACTGGTCGAATCGGTATGCGGCTCCGCCAGTACCCGTTACGGTTGCCCCGGCCAACGATTTCAGCACGTCGTCAGGGGCATACACCGGCAGCGTTTGGCTGCCGCCGGCGCCGCTTTGAACGCTGTCCAGATAGACGTCCACCGGGATCACGCCATGGGAAGCAGGAACTTCGAAATCTTTTCCTTTGGCCATATACCGCGCGAGAATTTTATTGATATCGGCAGGTTCGACGCCGGCATCCAGCACCTTCTTCCGGTCGATGGTAACGGCGTATTTGGGAATCCCATTGGTCAAATCCGTTTTCCCGGCTACGCTAAGCCCATCGATGCCTGCCAATTTGCTTCGCACCAGTTGAGCGGCGTTCTCCAACGTAGTGGAGTCCGCCCCGGTCAGCATGATTTTGATCTGGGAATCGTCGCCGGCGATATTCTGGTTGGAGACGGTAATCGATGCCTTTTGCGATAAAGACGACATGGCGGGCTGCATGCGGTTAATGAACGCATTGACGTCTTTTTTGTTTTTCAGCGATACCGACAGATTGGCGACGTTCGGTTGTTGAATATACCCTCCGCCTTGGTCGAACACGTCGTCCGCCTGCGGCGTAAACGAAGAACCGAATGTCGAGGAGTAGGAATCGACTTGGCTGTCGCCTTGAAGAACGTTTTCCACTTTCCTGACTTCCGCGTCGACGGCCGTGAGCGGACTGCCTTGAGGCAATTCCACTTGAATGGCGACTTGTCCGGAAGCCGCGCTCGGCAGCAGGTTAAAAGGGAAGCTGGGTCGCGAAAAAGACGGCAACGGCGAATACGACGAACGAGATCCCGGCAACGGTTTTCTTATGCTTCAACGATGCGGTCAGCAAAGGTTTCATGACCGGCTCGAGGGTCACGGCTTTGGACTTGGGCGCCTTCCATCCCATGAAGGCGAGTGCCGGGATGACGAGCATGGCGACCAGGAACGAAATGACGAGCGCAATGACCACCGACCAGGCGAAACCGGAATAGGACGCGCCGATAATCCCGCCCACCATCGCGATCGGAGCGTATACGGCGATGGTCGTAGCCGTGGATGCGAAGATCGCCGGGAGCATTTCTACGGCTGCGGAGGCAAGGACGCCGATAATCGGCTTTCCATCGCGCTCTTGCATTCGCCGATGCATATTATCCAGGATAACGATTGCGTCATCCACGATACGGCCCATGGCGACGATCAGTCCGGAGATCGTCAGGATGTTCAAAGTAATGCCCATCGATTTCAGAATCGCCGTTGTGGCGAGAAGAGAAATCGGCAGCGAAACCGCGATCAGAAGCGTCGAACGGACATGCCGGAAGAAGAGCAGCACGCAGAGCATGGAGAACACGCACCCGAGAATCCCCTCGCGCAGCAGGCCCAGCAAGGAAGCATTCAAGTCTCGGCCCCGGTCAAGCGTAAGATTCATGTTCACGTCGCCGTTTTTGACCTCCGCGATTCGGCTTACCCTCTCTTTGACCTGAGCCGCCACGGTCGTAATATTGGCGGAAGGCGTTTTGATGACGTTTAGCAAGACGCTCGCTTTTCCGTTCGTACGGGAAATCGTTTTGACGTCGTTCAGCGATCGGGAAATATCGGCGACCGCCGACAACGGAACGCTGATTCCGTCTTTGTTTTTAATGGGCAGGCTGCGCAACTGCTCTTCGCTCAGATCCCAGCCTTCGACTCGAACCGGGAAAGAGGCTTTCTCGTTCGCGATCGAACCCTGAAGACTCGGAATATCGGCGGCGATCGACTTGTTGAAATCGTCGACGGTCATGTTGTTTCGGGCAAGATCCTGGGTACGCAAGCTCACGACGTACCCGTTCTTCGCCCCGCCTACCGTCTGCACGTCGGAAACGCCCGGTACGGATTTAAGCTGTTTCGCGATGGCCGCCTGCACGGTGGATTGAAGGGCGATGTCGTCGATTTTCGCGTTCCCGGAAGTCAGGCTGTAGCTCAAAATGGGAAACGTGCTGTTGGTCAGGCGGGATACCGCGGGCCGGTTCGTTCCGTCCGGCAAATCCGCCTCGTTCAGGGCTTGCTTGATTTGATTTTCCGCTTTGACCATGTCGTAGTTCATCGGGTAATACAGATTCATCAGAAGCCCGCCGTCGTAGGACGTCGTCTCGATGTTGGAGATGCCGTCCGTTCTGCGGATCGCGTCCTCGAGCGGCGACTTGATATCCCGCTTGATTTGATCGGCTTGCAGGGAAGAAGCGCGCAAGGATACCATCAAAGTCGTGTTGTTGATGCCGGGGAGATAGTCCCTTTGCATTTCGATTGCGGCATACGCTCCCCACGCGACGATGAGAAGCATACAAATCAGCAGGATCATGCCCCGCTGCATGACGGCTTGCAGGATTTTGTTCATGAATGAGTCCCCTTTGCGTTGTGAATAACAGAAAGGACTCCGCGTTTGTCCGGATTGTTCATTGGCTTTTTATGGATTCGAAAAAAAAATAAAACCGGCAGCCTTATCGGCCGCCGGCTTGCTGCTGTATTCCGAACTTACCTGCTTCAACCGAACAACTGATCCAAGTCGGGCCCTTGAATCAGCAGGACCACGACGGCGAGGATCAACAAAACGACGGCCGGAACCGTATTTTTCGCGGTATCCCGGATTCGCACATGGACCAGTACGCCAACCAGCATCGTGATGCCCAGCAGGATGCCCGCCAGCGCCGGTAAGCCCTTCACCCAAATGCCCGCCAGCATCGCCGCGCCTCCGGCCAGTTCCACGATCCCGGTGATCGGGCGGAACCATTGGGGCAGCTTCCAACGATTGAAGTTGTCGACATGCATTTGCACCCCGGCGATCTTCATGATTCCCGCCATGACGAACGCGAGTCCTAACAGCGCTTCCAAAACGATGGCCAATACGTTCATTGTCCCTGCACCTCTCCCTGAAAACGAAAATTAACTGTATGTATTACGGACACAGTATAACACTTTAACTGTGTCCGCGTCTACAACAGTTAATGCAGGAGAGCGAACATTCCCTTATTCCGTTATTTCGAGCTTTGCACCCAAACGGTTTTGAAATCGATCCATCCGAACGGGCTCATCGTGACGCCCTTGATGCCTGGCTGGTACGACGTGTTCACCTTCTTGTGCGTGAGGAACATCACGTGCGCTTCTTCCCTTAATCGCGTCTCGATGCTCGCGAGGTGCACCCTGCGCGCTTCCGTGCTCGGAGCGGCAAGCGCCAAGTCGACTTGATCCCTTGCCCACCTGCGCATATCCGGATCGAGATGTTCCTTCAAATAGCTGCCGACCTGCTCGTAGGTTTCGATCTCGCAGACGTCATCCTCGGCGAAAACGAGCCCGTAGATAATGCCATCCACTTCAGAGTAATCGAACACTTCGGCCTTCTTCTTCGGGATGGACAGCACTTGGATCCGGATCCCATGTTCCGCGCAGCGCTTGCTGATCCACTCCGCGTCTTCCGCATGAACGCCGCGCGCGAGCAGCGTAACCGGCGTGCCGTCATACTCGATTTCCCGAAGGAGCTCCAGCGCGCGATTAAAGTCCGTGCTGTCCCGCCTAATCGGCGTTGAGTCGTCGGGCCGGAAGCCCTGCGCGGGATACATCCGGTCGCCGCCGAGCTCGCGGATCATCGCGTTCCGGTCGATCAACAGGTCGACCGCTTTGCGGAATTGCGGCGAGCGCTGCGGGCCCTCCTTGACCAGGTTCCAGGTCAGCATCGTACAACCTTTGCACAGGGTCTCAACCGTTTGCCAATCTTCTTCCGCCTTCGAATCCGGCAGCTCATGGTCCCACACCAGCTTCTCCCAACTTCTCCGCGAGCAATCCCCTTGGGAGTCCGGCATGAACGCGATCACGACGCCGTCCAGATGCGCCCTTCCCATGAAATAGCCGGTATGGGCGGCCATCACGAAGCGGTCCTCCGTCCATTCCGTCGCCATGAACGGACCGCTTCCCACCGGGCATTTCCAGAAACGCTCTTCATCCTGCAGCACCAGATCCCGGGGCAAAATCGAAACCGCAGCCGAGCTCATGAAGCGGTGGAAAATCCGGTTCGGCTTGCTGAGCTCGAAGCGAATCGTCCGCGTATCCACGATCTCCAGCTTCACCAGCGTACGCAGCATCCAGCTGTGGCTCTTGCCGAAGCGCAGGCGCTCGATCGTGAAAATGACGTCATCCGCCGTCAACTCGCGTCCGTGGTGGAAACGGACTCCTTTGCGCAGGTGGAATTGCCATACCGTCGCGTCGGCGTTGCATTCCCAGGTGTGCGCCAGCATCGGAAGCACCCGGTTCGTCGTGGGATCGTACTGTACCAGCCGGTCGAAAATCTGCCTGAGCATGTGGGCGTCGAACGCGTTATACACTTCCGCGGGATCCAGCGTAAGGATCGGCGTATGCACCGGCAGGCGAAGCGTATCCACTTCCCGTTTGCCGTCGGGGGTTTCCGTCCGATAGCCGAAATGCAGGTCGAGCCATTCCGAGAACCGCTCTTTCACCGAGGTTCCTTCCCCATGCGAATGAATCAGCTCGAACGCCTGCTTGTAGTCCCCGCGCTGGGCCATTTTTTGGGCGATATCGAGCAAGAGCGTGTCCCTGTCCGATCGGAAAACCAAGCGCGACCGATTGCCCCGCCCCCTTCCCGGAAGCCAGTCGATCCAGCCGTCTTCCTCCATCTTGCGAAGCACGAGCTTCACGTTCCGCGTCGTGCAATAGAGAGTGTCCGCCAGCTCCTCCAGCGTGACCTCTACGGGCGAGCCGATTGCCGACCCGCCGACGAATCGATGGTACATATCCAAATAGCGTTCAGCCGTTGCCGTCTGCATGGGTGGGTGTTCCTCCTCAGTGGAAAAAAGGGGAAATCATTTACATTGATTCTACACTTTTTATCCTCTTTTGACGAGGGCATAATTGGCAATGTAAACAAGACGGAGGTGAAAAATCCATGATCCAAAACAGCACGTACCCTATCGAAAAAATGATGCAATTCCGCCAAGCGGAGATGAACCGGAAGGCTCGTCGGGGACAGTATATGCGGGAAATCGTTCCCGATCCCCGGACTTCCGAAGTATCGTCCTCGAACTCGCGAAGCCTTTGGCAGCGCTGGTTCACCGGCAGGCGGCTCACCACTTCCTTGAAGTGATGGTCGCCTTTTTTGTTGCCGTAAACCCGGTGAAAAAAAGAGGAAATAGTTTTCATTGAGTTTACTCTTTTTATCCCCTTTTAGCTGGCGCATAATGGGATTACAGGGAAGGAGGTCATACGAAATGATTCAACACCACAACCACTACCACGTTGAGAAAATGATGCAATTCCGGGAAGTAGAGATTCAAAAAGGTTTGCGCACGCGGCATTACGCCGATCGAGCTACCTCACGTCAAACGGAACGGGATGCGGCTGCGGATTGCCCGAACCGCGGCTTCTGGCACAGATGGTTCGGCGGCAGGCGCCTGGGCACTTCCTAATCCTAAAATAGAAGGAGAAATCGAAAATGATTCAAAACCAAAGCACTTACCATATCGAGAAAATGATTCAACACCGGCAAACGGAGATGGACCGGAACATTCGCCGAGGATTGTACCTGAAGACGATCGTAGCGGACCAAGCGGTAAGCAGTGATCCGAAAGCGGGAGCGGAACGGGGATTTTGGCACAAGTGGTTCGGAAGCAAACGGCTGCACACTTCGTAGAAGTGACAGCCGTTTTTTCATGCCTATAGAAGGAGTTACAGACCTCGATTACGCTTGTTCCCCGGAATTTTCGAAAAGGCCCCGGTACGCCCCATAGCCTTCCTCTTCCAGGCGATCAACCGGAATAAACTTGAGCGCCGCGGAATTGATGCAGTAACGCAGGCCTCCCCGATCTCTCGGACCGTCCGGGAAAACGTGGCCCAGATGAGAGTCGGAAGCGCGGCTGCGGACCTCGGTTCGAATCATCCCGTGCGAGAAATCTTCCAATTCTTCGACCGAGCCGGCTTGAAGCGGCTTCGTGAAGCTCGGCCAGCCGCATCCCGAATCGAATTTATCGAACGAAGTGAACAGCGGCTCGCCCGTCACGACGTCGACGTACAGCCCATCCTCGTGGTGATTCCAAAATTCATTGCGAAACGGCGGCTCCGTCGCGTTGTTCTGGGTCACTTCAAACTGCATGGGAGTCAACTTGCTTCTAAGCTGTTCGCGGTCCTTCGGCGTGTTCCAGTGGCGCGCGATGAAGTCCGGGCGTCCGGAGCCTTTGCTGTAATATTTGTAGCGGATGGGATTTGTCTTGTAGTAGTCCTGGTGGTAATCCTCCGCAGGGTAGAACGTGCTTGCCGGTTCGATCGCAACGGCAATCGGTTTGAGGAACCGGCCGCTCGCTTCGAGCTCCCGTTTTGAAGCTTCCGCCTCTTCCCTCTGGCGCTCGTTGTGATAGAAAATCACCGGCCGGTAAGAAGGCCCGCGGTCATGGAATTGGCCGCCCGCGTCGGTCGGATCGATTTGCCGCCAGTAGATGTCCAGCAGCTTCCGGTAAGGAAAAAGCGCCGGATCGAACGTGATTTGGACCGCTTCCGCATGTCCCGTCGTCTCCGAACACACTTCCTCGTACGTCGGATTTTCTACATGGCCTCCCGTATAGCCGGAAACGACCTTCTCGATGCCCAGCATTTCATGAAAAGGCTTGACCATACACCAAAAACAGCCTCCGGCGAACGTCGCCAGCTCCAATGCTCCCTGTTGCCGATCCGTCATCTTCTTCACCTCTCGTTCTTGTCTTGCTTCTATTGTAAACGAAAACCGCTCCCCTTTCGAATTTCCGAAGGGAGCGGTCTCTATGGACATTGTTTGCGGCTGATGATGAGCAGCATGAGGAAGGACAACAGTACCGTGACACCCGCCCAGGCCCATGCCAGACTCATGTTCCCGGAATCCACGGCAATATAGATCGCGGTAGGAATCGTCTGCGTCCGGTGAGGAATGTTGCCGGCGATCATCAGCGTCGCGCCGAATTCTCCGAGGCTGCGGGCGAAACCCAGCACGTAGCCGGTAACCAGCGACCGGGATGCCAGCGGAGCCGTTATCCATCGGAACACTTGCCACTCGTTCGCCCCATATGCCCTCGCCGCTTCCTGCAGCTCGCCGTCGACTTCCTCCAGCCCCGTTTTGATCGTTCGATAGGCGAGCGGAAAAGCGACAACGACGGAAGCGATGACTGCGGCGATCCAAGAGAAAACGATCGGCTGGCCGACGAGCCATTCGTAGGCTTGTCCGATCCAGCTTCTCCTCCCCAACGCTACCAGCAGCACGAAGCCGATAACGGTCGGAGACAGCACCAAGGGAAGAAGCAGGACCGTTTCCAGCACCGGTTTGCCGAAGAACTTTGCCCTTGCCATCCCCCGCGCGGCTGCCGTCGCCAGCCCGAAGACGAGAATGCTGGAGACGAGCGCGATCTGGACGGATAGCCAGATCGGGGCGGCAAAATCGTTCCAATCCACGCCGCCGTCCCCCTTTTAGCCGACCTTCAGTCCCAAGATGACCAAATCCCGTTCCACGCCGTCCAGCACCGCCACGCCGGGCAGATGCCCCCAACGCTCGAATCCGAATTTTCGGAGCAAGCCCAGGCTTGGCTCGTTGTGCCCGAACACGAAGCCCACGAGATTCGATATCGCGAGACGCGGACACTCCTCGATCGCTCGGGCGATCAACAGCTTGCCGATTCCCTTGGAACGGTAATCCTCCGCGATATATATGCTGATCTCAACCGTCCCGTCATACGCCGGTCTGCCGTAAAAGGAAGAAAAACTGAACCATGCGGCGATTTTTCCGTCATCCTTAAGCACCCAGAGAGGCCGGCGTTCGGGATTGTGTTCGTCGAACCAGCGGCGACGGCTCTCCACCGTCACGGGCTCGAGATCGGCAGTCACCATCCGCCCCTCGATGGTAGAGTTATAAATGTCCACGATCGCCGGCAAATCCTCGGGTCTCGCGTCTTCAATGACATACTTGTCCTGCATTCTTTGATCCTTCTTTCTATTCCTTGCGGTTGCCCGATTTTCGACTATCATACCATATTGCGAGCGCTGCGAAATACCCGATGAGAATAGAAACGAGCATGCCAAGACTATAGGTCAAGTAATTGAAGTAAACCATGTTCGTATATTGATTGAACATCGACCATCCCGTGATGAGGGAATCGGGATCGCTCGGTTTGCCGCCCAGCGTGTAAAAGATGCCTTGCGCATGCATCTTCACCAGCCAGACCAGCAGGCATCCGCCGAAGAAGGCGATAATGATCCATTCCGCGAACAACTTGCCTGAGCGGAATCCCGAACGGAAAAACAGAAAAGAGAGAATGCCGAGCAAGAGGACGAATGCGAGATAAGCGGGCACGAACACGAATATCGCAAGCAAGGCCGGATTGCCGTTGCCCGACATATGTCCGACCGGGTTCGGTTTAAACGTCAGCAGGTCCACCAAGCCGAGGAGTGCGGTGCTCAGGAAGAACAACGTGGTCAGCCAAAGCAGCATTAACCGGTAACGAGCGAATGTCCCTATGACGGCTCCCCCCGTTTATTCGCTTATCTATGCCGTTATTACAGCTTGATCTTGACGTAGTGCTCCACGGTCGGGAACGGATCGTAAAAATGGTGGAGCAGCGCTTTCCACTCCTGATAACCTTCCGACTGCCGGAAACCGACCACGTGGTCGGTCAGGGTCTCCCATTTGACGAGCAGTATGTACTTGTCCGCCTCTTCGACGCATTTTTGCAGCTCATGTTCGATATAGCCATGCATGCTGGAAATGATTTTGGACGCTTGGCGAAAGCTGCTTTCGAATTCGTTGGCCATTCCCGGTTTAACGTTCAAAATCGCGACTTCTAAAATCATTGGGATTCCCCGCTTCCATTCGTAGGTTTCGTTTTCCACCAAATCCCCGTGCACTCCGGCACCACGCTCGATTGCCCTTCGCGAATCCGATCCCCAAGCTCGTCCCCGAAGAAATCCCGGCACAGCCGCTCCGCTTGCTCCTGAGAGTCGAACCGATAATCCGTCCGGATCCACCGGTGACGGAAGCCGTATTGTTCGACAAGCGCGGAATAATAGGCTGCAAGACTTTCGGGCACGGCCGGCTCTTCGTTGCCGGTTCCCAGCGTTTCGAAAATGATCGCCGCACCGCCCGGCCTGAGAATGCGGTCGATCTCGTCCATCACCCGGCGCAAATCGGTTTCCCATCCCTCATTATTCGAGCTGCCGAGGTAGCAGATGCTCCAACCGGCCGTGACGACGTCCGCCGAACGCTCTTCCAGCGGCAACTGTCTGGAGTCGGCCACCGAGACCTTCCAGTTGGACAGCCCCATGCCCGTTAGCTTGTCTGCCGCAATCCGCAGCATGTCGGCCGCGAAATCGAAGGCGGTTACCCCCCTAGCGTTCGGGGCGAGCATACAGGCTAAACGCCCGGTACCGGCGCCGATATCGACGATGTCCTTGCCCGTGACGTCCACGATTTCCTCGATGGCAGCCGAAATGTTGCCGTCCAGATCTTCCTTGCTGACGAGCAACTCGTAAGGCTGCTCGATCGATTGATGATAGGCGTCGTCATGGTTCAGCATGTATCGGCCCCTCCTTTATTTCTAACGTTTGAAATCCTTCAGTCCTTCGCGGAGGATTTCGATGCTTTCCAGCACGTCCTTCAGGTTCTCCTCCGTGTTAAGTTCGTTGCGGGCGTGCAGCAGCACGGGACGAAGCGATTCGACGGAGCGACCGAACGCGTTCATCCATTCGTACCGGGGTACCATCCACAGATGAAAATGGTGCGTCGTGTCCTCGTTATAGAAATAGTAGACATGTTCGATGCCCAGCAGTTCCCGCTGTTTCTGGCGAATCGTATGAACGAGCCAGATAAACTCGGCTTGTTCCTGTTGCGTTAATTCGTCCATCCCGTAAAAGTGTCGTTTCGAGGCCAAGATGACTAAGCCGCGGATCGGATAGGCGACGTCCTGATGCGCATGGAACAGGTCCGTCTCCACGATGACGCCGCCCGTCGGTTGGATGAGACCGCCGGTGAGCGCGCAGCTCAAGCATTCGACTTCTACCGTTCTTCCATCTGCCAATTGAATCGTTCTAGCCATGTCGATGATGTCAGCTCCCTTGTTGTTTTACGCGTCGGCCGGCTTCACGGCGATCAGGCAATTCACGTCCATCGTACCGTCTTCCGACGATTCCAGACGGATGTCCGTAAATCCCGCCTTCCGCGCGAGTTCCTTCACTTGCTCCGGCTCATACAGGGTGAAACCGTGGCGGGCGAGATCGAGCTTCTCCATTTTCTCCTTGGAACGGAAAGCAATCAGAAGCCGGCCGCCGGGTTTGAGAATCCTCCGGACCTCCTGGATATCCGAGTCAGGATTCGGCCAGAAGTAGATCGTATTCACGGTGAACACCTTATCGAAAGCACCGGTATCGAACGGGATGCGATTCACTTCGCCGAGTTTGATGTCGACTACGCCTTTACGGATGAATGCGCGGTTGCGTTTCTTCGCTTGGTCCACCATCGTCCGGGAGTAATCCACCCCCGCCATCAGGCCGTTTGTCATCTTCTCGGCGATTTCGCGCATGTATTTGCCGTTGCCGAAACCGATCTCCAGGATGCGGTCGCTCGGCTGCGGATCCAGGAACCCGATTGTAAATCGATTCATGAAGTCGTTGCCTTTGTTCATGAACTTTCCGATCAACCAGCCCATAAATCCGGTCGGCTTTCTGAAATTCCGTGCGATGGATGCTTTCAAACCCATGCTCCCAGCCTCCTCTATTCAAGCTCTTCGTTCAACAAAACCATATGGATGTGGTCTTCCCACTTGCCGTTGATTTTGAGATATTTCCGAGCGAGGCCCTCATCGTTGAATCCGAGCTTCTCGACGACTTTGAGCGAGGCGGCATTCCTCGGCATGATGTTCGCTTCGATCCGGTGGAGCTTCAAAACCCGGAAACCATAATCGGAAATGTGCTTCACCGCTTCGGTCATGAAGCCCTTGCCGTTCTCTTCTTGGTCCATTTTGTAACCGAGATGGCAGGATTGGAACGCGCCCCCGACGATATTGCTCAAACTGACGCATCCGATGACCCGCTCCGGTTCGTCCCTTTTGAAAATCCATAATTTCAGCAACTGCCCCTGCTCCATGGCTTTCGTGTCATTCGTCAGCATGCGGCGCTGCTCTTCTTCCGTAAAATAGGCCGGCGATCGCAGCGGCTCCCATTCGGCAAGAAAATGCCGGTTACGGACGACGAAATCCAGCACCGCGGCAGAATGGGACTCACCGATTGTCCGCAACAGCAGCCGGGACGTTTCCAGTTTTACGCTCATGCCAAACCCCTTCCGACGAAGTTCGCGGACGGAGGCTTGATGCCCAGTTCCCTCGACCATACGGAGAGCTGGCCGACGTGATGGATTTCATGGGCGATGACATGCCGCATCACTTCACCGTATGTACATGAGACATTCGTATTCCAAGGAACGATGAGATTATGAATCTCTTGCTCATCCGTCCAAGCTTCAACGAAGGCCAAAACGTCCGGCCGATATTGTGCCTGAAGTTGTTCCACCCGTTCCAGCGAACGGTAATCGTTGAAGTCCGGTTCTTCCGGCGAGTTACCCTTCAACGCGTCAATCCAGCTGTATTCCGCTTCGACGATGTGAAACAGCGTCTTCAGGATCGAACCTACGCCGCCTGTCCTTTCCTTCAGCAATTCTTCTTGCGGCAACCCACGGCAAAGCGCGAACCACTCTTCCCTCACTTGCCAGTTATATTGGAATAACTTGAGCATGCAGATCACTCCTGCTCCTCAAAATACAGCCCCGCGCCGACCGGTTGCACCGATTGGATTACGCGTTCCCGTGTCTTGGAATCGGTCAGCCGCTCGATGATCCAGCCCGTCAACGTAATCGCGGCCAAGCAGCCCGCTGCAGTGGACACGTTGCCTTCGTTCACGAAATCCTTTTCCACCACTTCGACGCCGAATTGTTCGAGCAGTTTCTTAGCCGTCGGATAAGTAGTCGCCTGTTTGTTCCGAAGCAATCCTTTCGCCCCGAGGATCAAGGCGCCGGAGCACATGGACGCGATCAGCTGTCTCTCGGGATCGATTTGCAGCTTCGCCAGAAAATCCTCGTCCTTCATGAGCTTGCGGGTACCGGGACCGCTCGCGATCAGAACGGCGTCCGCTTGGACAACATCGCTAAGATCGCCGTGCATCGGGATGGTAAGTCCTGCGATGGAAGTATGGGTCGACGCCGTGCCGACCAGCTTCACTTGCCAATCCTTGCGGTTTACCCGATTCAGTAAGTCCCAAGGCAAGAAAACGTCGATATCCGTGAATTCGTCAAATGCCACGATCGTAACGAGCATACGGTTTTCCTCTTCTCCATGATGATAGATATGAGTGAGTGCCTAAAAAGAGAGCATGGCGCCCCGTTCATCGAAAACGGCGGTTGGATTCCAAGCCACTTCCCACGCATTGTTCTCGGGGTCGAAGAAATAGGCGGTACGGCCGCCCCAGAAAGCGTCGCTCGGCTCGCGGGTCACCCGGCCGCCGACCGTCCGGACTGCCTCGATCAGCGAATCGACCTGCTCCGGTTGCTCCACGTTAATCGCCAGCGTGATTCCTTTGAAGCCTTGCACCGTTTCATCGGCGCTTAAGCCGGCATCATGCAGAAGTTCCTGGAGCGGGAACAAAGAGAGCAACACGCCAGCCGTCCGAAACACCGCATAGCTGTCCGAGCTGACGTCGGTTTCCGCCCACCCAAGCCGCTGGTAAAATGCGCGAAGCGACGGCAAATCCCGCGCTCCGATCGTAATTAAGCTCACTCTGGCAGGTACCATGTGCTTTGCCTCCTCAGTCATTCGCATTTTGGAATTCCAGAATGAGTTTATGGCCTTCGACCCGCGGTTTCAGTCGGATCCGGCTGAGTTTCACGTACACCTGGTCCTCATGCGCGAATAGTTCAGCACCGGGATAGTAACCTTGCATCCTTCGCAAAACCTCCGGCGGCCGGTCCGGGAACGCGAACGTATAGAGACTGCCGTCCTGGCTCAAGTAATTTCGGAATACTCTGGCCCTCATGTAAGTTTCTCCGTCCAGATGCAGTAAGGGATACGGCGTATCCGAGTCGGGATACGGGGCGATTCCCTCCGCTTCCACCGGGTATTCGAGGGAGGATTGCAGAATCGTTCTTATCTGATCGTGAGTATAGGGAACGCCCAAGGAACGATGGGTGATCCCTTCCAGAAGCTCAATGATCTTGGAAAGTCCGATCAAGAGCAAACCGCCGATGACGCTGAGCAGGATGAAAATGAGGCTTTCATCTGCAATACCGATGAAAATGCCGAGAACGAAGATTAATCCGCCGGCTATCATGAGCAATATGGCCATAGGTTCCTCTCACCTCACCCCATGTTATCACAACCGCAAGCAAGCAAAGCCCATATTCGCGCGGTTTTAGAAACCTTTTAGGTCATCCGGTCCGGTCGGTTCAGCCTAGCTTCTTCTGCCTGTACCAGTAGGTGTAGATTTCCTCATAGCCCAGCTTCTCGTAGAGTCTGACGGCGGGAGCGTTGTTCTGTACGACTTGCAGGTAACTGCGGGCGGCCCCGTTCTCCCTCGCCCATCGAAGAATATGCAAAATGAGCTGTTCGCCGTATCCCCGGTTGCGGCAGTTCGGATCCGTCACGATGTCGAGCAGTCCAACGTGCCCTTGCTCGATGACGCCGAGGCCGCATGCCACCGGGACCGAGTCCGCATACAACGTGCAGAAACCTTGGGTAAGCGGGCTGCCCGTCAGCATCTTTCTCGTCACGGCTTTGCCGTGATCGGATGTACCGTTAAACCCGGCCATCGTTTCAAGCCAGCCTTCCGTGAGCGTCTCTTCTATTGTAGCCTTCGACATGGTTGGAATCTTAATGGAGTCCAGCCGATCCAGCACCCTCACGCTTGTCGGATCCAGCAGCATATAGCCTCTGTCGGCAAGCTTTGCATCCAGGCCCGAAGGTACGAAAGGAGTAATTTTGAAAACGGTGTCTAAGCCGGCTTGGGCATACTGTTCCTCGCAATAAGCGATTTTGCGATCCCAATCTACTGTCTGCTCACATCCGCCATAAATGGCTTGAACCGAATTCGAGCGCTTGGTGTATCCCTCAGCTAATCGGAGCAGCCAACCCTCGTGCACCATTGTCCGAAGGGCCGGCCAGGCGTTTAATGAGTATTCTTCAAGGTGTCTATTCATCATGATAAACTCCGGGAGAAGCCCGTTCTCCAAGTCGGATACAACGGCTCCCAGCCGTACTCGAGGCGAGCCTTGGCGTTCGATGCGCCGCGTTCCCAATGGTTGCGGCCGGACTGAATTTTAGGTTCCGGTGCTCCCAATGCCGCTGCGTATACGGGGACCCAAACCGTCCCTTGGGCTGGCTCGTCGTCGACGATGTTCACAGTGCCGGACGGCCAATCCAAAGCTAACACGGCAGCGCGTGCCGCGTCCTCCACATGAAGGAAAGAAGTGATGCCGTCCGTGGCCGGAATTTCCCCGTGCATCGTCTTCTCCGCCATCGATCCGTCTTTGCCGTACCAAGTACCTGGTCCATAGAAGGAGCCGTAACGCAAAATCACATACTCGGGCATTTCCGCGACGGCGTTCTCCAGGGCAATGACCCCTTCCACCGTATGTTTTCGCGGCACCGGAGCTTCTTTATCCAACGGATCCTCTTCCGTCGCAGGCGTATCGCCTGGCGCATAGGCAAACGATATGCTTTGCGCGATCATTTTCTTGACGCCGGCCTCACGAGCGGCGTCCACGAGATTCCGCGTGCCTTCGATCCGAATGCGCGAATTGTCCGCGAAGTTCATAGAGCCGAGTGACGTGAGCTGATGCATGACGACGTCCGGTTGTGCCACGCGGATAATGGACAGCATCGCTTCCCGGTCCAATGCGTCAGCCGCCAGGGGGGTCGCCCCCATTTTGCGAATGAGATCCATACGATCCGGATTCCGGGTCATTCCCGTGACTTCATGCCCCGCCTGAACCAGTTGAGGGAGCAGCAACCGTCCGATCGCGCCGGCCGCTCCGGCAACGAATATTTTCATTGAGAATCCTCCTTTTCGGCCAACTCTTTCAATTGTCGATTCCGGTGCTTCAGAAACCGCCTCATATAAGTCTTCAACACGAGTCTTTCGGCGATCCTGCCCAAGATGCCCAGCGGCGCTTCGAACTCGAGCGTGTCTTTCATCCGAGTCATGCTCCCGTGCGTTTCGAATTCATGAATATGCCTCAAACGCTTGAAAGCGCCCTTCTGCATCTCGTCAACGAACATATAGGGACGCCGGTATTCCGTGATTTTGGAGGTCAACCTTTGCCGAACGCCCAAATGGGTCGCTTCGAAGGTGACCGTTTCCCCCGAGTCAATCATGCCGGATACGACACCGCCGACAGCCTTCTCCCGTGTGTGCTTCCATACGGTCCGAGTATGGACGTCTATATTTGTTGCCAAATCGAAGCACCGCTCAATCGGCGCCGCGATATCCACGTGAGTTTCCACCCTTAGCACAGGCACAACGCCTCCTTTATGGCTCGATTTGAAAGATCGAATCCACAATGATCGGCAGATTGTCGCGTACTGAGACAGCACCGAATACCGACCGCGAATGAACGCCTCTCTCTCCGAACACTTCGATCAAGAGATCGGAACAGCCGTTTAACACCTTGTGATGCTCCTCAAACTCGGCGCTCGCATTTACGAAGCCCTGGATTTTAACGGCCCGCTTCACCCGGTCAAGCGTGCCCAGCGCTGATTGAAGCACGGCCAACACTTCCAATCCGGTTTGCCTGGCGAACAGATAGCCGTCTTCCGTCGAAAACTCGATGCCCAGCTTGCCTTTCGGTTTTCCCGCCGGACCTTTCCCGGATACGAAAATCAAATCGTTCACCATGACGAAATTCGCGTACTTAGCAGCCGGGTCGCTCGCCGAAGGCAGCGTGATTTTCAATTCCTTGAGCCGATCCTCAATGGATGGTGAAGTCATATATATCCCTCCTTGAGCGGGTCTTTTTTACTGATTCAAAGTATCTCTCATCAACTTCGCGATGCCCTTCGCATTGTCGCTTGGGATCCGTTCGAGTTGCTCAATCACGCGTTCCCGGCGTTCTTTCGAATGGTTTTGGCTAAGCTTCCATTTGCCTTCGATACGGTCGATTTTCAACTTGAAACCCGCGATTCCTTGGCTCAGACCGCGAACGAAATCAAGATTCGTCTCATCAATACCGTAGCCGCTGCCTGGCTCCTCATATTGCTTCACGAGATCGTTCAAACAAGCCAGCAGCTCGGCAGGATCTTCAATCAGTTCGACGGTACCGTACACATGTACGGCGACATAGTTCCATGTCGGCACGGACTGCGGTGTCTCATACCAAGAGGAGGAAATATAGCTGTGAGGGCCTTGGAACACGGCCAAAGCCCGTTGTCCGGCGATATCCTTCCACTGCGGATTCTGCCGGGCAAAATGTCCATACAGAACTCCCGAGTTCCGATCCAGCGTCAGAGGTAGATGCGTCGCAGCCGGAGCTCCGTCATGAGTCGAAAACAACACGCCGAAACCGTGATGATCGATGAAGTCGTATAAAGTATTTTGGTCTTCCTCTGCGAAGTATTTGGGCACGTACATTCGGCATCTTCCTCCCTATCAAAAAAAGGCTGCTACATCAGCAGCCTGAGGATTGAATCTGAGCGTTCTATTTTCCTTTGAGTAACTCTTCAATTAAAATACCGTTGATTTTCAATCCCGTGATATCGCAATCGATGATTTCCATATTGGATAGGTTACAGTTGCGGAAAACAATCGGTTTATACTGGCCGTCCGGGAGATAATTGCCGTCGCCTTCTTGAGGAAGTACGACGTTCGTGAACTCCGTTCCGAACAAGTGGACGTGATCGACGACGAGATGGCTCATGTTCGCATGCTCGATTCGGGCACCAGACAAGTTCGCGTCGGACATTTTAAGCTCGGACAGATTGACGTCGCTAAACGAAACTCCGCTCATATTGGCATTGTTCACCTTCGAACCGGCCAGGTTAACGTTATCGAATATAAGCGCTTGAGCATTGACTTTATCGAATGTGGAACCAGAGATGTCTGCCATTTGTAATGCTAGCTTCTCTTTTTTCAACTCCATAGACGATGAAACCTCCCCGATTTGCGACGTTGGCTTTTCCTTTATATTCCTTTATATCATATTTCAAACTACAGGTAATCAGCTATTTAGAGCCATCCTCACCAATTGCGGATATAACCTGCTCTTCTTAAAATGTGCTCGACGGATGGATTCAAGTAGGCTATCGGTTCTTCGAGAGAAAAGTATCGCAACTCCAATCCCTCTTCATCGTTCACGCGCGGCGTACCTTCTATCCCGATAGCTTCATACACAGCCGCGACGTTATAAATTTCATCTCCATGCGGGTATCGGTAATACATATCCTTGCCGGATAAGAACGTAATGAATTTCAGCGTTTGGGCTCGCAGCCCTGCCTCTTCATAAAGCTCCCGAGCAGCGGCTTCTTCCAGGGACTCCCCAAGCTCCAACGAACCGCCGATTGTCCCCCGATCAAACTTGTCCGACCGTTTTACAACAGAAGTTGGCCCGATTCGTTGAACACGATAACGCAGGCGCCAGCCATGATGAGCGGCCGAGTACCGACCAACTTCCTTAGCTCAGAAATGTAGCACATCGCTTACTTATCACTGAGATATTCAGAGGGTAGCGTATCGAACGAACTCCGGTTTCTACTGTACTTACGCAACAAATAGAGGATTACGATCGGAACCAGGTTACTAGATAGCCGCCGAAATCCGAGTTTATATAGAGGTTAAATTCACTGAGTATACCGATGAATCCGGTTGTTGAAGTGTATTTAAACAAACTTGGCCCGCCGTGTGAATACTATGTTAAGTGAAGTATCCGACATCCTTGGAATACTTAAAACATCATTGTTAAAGAAAAACACCTGCCCTCAAAAAAATAGGACTAGGTGTACGATGTTATTGCCCCTTTATTAAGGTAGATATCTCAGTAGCAATCTCTTCAACAGTATGTGTAGCAGTACTTCTGGCTAATTTATCAGCAAGTGAAGGGCTATAATCAATTACCTCTTTTTTAGTGATGTTATGCCAAATAGGTAGAATAACCTGTTCCCCGGTAACAGCTTTTGTAATGATTCCATCTAATTCGTAATTTGTCCAACCTTTACTTATAAAATAAGGGGACAATACAACAATTCCAAATTTACTTCTTGCAAGTCCTTTATCTATCTTTCTACGAAGGCTATCACCAATTCGCAATTCAAATTCATCATACCAAACTTGTAATCCCTCATTTTGTAAAGCTAACGCCAGATCACGGACAACCTCATCTTTATCTTCAGAAGCATGCGATATAAAGACATCAAAATCTCTAACGTCATCTACAGAATTTTCGTCATATACACCTTGTCTATGAATGAGTGAAGGTACTGAAGAAAGTGGTCTATCTTGTATGGTTGGTAATGGGCTAGGGAGTACACGAACTGAAGATCTCACAGATCCCCTTAAACCATTCAGATCGACCGTTACATGCCAATTACCAGAGCTAGGAACTGTTAAGTTGACAGGTGAACGTTTAGCCAGTCCACCATAATAGCGGTGATTTCGACCATTCTTGTAATTATTATAATTGCTACTATCCATTAGCCTGACATTTGCTGCATTTCCTGATAGTGTTACTTCAACAACTTGTCCTCTTTGAAGATGCCCCATGTTGTAATAGGTATAGCTCATAATATCACTCCACGATTTTTGAAGTGGTAAAAACAGGTTATTTAAAGCTTGTCATATTTAGTGACTTATTGTCAATATTGGAATACAAGCTTTCGGGTATTTCACCTAACTTTCCTCGTAGTCACGAACCTGAGAACTTAAGTCCCAACGGGGCGGCCGCGACGCGGTTAGGTTCGCAGGGTTGTCCGCCTGAACCAGCTCCCTCGATATGCATCGAGCGGACCGAGCTGCCGTAAGGCTGCGAGAATACGGTGTTATCGGACGTAACCACTTCTTGAAATGAACAAAAAACGTCCTGTTGAAGGACGCTAAAATGACGATTTCCATTTTTCTTTAAACCATGTAATAATTTTTGTTGGATTATTCGCGGGCTTTTCATGTGAAAATCTTTTGAGTTGAGTTGCGTATTTTAGGAGTTCGGTATTTACAATCTTCATATCGTCAATCAACTCATTATAGTGAGGATATTTTTTTTGGATCTCTTGTGGTGATTTGCCTTTAAACTCTTCTTTTTGTATAGCTTCATTGTACCATTTTCGATACTTGCCTTGCCATTCAGTGAGATGAGGACGTAGACCTTTATTTATGACATCTAATGCTAAAGCGATTATTTTCTGTGCGTTCTCATTTTCTTCAATATCTTTGGCTGGCATTTCAATTAAATATTCTCTTGTAGTTGTAAAGAGTTGATACCACGAGTCATATACCTCAGAAATAATATCGTTGTCATCTAAAGGGATCGAAGCTTTTCTTGTAGAAAGTTGAACATATAGTTTCCAAGCAATATCCAGTTCTTTTTCACTAAGAGTGGCCCTATCAAGCTCTATATTTCCGAGCCCAAAAGGAGCAGACAGTGATAATTTCCCTGGATTGTATGCTCTAAAAAAATCAATAGCGAAAAAAATCAAGGAAAGAACCAAGAAAAGCAAAGCAACTATTGTCAATGAACGGTTCCCCCTTTTTTTTCGTTTCCGTTTTGCCATCAGCTGTTCCGTTGTCTCCTCGTCCTTGAATTTCTAACGAGGTGGTCTTTATCTCTATTTTGAAACGCTTCTTCGATTTTGCTAGTTAGTTGCCATGAGATATTTCCCCAGTTCATCGTGACTGCGTAACCACTATTAATATTATCCAATAATCTTGCCGGTACTTCACCGTAATTAGGAAGGTAAATACCAAGAAGCCCATTCCTAGATCTACTTCCATATGGTCTTAAAGAAGAATAAATCTCCCAATCGACCCATTTACGCTTATAAGTTTCACTTCCAATAAGCACAATAGTCACGGTCGATTCTTTTAAATGATTTTGCCTTATCAATTGTAAAATGTAGTCATCATTCGCACTATCATATGCGTCAGGTAATGAGCGATCTATCAGTGTGTCGTTGGAACCATATGTATCTCTCAGATGAGTAGCTCTTGTTTGATCATTCGCATGATGATAACTTACAAATACTTTGCGCGCCACAGAAATACCTCCAATTGGTATATTATACCTATCAATTCTACATCTACTTACATCTCCCTTCAATGGTTATGTCCGATAACGTTCCCGAGTTCACGAACCCTCACCGACTTAAGGCACGAAGTGCCGGGCGCGATGCGCTTAGTCGGTGCAAGGTTGTCGCCTCAATTCGCATCCTCGAAAACCCTCCGGCGACCAAGGGACTCGGAGAGGCCCGCTGCGTGAATGCATTGTTAGGCGATGTTCGGACAGTCAATCACTCATATTAATCTTTTATTATCCAATCCTTAGCGATCATATCTTGAACAGTAAATACATAGCCAAATTTTTTATCTACGTCTCCAGAAACTATTTTTTTTATTGTTCCATGTTCTATGTCAACAACCGGTCTTTCAACACCATACTTTTCTGAAACAAATTGACCAACAATTTGGGGTAAAACAATACAAATACTTTCTGCTCTAGAAATAAAATCACTAGTAAGTTCTAATCGATAATTGGCATCATGGACAATATTATGACGTATATTAAAAAGTGTATTTATCAGTTCATACCAGTTTTGATCAAGCTCAATCAATGAAATATGTGTAACTATTCCTTTCCTAAATAGAACAAATGGTAGTTCATACTCGCTTAGAGCCTTAAAGAAACTATTACCTTCATAAAGTGGTGAAAATGCATTCTCAGTATCCTCAAGGTTTTGAAAGTTAAAAAACTTACTTACAAACTCCCCTATTGACAATTCATTTCGAATTAGGTCATCTTCTTCAACATTAATATTATTATGTCTTATGACATCTCTAAGGAACTGCTCATCAGTGGACGCTAAATAAACAAACATATCTCTGAAATAAGTCTCCCAACAAGTTATTAATGATGCGATGTATTGAGAAACAGGAACCATTATGTAATCTTTACTCGCGTTTTTAGCTAAAATATCATGCATAAATATTACATATCTGGATGAGTTACTAATAAAGTTTTGAAGAAACTCTTCTAATGTATTTCTAGTGTTTTGTAAACTGTTTAATTCTCGGATAAGACTCTCCGAGATCTTCCGTTTCTTCATTTTTCTCTCCCTTTAGCTTAGAATTTCGCCTAATGTTCTGCGTATTCACGAACCCGAGAAACTTAAGCCCAACGGGGCGACCGCGACGCGGTTAGGTTCGCTGGGTTGTCCGCCTGATTCCGCTTCTTCGAATTGCCTCAAGCGGACCGAGCAGCCATCAGGCTGCGATGCATGAATACGGTGTTATCTGATGGATACGTCCGCCTGAAATACAATTCAAAATTCATTCTCTTTCCTTTTATTCATCTCTCGTAATATCTGATTTATATCGTCTAATGATCTTTGTATTGATTCCATTCTTTTAAGTCCTGAATACTGATTTCCTATAATGCCAGCTAATCCAACGAATAAAACCACTACAAGTAATCCAATCAAATAACATCGTCCTTTCTTGGTGTTTATTTTCATTTGGTTTTTCAAATGGTTTATCATCTTTCAATCTTTAATCGTTTTTCCACGTATCTTTCATCTAACGTCTCTCGTATTCACGAACCCGAGAACCTTAAGCCCCAACGGGGCGGCCGCGACGCGGTTAGGTTCGCAGGGTTGTCCGCCTGACCCAACTCCATCGAAATGCCTCAGGCGGACCGAGCAGCCGAAGGCTGTGATGCGTGAATGCGATGTTATATGACGTACCCTCTTCGTAGCATTGCATTTCAAATTAAATTAGTTATTAGTCGATTTCAGTAAAGATGCTATGAACTGATTTATGAAGTTTTCTATGTACTTATCATCCACTTCTTCTTTGACGTACTTCATTGTTTCAATATCGCTCCACTCATTAATCTTAAGAATTTCATTAAAACCGATATATTCTTCAAGTATAAAATAAGATTCTTTTCCATCCCATACCAATCTAATTACTGAATTTGCATTTGAGAAAGTAATGTACCTACTCCCAAAGAATTCAGGAGGGTACTGCTCTTCAATAATTTCATATCCACTTAAGAATAAAATTGAGTGTATTTCCGTCTTTAATAAATTAAATAATTCGTTGCTTGTCATATAATTACACCTTCATTTTGTAGAATTTAGGGTATGTCATATAACTAATGTTCTGCGAATTCGCACAAATAATTCTACCATATCTTTCCTCTACATTCATGAAGAATCGCTTGTCAGACAAAACAAAAGGCAGCATCCAATTCAATGGACACTGCCTTACACACTATCATTCCTACTTGCCGACAAAGCCGATCTCTTGCTCCCACCACGCCGCTCTCCAATACGCTTCCTGCAACCCTTCCTGCTTGATCAGTTCCTTCGGCACAACCTTCTGCCTCAACTTCGCCGTAAACCCGCCTACAAACGGCATAGGATCAAACCCTACCTCCGCCTCACTCACCCAACATGCAACCAACTTACCTTGACCTGCAGGTCCTAATCCTTCCGACTTGCGGAATCCGTCCACGTACCAAGGATGCTCCTCTGTCTTCGTGGCTCCAGGATTGTTCAGGCACACGTAAAGCGAGATGTCATCGCACAGCTGGAGGAGCCCGAAATGCCGCCGAACGGTATCGGCAGGCGGCAAATCGATCTTGTCCGCGATCTGCCGCTGCCGCTCATGTTCCTATGCCATGAAGCGCACAATCTCCGTTTGTTCCGGCGTATGTCCTGCCATGAAGGAGCAATAATGCATGCTGCACAAAAGTGCCGCATACTCGCTCTGCGCCTGGACTTCGTCGATGCCGAGTCGGTAGTGCGTCAACTTGGGCAACAGCGGATAGTCCATGAAGCTGAACGGCTTCGCATCACGGTCGTTCCAGATCGGGGCGTCGTCGAGCCGAATCCAGCCCCTGTCGTGTTCCCGGATCGCCAACTCAACATCCGCACGATACGCACCGTCTACGAAATACGGGTCCGTAAAATGCTTCGCAATCTCACCGGACAACAGAGCATGGTCATGCTGGGTCACCATGACGAAGCTGTCTTGAATCTCGCGAATGATCATCTTCGCTCACCTGCCTCAGCTCAGGTTTCTATTCCTTGCGCTGCGCCGCCAACTCTCGGATTTTCTTCAAATTCGCCTTAAAATCGAAACGGAACAGCCAGTCGTCGTACTTCTCCGGAATGACGGCGTTCTCTACGCTCGCATCATCCGGACCGAGCTCGGCCGCTAATCCGATCATGTATTGCAGATACTCACGAGCCCCGCGCAGTGTCTCGATCGTGCAGACATCGCCATGACCAGGCACGATCGTCTCGATGCCGAGTTCTTGGATACGATCCAGGATCTTCAGCCACTCCCACGGGTTAGCATGGCTCATCGTCAAGTGATAGCCCGACAGTACCAGGTCACCGATGATCGCCAGCTTCTCTTCGGGCAAATAAACGAACGCGTCACTCTGCGTGTGTCCACCTCCATAAGTGATCAACCGAACTGACCGCTTGCTCCCGTGCAATTGCATTTCGTCTTCGAATGTAACATTAGCCGGCGTGAGACGGGCTTCAGGCAACGTGCGCATGTATTCCCGGTCGTTCTTGACTTCCCATCTCATCTGTTCGGCGATCTTCGGGTCTTGCTCTGACTCGATCCCGCGCTCGTATTGGTCAATGGACGCATTCAACTCGTCCACCTTGGCCAAATGCTCTTTTAAGCGATCCGCGATTACAGTGGTCATGATCTCTCTAGTTTTGGCGGTCGAAATAAAACGAGCCTCGGGAGCGAACACCTGATTGCCATGCGTATGGTCGGAATGCCAATGGGTGTTAAAAACATAAGTGGCCGGACGGCCGTCAACCCTTCCGCTGCCGCGCGCAAGTCTTTCGCCGCCTGCAAGTTAATCGTCGTATCCACGACCAGCGTAGTATCGCCCAAATCCACAATCGAGGCATTGCCCAACGAACCCGAGTCAGGCACGCAGATAGCCGCAAATACGCCCGATGCCACTTCCTTCAACCGAAAATACTCCGATCCCGCGAAAGACTCTACCGTTTTGTCCATTTCTCTCATCCCTCAGCTAGCGATTTTTCCATTTCGAAAACGACAACCCTGTGCGCATGCGGATGCTCGACGATTTTATACCCGCCGTTCGGCGCGAATCCGTGCTTTATGTAAAATAACATCGCCCTCGTGTTCGGATTGTGACAGTACAGCCTCAGCCGCTTGGCACCCAACTTAACGCGTGCTTGCTCTATCATCGATTCGAGCAAAAACGCCGCGGCCCCGCCGCCCCCTCTGCTCCCGGGAGCCACGACCACGTTGCCGAGCCAGCACGACGCATCTTCCTCATTCCAGTCATACAAATTGGCATAGGCGACGACCGATCCGGATTCCGCTTCGTACACGACCGTCGGAAACCGACGTTCGGAAGCCTTCTGCCACAGGTCTTCCGGCGTCGGCGGATAAGCCGATCTTGGGCTCATGTAGAACAGCTCATCCATACTCTGGGGAAACGTACAAATCACGTCCATGTCTTCCCGCTTCAACTCACGAAACAACAAGTCCACCATGCACCGACCTCCCGCTTCCCGTCATACGATCAACCGATACAGACTCGCTAAGCCGTAGATCAACAGTACCGACCCGGACAAAAGGTTCAGCCACCGCATCGCGGTCCGGCTCACCACGCGGCGCACCATCCCGACGATTCCGCAAAGCAACAGCCACCACAGCGCCGAACCGGAGAACACGCCGGTGACGAGCTCAAGCGCCGATCCCGTATCCCCGCTCACGTTCAGACCCGCGAAAATGCCAAGGAACGAAACGATCGTCATCGGATTCGTCAAAGTGAGAAACAGCGTCGTGAAATACGTCGCCGCATACCCCCGGCCTCCACCGGAACGTATGGTCTCTCCATCTTCCACGATCGGAGCCCTGAACGTCCGATAGGCCAAATACAGCAAAAACAAAGCGCCAACCAACTGAATCCAACCGGACCGCCCCACGAGGAACTGCGTCACAACCGTCAGACCCAACGCGGCAATCGCCCCATACAAACCGTCCGCCGTCGCGGCCCCGAGTCCGGATAGAAAACCGAGCAGCCGGCCATGACTCAGCGTCGTCCGAATGCACAGCAGCCCGATCGGCCCGACCGGCGCGGCGATGGACAAACCTAGCACGATCCCTTGCAACCAAGGCGTCATCCAGTCAACTCACTCCAAGTCGCCCTCACGTAACCGAGCTTCATGCCAACCCGCTCCATATTGCGATGGTGGGCGACAAGTACGCGCATTGGCTAACGACAAGGGAGCATCCATGCTCCTCCGCGACTTCCATCCGTTTGCCCAACAACGCCCGTTGCAGCCCTTTGTTCCTAAACTCGGGAAGCGTGGCGGCAAACGTAAACGAAGCGACACCTTTTCCGATGTGCATCACGCCGACCGCTGCCGGTTGCCCCTCACACCTGGCCAGATAGAATTTCCAACCCGGACGTCCGTGCAGCACCAGGTTGTTCGCCATCACGTAAGGAATTCCATCATCGGGGAGCCCGGTTCCCCGGCAGTGGATGGCGGCGTACGTCTCGAACTCGTCGCGGCCGATCTCCCGAATCGAAATCCCATCCCCAACAGCCGAATCCGCCGCCCGCTCCTGCGGAACGGCAACCATCGAAGCGTGAAACCCCGACTGGTAAAACCCCCGCTCCGCCAGTAAACGCATGACTCGTAGATCCGCCAACCCGGGCACGATCTCGAATTGGGCTTTGCGGTTTCTCTCACGATAGAAGGTGACAATCTCGTCCAACAACCCGCCATCCAACGAACGGATGCCTTTCACCGTATTGAACGCCGGCCAAGGCATCGTGGCGCTATAGTAAGCAACAGCATCTCCGAACCGCGCCACCTCGACGCCCTCCGGATTGCCCGCCCTCTCCGTGATCGCCGCCATCCTGTCGGACATATATGCGATTTCGGACCGTTCGATTCGTTCGATGAGATCAAGCGTCGGCACCATACCGCACAAACATCCTCTCAAATTCTACAATGTCTTTACCAAATAAACGGCCGCCGCCCACATGACGATCGCGGACAGCTTGTTCAGCGCGCCGACCAGCTTGCCCGTCGGATCCTTACTGCCGACAAAATGTCCCAGCGCAGCCAGGAAGAAAAACCACATCCAAGAGACCGCGACGCACGCCCCGGTGAACGCGACTTTCTCGTAACCGGCATATTGAATCGAGCTCGTTCCGATGACGCCGATCGTATCAAGGATCGCGTGCGGATTGAGGATCGAAATCATCATCGTGTAGCTGACCAGCTTCGCGGTCGTCGCGCCCGCGTGCCCATCCTTCTTGTTCGTATCCGGCTTCGCCTTCCAGGACATGTACCCCATGTACAGCAGGAATAGCGAACCGAGCACGACCAGCACCGTTTTCATCCAGACGAAATTGAGGACGACTACGGAAACGCCGGAAACGGCGAGCAATATGAGAAGCGTATCGCAGATCCCGGCCGTAACGGAGATGGGAACCGTGCGCCCGAACCGCCTAGACGCGCCCTGCGAGAATACGAAAAAGTTCTGAACCCCAAGCGGAATAATCAATCCGATGGCCAAAATAAACCCGTGGATGAATGCCGAAATCATGTTGTCTCCTCTGCTGCCGACGATTTTACAACTCTTGTAAACTCCCCTCCGATTATAGCACGAACGCAAGCGAAAAAGCCGCCGCATAACCGCGACGGCCTTCGCCTTTAGCGAGATTTTAAGCTTGGATGTGAACGCCTCCGCCGCCGGATTTGCCTTCCAGCTCTCTTTCGCGACGAAGAATTTCGTCCATCGACGTATTCAGCGCCGCTTGCGGTCCCGGGAAATGTTTCCGGTAGTAGGCGAAGTCCATGATGATCAGCAGCACGATCATGCCGGCCAACGCGTAACCGGCCATTTCGTTCGGCGGGATGACCATGACGACGCTGATGAACACGATCCACAGCAGCGAAACGACCGCGATGAAATTGCTGTATTTGCCGAGGTGCCACGGTCCGCGGTGCTTATCCTGGAACCGTCCTTGCGCTTTGGCGACCAGCTTGAGGAAGATCGGAATCCCGTAAGCGACATACAGGCCGACGACGCTGACTGCGGTCAGGAAGGCGATTGTCGTGTACGTGGCGTCCGGATTGGCCGACTTGATGAGATAGTCGATGAATGCAAGCAAGAACGAAAGAATGACGGAAAGCCAGATGGCTTTGGCCGGCGTGCGGTATTTTTTCGAAATCTGAGCCCAATGACGGCTGCCCGGCATGCCTTTGTCGCGGGAGAACGCGTACATCATGCGGGAGAACGACGTGATCGAGGACAAGCCGCAGAACCACATCGCCAGCGTGACGAGCCACAGGATGACTTTGCCGAACGTGCCGCCCAGCGCCTCGCTGATGACGTAGATGAACGCATTGTCCGCGCCGGTCGCCGCGCTCGCATCCTTGATCGACAAGGTAACGAAGGCCAGCATGATGAAGCCGAAAACGAACGAGTACGCAACCGACGTGAAAATGCCCCATGGCGCGCGCACGCGGGGGTTGACGGTTTCTTCGATCGTGTGGGCGGAGGCGTCGAATCCGGTGAAGGTCCATTGCGCCTGTAGGAGACCGATCAGGAACGCGAACATGTACGGCTTGTCGGAGAACGTCTGTCCGACGTTGAACAGGTAATCGACGCTGTTCAGGCCGCCTTTGGTGAAGAACGCCAGCGTGAACACGAGCACCGCCACGATCGCGATGTGGTACCAGGCCGAAAAGTCGTTCAGCCGGGCCACGATTTTGATGCCGATGTGGTTGAAAATGCCGTGCGTGATCAAAATGACCGTAAACGCGATCAGCGTCGAGGTCAGCGTGGAGGTGTACCCGAAAACGCTGCCGAGCAACGGATCCGCGAACAGCGCCACGGAGTAGTCGATGCCCGCCACGATGCCGATCTGGCCGATCAGGTTGATCCAGGCCGTGTACCAGCCCCAGCGCTTGTTTTTCAGGACTGCCGCCCAGTGGTAAAGGGCGCCTGCCGTCGGAATCGCCGAAGCGAGCTCGGCCATCGAAGCCGCGACGAACATGACGAACAGCGCGACGAGCGGCCAGCCGAAGCCCATCATGCCGGGTCCGCCGTATGTAAGCCCGTGGCCGTACAGCGACACCGCGCCGGTCAAGATGGAGATGATCGAAAACGAAATGGCGAAGTTGGAGAATCCGCCCATGCTGCGCATCAATTCCTGCGCGTAACCGAATTTGTTCAGGTCCTGTTTATCCTTGTCGTGGTGATGTTGAATGGCACTCATCGGTTAACCTCCTACACGTCGAATGGAAGCTACTACGAACGAACGGCGATTCACTTGCCAAGGAAGCTTTCGTACTTGCTTTCGTCGAACTCTCGCACGCTTTTGCCCGCGACCCGCACAACGAACACCGCAAACAAACAGGTAATCGCGATCAGCACGATGCCCAGCGTCAGCTCCACTCCGCCCACCTCCTTTGCCTTACCATTTTCGAAAATAGGACAAGCTTGTAAGCGTTTGCTGAGGAATCTATGAGAAAAAGCCTCCTTCGGGAAGCTGATCTCCAAGTTCATACTTCCTGTCAACTAGATGTCGAGATTGACCCCGCTCGTCTGCTGCTCGAGCATCTTCTTCAGCACGGTTCCGATATAAGCTCCCGCTTCAACCGGAGGCGTACCGCCGCGATGGATGTTGGAGATGACCGTGCGGTCGCTCTCCACCGTTCCTCGGCGCGGACGGAAGCACATGTACGCGCTCATGGATTGCGACGACACGAGACCCGGCCTCTCACCGATCAGCAGGACAAGCACTTCCGGCTGCAGGATTTCGCCGATGTGATCCATCACCGCAACGCGGCCGCCGCGTACGAAAAACGGGGTTCCTGCGCTTAGGCCGTAAGATTGCAACGAATCCATAAGAGCTGGATATACGTCCCGCATATTGGCGTCCACCGCATTCGCGCTCAAGCCGTCGGAGACGACCACTTGGACCTGCGGCTTCATCTTGCACCTGCTTCGGATTAACTCCACGCCTTCGTCGGTGACGATTCGGCCCATGTCCGGCCGTTTCAAATAGTTCTCGGTGTTGCCGTACTTGGTGTCGACCGAAAACAGGCTGAAGGCGTCCAGCAGCGCTTGGTCGACCGTGCCGTACACGGAGTCGATGGCCGCGGCATGGTCGCAGCGGAATTTGAGGATTTCCTTCGTGAGCGGCCTCGTTCCGGTCCGCCAGACGCCGATCCTGGCGGGCGTGCTGGAGAGGAGCTCTTGCATGCCTTCCTCCCATTTGGGGTCGGGGACATGGGAACTCGGTTCGCCTTCGAAAACGGACGGGACGGGTTCAGCCGTCGCAGCGGTGACGGGCACGATTGGAGCAGTAGCAGTGGCAGTAGCAGTGGCCGGCGAGGCAATCGACGCTAGCTTCCGCTCCAGCTCAGCCATCACTTTGTCGACCAATTGATCGAGGGGTATCGTCGGGTTCGGGTTCACGCCTTCATTCCTCCCTTCGCACTCTTACATGAAGAGGGTCGGATCGCCAGCCAACTCCGTCAGGCGGCCGTTCTCCATGATTCCCATTTTCTCCAGCCACTTCTCGAAAGCCGGAGCCGGTCGTAGCCGCATCGTCTCCCGCAACGTGGCGATATCGTGGTAGCTGGTGGATTGGTAGTTGAGCATGCAGTCGTCCGCCATCGGAACGCCGATGATATAGTTGACGCCCGCTGCTGCGAGCAGAACGGCGAGATTATCCATGTCGTTCTGGTCGGCCTTCATATGGTTCGTGTAGCAGACGTCGACGCCCATCGGAATCTGCTGCAGCTTGCCCATAAAATGATCCTCCAGCCCGGCCCGGATCACCTGTTTGCTGTCGTACAGGTATTCGGGACCGATGAAACCGACGACCGTGTTGACGATGAACGGCTTGTACTTGCGGGCCAGTCCGTAGCAGCGTGCCTCGAGCGTTACCTGGTCGATGCCGTGGTGCGCTTCGGCGGACAGCTCGGAGCCTTGCCCGGTCTCGAAGTACCACAGGTTCGGGCCGGTGCCCGTGCCTTCGCGTTGGATGAGTTCATCCGCCTCGTCAAGCAAAGCCACGTCAATGCCGAACGCCGTGTTGCCGTCTTGCGTGCCGGCAAGGCTCTGGAACACCATGTCGGCGGGCGCGCCGGCGCGGATCGCTTTCATCTGCGTTTTGACGTGGGCGAGCACGCAGTTCTGCGTCGGGATCTGCCACTTCTCCATGATTTCCTTCGTGGCGACGAGGATCGCCTTCACGCTGTCCGCGGAGTCGATGACCGGGTTGATGCCGAGCACCGCGTCCCCGATCCCGTAGCTTAGCGCCTCATATAAGGAAGCCTTCATCCCCTGGATGTTGTCGGTCGGGTGGTTGGGCTGCGCACGCCCGGCCAACACGCCCCTTTGACCGATCGTGATATTGCAGTGGGACGTCACTTCCATTTTGGAGGCGGCCTGCACGAGGTCGAGGTTCGTCATCAGCTTGGCGGCCGCAGCTGCCATCTCGCTCGTGAGACCCCGGCTGATCCGCCGGATCTCATCGCTGCCGGTCCTCTGCCGCAACAGGTATTCGCGTAATTCGGCGACGGACCAGTTGCGGATTTCGGCATAGATTTTTTCGTTGACCGCCTCTTCGATCACCCGGGACACTTCGTCCTTTTCCGGCGGGAGCAGCGGATTTTCCCGGATATCTCCAAGCGTCAGGTCGGCAAGCACCAGCTTCGCCGCCATCCGTTCCTTGGCGTCCTCCGCCGCGATGCCCGCCAGCTGGTCGCCGGATTTCTCCTCATTGGCCTTGGCCATCACTTCTTTAAGGTCCTTGAATTGAAACGTCCTTCCGAAAACCGCTGTCGTCAGCTTCAAACGTCCGTCACCCCCGTTCACTTGTTGAATGCCAGCGTCTTCACGACGACCGGAACCATAACGCCCGAGATCGGTTCGCCCAGATCGACGTAATCCCCGAGCTCGACTTGCACCTGATCGATGCAGACCACTTTCGGCGAACTTCCGAACCGGCGTTCCAGCGATTGTCCCAGCGCTTTGGCGATATCGTTTTCGCAGATCGCGGCGAACACCCGGCTGTCCGGGAAATAAGCGCGGAAACCCTCAACCAAGCCGTCAGCCACGCGCTGAACCTCCGTATATCCCGCGCTTCCTAAGCCGGACAAGGCGAGCACGAACGGCGGCGAGTTTTCCCGGCCGAACAGGTTCGCGCCTTGGCTCATGATCTGCCTAAGCGAGTCGGACAACGCTTCGGGCTGCCAAAGCAGCGCCGGCGTCAGCTCCGCCTTCAGCACGGGCAGATTGCGGAGCGGGAGCAGCGAGGCGTCCAGATGGACCGTCGCGCCGCTGATTTCGGTCGTCTGCATCCCGGCGCCGATGACCGTCGCCCGGACGGTCTGTTCCGGCCGTCCGAATCGGATGGCCGAATACCGTAGCGCCTGCTCCTTCAAGGCGTGGGCGAGCAACGGCCCGACATCGCCATGTGCCGCCGTCTCGGCCAAGCTCATCGGCTTCCTTGCATCCATTAATTCCCCGACGCCGCCCGAGAATGTCCATTCCTCGATCGCAGGCATCGGCACCAACGGGTCACCGAGCAGCAGCGCGGACAGCGAAGCTCCGTCCGCCCCGGCGTAACCCGCCAAGTAATCGAGCATATCCCGGCTCATCGCCTCGCAGATTTCATGAAGCAGCGCAAAATCCGCTTTATGCCCGGCCTCCAACCGGAAACCGCAAGCTTGCAGCCATGGCCTGAGCGATGGGGATACCGCCTCCACCGTTCCGTCGCGGCCCACCTGGATCAACCGGCCGCCGACATGGAACGTAACGGTGCCGATCGGCCGGCCCCTCAAGAACACTGCCGCGTTCGCGGTGCCTCCTCCGACGTCGATGTTCGCGACGGCGCCCCGCGTCTGCTTGGAACGCTCTTCCGCGCCGGCCCCCTTGCCGGCCAGAAGCCCTTCCAAATCGGCGCCCGCCGTCGCCACCACGAAATCGCCGGAACGTTCCGCGAGCAGGTGCAAGATGTGCCGCGCATTCTTCTTGTTGGCCGTCTCGCCGGTAATGATGACGGCGCCGGATTTCAAATCCCGCGGCGTAATCCCGGCCGACGCGTACTCCCGCTCCAACAGCTGCCAGATCCGTTCGGCGTCGACTTCGTCGGTGCTCTTTAACGGCGTACTGTAAATCGGACTTTCGTAAGAGAGCAGCCGCTCCGCGATGCCGTAGCGCGGGAGGCTGAGCGCGCTCGAGGTGCGAACGAGCTTGAGCCGGCTCACGATCATCTTGGTCGTGCTCGTCCCGATATCGATGCCGACGCTCGTAATCCAGCGCTCCTCGTCCCCTCCCGAATTCGTCACGCGTTTTTCTTTTGGCTGAACCATGGCTTCACACCGTCCGACAGAATACGCTGCGCCAGCTGGGGCATCTGGATCCGCTCCGCCATACTGACTTCCCGGAGCTTGCAGTACGCCTCGTCCTCGCTCAGCGCGAGTTCTTTCATGAGCGTACCTTTGGCTTTTTCCACCAGCTTGCGATCGTCGATGGAACGCTTCAGCGCTTCGAGATCTTTTTTGAGCGACGCCATCTTCTCCCGCTGGCTGAGCGCGATTTCCACGGCCGGGATGAGATCCTCTTCGGACACCGGCTTCACGAGATATGCCGAAACGCCCGCTTCCCTCGCCTCCTGCACGAGCTCCTTCTGGCTGTAAGCCGTCAGAAGCAGGATGGACGTGTCGCGTTCCTGCAGCCGGCGGATGATCTGAGTCGCTTTGATCCCGTTCATTTTCGGCATCTTCACGTCCATGATCACGAGATCGGGCTTGAGGTTGGCGACCAGTTCGACCGCTTCCTCCCCGTTCTTCGCCTCGCCGGCCACGTGGTAGCCTTCTTCTTCGAGCATTTCACGGATGTCCAACCGGATAATCGGGTCGTCATCCACCACGACGATCGACGCACTCATGGAAGACTCTCCTCCCTCGGCAAAACTTTGGCGATCGGAAACGCAATCAGAACGCTCGTGCCTTCCGCATCCGACGTGATGCTTAAATATCCTCCCAGGTTCTCCTGAACGAGCGTCTCCGCGATTCGAAGCCCCAAGCTGTTTTTGCGCTCGCTCCCGCCGTCCAAGTCCATCCCGACGCCGTTATCCGATACCCGCAAACTCGCCATGGAATTGCTGCGGCCGATCGCGATCACGATTTCACCCGTCTCCCGTTCCCCGAACGCATGCATGACGCAGTTCTGAATGAGCTCGTTCGCGACCAGGGCCAAAGTCGTCGCCATGTCGGACGGAAGCTCCAGCATCGTGCCGACAATGTTCGCGCGGATCGCCTGGTCCGGCTTGGTCATGGATGAAATCACGTTTTTCGCGATCCGGTCGACGACGTCGTGAAACGGAATCGTCTCCACGCCCTCGTACGCCAGCATTTCATGGATGACCGCGATGCTGTTGATGCGGTTGATGCTGTCCCGGTAAACCCTCTCCACTTCCGGCAGTTTCGTTCTGCGCATCTGTAGGCGAAGCAGGCTGGACACGGTTTGCAGGTTGTTTTTGACCCGGTGGTGGATTTCCTTGATGACGGCCGATTGGATGACGAGCCGCTTATCCTTCTCGACCAGATCCGTAATGTCGCGGATCAGCATGAGCCCTCCGACGGCCCGCTGATCCCGGTAGATCGACACCGCCTTCAGAACGAAAGCCGCGCCGCCGAACTGGATTTCCTGCTCCAGGACGCTTTGGCGGTCGAGCACCCGGTCGCGCTCCAGTTTGCCGTAAAATAATTCCGTCAGGCCGGCTCCTTCCAGCGAACCCGTGTGCCCGATTTTCCGAAGCATCGCCGCCGCCCGCGGATTCGTGTACGTGACCCGTTCCGACTCGTCGAATAAAACGATGCCCTCATGCATGAGCGACTGCATGCTGCCTTCCGACATCGCGACCGTCATCAGCGTTTCGCTGAGCTGCTCCGTCGTCTCCATCAGCCGCTCCACGTTGCGCTCCTGCTCCACTTTCTCGCTGATGTCCTGCTCCATGATGAGCGCGCCGATCAGCTTGCCTTGCGGCGACCGGATCGGTACCACATTTTGCTGGATGGCGATCTGTTCCTGCGAAATCCCGCGCGAACCGACGACGGGCTGCCCCGACACCAGCGTGAACAAAACGGCCGGCTCGTTGCGCGCATAAGCCAATTGCCCGACGACTGTCGTCTTGTACAGTGACGGAAACGTAGACGGCTGCGCTTGTGCGACGACCAAGGCGGCACGCGGATCCGCGGTCGGACAATCGATGAACACGTCCGATTGGGACACGTCGGCGATCAGTTGCAGGCTGCGCGCCAAATCTTCGATGCTCCGGGCTTCCACTTCAGACAAAACCGTTTGCGAGAGGCACATTTCCGTAATCGATGCCATGGCCATCCTCCCATGGTTGTCTTACCTTCGATTGTATTGTCCCATAGGCGGCGCCATGCATGAAAGCCCTTACATGACATTTGCTTACAATTGTGCTAATTGACTAGAGTACGAAGCTTCACCAGCAATTCCTCAATGCCCGTGCCGTTCTCCGAGGACGTCGGAAAAATGTCGGCTTCCGGCAGCGATTGCCGAAGCAGCGAAACCGCCCGTTGCACGTTCGCCTGGGGATGGTCGATCTTTGTCACCGCACCCAAGGCCGGAATCGGAAACCCGCCCGCGAACCCGGGAGGAAAATAGTTGCGATCGCGGGTCGAGTCCTGAACCATCAGTACGGCTGCGGCTTCATGCGACGTGGCCATAAGCGAGCGGTAGTACAGCGGGTTCTCACTGTATTCGCCCGGCGTGTCGATGATCCAGTCGCGGTAGACGAGGCTTTGCGTTTTCACGGCCTTCTTCCCGTCGCCGAACAGCGCTTGCACCAAGCTCGATTTGCCCGTTCCGACGGCGCCGATGATCATGATTTTCTTCTTCATGCCGTTAAGACCTCGTAAGAGGTGCCGTCGAGAACTTCAGCTTCTCTTCCAGAAACGTGTTCACCGCTTCGAGTGCCATTTCGACGGCCGACACTTCGCCGACGATGACGAGGGAGCCGGTAAACCGGTCCAAATACCCGATGTCCACGCTGGCCGCCTTCGTCGCGATATCCGCGGCGATGATGGCCGTCTCCGTCGGCGTGAGCGTCAGGATGCCGATGGCGTTCGCCTGCTCGATGCCCAGCTTCGTGTACAAAACGGGGTCGGGGTTCGCGATCACGTGCGCGAGCGTCAGCTGTTTGCCGGGCACGTATTCCTGGATCACCCTTTGCTTCTGCTCCATTCCGCGCCCTCCTTCCCGAAACCCGTCATTCGGGCTCGATGCCGATTTCGTAGCTGTCGACGATGCCGACGATCATCGCGTCCACCGGCACTTGCTTGCCGCTGAACAGGATGCGGGCGGGACTGCCGCGGGAAACGATGACCTTCTCGCCGACGCCCGCGCCGATGCGGTCCGCCGCGATGACCGTCTGGCCCGATTCCCGTTCTCGTAAATCCAGCGGCTGCACGATCATCAGCTTCAGGTTGTCCATGCCTTCTTCCTTCTGGGTGGCCCATACGCTGCCGATGACTTTGCCCAGGAACATCGTTAATCACCCCTCGTCCGCGTAGTGGACGGCTATGCGTTTTTCTTTCAGCAAATCCTTGGCGAGCGGCGATACGAGCGTACCCGGTCCGATCGTCAGCCGGGTGAAGGCGGGATCCTTCAGCCGCTGCTTAACCCAATCCGCAGAAACGAGCCGGCCTTCGAAGCGGTCGGCAGCGCCCGCGGTGCGGGCAGCCTTCGCGGTTGCGTTGCCTTCTTCCGCTGCCGCCGAAGCGTCCCGTCTGCCCCAGAGCCCCACCGCGATCTCAGCCAGCTCGGCTCGAAGGCCGAACTGGGCGCCGTACATCGTAAGCTCCTGTTTGTAATAGTCGAACAGGTTCTGGTACGGCTTAGGCAGCGTCAGCGTCTTCAAAGTCCGCCGGTCGGCCCTTTTGAGGCCGGGTCCGTCCGCGCCGATGAGCACCGGCTTACCCGTGACCAAAGCCGAGAAAATGACGTCCGACAGCACCGTTCCGCGGATGCCGAGCGTCGCCCGTCCCATGTTATCCAGATCGATCTCCGGGATGACGATGCCGGCATATTCGAGCGGGACTTCCAGCGGCGCAGGCGCGAACTCGTCAACCGCGATCACCTTACCCGGTCCGCCGCTTTCGATGCGGTGCTTGCCGAGCCAAGCCGACGTTTCCCCGTCCAGGAACATCAGGTCATGGCCGACTCCCCCGTTGTGCAAAGTGATCCAATGATCCGAGTAGGCTTCGTGCGCCGTGCCGTCCCCGAACACGTACAACACTTTCGTTTTGGGCCGCCGTTCCGCTTCCGCCTGCTGCAGCGAGCCGACGATTTCGCGGACGATCGACTCTACCAGCTCTTTCATTTCCATCTATGGCTGCCCCCTTAAGGCACCCCGGATTTCCCCGTTCCGCCCGACCAGGCGGACCGCGTCCCCCGTTTTCAAAGACGCCGCATTCGCTTCGTCCGTATCGAGGTGAAGATCGAGAGAATAGTTCGGATGCACGCGGACGATAACGCCCGCGAACAGGACTTTCCGTTCCCCGAGGGATTGCACGATCAGGCTGTCGCCATTCTGAACTCCGTACTTTTGCGCATCTTCGGGAGACATGTGCACGTGGTTCCGGGCGACGATAAGGCCCTCCTGCATGACGATAACGCCTTTCTCACCCGCCACCGTGACGCCCGGCGTGCCCGCGATGTCGCCGGACAGCCGGACAGGCGGGTGAATGCCGAGAGCGAAGCCGTCCGTCCGCGAGATTTCCGCTTGCGAGGCGCCGCGGGCCGGGCCGAGCACGCGCACGCCGGTCAGCATGCCTTTCGGCCCGATCAGCGTGACGGTTTCCCGCGCGGCGAACTGCCCTTTCTGCGACAGCTCCTTCATCGGCGTGAGCCGGTATCCCGGCCCGAATAGGGCTTCCACATGCTCCGGGGAGAGATGGATGTGCCGGTTGGACACGCCAACGGGAATGTCCGCCGGCAAGACCTGCACGGAATCCCCGGCCGGGCTGGACTCGCCACTCGCCAACCGCAGCAAGGAAATTCCCCGGCTTTTCAGGAAGTCGGCCGCCGCCGGCGTCAGCCGGTCATCCGCCGCGAGCGGAAACGGATCCGGGAGACCGCCGGCCAGGCGGGCGCGCAGACTCGTCTCCGTAATCAGCGCCATAGGGCGGATCAGCCTTCAAGCTTCGGAAGGATGAATTCGATGTCCCCGTGCGGGCGCGGGATGACGTGGACGGAGACAAGCTCTCCCACTTTCTCCGCCGCTGCCGCGCCCGCGTCGGTTGCGGCCTTCACGGCTCCGACGTCGCCGCGGACCATGACCGTCACCAAACCGCCGCCAACGTGTACCTTGCCGATCAGCTTCACGTTCGCCGCCTTCACCATGGCGTCCGCCGCCTCGATCGATCCGACCAAACCTTTCGTTTCCACCATGCCCAGTGCCGCGAGTTCTCCTGCCATTTGCGTTATCCTCCTCGTGGGTGCGGGATCGTCTCTAAACGCCCGCTTCCTTGGTTATTTAACCATTTATTTGACCTGCATTTCGGAAAGCACGCTCTGCACGATTTTCAGCACTTCTTCCCTCGTGATTCCGAGTTTCCCTTGGCCTTGCAGCGCCTGTACCGCTCGGTCTGCCGCCGTCTGCACGGCGGGGGCGTTCTCCGCATCCGGCGTCTCCATCTCCTTCAACCCGAAAGCGACCCGTTTGATGTTCAGCAAATGCTGAGGCCCGATGTTGTCCGAGGTGATGTTGTTGCCGAACGATCCGCAGCCGAGCGTCATCGAAGGCTGAATGCCGGTCGTGGCGCCGATACCGCCGAACGTCGTGCCGGCGTTGACGATAATCCGGGATGCCGGCTTCTCCAGCCCGAAAGCCTCGATGATCGGCATCTCCTCGCAGTGGATCCCGAGCGTATGCCCGAGCCCGCCGAGCTCCAGCAGGTCGATGCAGCGCCGGCAGCCTTCCTGCCAATCATTCACCGTGTACAAGGCGAGCAACGGACTCAATTTTTCTACCGACCACGGATGGTTCAAGCCGACTTCCGACTCTTCCGCGATCAGCACTCTGGCGTCCGCCGGAACGGAAATGCCCGCCATGCCGGCGATGACCTGGGGGGATTTGCCGACGATGCGCGGATTGAGCCCCTTGCCGATCATGATGACCGACGCGACCTTGCGCTCTTCTTCCTCGTTCAGGAACCAAGCGCCCTGCCTTTTCAGTTCGTCGACCAGCCGAACCTTCACCGCTTGATCGACGACGATCGCCTGCTCGGACGCGCAGATCGTTCCCCAATCGAACGTTTTGCTCTGCAGGATTTGGCGGACCGCTCTCGGCAAATCCGCGCTTCGATGCACGTACACCGGCACATTGCCGGGTCCGACGCCGTAGGCGGGTTTGCCCGAGCCGTATGCCGCTTTCACCATTGCCGTGCCGCCGGTGGCGAGAATGACGTCGGTCAGCTTGTGTTTCATGAGCTCGTTACTCGCCTCGATCGAGGGCTGCGACAGGCAGTGGATCAGGCCCGGCGGCGCTCCTGCTTTCTCCGCCGCTTGCCGCATCACCCTCGCCGTTTCCTGGCAGCACCGGAGAGCGGCCGGATGCGGGCTGATGACGATGGCGTTGCGGGCTTTGAGCGCGATCATGCATTTGAAAATGACGGTCGACGTCGGATTCGTGGAAGGAATGATGGCGGCAACGATGCCGACCGGCTGGGCCACTTCCCATACCCGGCGGCTTTCGTCGCGTCGAATGATGCCGACCGTCGGCATGTCTTTGATCGCGCCATAGACGTCCCGCGCCACGAACAGGTTCTTCGCCTTCTTGTCGGCAGGCTTGCCGTACCCCGTTTCCTCCGTCGCCAGCGCGCCGAGCCGCTCCGCCTCCGCTTCCGCCGCGTCTGCCATCGCCTTTACGATGTCGTCGATCTGCCGCTGCGTCATGCGTTCCAGCTGTTTCTGCGCCGCTTTCGCTTCATGGAGGAAATCGCGAACCTCCTGAATCGCCTGCAGATCGGTATCCAGCTTCATGGGGTTCCGTCACCTCCTTCACTCGTCCTTCTGCAGCAGCAGGCGAATCAGCACCGCTTTGCCGGCCGTGCTGATCTGTCTGCCGGACAGCGGGAAGCCTGGCTTGGCACGGGCCATTCTGCGCAGTTCCTGTACCGACAAGGTATCCAGATCCGGCGATTGCTGCTGCGGCCCGGTGTCCGGTTGTTCGGCGGCAGACGCCTCCGTTGCCGTCCCCGCTGCCGGCACAGCCGACGGCTCCTTCTTCGAAGGAGGCCGGAGCATTGCCGCGATTTCGGCGTCGGGCCGTGGAATCACGTGCGCCGAAATCAGCTTCCCTACCTTGCGGGCCGCGGCCTCGCCGGCTTCCACCGCCGCTTTGACCGATGCCACGTCTCCCCACACATACACCGTGACGAGACCGGCGTCGGCTTTCTCGTAAGCGGTCACCTTCACGTCCGCCGTCTTCGCGGCCGCATCGGCCGCCGCGATCAGGGCGGGAACGCCCCATGTCTCAATCATGCCTAACGCGGATGGATAGGCGCTTTCCATTCGTCACACCCGCTTTCCCGTTTGGCGTTATTTCCTCGGCTCGGCCGCTACGCTTCTCACCGCCGCGGCAAAGGCTTCAGCCGCCGCCGTACAGGCGGATTGACTCCCTGTCAGCAAGCCGCCGGCGAAGTTCGTCTCGGTAGGCGGGCCGTAAAATTGGCACAGCCTGACGTCGGCCGCTTTCAATGCCGCATCCAACCCGAACACCGCTTCGAGAGGAGGCGCGATAAGATAGGCGAGCGGCTCCCCTTCGCGGATGCCGGCCACGGTGGATAAATAAGATCCGGTCCGCGACACGACGTGCGCGTAGTACGCATGCGTGGCTTCCTCGTTCAACGCGAAGAAGCAGGCGCCATGCTCCATCAGTTCGATGGCTGCTTCCAGCCCGCTTCGCACCTCCGCCGGCGTCTCACCCCCGAGAATGCCGATAAACTCGCCCGACAGGGGACCGGAGGCATGGGCCGAACCGGCGTAAAACGATTTCGCGTACACGACCTCGACCGCCGCTTTCTTGGTCGCTTCGTCGATCGCCGTATATCCGACGTCGTCGATGCTGGAAGTCAACAATCCCAAGCTTCGGATGCCCGGCTTCAATTTCAATTGCCGCGCCAGCCCCGCGTCCACGTTCGGAATGACGCGGACCGCGAGCGGAACGGCGCGGATCGGCGTAAGGCTCACTCCCTTCACCTCGCTGACGGATTGGACCCGAAAAGCAAAAAGACGCCCAGGTTCAACAAGCGGATTTCTCCGCTTCTCTCACCAAAGGCGCCATTGCCTTCAAGTCTATGATTTTTTGAGGTCCTTCTTCCCCTAATTTAACCGATGGGACTCGCATTTGCAAGCGCTGTCATTTAGTATCCTTTCTAAAATATATATACACGGCAGCGACGACCTCGAACAAAGATTTTTAAGAATAACTTTAACCGATACCTCGGCTTGAATAGCAGGAAAAAGATGGAATTTCGTCGAATAGGTATCCGGTAGCGCCGTATGCCGCATTTCATTAGAAGCGTGGAGGGTCATTCGATGAACAAGAAGTGGATCAACTCGTCATTCGCTTACGGACTGGGCATGTTCGCCATGATGATCCCCAGCCAGGCATTCACCAGCTTCTACAGCTATTACTACGTGGAGAAGTTGGGTCTCAGCCTCGGCTTGATTGCGCTCGCCAGGCTGATCTACGCCATCTGGGACGCGGTGAACAATCCGATGATGGGCTACTTCTCCGACCGGACACGAACGCGTTTCGGCCGCCGCCGGCCTTGGATCGCCGCCGCGATTCCTCTCTTCGTGCTGACCTTCGTCATGATTTTCTCGCCGCCCTCGGGACTGGAAGACCAAGGGCTCTTCTGGTGGCTTCTCGTCGGGCTCATACTGTTTGAAGGCGTCGCCACGATTCTGTGGGTGAACTACGGCGCCATTTTCCCGGAAATCTTCCGGGGCGACCGCCTGCGGGCCAAAGCATCCGCCGTTCAGCAAGGCTATCAGATCTTGGCGATCCTCATTGCCACCGTGCTGACCCCAATCGTGTACAAGGCTATCGGATTCTCGCAAATGTCCATCCTTTACGGCGTAGCGTTCGCAATGTTCATGCTGCTGTGCATATTAGGAGTACGAGAAGACGAAGAAGCGTCGAAAGAACAGCCGCTTCCGTTCCTGAAGGCGTTCAAGGAAACGCTGAGCAACCGCGATTTTTGGGTATTCAATTTCGCCAACTCATTCGCGCAGACGGTGAACGGCATGCTGAGCGCCGCCATTCCGTTTTATGCCAAATACGTGCTCCACATTCCGGAATCGCAGGTTTCCATCCTCATGGCTTCCGTTTTCGTATCGGTCATCCCCCTCGTCGGCGTTTGGTATCTCATCGTCCGCAAACTCGGCGGCCTGAAGGGCTGGCGCCTTTCCCTGCTTGCCTACGGACTTTCCGTCATTCCGCTCTGGTTCGGCACCGATCTGTACAGCGGTATCGCGGCCGGCGTGCTCGTCGGGTTCGGGCTTTCCGGCTTCCTCGTCAGCCCCGCCGTGCTGAGCGGGCAAATCATCGATCGCGACGCCGAGAGAACCGGACGCCGCCGCGAAGGCATCTACACGGCCGTTGCCGGCTTCATCACCCGTTCGAGCGGCCTGATCTCCGCGCTTGCGTTCTGGTTCGTCGGCCAAGTATTCGGGTACGTCAGCGGTGACGAGCCGGGGCCGGATCCGAAATCGACTTTCCTGTACCTGATTTGCGTCATTCCGCTGATTCTGCTGGCGATCTCTTACATCATTTCGTTGTTCGTGAAAGGCTACGGCCGCCCCGAAGAGCCGGGCATTTCGACATCGGGAAAACTCGAGGCGTAACGGAGGCATCGTTCATGAAGCTGCTCATCTTGAACTGCGACGATTTCGGCCAAAGCCCGGCGATCAACCAAGCGGTCATGCATCTGCTGGAAGAGAGGAAGGTTTCCTCCGCCACCATCATGACGCCTGCGCCCGGCTATGAAGAAGCCGCGGCGTGGGCGCGCAATAACAAACACGCCTCTATCGGACTTCATCTCACCTTCACGAGCGAATTCAGCGCGCTGCGCTGGCCGAGCTTGACCGGGCATCCGTCCTTGCAGGACGCCACCGGCAACATGCCGATGACGGTCAAGGAGTTCGAAATCCGGTCGGACGCCGCGGCCGTCAAGGTGGAGATTCTGGCTCAGTTCGATAAAGCCCGCAAATCCGGTCTGACCCTGACCCATGCCGATAACCATATGGGAAGCCTGTACGGCTTGGAGACCGGGCGCAGCTATTTGCCGTCCGCCCTGTGGCAGTGCTCGCGCAGGGGTCTCCCCTTCCGGCTTTTCCGCTATGTGGATCCAAACGACCGTTTTCTGGCTTCCATTCCGAACGTGCAGAAAACGGTGGACAAGGTCGTCGCCCTGGCGGATACGCTTGGCGTCGGCGTGCCCGACTACCTGCTGAGCCATCCTTTCCACGTGGAAGACGGGGAGACGTACGACTCGTTCAAGCAATCGCTGATCGACAAGCTGTACCGGCTGCCCGAAGGCGTCGTGGAAACGTACATCCACCCTGGCGTCGAAGACCCCTGGATGCTCGAAAACATCCCTCATTGGCGCAAAAGGGTTTGGGAGTACAAGCTCATGCTGGACCCGGATTTCGGCGACGCCATGAGGGA
The DNA here is from genome assembly GCF_003713065.1 of Cohnella candidum. Classification (NCBI taxonomy): domain Bacteria; kingdom Bacillati; phylum Bacillota; class Bacilli; order Caryophanales; family Paenibacillaceae; genus Cohnella; species Cohnella candida. Next base: position 1,180,960 of record NZ_CP033433.1, on the reverse strand, counting down.
TGCCGGGGTGACGCTGACCGACTACCGTTACGTGAAAGAAAACTTAAGGAGGCCCAGACTCCGGTCCGCGGCCTCCCTGCTGAGATCTCTCCTATAATCGAATCGGATAACCTGCCGGATCGGAAACTCGGTCCGGCTTTTCTATTGCGCCGCTTCTCTTTCCTCCGCAGACTTTTGCTGCTCCCATTCGTCCTTGAGGATGCTCATTTGAATGACGTCCCAGTAACGGCCGTCCCGGAAAAGCCGTTTGCGAAGGCGCCCTTCCTCCACGAAGCCGCAGCTCAAGTAGCACCGGAACGCTCTCTGGTTAAACTCGTAAACGTCGAGATGCAGCCGGTTCAAGTTCAACGTGTCGAAAACGAATTGCTGCAGCAGCCCGATCGCTTCCCTGCCGTAGCCTTGGCCGTGATATTCCTTTCTGCCGATGACGATGCCGAGCGAAGCCGCCCGGTTTCTCCAGTCGATCGCGTTCAAGTCGATCTGCCCGATGTACTCCAGCGTATCGCGAAGGCTGATGATGAAGCCCTTTCTGTCGGTCTTCCCATCCACCATCGCGTTCAGAAACGATTCCGTTTCCGTGTCGGTTTGCGGATATAAAAAGTTGTCGTACAGCGTGCCCGTGACCTCGTGATCGTTCACCCATTCGCGCATATAGGACAAATCTTCGTACCGGTACTCCCTCAGCGTAATGCGTTCGCCGTGCAGATGGCCCATTCGCTTCGCTCCCCTCGCCGATCCCGCGGTTTACCGATGCCACACGCTCTCGATTTTTTCGCGTTTGTAATCATATACGTACAGAAGCTTCGAGTCGTTCTCCGTCAGCGTCAATTTGCTGTAATACTCGGTTTTGCTTCCCGGTTGGGCGGCCGTCAGATCTTCGCTGAACCCGTGAATGACGATATACGGCACGTCACGATTCAACTCGTCGATCTTGAATTCCCCGCGGGACAGCGTTTCCGATTGATAGACGCCCACCGTCTCGACATTGTCCTTCAAATCCAGCGTGTACGTTTCCCCATTCTCCTCGTATTTCCACGTTCCCATAAAACGCTGCAAGAATTGGTCATCCGATTCGTGCGACGTGCGGCAGCCGGCCGCGAGCAACAAAACAACCGCGAGTACGATTCCCGTCAACGCGCGTTTCATGACGCCGGCACCCCCGTTTCACTCCGGATAGAATTCCATGTGGTCTTTTTCCGCGCGATAGTAATCCAGACGGTCCTGCAGGCTTCCGGTATGGAACTCGAACAGATGTCCGTCCGGGTCGCGGAAATAGACGGAACGCTTGTCCCGCTCGTCGCGAGCACGCCCCGGCAAATTCTCCGCCCCCGCCTTTTCCAGACGATCCCGAAGCGAGTCGAAATCCTCCTCCGACACGGTAAACGCGATATGGGTATAGCTGCCGTTCGTACGGCTTCGGTCGATGTCTTCCTGGTTCAGCGCGATCCATAAGCCGTTCAAGTCGAAATACGCCAGCTTGCGGCCTTTCACGAGAAGCTTCGCTCCGAACGCTTCCCGGTAGAACGCGATCGAACGGTCCAAATCCGCTACCGAAAAACAAAAATGATTCAGTCCCTGCACTTGCATCTCCCCGTCATCTCCTGTTGCGCATATTCAGTCCAGCAAGGTTTCCGCGTTTCCGGATCGGACGGCTTCGAACAGCCAGCGGATTTGCCGCTCCGTGTTCCGTTCCGTGGACAGCTCGGGCAGCTCGTCTTCCCCGAAAAAATCCACCTGCAGCGTCTCCATGCCCGATTCGGCCTTGCCGCCTGCGATCTCGCACAAAATGAACATTTTATACACGTGCCAGGGGGAAGGAGGATGATCGTGGCATTTTTTGTCCAGCACCCCGAGCAGCCGCACGGGCGTTACGTCGAACCCGGCTTCCTCTTTCACTTCCTTCGTGACGACCTCTTTCGGCGTCAGGCCGATGTCGGCCCACCCGCTGGGCAGCGCCCATGCGCCGTCGATCCGCTCGCGCACGAGCAGGATTTTGCCGTCCCGGAACACGACTCCCCGTACGTCAACCTTAGGTGTGGCATAGCCGGTTTCCCCGGCGAACAGTTCCGCGATCTTCTCGGTTTCCACTTCCGTATACTCATGCAGGATATTGACGCTGAGCTCCCTCAGCATCTGGAACCGTTCCAAATCGTAGGGGTCCTTCGAATATTCCAGTCCCGCCTGGCTGATTGCCTGAATCTGTTTCGCCCACTCCAGCCATTTCAAAGGCATGTTCTCCACTCCCCGTTCGCTCGTCACAACTTATCCGTGAATTTGCGGATCCATTCTTCCTCGCCAAGGGAACGCCATTCTTCCGCGCGGACGATCGTTTCATGCTCCAGCTTGTCCAGGTCGTGACGGCCTAATAGCGTCATGCGAAGCGTCCGGACGATGGCGCTTCCCTTGCGGTAGGAACGCAGGATGAACTTCTGCGCTCTGCCGTCCCAAGTAAGACGGACATGGCCGGAGGGACGGCTGAATATCGTATATCTCGTACCCTCTGCATGAGCGATGAAATCCTGCTTGGTGATCGCGTAACCCCGGGCTTGCAGCCGGGCGCCGACTTCTCTCTCTATTAACTCAAACGTACGCTGGGGATCAAACGCGTCCATCGTACCCTCTCTCCTTCATGCGGGGATATCTTCCATCTTATCAAAAATATACGGGAACCGGAAAAGAAGAAACGGCCCTCTGCGTCTCTATGGTGACGGATCGGGCCGTGAGGTATATAGTAGGGGAAGCGAATTTTCCGGGAGGAACGGAAGGATGTCTCAGCTTGGAACTTCAACCGAAAATGACCGGACCCGCCTGGTTCTTCTCAGCGCGGCGACTTTACTCTATTGGGCGTGCATGTATGTATACGTGCCGATCTTGACGCCATACCTGGAATATCGCGGCATTTCCGTCGGCATGATCGGCTTCGTGCTGGGCAGTTACGGCCTGACGCAAATCGCCGTGCGCCTTCCGCTCGGCCTCTACTCGGACGCCATGTCGAGAAGGAAGCCTTTCCTGATCGCCGGCATGCTCGCCGGCGCGGTGAGCTGCGCGCTCTTCCTGCTGCCCGGTACGTGGGGCGGTCCGCTGGCCGCACGGTTGATCGCCGGCCTCTGCGCATCGGCCTGGGTGCCTTTCTCCGTGCTGTACGCCTCTTGCTTTCCAAGCAGCCGCACCGGTCAGGCGATGGGCACCTTGCAGTTTCTGACGGTATCGGGCCAACTGGCCGGCATGCTCGGCAGCGGCTGGCTGACCGATTGGGGCGGGTACGACGCCGCGTTCAAGACCGGTATCGCGGTCGCCGTTCTAGGCATACTTGTCGTGCTGTGCATTCGCGAGCCGGCGGCGGCAGGCCCGGTTTCGGCGAAGGTGACGACCGAGGAAAAACCGGCCGTTTCCCGCGTGTTCCGATCGGCCGCATTATGGAAAGTGTCTTCCCTCTCGCTCATGGCGCACGGCATCCTGTTCATTACGATGTTCGGCTTCACGCCGCTGCAAGCGGTGAAAATGGGGGCCGGCGAAGCCGGGCTGACCGGCATCGTCGCCGCTTTCATGGTCCCCCACGCGCTCGTCTCCCTGATTGCCGGGCGTTACTTAGCTCCCAAGCTCGGAAATCGCCGCATGATCATCGCCGGCTTCCTGCTCGCGGGAGCGTTCACCGCGGCCATTCCTTTAACCCATACGCTGGGCTGGCTGGCCGTCACCCAAGCGTTCAACGGCGCGGCACAAGCGCTGTACTTCCCGCTCCTGCTCGGCATGGCCATTCAGGATTTTCCCCCGTCGCTGCGCGCGTCGGCCATGGGATTGTACCAATCGGTCTATTCGGTCGGCATGTTCCTCGGCCCCTATCTGGCCGGCGGTTTAAACGCGCTCGGCGGCCTCGAAGCGGGCTTCCTGTTCGGCGGCGCCTTAGGCTTGGGCGCTTCCATACTCGCGGCATTCTATTTCCGACGCCGAAGCCTGGTCGCTTCAGCCGGCGAACCACAGCAAGCCCGCTAAAATCGCCGCGCACGTCGCCAAAGCGGTATCCTTCGCCCGCCATTTCAGGCGGGAGCTCCGCGTCGGCTGAACGTCGCCGCGCACGCCTCGGCTTTCGAGGGCGACCGCTACCTCGTCGGCCAGCCGGAACAACGCGAGCAGCAGCGGCAGCGTAACTCCCCGCAGCCGGCGGAACCAAATTCCCGGCGAGCGGCCGGTCTCCTTGCCCCTGGCGAGGAAGATCCGGCCGAACCGTTCCCACTCCGCGAGGAGCACGGGAACGAACCGTACGGTGAGCGTTACGGTCAGCACGATCCGCTGCCAGAACGCGGGAACGCGGTCCTTCCGCGTCGCGAGCTGCTCCAGCGCCCTTCGCAGCGACAGCGGCGTCATGACGAGCGGCACCCCGAGCCCGATGAGCAGGACGGTCAGCGTCCGGGCGAACGGAAACATCGTCCCCGCGAATACCTCGAAATCCCATCCGACAAGCCCGCTTCCCGGCGGGTTGAAATCCAACGCCGCCCATGCGGCGAGCAGGGTTCCGAAAACGATGAATCCGGCGATGATGCCTCTCCAGCGCAGCAATGGAATCCTCGCGGCCGCGAGGATCACACAGACGACCGCCAGACCGGCGGCCAGCCCTCCCCACGACGACAACGAAAACAATCCGACCGACAACAGCACGTAGCCGAACCAGATCGCGCGGGGATCGAACCCGGTCAGCGGGCTCGTACGCGCTTCTTCTTTGCGGCGCTTAGGCATTCCCAGCTGAGCGAGTGCTCCGGCCCGATGCTCCGGAAGCTCCCGTGCGACTGCCGCCTGCGATTCCGGGCGGCACAATGCTTCAGCGGCCTCAGCCGGATGCCAACCGCTTGCCCCATCGATGCCCAAGCCCGCTTGCCATGCCCGCCTGAGAACGCGCATCCACGCCGGCACCTGCATGCCGGCGCGTTCCAAGCGTTCCGGTTCGGCAACCAGCTGCTCCGGACGGCAATCCGACATGCCGCCGTCCGGGTGGATCAGCAGCACCCGATCAGCCAGTGGCAGCGCCCAATCGGCATCATGGGACACGAGCAGAATCCCTCTTCCGTCCCGTTTCAGCCGTTCCAGATGTTCCCCTAATACACGATGTCCGTCCCGATCCAACCCGGCCGTCGGCTCATCGAGCAGCAGCCAAGGCGCCGGAGTGGCGAACAATGCCGCGAGCGATGCCCGGCGCCTTTCTCCGCCGCTCATCCGAAACGGGTCTCTCGTAAGCCAGCTTTCGTCCCAGCCGACCGCGGCCAGGGCGCCGGCGGCCGCATCGCCCGTAGAGGATTTGCGGGATCCGGCGGATTTCTTATAAGGCCGAAGAGAGTAATCGATCTCCTCTTGTACGGAGCGCAGGAAAAGCCCCTGCTCCGGCGATTGTCCGGCATAACCGAAGAGCAGCAGCGCTTTCGGATTCAATTTCGGGCGGCCCGTGACGGACGACCGAATCCAAAGCGGCTCCGCGCCATAGCGAAACGCCAGCCCTTCGGGCTCGCGCAAACCGGCCGCCTTCTCGAGAAACACCGTTTTGCCGGCGCCGTTTGCCCCCATGACAAGCGTCAACGTGCCGGGCTCGAGCGTCAGCTTGGAGGTCCCTTCTAACGTTAATGCGATTCCCCGGAATCCCCCGTCAATCGGCGATTCCCGTTCCGTTTCCGCCACTTCCCCACACCTCTTGCCATTCTTGATCGCTCAGCGGAAGAGGATCGGCCAGCCGTCCTCTTTTTTTCAATTCCAAAGCCAAAGACGCCAGATAAGGCAACCGCAGCCCGCAGGCTTCGCAAGGGGAAAGCCGTTCCCCGTTACCATAGAAAAACGCGCGTCCGTCTCCGTCATAGAGAATCCGTCCCCCGTCCATGGCGACGACGCGCTCTTCCGGGCCGAGCTCATCGAGCCGCTGCGTCACCCAGACGACCGCCGTCCCCGCGCGCTGCATCTCCTTGGCGAGTTGCTTCACCCGCATCCGGTTGGCGTCGTCGAGCATCGACGTGGCCTCATCGAATACGATGAGCGGCGAAGCGACGCTGGCTGCGGCCGCCACGGCGGCGAGCTGCTTCTGCCCGCCGGACAACCCTTCCCATCTTGTATCCGCATATTCCGTTAACCCGACCGCGGCAAGCGACCGCTCCGTCGCCGAGGGCATCCGTTCCGGCGGCACCTCGCGCCATTCCAGCGCGAAAGCGACCTCTTCGCGAGGGGTCTCCCCGAACAACTGCGCCTCCGGCCGCTGGAGCACCATTGGGGATGCCGTATCCCCCGCGAAGCCGCGTTCGAACGTGCCGCCGCTTCCTTCCACATGGAGTCCGGCCAGCAGCCTCGCCAAAGTCGACTTCCCGCTTCCGTTGACGCCGGCCATGTTCACCCATTCACCGGCATTTACCGTGAGCTCGATCTCTTCCAGCAGCGGGACCGTTTCCCCGTCATCCAGGGCGGCATATACCGAAACGCCGCTGAACCGAAGCGGATGCTCCGAAACGGCGACATAGGCTGATTGTGCCATTTTTCCGAAAACCCTCTTCCCAAATCCGGTTTCCCCATGCTACAATCCGAAATGTTAACCAGTTCGTTACGACAAGGTTAACATTTGAAAGGAGATTTGACAATGACCAAACCAGAATCCGCAACACCCTCTACGGCCCGCTCCCGCTCTTCCGCGGCGGACGCCAGCCGGTGGATCCGGGGCATCGTGTTCGTCGCCCTGTTCGCCGCCTTGTTCATCGGAGCCAGCTTCGTCAAATCCGCTCCCGGAGCGGCGGTTCCTTACTCCCTTCAGACTTTCGCCGTCATGCTGGCCGGCGGATTGCTCGGCGCCGTCTACGGCTTCTGGAGCATCTTCCTCGTCGTCGTTCTGACCGCCGTCGGCCTTCCGCTCATGAACGGCCCCGGAGGCTTCGCCCAAGTGTTCGGCCCGACCGGCGGTTTCATCTGGATGTTCCCGGTGTCCGCCTTCCTGATCGGATGGGCCAGCGACCGCGTGTTCGCGGGACGGAAAAAGCTGAACCCGACGAGATTCGCCGTTCTTCTGCTCGCCTTGCTCGCCTTCGGCGTGCTCCTCGTTTACGTCACCGGCGTGCCATGGCTCGCACACGTCTCCGCCAAGCTCGATTTCGCGGGCGCCGTACAAGCGGGCATGGTGCCGTTCCTGCCGGCGGATGCCGCCAAAGCGGTCGTCGCCGCCTTCGTCATCGCCGCGATCCGGCCTTCGGTGCCGGCCGTCAGACCTGCCAAAAAACGCTGAACCCTAACGCAAAGGGGCCGACTTCGGCCCCTTTCGCGTTCTTTTATAGCGCTTTGCGGTAAATCCCCGCGATATCCTCCAGCGTCAGCTGGACATAACGGCCGATCGTTCCGAAGATCGTGGCCTTCCCCGCCATCGTCACCAGCTTCGAGTCGTCGATACCGTAATCCCCCAGCCTCGTCGGTGCGCCGATGGAGCGCCAGAATTCCCGCAGCTCTTCGATGCCTTCACGTCCGACCTCGAGCGTGCTTTTCCCGTCCGGCTCCACGCCGAAGACGTTCACGGCCATTTGGGCGAAACGCTCCGGATGCCGTTCCACCGCCAAGTCCATCCAATGCGGGAACAGGATCGCAAGCCCTCCCCCGTGCGGGATGTCGTATACGGCGGATACCGCGTGCTCCATGTCGTGGTTCGCCCAGTCCCCCGTTACGCCCATCGAGAGAACGCCGTTCAACGCCATCGTTCCGCAATACAGAATCGTTTCGCGCAGCTCGACGTTTTCCAGGTCCTGCACCAGCTCCGGCGCGGTCCGAATGATCGCCCGAAGCACGGATTCGCAGAAGCCGTCCTGCACCGGCGTCATCGCGTCGTGGTGGAAGTACTGCTCGAACACGTGCGACATCATGTCGACGATGCCGTACACCGTCTGGTCCTTGGGCACCGAAGCGGTGTAGGCGGGATCCAAAATCGAAAAACGCGGATACGTATGGATGCTGCCCCAGCCGAGCTTCTCCTGCGTTTCCTCGTTCGTGATGACCGAGCCGCCGTTCATTTCCGAGCCGGTCGCGGCGAGCGTCAGCACCGTGCCGAGCGGCAGCGCTCCCTGCGGGGAACGCTTATGGCTGACGACGTCCCAGAAATCGCCGTCGAACACGGCTGCCGCGGCGATCGCTTTGGCGCAGTCGATGACGCTGCCGCCGCCGACGGCCAGCACCCATTGCAGGTTGTTATCCCGGCACAGCTGGGCTCCCTTGCGGACCGTCGAGATTCGCGGGTTCGGATCGACGCCGGACAATTCAATGACTTCCGTGCCGGCATCGCGAAGCGCCTTCATGACATCCTCATACACGCCGTTACGCTTGATGCTTCCTCCGCCATATAGCATCAGCACGCGATCGCCGAGTTTTTTGGCTTCGTTGGTCAATTGCTTGATTTGATCCCGGCCGAAGATCAGCTTCGTCGGGTTTTCGAACACGAACGGTTTCATGCGAACACTCCTTTATCCCTCATCATCCGTCTTGCGCGCGGGCATTCTGGTTTCCCGTATCCTATCATGCCAATAAAACGCCGCGCAAATCATCGCAACCCGCGGAACGAAAAACCGCACATCCCAAGGATATGCGGTCTGACTCGCGGGCTGACTCTTATTCGCCGTATCCGTCGGCAGGTGCCTCGGACGGCTTGGCCGCTTCCACGTCGACCTTCTCGGCGACGGTGTCGCGGATGATCGATACGATGGACTGCAGCAAATAGTTGACGTCCACCTGGCTTTGCTGGAATTGCTGAACGACCGGCATCGTGTCCAATTCGTCCTGAAGCTCGTCGATTTCCTTCTGGATTTTCTCGACCATCTGCTCGTTCTTGAACGTCGTCTCGAACGCGACCAGCTCTTTTTGCTTTTTCTTCATGAGGGCGATCAGCCCTTGGACCTTCTGGTTGTTCTGGATCAGCCGCTCGGCACGCTGGTACAGGCTGACCTCTTCGGTCGTCGTGATCAGGTGCGCCAGCTCTTTGGCCCGGGCCAGAATGTCCTCGCGGACGATCAAATCGCGGTTATCGAAGACGGGAACGGAACAGCCTTCCCCGTGTTCATGGTCATGGTCATGGTCGTGATCGTGCGCATGTGCGCTCATTTCGGTCAGCTCCTCTTTTATCCTGCGTTGGCGGCCGTTTCCGCCGTCTCTTGGCCCACCGCTTCCGCGCGGATATACCACGTTTGCGGCGTCGTGACGCGAACGTTCACGAATTGCCCGATCCATTCCTTCGGACCTTCGAAGTGGATCAGCTTATTCGAACGCGTCCGGCCGGACAGCACGCCGGCTTTCGTTTTGCTTTCGCCTTCGACCAACACCTCGACCTCTTGCCCGGCCAGCTCGAGGTTGCTCTCCAGCGACAGCTCGGCGATCAGGTCGTTCAAGCGCAGCAGGCGTTTTTGCTTCGCATCGTAAGGAACGTCGTCCGCCATCTCCGCGGCCGGCGTTCCTTCGCGCGGCGAGTAGATGAACGTGAACGCGGATGCGAATTTCGCTTCGCGCACGAGCGACAGCGTTTCTTCGAATTGCTCTTCCGTTTCGCCCGGGAACCCGACGATGATGTCGGTCGTCAGCACGGCGTTCGGAATGGCGGTCCGGATTTTGCGTACCAGCTCCAGGAAGTGCTCGCGGGAGTATTTCCGGCTCATCCGCTTCAGGATCTCCGTACTGCCGGATTGCACAGGCAGGTGGATGTGCTCCACCAGGTTGCCGCCGCGGGCCAGCACTTCGATCAGGTGATCGTCGAAATCCCTCGGGTGCGACGTCGTGAAGCGGACGCGCGGGATGTCGATTTTGCGGATATCGTCCATCAAGTCCCCGAAACGGTAATTCCGGTCCGAGAAATCTTTGCCGTACGCGTTCACGTTCTGGCCGAGCAGCGTAATTTCCCTGAAGCCTTGGCGAGCGAGCTCGCGAACCTCGGCGATGACATCCTCCGGCAGGCGGCTGCGCTCCTTGCCTCGCGTGTAGGGAACGATGCAGTACGTGCAGAACTTGTCGCAGCCGTACATGATGTTCACCCAAGCGCGAAGGCCTTCGCGTTTCTTCGGAAGGTTCTCGATGATGTCGCCTTCCTTGGACCACACCTCGACGACCATTTCCTTGCCGAAGTGAGCTTCCTGCAGCAGCTGCGGCAGACGATGGATGTTGTGCGTGCCGAAAATGATGTCGACGTGCGCGTGCTTCTGCATAATGCGGTTGACTACGGAAGCTTCCTGCGACATGCAGCCGCAGACGCCGAGGATGAGCTCGGGCTTCTCCGTTTTCAGCGTCTTCAGGTGGCCCAGCTCGCCGAACACCTTGTCCTCCGCGTTCTCGCGGATCGCGCACGTATTCAGCAGGATGACGTCCGCTTCGGCGCGCTCCTCCGTAGGCGCGTAGCCCATTTCTTCGAACAGGCCGCGCATCACTTCGGTATCGTGCTCGTTCATCTGGCATCCGTACGTGTAAATCAAATATTTTTTGCCTGCTCCGAGCGTCTTGAACTCTTCCGGCACGGCTTCTTCGTAGTGGACCCGGATATCCTCCTTGCCCCGCCGTTTCTCGTCTTTGTACGAGGGAGCGGAATGGACGGTCACCTCTCTGCCGCCGATGCGGTAGGTCGTTTTGCCGTCGTGCTCCTTGACGACTTTGGCGGAGGAGAAATCGAAGTATTTGGAATAATCCTTCCCGGACTTCGGATCCGGAGCGTTCTCCTTCGTCATGTCTATTTTCACGTCCTTCTCAGATCGCAATGTTCAATCCTAGGCTGCAAACCCAATAAAAAATTATAGCATATAAGCCTCGGTTTGTCGCCGTTTTACGACCTTGGGAGACGGTCGGGGTCTTTCCTGACCGCCTGTCTCCCTGAGAGAAGAATGCGAAGGATTTGCCCGGTTTGCCGCCGAGTCCAGGCGGCGACATGGACCGTCGCGTCTTCGAGCGAACACGGTCCGGGCAAGACGGAGAATGCCGCGAGGAGACCCATCTCTTCGATCTCCTCCGCCGATACTTCCAAACTGCCGCACAGCGCGATGACGCTCACGTCGTACAACCTTGCTTTGCCGCAGATGCCGGCGATCGCTTTACCGAATTTCGTCTGCTTGTCCAGCCTGCCCTCGCCCGTGATGACGAGGTCCGCGGTTCGCAGATGCTCTTCAAACCGGGTGAGTTCCATGACCCATTCGATTCCCGGCCGGGATTCCGCCTTCAGCACCGAGAGCAGCGCCGCTCCCATTCCGCCGGCGGCGCCGCTTCCCGGAAGCTCCGCGACTTCCGTCCCTGTCGCCTGCGAGAGAACCTTGCCGTACCGTAAGAGTCCTTCGTCCAATTGCCGAATCATTTCCGGCGTTGCGCCTTTCTGGGGACCGAACACCGAGGAGGCGCCTTGCGGCCCGCAAAGCGGGTTCGAGACATCGTTTGCCATCTTGAACTCGGCTTCCGCCAGCCGCGGATCCAAACCGGATAAATCGATGCCGGACAGCTCCGCCAACGCGCCGCCGCCATCCGGCAGAGGTTCGCCGTCCGCGTTCAGCAAGCGCATTCCAAGCGCCCTCAACATCCCGGCTCCGCCGTCGTTCACGGCGCTGCCTCCGAGGCCGATGAGGAACCGGCGGTATCCCGCTTCGAGTGCGTGCAAGATCAACTCGCCCGTTCCATAACTGCTCGTCAGCAGCGGATTCCGCTCCTCCGGCTTCAGCAGCGTCAAGCCGGAAGCTTGGGCGGCCTCGATGACGGCTGTTACCCCGTCCCCGAGAACGCCGTATGCCGCTTCGACCGGGCGTCCAAGGGGATCGGACACGCGGCGACGGATCGTCTTTCCGCCCGTAGCGAGAACGAGGTTGTCCACGGTGCCTTCCCCGCCGTCCGCCATCGGCATCAGGATCGCTTCCGCGTTCGGATCGGCGTCTTGGATGCCGGCCCGGATGCATTCGCATAACTCTCGAGCGGTGGCGGAGCCTTTAAACGAATCGGGAGCCACGATTATCCGCACAGATCGGCTCCTCCCTTAACGGATTAGTCCAAAATCTCTCCGAATTCGCCCGTCGTGACGCCGGCCGCGTTCCCCTCGTCGGTGTCGATGTGCATGTCGAGCGCGAAGTTGTCGGAGACGCGAGCCAGCACTTTCTCGAAAACGACTCCCCGTTCGCCTCCGATTCTCACCCGCAGCATCTGCTTGTCCTGAATGCCCCATCTTTCGGCATCGGACGTATGGAAATGAATATGGCGGGCGGCGACGATAACGCCTTCGTTCACCGTCACTTCGCCGGCCGGACCCACGATACGAACGCCGGGCGTATCGGCGATATTCCCGGATTCGCGGACCGGCGCTTTTATCCCGAGAACGAAGGCGTCGGTACGGGAAATTTCCAACTGGGTCAAGTTTCGGGCCGGACCGAGGATGCGGACTTTCGGAAACGAGCCTTTGGGGCCGTATACCGCTACCATCTCGTTCGCGGCGTATTGCTTGGGCTGGGAGAGCGGCTTGAACTCGGTCAATTTGGCGCCCGGGCCAAACAAGATTTCGACATGCTCCTGCGTCAAGTGGATGTGGCGAGCCGAGACGCCAATCGGCACTTTTTTCGGTTCCTGCATGGGCTCCACCGCCTTTTTTCTTCCATTGTAACGCAAGAAGCGCGCGGGTCCAAACCCGCGCGCTTCGCAATTCCGATATTTTCAGGCGATTACTTGAATTCGGTCAACAATTTGTCGAAATCTTCGCGGGACAGCTCCAGCTTCTGCTTGGCCAGGCCTTGCTCTTTGAAGCCGACGGCCAGATCCTCGTAAGATTTGCGTGCTTTGTCCTGATAGATCAGGCCCGTCAGCATGCCGTGCGTCTCCATGATTTTGTTCATGGCCGCAACGCGGTTCGACGGATCGTATTCCGGGAATTGCTCCAGGTTGACGATGTTTTCCTTGAACCAGTCGTACGTGTTGACTTTGTTGAACGTTACGCAAGGGCTGAACACGTTGATCAGCGAGAAGCCTTTGTGCTTGATGCCCTCTTCGATCAGGGCCGTCAGCTGCTTCAGATCGCTGGAGAACGATTGCGCCACGAACGTCGCGCCTGCGGACAGGGCGATTTCGAGCGGGGACAGCGTGGTCTCGATCGAGCCTTCCGGCGTCGATTTCGTTTTGAAACCTTCGGCGCTGCGGGGGGACGTTTGCCCTTTGGTCAGGCCGTAGATTTGGTTGTCCATGACGATGTAGGTCACGTCCAGGTTACGGCGGATCGCATGGACCGTATGTCCCATGCCGATCGCGAATCCGTCACCGTCGCCGCCGGAAGCGATGACGGTCAGCTCGCGGTTCGCCAGCTTCACGCCTTGCGCGATCGGAAGAGCGCGGCCATGGATGCCGTGCAGGCCGTACGCGTTGATGTAACCGGAGATCCGGCCGGAGCATCCGATACCGGAAATGACGGCCAGCTGCTCAGGCTCGAGGCCTACGTTCGCAGCCGCGCGCTGGATCGCCGCCTGAACGGAGAAGTCTCCGCAGCCCGGGCACCAGTTCGGCTTGACGTTATTGCGAAACTCTTTGAATGTCGCCATCTTAGTTCAGCTCCTTGCAGGCTTTGTAGACTTCCGAAGGCAGGAACGGCGTGCCGTCGTATTTCACGACGTTTTGGATCTTATCGTGGTAGCCGAGGTTTTGCTTGATCAGGTTAGCCAGCTGTCCGGTCGCGTTATTCTCGAGAACGACGACTTTCTTCGCCGACTGCAGATGCGGCTCGAGCAGCTCGTTCGGGAACGGATGCATTTGGCGAACCGTCACGTGCGCGGTTTTGACGCCGTCTTGCGTCAAACGATCGCGGGCTTCCTCGATCGTGCCGCCGGTCGAACCCATGGCGACGATCAGGATGTCGGCGGTCGGATCTTCCGCGATCACTTTCACCGCGTTGGTCACGCGGAGCGATTGAACTTTGCCGAGGCGTTTGTCCATCATTTTCTGACGGTTCAGAGCGTTCTCGGAAGGACGGCCTTCCTGGTCGTGCTCGACGCCGGTCACGTGGTGGATTCCGTATTTCATGCCCGGAACGACACGCGGGGAAACGCCGTCTTCGGTGAACTCGTAGCGCTTGAACATGCGGTTCTCTTCCAGAGCCGGCAGTTCGCCTTCGATGAGTTTGCCGCGGTTGAGTTGAATGGAATCGAAATCCAGCACGTCGCAGGATTGCTTGCCGAGCGACAACTGCAGGTCAGTCGCGACGATGACCGGGATTTGGTACTGTTCAGCCAGGTTGAACGCTTCGATGACATCGTAGAAGCACTCTTCGATGGTGCTCGGAGCGACGACCAGCTTCGGAATCTCGCCGTGGGTACCGTAGATCAGCGCGTTGATGTCGGATTGCTCCTGCTTCGTCGGAAGGCCCGTGGAAGGACCGCCGCGCTGGGTATCGATGATGACGAGCGGAGTTTCCGTCATGCCGGAAAGGCCGATCGCTTCCATCATCAGGGACAGGCCCGGACCTGCGGAAGCGGTCATCGTGCGGACGCCGGCGTAGTTGGCGCCGATCGCCATCGTGACGGCGGCGATTTCGTCTTCCGTCTGGACGACGGTACCGCCGAATTTCGGCAGCTTCTTGATCAAATATTCCATGATTTCGGAGGCAGGCGTGATCGGATAGGCGGACATGAGGCGGCAGCCGCCGGCGATCGAGCCCAGGGCCATCGCTTCGTTGCCGATCATGAACAGCTTTTGCACGCCGTCGGCAGGCTCGAGCTTGAACTCTTCGAGCGGTCCGCCGGCTTGCTCCAGCACGAATTCGGATCCGCGGCGCACCGCTTCGATGTTCTTCTCGACGATCGCGGGTCCTTTACGTCCGAACTCTTCTTCCACCGCTTGGTTGAACACTTCGATCGGCAGGCCGAGCAGCGCCCAGGACGCGCCGGATGCGACCATGTTCTTCATCAGGGATGTGCCGAGCTCTTCCGCGATTGCCGTGATCGGAACGGCGAACAGACGCGCTTGGATGCCTTCGGGAAGCGTCGGCGAGAATTTCGCGTCGGCGACGACGACGCCGCCGGGACGAAGCTCGCCCGCGTTCAAATCGATGCTCTCCTGGTCGAATGCCACCAGGATGTCCAAGTCGTCCGAGATCGCGCGAATCGGCTTCGTGCTGATGCGGATTTTGTTATTCGTGTGTCCGCCTTTGATCCGCGAGGAAAAGTGACGGTACCCGTACAGGTAATAACCCAGCCGGTTCAATGCGGTCGAGAAAATACGGTCGGTACTCTCAACGCCTTCCCCTTGCTGGCCGCCAATTTTCCATGACAGTTGACTGATCACAGTGTCCATCTCCTCTTAATCTTTTCCGTGACGGTAGTGCGATGTATGATGATAAATTTTTAACATTAACCATATAAATTTTATGTTTCGGTCTAACAAAATGCAAGACAAATCGTCGGGATTAAAAGATAGTTCTTTTCGATGGAAACGATATCGGAAAGAGATGGATGTGAGGCCGACAATTCAGTTTGGGAGATTTTTTGAGAAGAATCGTTTGGCGTTTCCGCCCATGAATCCTCTCACCTGATCTTCAGGGAATCGCTTCAGCAGCGCTTCGGCCAGGACCGGGTATTGGCCGGGTTGGGCCAAGCCTCGAGCGTGCCGTTCGATCCCGTCGAAATCGGAGCCGAACGCGACGTGCCTCGGCCCCGCGATCGAGCACACGTACTCCACATGGCGGAGGACGTCTTCGATTCTCGCGGGCTCCTGACCGGTCAAAAACCAGGGAACGAACGTGACGCCGATCACCCCGTCCACCGCGGCGATCGCGCGGATCTGGTCGTCCGTTAAATTCCGCGATTGCGGCACGAGCGCCCGAACGTTCGAATGCGAAGCGAAAAACGGCCGCCGTGCCATGTTGGCCAAGTCCCAAAAGCCCCGATCCGACAAATGGGACACATCCAACAGGATACCCAACCCTTCGCACTCGGCAACCAGTTGTTTGCCGGCCCGGGTCAAACCGCCTCCGCGCGGCTCCGTCGCGCCGTCGCAGGCCCAATTCGCGTGGTTCCATGTCGGTCCCAGCAAGCGCAACCCAAGGCGATAGAGCAGCCTCAGCGCCCAAAATTGGCCCTGCAGGCCGTCGACGCCCTCCAGGGAAAGCAACGCCCCGATCGGCTCCTTACCAGTGACGACGTCGACGTCGGAACCTCGCAGCACGGGCCGAATATCCGGATGCGCGAGCACGCCGCTCCAATACGCCTCCGCGGCCCGGAACACCGTCTCCGGCTGTTTGGGCAGCGCCTCGGGGAGGTACAGCGCGAACACCTGCAGCTCCACGTTTCCTTGTTTGAGCCGCTCTGCGGTCACGTCCAGCCGATCGTCGGGCTGGAGCAGGCTCAGGCCGGGGTGCAGCAGCATTTTACTGATGACGTCGCAATGAAGGTCGGCGGTAAACATACGACATTTCCTCCTTCCGCGGGTTCCCTGATTTTATCGAATCACACAAAAAAACCTGTCAGGCGTCTTCGGGTTACGGCAACGCGGCACGTGGCTGCGGCCGGCTCGTCAGAACGCTGGCAGGTCGTCGTTTATTCGGTTCGCTTTCTTCTTTCAGCGAGGCTCTACGATCAGCTTGATTGCCGTCCGATCCTCCCCGTCGATGACGATATCCGTAAAAGCCGGGATGCAAATCAAGTCGACCCCGCTTGGTGCCACAAACCCTCTCGCGATCGCCACGGCTTTAATCGCCTGGTTCAGAGCACCCGCCCCGATCGCTTGTAGCTCGGCGTTTCCGCGTTCGCGCAGGACGCCGGCGAGCGCTCCTGCAACGGAGTTTGGATTGGATTTTGCGGAAACTTTCAAAACGTCCATGTCCAGTACCTCCTCTTGGGAACCGGCCGACATGCCGCTAATGCCGGCATGGTCTGACCGACTGCATCGGAATCAAAGGTTGGGCTCACTAACGGATACTATTCGGTGAGCCGACCAATAATTCCTTCTTTCCAAAAGGGCGGTAAGCGGAAATTGCAGAAATTTTTAGAAAATTACGTCGCAATCCAAGAATCTTCATCCGTGCGGATCAATTGGACCTTCTGAGCATGGCCGGTAGCCTCGTCGATTTCGACGAAAACGCCGTTTAACGTCCATTTGCCTTCGTCCACCACGAACCGGGAAGGAAGACCTGTCAGGAATTTGCGCAGCACGCCTTCCCTCTCCATCCCCAGCACGCCGTCGCGAGGGCCGGTCATGCCGGCGTCCGTGACATAGGCCGTACCTTGAGGGAGAATGCGGTTGTCGTGGGTTTGCACGTGGGTGTGCGTTCCGACGACGAGAGACGCTCTGCCGTCCAGGTACCAGCCCATGGCGATTTTCTCGCTCGTCGCTTCGGCGTGGAAGTCCACGAGAATGCATTTCGTTTTCTTCCGCAGCTCGGCGATCAGCTCGTCCGCCGTGCGGAAGGGATCGTCGGATGGCGGCAGGAAAGTACGACCCATCAGGTTGACGACACCCAGCTCCTTGCCGTTCGCTTTGATGAGCATAGAGCCCTTACCTGGAGATCCGGCCGGCAAATTCGCGGGACGGACCATTCGCGACTCGTCGTCGATGAAATCGAAAATTTCCCGGTTGTCCCATGTGTGGTTGCCCATGGTGATGCCATGGACGCCCCAATCATATAAGTCTCGCGTAATGGCGGCGTTGATTCCCCGGCCTCCCGCGGCGTTTTCCCCGTTGGCGATGATGATGTTAGGATGATACTTCTCCTCGATCCATGGCAGCAGACGTTTGACGGTATCCCGGCCGACGTTGCCGACGATGTCTCCGATAAACACGACGCGCATGACGACATTCTCCTTCCGTTAAGAAAGAAAAGTGGCTGCTTGTGCCGCAGCCACTTTCCAGCATTCCCGGTATAACCTGTTTTTATTTCGCGTACTCGACGGCGCGGGTTTCCCGAATGACGGTGACCTTGATGTGACCCGGATAATCCAGCTCGCTCTCGATCTTCTTCGTGATGTCGCGCGCCAGGCGGAACGCTTCCGTATCGTCGATCTTCTCCGGTTGAACCATGACGCGCACTTCCCGGCCCGCTTGGATGGCATAGGATTTCTCCACGCCTTCGAACGATTCGGAAATGTCCTCAAGCTTCTCGAGCCGTTTGATGTACGTCTCAAGCGTCTCGCGGCGCGCGCCCGGACGGGCTGCGCTGAGCGCGTCGGCGGCGCCGACGAGCATCGCGATGACCGAAGTCGCTTCCACGTCTCCATGGTGGGAGTGGATGCTGTTGATGACGACCGGATGCTCTTTGTACTTCTTGGCCAATTCAACGCCGATCTCGACATGCGAACCTTCCACTTCGTGGTCGAGCGCTTTGCCGATATCGTGCAGCAAGCCGGCGCGTTTGGCAAGCGAAACGTCTTCTCCCAATTCCGCAGCCATCAGTCCGGTTAAGTAAGCGACTTCCATCGAGTGCTTCAGCACGTTCTGGCCGTAACTCGTCCGGAATTTCAGGCGGCCCAGGATTTTGATCAAATCCGGATGAAGACCGTGCACGCCGACCTCGAAGGTCGCCTGCTCGCCGTATTCCCGAATCCGTTCGTCCACTTCCTTGCGGGACTTCTCCACCATTTCCTCGATGCGGGCCGGGTGAATCCGTCCGTCCGCGACCAATTTCTCCAGTGAAGTTCTCGCAATTTCGCGCCGAATCGGATCGAAACCCGACAGGATAACCGCTTCCGGCGTGTCGTCGATGATGAGGTCGATCCCCGTCAACGTTTCAAGCGCACGGATGTTGCGGCCTTCGCGGCCGATGATCCGGCCTTTCATCTCTTCGTTCGGCAGCGTTACGACGGAAACCGTCGTCTCCGCCACGTGATCCGCGGCGCAGCGCTGAATGGCGAGCGAGATGATGTCCCGGGCTTTCTTGTCCGCTTCGTGTTTCGCTTCTTGCTCGATATCCTTGATCATTTGCGCGGTCTCGACGCGTACCTCTTGTTCGACCGTCGACAAAATCAGCTGCTTCGCTTCTTCCGTCGACAGGTTGGAAATGCGCTCGAGCTCCACCACCTGACGTTTGTGCAGGATTTCGACTTGTTCCTGGGATTCTTCGACTCGTTTCTCTTTGTTGGCAACTTGCTCCTCTTTACGTTCCAACGCTTCCAGCTTGCGATCCAGCGACTCTTCCTTCTGTAACAGCCGCCTTTCCTGGCGTTGAATTTCGTTGCGGCGTTCGCGAATGTCGCGTTCCGCCTCGTTACGGAGCTTATGCACCTCGTCTTTGGCTTCCAGCACCGTTTCTTTCCGAATCGCTTCCGCGTCTTTCTTGGCGCTTTCGACAATTCGGCTGGCTTCTTCATTGGCGCTGGAAATCTTCGCTTCCGCAATGGATTTGCGCACGACATAACCGATCCCAAAGAAAAGCGCGCCAACAACGAGAACGATCAAGACCCAGATCCAGGTGTCCAGCATGGTCTCACCTCCTCGTTGCATCACCAAGGCAAACGCTTGGGATACTTATGAAATTGTTGTTTGCCGGTTTCCAGACCGTTTACTTTCCTTGTTGGCAAAGCATAAGAATAGGGTCGAAAAAAAACGTTCCGAATCATTTTTTGGAAGGAAAAAGGGTTCGGAATGGGAAAATGGAATACAGACTCATTTTATCTTTAGCGAAAATGAGTTGTCAAGCAATGCCGCCGGCGGGCAGGCGCCTTCCGGAAGCCGCCGCGGCTTAATCCAGAGCGTCCGGATCGGCCGCTTCGTTCATCTCCCAATCCAGACTCCCCATATCTCCATCTTCTCCATCGTACCCGATGCCCCATCCGCGCTCTTCGGAGTCCGACGCGTCCGCGATCGCGCGGTCCATCGCCGATCGAACGACGCCGTTCGGATATCCTCTTCTCATCAGGAAAGCGGTCAGCTTCATTTTGCGTTCCCGAAGCTCGCCTTTGAGCTGAGGCCATTTTTTGCGGGCTAGCGCGTACGCGGCTTCCAGCTCTACGTCCGTGTCCAGATCGCCGAGCGCACGGTCGGCGTCTTCCTTGGCAATACCCCGTTGGAGCAGCTCCTGCCGGATCAGCCGCCTGCCTTTGCGTTGTCCCGTTGCCCGTTGTTCGGTGTACCGCTTGGCATAGGCCGTATCGTCGAGCATCCGTCGCGAGCGCAACCGATCCAAGCAGCTTTGGATGACGTCCGCCGCGAAGCCTTTGCGTTTGAGCGCGTCCGACAGCTCCCGGCTTGTCCTCGCTTTGCGTTCGAGGATGTTCAGAGCGGCGCGGTAGGCTTCTTCTTGCGCTTCTTCCTTGCGCAGCGTTTCCCATTCTTCCGGCGACAATCGCCGCCCTTTCAACAAACGCATGCTCACGAGCGTATCCTCGTGCACCGTGATGACGGTTTCGTGACGATCGGCGGCGGAAGCGGCCGACGCGCCGGCAATCAAAGCGTCGACTTCATCATTCCAATCTTCGGTATTCGATGCCGGCGGTATAGAGAAGTTTGGCTCGAATTCGTCCGAATGATCCGGTTTCAATTCACCGAGCAGCCGGATCGCGATTCGGTACATGCCCGGCTGCTTCGGATGCGATTCGACGGCGGCCACTTCCGCTTCCGTGATCCGAAGGAATCGGTCCGCAACGGACGGTTCGCCGGACGAACCTTTTTGCGGGCTTTCCGTCTTGGAGCGCTTGCCTTTCGCCGCCGTCTTCCTCGCGTTTTCCGAACGCTTGCCGGATCCCCTTTTGCCGAATCCGTTCAAATTTCATTCCTCCTTATCAAAAGCAAAAAAGCGGCAGGCGAAGCTGCCGCTGGATTGCATGAATTATTCGAAGTCCGGTTCTTCTTCGTCGTCATCGGACGAGAATGCCGCCGGTTTCGCCGAAGCCGCAGCGCTCAGGGTCGCTTCGCGGATCTGCTTCTCGATCTGCCAGGAAATCTCGGTATTGTCCTTCAGGAACTGCTTCGCGTTCTCCCGGCCTTGTCCCAAGCGTTCGCCGTTATAAGAGAACCAAGCGCCGCTCTTCTGGACGATATCCATCTCGACGCCGATGTCGACGATGCTGCCTTGCTTGGAAATGCCTTCTCCGTACATGATGTCGACTTCCGCTTGCTTAAACGGCGGCGCGACTTTGTTCTTGACGACCTTGATGCGGGTGCGGTTGCCGACGACGTCGTTGCCCTGCTTCAGGGATTCGATGCGGCGGACGTCCAGGCGCACGCTCGCGTAGAACTTCAATGCGCGGCCGCCGGGAGTCGTCTCCGGGTTGCCGAACATGACGCCGACCTTCTCGCGCAGCTGGTTGATGAAGATCGCGATCGCCTTCGACTTGCTGATGGCGCCGGACAGCTTCCGCATCGCTTGCGACATCAGGCGGGCTTGCAGGCCGACGAAGGAATCTCCCATGTCGCCTTCGATTTCCGCTTTCGGAACGAGAGCCGCTACGGAGTCGACGACAATGATGTCGACCGCGCCGCTGCGTACGAGCGCTTCCGCGATCTCAAGCGCCTGTTCCCCCGTATCCGGCTGGGAGAGCAGCAGTTCGTCAATGTTGACGCCGAGCTTGCTGGCGTACAGCGGATCGAGCGCGTGTTCGGCGTCGATGAAGGCCGCTTGTCCGCCGGCGCGCTGCACCTCGGCGATGGCGTGCAGGGCGACGGTCGTCTTACCGGACGATTCCGGTCCGTACACTTCGATGATTCTTCCGCGCGGGAATCCGCCGATCCCGAGCGCGATATCCAAGGCAAGAGATCCGCTGGAGCACGTCTCTACTTGCATTTGTGCGTTTTCTCCGAGTTTCATGATGGAACCTTTACCGAATTGCTTCTCAATCTGGCGCAGGGCCATCTCCAATGCGGCGCGACGATCTGACAACACACCCACATCCTTATCTCGTTTAATAAATTCATCATAGCCTTTTTTCTATCGTTTGCCAAGCATTTTGAGAACATTTGTTCGTTTTATTTGCGAAAAAGAACCGCAGCAAAGTATTCTTCGCTACGGTTCTTCCGCAACTTTCGATAAAACTTTACCATACCGTCGTTCCGTTGACAACCGTTTTTCGCAATTTTTTGGTCCCGGCGGGACAATAATAGACCCAGTATAGCGAAATGTAAAAGGATAAGTAACGCTCGTTTACTTAAACCCGGCCGCAAAATCACCTAACCCGTGCCAACGCCGCGCTTATTCCCGGCCGGTCAGCGCCAGCCACAACCGATAGAGCGCGCGCTTCGACGCGCGCAGGCGGATGCCCTCGCGGTCGCCGGACAGCTGCAGCTTTTCCGTACGGGTCGGTTTCCCGCGTTCGGCCAGCCCGAGGTACACGAGCCCGACGGGCTTGCCTTCGGACGACGCGGGACCGGCCACGCCGGTCACCGACACGCCGAAGTCCGAATCGGCAAAGCGGCGCGCGCCCTCCGCCATCGCGGCGGCCGTCTCTTCGCTGACCGCGCCGGGCGCGCCCTCCCCCTCGAGCAGCCCTTCGGGCACGCCGAGCAAATCCCGCTTCACCGCGTTCGTATAGCTGACGACGCCTCCCAGGAACGCATCCGCGCTTCCCGGCACCGTCGTCACCATCTCCGCGACCATGCCGCCGGTGCAGCTCTCCGCCAGCGCGAGCGTGCGCCGCTGCCGGAGCAGCAGCCGCATCACTTCCGTCTCGATCGGGATATCTTCCTCCGCGTACAGGAAACGATCCGTCCGGCGGCGGATTTCGACCAGCGTCGATTCCATCTTCCGCTGCGCCTCTTCGGCATTCGGCGCCTTGGTGGACACGCGCACCGCGACTTCGCCTTCCTTGGCATACGGCGCGATCGTCGGATCGCTCTGCTCCCGCACGAGATCGATCAGCAGATCCTCGAGCGCGGACTCCCCGATCCCGGCGAAACGCATCATGACGGAATGCAGCGTATCCGCCTGCCCGAGCAGTTCCCTCAACCATGCCGAGGCGTCGTTCTCGAACATCGGCTTCATTTCCCTCGGCGGTCCGGGGAGCAGCAAATAATGCGTCCCGTCCGCCGACAAAGCGTTGCCGATCGCGAGCCCCGTGTTGTTCCGCAGCGGCGTCGCGCCCTCGACGAGCAGCGCCTGCTTGCGGTTGCTCTCGATCAACGCGGCTCCGCGGCCCGCGAACATCTCCTCCAGCTTGCGCATCGTCGGCTCATGCTCTTCCATGCCGCGTCTCAAATACGCGGCAACCGCGTCGCGGGTCAGATCGTCCATCGTCGGGCCCAGCCCTCCCGTGAACACGAGCAAATCCGCCCGTCCGCGCGCCAATTCGATCGTTTTCAACAGCCGGTCCATATTGTCGCCGACCACGGTCTGATAGTAAACGTCAATGCCCAGCTCCGCCAAACCCCGCGACAGAAACTGGGCATTCGTGTTTACGATTTGACCGAGGAGCAGCTCCGTGCCGACCGACACGATTTCCGCTCTCAAGCTCATACGTTTCGGCGCACCTCTTTCTCAGCCGGGCCGGACGTGCCTGCCGGCGGATCGGATACCGGAATGAGATTTTTGTTTTTGACGAAGTAGTCGATCCCGGAATAGACGGTAATCAGAACGGCCGCCCATACGGCGATCAGGTCGATACGAACGTCGATGAAGTTAAACGGGAAATTGTTGATCAAGAGCACGATGATCATCGCGATCTGGATCGCCGTTTTCCACTTGCCCCACTGGCTGGCCGCCACGACGGTACCGTCGAGCAGCGCCACCTGGCGAAGGCCGGTGACCGCCCATTCGCGGCTGATGATGATAATGGCGACCCAAGCGCCGAGTTTGCCCATCTCGACCAGCGAGATCAGCACCGCCGCCATGAGCAGCTTGTCGGCCAGCGGATCGAGCAGCTTGCCGAGGTTCGTCACGATTTTGCGCTTGCGCGCGATATAGCCGTCCAACCCGTCCGTGCTCGCCGCGATGATGAACAGGAGCAGCGCGACGATCTGGTTATAGGAGATGGAGTAATCCCCCATGACCAGCACGCCGAGATCCAAACGAACGAGCAGAACGAACGTGATGATCGGAACGATGAAAATGCGGGCAAGGGTTATCTTGTTGGCTAAGTTCACGCGATTCCCTCCCCGGAAAGGTCGTATTCGTAAGCGTGGGTGATGCGGACCCGGCGGATGTCGCCGATTTCCGCGCGGATGCCGCTGATGTACACTTCGCCGTCGATTTCTGGCGCGTCGAATTGGCTGCGGCCGATAAAGACGTCGCTCCGTCCGTCATACCGCTCGACGAGCACTTCCAGCGTGCGTCCGACGTATTTCGAGGCGTTCTCCTGGGCGACTTGGCGCTGGATTTCCATCAGCGTGCTGGCCCGGGTTTCTTTCACCTCGTCCGGAATTTGATCCGGCAGCCGGCTGGCCGGCGTATCCTCTTCCTGCGAATAAGTGAACACGCCGAGGCGGTCGAATTTCATTTCGCGGACGAACTCGCACAGTTTGGCGAAGTCTTCCTCCGTCTCGCCGGGAAAACCGACGATCATCGAGGTGCGAAGCGCGACTTCCGGGATGCGCGCGCGGATTTTGGCGACGAGCTCGCGAACGTCGCGCTGCCTGCCGGGGCGTCTCATCCTCTTCAGAATGGCATCCTCGCTGTGCTGAAGCGGCATGTCGATATATTTGCAGATTTTCGGATTCGTCGCCATCGTCTCGATCAGCTCGTCGGTGAAAAAGCCCGGATACGCGTAGTGCAGCCGCACCCATTCGACGCCTTCCACCTCGGAGACGCGGTTCAGCAATTCCGGCAGCTTGAAGCCCTCGTACAGGTCCACGCCATAGTTCGTCGAGTCCTGCGCGATCAGGCTGATTTCCTTCACGCCTTGTGACGCCAGGTTCTCCGCTTCCGCCACGATCGATTCGATCGAACGGCTGCGGAATTTGCCTCGCATGATCGGAATGCTGCAGAACGTACAAGCGTTGTCGCAGCCTTCGGCTATTTTAACGTATGCAGTATGGCGGGGCGTGGAAAGCAGCCGAGGCAGTTTTTCTTCATAAGTAAAAACGGGGTTGCCCACGTAAACCGGCTTGCGTCCGTGGAGCGCCTCGTCGATGATCCCGTTGATGTTGTGGAAATCGCCCGTTCCGACAATCCCGTCGATTTCCGGCATTTCCTCCATCAGGACCTGCTTATAACGCTGAGTTAAGCATCCCGACACGATCAGGGCTTTCAGCTTGGCCGTTTCCTTCAATTCCGCGAGGCTGAGAATCGTGTTGACCGATTCTTCCTTGGCGGCGTCTATAAATCCGCAGGTATTGACGATTACGACGGTCGCGTCTTCCGGCTTCTCTACAAGGGTAAATCCCCGTTGGTGAATCAGTCCGGACATGATTTCCGAATCGACCAAATTTTTCTCGCAGCCGAGCGTGACGACGCTGACTTTCTCCGGCATCGATGACTTCCCCCAAACGTTCGTCCATTCTTGTCCCCAACAGTATAATCCCATGGCCCTAGACGTGTCAAAAGACGCGCGGGCCGCCGTTTCGCGGGTTAGCGGGCGGCCCGGCGAATCACGCATCCATTATCGATAGTTCGTGAATTGCAGTTCCAACGGCAAATCGGCGCCCTTGAGCAGCGACATGACGGACTGCAGATCGTCCTTGCTTTTCCCGGTTACGCGGATTTGGTCGCCTTGGATTTGGCTTTTCACCTTCAATTTGGAGTCGCGGATCAGGATGTTGATCTTTTTGGCGTTGTCCTGGTCCACGCCCTGGCGGAGCTTGATGTTTTGCTTGACGGTCGCCCCCGAGGCCGGTTCGATTTTCCCGTAGTCGAGGTTGCGGATCGGAACGCCGCGTTTGAGCAGCTTTGTCTGCAAAATGTCGATGACGCTTCCGAGTTTATAATCGTCGTCCGATCGGACCACGATCTCTTCTTTTTCGAGAACGATGCTGCTTTTGCTGCCTTTGAAATCAAAACGGTTTTCGATCTCTTTCATCGATTGCGTAATGGCGTTTTTGACCTCTTCCATGTCGACTTTCGAAACGATGTCGAAAGAATATTCCGATGCCATGGGACGACTTCCTTTCCGGTTTCCTGTTTTTCCCTACATTATAACATGAGGCGGATTTCCGCCCAAACAAGTGCAGTTCCCAGCCCGCAAAAAAGGCCCTCCGAAGAGGACCGTGCCGTACCGGGTCGGAATACGAAAATTTAAGGCTGCGCGGCGGCGTCGACCGGCGTGAAAAGGAAACGGGCGCGGTCCGCCTTGTCCCCGTCGTCGAACGGCGTGCCGTCGATCGTCACTTTCGCGTTGTCCGCGCGGCCCATGTTGACGTAGATCGGCTGCGTCAAGTCGAAGTAAAGCGTCTGCGGCGCGTCGGCCGCTCGGATCATTTTGCTGTACAGCGATTTGCCGGACCGGCTCTTTTCGTTGACGTCGATCCAGCAATCCCCGGTTACTTCCAGCACCAGCTGGCGCGCGCCTGTCGTCGATACGTCCACGTACTGCACCGTTCCCGATTTTTTGCCGAGCGTGTACGTCACGGCAGGAGACGGCGGGGCGGAGGACTCGGACGGTGACGGGCTCGGCGTTACCGTTTCGGAAGGAACGGGCGTCGAAGCGGACGGCGTAGCGATTTCCGTGGAAATCGGATTATCGTTGATCTCGCTTGGCGTCTTGTCGGCGTTTTGCTGCAGATACACATAGATGACGGCGACGATGAGGATCGGGAACAGCCACATGAGCAGCGTCACCGAGACTTTGCCCCAACGGTCGTTATGCTGGGTGCTTCTCCGGCTTTTCTTCATCATGGGTTCCGCCGGAATCGCTTCGACCGACGCCGGTTTAGGAAGCTCTTTCTGGTAGAGGCGCAGCACTTCCTCCGCGTCAAGCCCGACGGTTTCGGCATAGGTTTTGACGAATGCGCGCACGTAGAAAGACCCGGGAAGCACTTTATAGTCGCCCGTCTCGATCGCTTCCAGGTACCTTTTGCGGATTTTGGTCGCTTCCTGGACGTCGTCGAGCGTGTAACCCCGCTGTTCGCGCGCTTTGCGAAGCAGGGCTCCCAAATCGGACATGTCTCTCACCTCCTGGGGGTTTCTCCGTCCGGAAAGATGTTATGTACGGTTCAGAAATCGTCGTTCAAGCCGGCCGTCGTGAAGTTCTCATACGTGATTTCCTCGTCCGGCGAATTGCGGAGTTCCACGATGCAGTCGAACAGGTCGTAATCGTATTCCGACTCGCGGATGAAGATGTCGGGGTGCTCGATGACCTTGACCGAAGGCATGGCCATCAAATCTTTGAGCAGGTTGTAATGCTTCTCGTTCGAACGGATCGTGCTCACGATGCCGTCGATGATAAACACGTTGCTCGGGTTCATTTCCTCTTCGGAGAGCTGGCTTCTCACCGTCTGCCGAAGCAGCGTGGAAGAAACGAACGTCCAGCGCTTGCCCGCGCACACGCTTCCCGCGATGATCGATTCGGTTTTGCCTACGCGCGGCATGCCGCGAAGGCCGATCGTCTGATTGCCTTCCATCTTGAACAGCTCGCCGAGAAAATCGACCAGCAGCCCGAGCTCGTCGCGCGTAAAACGGAACGTTTTCCGGTCGTCGGAGTCCCGTTCGATGTAGCGTCCGTGCCGCACGGCCAAAATATCCGTCAGCCTCGTGGGACGGAGTTTGTTGACGGTGATGTTCTCCACCTTCGTCAGCATTTTGCCGAGAAGCTCGATCTTCTCTTCGTCGTCGGTTTGCAGAAGCATGCCGCGCGCGCGGTCCTCCACCCCGTTGATCGTCAAAATATTGACGCCCAGCATCCCGAGCAGGGAAGCGATATCCCCGAGAAGGCCGGGCCGGTTTTTGTGAATTTTATATTCCATATACCATTGTTTCGGCTCCATGACGCACCTCATCCGATGAACAGAACACATTCCGTATTCGTTATTTCTCTTTTATTCTACAACGCTCCCCATTCTCCTGCAAAATAAAACGACGCGATAGCGCCGAAAGTCCCGATTTTAAGCCCCGCGGACAGAAAGCCTCCCGAAGGAGGCTTTCAGATGAATCCCGCAAAGGCGACGATCCCCTTCGAATGAGTACCGAATGGCTCACGCGGGTTTCGGCGGAGCGCGTTATTGGTTCTGTTCGGCCAGCTTGACCATCAGGCTCGCCATGCAGTGGCGTTCGGATTCGCTGCCGACGTCCCAAAGCTCCTTCAGAACGCGCTCTTCCTCGTTCTTCGGATCGACTTTGTTGTCGAGGAACTCGCCGATCTCAAACGCCAGCTTGGTGATCGTGTCTTCGCCGATGCCTGCGTTTTTGGCGGCCGCCACGCGGTCCCCCAAAAATTTCTTCCAGGTGTCGAAACTGCTCAGTACCGTCGACATCGAGATGAGCCTCCTTCGCGTTGTGTCAGCCTGCGTTCCCTCATGCCGAAGCAAACGGGAAACAAGCCTTGACGTTACTATTCCCACGCGAAGAAGGCCTTATGCCGACCAGCCGCCGTTGATGCCGAGAACCTGGCCCGTGATGTAACCGGCGTCGTCCGACGCGATGAAGCGGATCAAATCCGCCACTTCGTCGGGCCGCCCCAACCGGCCTAAAGGAACGTCCCGGCAAATCGCGAGCCGATCCTCCTCGGTCAGATCAGCCAGCATATCCGTCTCGATCGCTCCGGGAGCAACCGCATTCACCGTGACGCCGGACGAAGCGAGCTCCCGGGCCATGGATTTGGCGAAGGCGTTCAACCCGCCTTTGGCAGCGGCGTAAGCCGCTTCACCCGAGGCCCCGATGACGCCCCAGATGCTGGACAAATAAACGATTCTCCCCCACCGCCTCCAGGCCATGGCCGGAGCGAACAGGCGGGTCAAGCGGTAGGCGGCCTTCAAATGAACGCCCATGATGTCGTCCCATACGTCTTCCCCGCAATCCCCCAGCAAGCCGTAAAACGCCGTTCCGGCGCTGTGAACGAGAATGTCCGGGGCCCATTCCATCGCGTCGAGGCTCGATTTCAATTCGGCGAGCGAAGCGCCGTCCCTGACGTCGGCTCGGACGACTTCCGCGCGTGCGCCGAGCTTACGGCAGTCTGCGGCCACGCGTTCCGCGGCGTCACCGGAGGCGAAGTAGGGGATGACGATGTCGGCCCCTCCCGCCGCCAAACGGCGGGCCGCGGCGGCACCGATGCCGCGCGATCCGCCGGTGACGAGCGCTTTGCGGTTCACGCGGAACCGCTCCGGACGACGGAGACCGCCAGCCGGTCTTCGGAGACGTGCTCGCGGAGCCTGGCGTTAATATCCTCCGGCGTCAGGCTTTCGATCAGCTCCACGACGCGGAACAGGTCGCCGCCCTTGTGACGGTAACGCGTGAATTCCCCTGCGATCGCTTCCGGGCTGTTCATCATGCGGAGAAACGTGCCGATCCGTTTGCGCCGCGTTCGTTCGAACACTTTAGGGTCGATTCCCCGCTCCGCCGCTTCGAATAAAGCGCCGCAAACCCGCTTCCTCAGTTCTTCCGGATCCCGGGTTTCCCCGCCGATCACGGAGAATGCGAACCCGGGCCCCGTATTGTACTCGTGCCCGAAGTTGTCGGAGATCAGATTGTCGTCGTACATTTGCTGGTACAGGGGAGAGCTCGGCCCCAGCAGCGCCTCGAGCATCAGCTTGCTCGCCAATTCCCGGCGGATCGTCTCTTCGCCCGCCGAAGGGCCCGGATCTTCCTTGAAGCCGAACAAGCATTTCGGCAGCGAAACCGGCAGCTCGATTTGGCGCAGCGGCTCCCGAACCTGGGCGGGTTCCTGCTCGAATATCCGCTCGATTTCGCCGCCGGGCGAGAACGATTTCGCCGCTTGGTTGTTCTTAATCAAGTCCATCGTGGAGGCGGGATCGATTCCTCCTACGACGAACAGGGTCATGTTGGAGGGATGATAAAACGTGTGGTAGCAGTCGTAAAGCATCTCTTTCGTGATCGACCGCACCGTTTCGGCCGTTCCGGCAATGTCGATATGCACCGGGTGCTTCAGGTAAAGCGCTTCGATCAAGCCGAAATAAACCCGCCAATCGGGATTGTCGCGGTACATGTCGATTTCCTGGATGATGATCCCTTTTTCCTTCTCGACGTTTTCGTCCGTGAAATAGGGATTTTGCACGAAATCGATCAGCGTAACGAGATTCTCCTCGATCTGCCCGGTTGCGGAGAAGAGGTAAACGGTGCGATCGAAGCTGGTATACGCATTGGATGATGCGCCTTGGACGGCGAACCGGGAGAACACGTCTCCTTCCGGCTCTTCGAACATTTTATGCTCAAGGAAATGAGCGATGCCGTCCGGCACGGAGATCGGTTCCCCGCCCGGCGGCCGAAAACGGTTGTCGATGGAGCCGTATCGCGTCGTGAAGGTTGCGTAAGTTTTGGTGAAACCCGGCTTCGGAAGCAAATAGACCTCGAGCCCGTTGTCCAGCTTCTCGTGCCAGATCGTCTCCTGCAGTTTGGGGTATTCCAGCTTCTCCATCTCTTAAGCTCCCCCTTTCTTGTCGCGCAGGAAGTAGATCGTGTCCAGCTTCACGCCCTGGGCCGCAGCGACGATCTGCTCCGGCGTTACGGCTTCGAGATCGGCGATGAATTGATCCGCCGTTCTCTCCTTGCCCGAAACGATCGCATTGTAATCGAAACCGATGCGCTCGAACGCGGAATCCTGGATTTCCCTCAGCTGGTTGGACAGCATCGCCTTCGTGCGGCCCAAGTCGTCCGCGGCGAATTCGCCCCTCTTCATCGCGGCCAGCTGTTCGCGGATAATGTCCACCGCTTTCTCGTAGTTCGGGATCTCGATGCCCGATTGGATCGTCATGAGCCCCTTGTGGCCGTCCAGACGGGAAGAGGCGTAATACGCCAGGCTGGCTTTCTCCCGTACGTTGACGAACAGTTTCGAGTGCGGAAACGCGCCCAGCAGACCGTTGTACAACAACAGCGCAGGATAATCCTCGTCACCGTAAGTGCTGGCGACGCGAAGCCCCATGTTCAATTTGCCCTGCCCCACGTCCAGCCGTTCGACGATCGTCTGGACCTGCTCCCTCGCGGGAACGAGGACGGGCTTGGAGTACCCGGACGGCGTTCCGTCGGGCAACCGAAAAGCCTGTCTGGCGAAGGATTCCACTTCCTCCAGGGTCGTGTCTCCCGCGACGTACAGGTCGAAGGCCGCCTTCTCCAGCCATTGCCGGTAGTGGGAATAGAGCGAAGCCGCGTCGATACCGGCCAGCTCTTCCTTGCGGCCCAGCGACGGCAGCCGGTACGGATCGCCCTTGCACATCTCTTCGGTGCAGCGTTCCGCGGCATAACGGATTTTATCGTTGATGATCGCTTCGATCCGTTTGGTCACGGTCGTTTTCTCGGCTTCCACGTAACGGGAACGGAAACGGCCGTCCTCCAGGGCAGGCGCCGTCACGGCTTCGCCCAAATACCGGAGGGCTTCTTTCAGCAGCGATTCGTTGGTGGAGACAAACCGGTCGTTGATCATGTCGATGCGGAATTGGACGACCTGATGGTCGCCCCGTTTGTACAGGTCGAATCCGAATCCGGCGCCGTATAACTCATCCAGCTTTTCCCGGAAAGCGATCGTCTCGGGATAGCTCTCCGTCCCCCTCCGAAGCACGAAAGGGGTGAGCGCCGTCGGCGTCACCCCGGATTCGGACAGAGGAACGCCCGCGAACAGCGAAACGGCGAACGTTTTGAAGCGTTTTGTCGGCAGCACGTGAAGGCGGAGCCGCCCCAGCGTGCCGCGTTCAAATTGTTCCGGCATGGTCCCTCAAGCCCCTTTGCGTATAAGTCGCTTCCCGTCTCCAAACCGGTACGGGTGCACAGTCAGCCCCATTCTAACCGATGGGACAACCGGGAAGCAAATGATGGAAAAGCCGGGGCGCCGCTTAACGGCAAAAAATATGTTTGCCGATCGTTTTATACTGCGGCCGCGACCAAATCCACTTGGAAGTGGCGGTTTCCGGGTTGAAGTAATAGAGGCAGCCGTCGGTCGGATCCCATCCGCTCAGCGCGTCTTTCACCGCTTTCAGGGCGTTGGCGTTCGGAGTCAGCCAAATTTGGCCGTCGGAGACCGCGGTGAAAGCGCCCGGCTGGAAAATGACCCCGGTCGGCGTATTCGGAAATTCCGCATCGCGGACGCGGTTCAGGATGACCGCCGCCACGGCGACTTGCCCCTCGTACGGCTCGCCGCGGGATTCCCCGTAGACGGCGTTGGCCATCATTTTCAGGTCCTTGTCCGTAAAGCCGTTGTTGTTCGAGGCCGGGAGCGATTGCGCGCGTTCCGTTCCGCCGGCTCCCGCTTTCCCTCCGGCTGCGCCGCCCGCGGTTCCCGGAGGCAGTTCGGCGGCGGTCGGCTTCCAGTCCTTCGTCGCTTTCCAAAGCTTCAGCTTCGTCTTGGGCCCCACGACGCCGTCCGCTTTCATGCCGAACTTCCATTGGAACCACTTAACGGCGTTTAATGTCGAGGAGCCGAATTGGCCGTCCACTTTGCCGTTGAAGTAGCCGAGATGCTTGAGCCGACCTTGGAGTTCATAAATATCTTTACCGGACGACCCTTGCTTCAATATCGTCGTTCCGAACGTTTCGCGGCTGTGGTTGGCATGGTCGAGCCTGAACAAAGCCAGCAAACCGAAAACGAGGCAGAACGTCAAAATCACGAGACGATACCTCACCTTGCGCTCACGCCTTTCTCATCACATGGGTTGTCGCCCGTTAGTATGAGAAAGGAGAAAGGCTCTTATACCCAATTCCGGGCAAAGGGAGCTTAGGATGGGATGCGCTGTTGGTACTGTTCCATGGACATCAGCACTTCGCGCGGTTTGCTGCCCTCATAAGGCCCGACGATGCCTTTGGCCTCCATCGAGTCGATCAGCCGCGCGGCCCGGGTATAACCGATCCTCATCCGGCGCTGGAGAAGCGATACCGAAGCTTGTTTCGCCTCGAGAACGATTTGCACGGCTTGGTCGAACAGCTCGTCCATGATTTCGTTTTCGGCTTCCGCCTCCGTCTCGTCGATCTCCGGCACGAGCTCTTCATTGTATTCGGCTTCGGCCTGACCGCGCGCGTGGCCGACGACCGCTTCCACTTCGCTGTCCGATAAGAAAGCGCCTTGCACGCGGATCGGCTTGGACGCCCCCATCGGAAGGAAGAGCATGTCGCCGCGGCCGAGCAGTTTCTCGGCTCCGACCATATCCAGAATCGTTCTCGAGTCCACTTGGGACGACACGCCGAACGCGATCCGGCTCGGGATGTTGGCCTTGATGACGCCGGTGATGACGTCGACGGAAGGCCGCTGCGTCGCGATGATCAGATGGATGCCGGCCGCGCGCGCCATCTGCGCGAGGCGCGTGATGGCGTCTTCGACGTCGCCGGCCGCGACCATCATGAGATCCGCGAGCTCGTCGACGATGACGACGATGTAAGGCAGCACGCCGTCGGGGTTGTCCCCGCTCAGCATGAGCGCGTTATAGCCTTCGATGTTGCGCGTCGCCGATTTGGAAAACTTCTCGTAGCGCTTTTCCATTTCCACGACGATCTTCTTCAGCGCGAGAGAGGCCCGGCGGGGATCGGTGACGACCGGCGCCAGCAAATGCGGAATGCCGTTATACACGTTCAACTCGACCATTTTGGGGTCGATCATCAGGAATTTGACTTCGTCCGGCTTCGCTTTGTACAGCACGCTCGTAATGATGCCGTTGATGCACACGGACTTACCGGAGCCCGTCGCGCCCGCAACGAGAAGATGGGGCATCTTGGCGAGGTTGCCGACGATCGGCTGTCCGGAAATGTCGCGCCCGAATGCGACCGTCAGCTTCGACGGCGCTTCCTGGAACGCTTGCGTCTCCACGACCTCGCGGAGCGTAACGACGCTGACCTCGTTGTTCGGCACCTCGATGCCGATCGCGGATTTGCCCGGGATGGGCGCTTCCATCCGGATATCCTTCGCGGCGAGCGCCAGCGCGATGTCGTCGGTCAAACTGACGATGCGGCTGACCTTCACGCCGACGTCGGGCTGCAGTTCATATCGCGTGACGGCCGGGCCTCTGGCCACGTCCAGCACTTTCGCGCGAACGCCGAAGCTCTCCAGCGTCGCCTCGAGTTTGCGGGCCGTGTCGATATAGTCGTTGGCGTTGCCGGATTTGCTGCCGGCGGCCGGCTTGTCCAGCAGCGAAACGCCTGGAAGTCTGTAGGGTTTCGGTTTTTTCTTGGGTGCCGCAGGTTTCGCGGCCGGTGTTTCCGCAGCGGAATCGGCCTTCTCAGCTTCGGGCGGCACTTCTCCAGCCTCGACTCGGGAATCCGGATCATCCGGCAAGCCGGCCTCGTCGTCCCCCCACTCCGCATGCTCTTCCGCTTCGTCTTCCTGCCATGGAGCGGCGGTCGTTTGCGCTTGGACCGTGAAGTCGGTGAACCGCGGACCGGACAGCTGTTCCGGCGCATGCGGCGCATCCGCTCTCTCCGTGTCGATCTTCTGCGTTTCTTGGCGTTTGTCCGGGCGCGCCCCGGGAGCGGAAGCGGAAGCGCCGTTCCATTCCGGTTCCTCCTCGTCTTCCCAAGCGTCTCCCGGACGGTCTTCCGTTTCCCTTTCCGGTTTGCCATGGAACAGCTGGAAAAACAAAGGCGTTTTGCGTTGCTGAGGCGTGAACGGAAGCTCGTCCAATCCGTCGTCGTCCGGCAGCGGTTCCGGCGCGATCTGCGCTTCGCGTTTGCCGGCCGGCGCCACGGGTACCGCCTTCGCGGATTGCAGCTTGCGTCCCGAAGACAAACGGGCGGCCAACAATGGCATGACGCGCAGGAGGAACAAGCGGATCGAGCGGCCCATTTCTACGTAAGAGCGGTTCGTGATCAGCAGAATCGAGATCGCGAACTGTATGTACATGATGAATTTGGCGCCATAATAGCCGAACATCCAATAAAACACGGAATATTGGAGGGCGCCGAGCATGCCGCCTCCGATGTCTTTTTCCCAAGGCTTGAGTTCTGCGGCGGAAACGACGGATGGGTCCGTTGCCTCGCCCGTCCCCTCGCCTGTTCCGTCTGTCTGAATTTCAGTTGTGTCTTCCGGCGCGGCGGGATCCGGAGGATTGAGGACTTGACTGCTGAGCGCGGAGCCCATCTGCTTGATGATATTGGGAGCGCTCACAGCTTCGACCGGGGCGAGCCGGCTTTGCGCGAAGGAGATCGTGCTCATCAGCGTGCACGCGAGGCAGAACAAGAGAAAGCCCGACCGCCTGGGCGTCCACCCTCGCGGCCATTGCCTTTTCATCATGACGTACAACCCGATCCAAATGCCCAAGAGGGCCATAAGAAAATAAAATTTGCCCAGCACGAGGCTGGACAGGCTGGTCAAGGCCCAAGCGCCGCGGCCTTCTCCATAGAAGGTGATGACGGAGAGGGTGATCAGCAGGATGCCGTATATTTCGTATTTGAGGTTCGTTCCGAACGAAGCCCTTTTCTTTTTGCGTTTGGCCAATCATGCCACCTCCCGGTTCAACATTATACCACAGTTGGCGGGAGGTTGGCAGACGCGGCGCCTTATGGCAGATAAGGAGAAGCCTCGAAGCCCGAGTCGTACGAAGGCGACGGGGCCGGGTCATCGGTATAGCTAACCGTTTGTCCGGGAGCGAACTCCGGCTTCAGGTAACAATCGAGCGGCGCGCTCAGCAGCCGTTCGATCGTTCCGATGCCTGGCGCCACCGGACGGACCCGCATCGTGACCCCGCGCACGGTAATATCCAGGAATGGACCAGGCGCATGATCCCAGCCGTCAAAAACCAATTCGTGCGGCATTACGGTATACAGGCTCATTGGACCACGTTCCCCTGTGTCATTTTGCGTTCCGCGATCAGACGGTTCAAATGGCGAAGGGCGTCGCCCAGGCCGCCTACCGCATTGATGAGCCCGTGTTTGACCGCATCCGCCCCGATGACGGTCGTGCCGATGTCCCGGGTCAGTTCTCCCGTTTTGAACATCAGTTCCTTGAATGTCTCTTCGCCGATATTGGAATGACGGGTGACGAACCGGACCACGCGCTCTTGCATTTTCTCCAGGTATTCGAACGTTTGCGGAACTCCGATGATCAAGCCGGTGAGCCGAATGGGGTGGATCGTCATCGTAGCCGTCTCCGCGATCAGCGTATAATCCGCGGACACCGCGATGGGCACCCCAATGGAATGACCGCCTCCAAGCACGATCGCCACCTTGGGCTTAGACATGGAAGAGATCATTTCAGCCATGGCCAGGCCAGCCTCGACGTCTCCCCCCACCGTATTGAGCACGATGAGAAGCCCTTCGATTTTCGGATTTTGCTCCGCCGCCACCAGTTGGGGAATGACATGCTCGTACTTGGTCGTCTTGTTCTGAGGCGGGAGCATCATGTGCCCTTCGACCTGGCCGATGATGGTGAGACAGAAAACGTTGCTTTCATTGGTCGGGACGACCGTCTGGCCCAGTTGAACGACCGAGTCGACCGCGGACGAATTCCGGCGTTCTTCGGCGGGATTCAAGCCGGGATTCGGCTGCTCGCCGCTGTTGTTTTGGATCGTGATCGAATCCATCGCTGGATGCCCTCCTTTGGCCCTTTATGGCAGGCTTAGTATGAGCCAAAGAACAGAAAAAAACCGTTTCCCCCGGCCCTGACGGCCGAGCGGAAACGGTTTTCATGAGTGTTGGCGGTGCTCGTGATCGGTAATCCTCACACTTCCATAATGATTGGCAGGATCATCGGTCTTCTTTTTGTTTGTTCGTACAGGAAACGTCCGAGCGCGTCTTTGACGTTCGTCTTCAGCGACGCCCACTCGTTCACGTTTTCGTTCATCAATTTATGCAGGGTGCCGGTCACGATGCGGTTCGCTTCCTCGAGCAGCCCTTCGGATTCGCGCACGTACACGAAACCGCGCGAGATGATGTCCGGTCCGGACAGAATCGTGCCGTCTTGCTTGCTCAGCGTGACGACGACGACCAGGATGCCGTCCTGGGACAGCAGCTTCCGGTCGCGGAGAACGATGTTCCCCACGTCGCCGACGCCCAGTCCGTCGATCAGCACGTTGCCCGCCGGGATTTTGCCGGCTTTGCGGCCGACGCCGTTCTGGAATTCGACGGTATCGCCGTTGTCGATCAGGAAAATTTTATCCTTCTCGATGCCGACGGCCTCGGCAAGCAACCCGTGATGCCTCAGCATCCGGTATTCGCCGTGGATCGGGATGAAATATTCCGGACGGATCAGGTTGAGCATCAGCTTCAGCTCTTCCTGGCTGCCGTGGCCGGAAACGTGCACGCCGGATACCGAGCCCGGTCCGTAAATGACGCTGGCGCCGAGCCGCATCAATTCATCGACCGTGCGGCCGACGTATTTCTCGTTGCCCGGGATCGGCGTCGCCGAAATGACGACCGTATCCCCCGGCAAAATGTCGATCTTGCGATGCGTAGAGCGAGCCATTCGCGTAAGCGCGGACATCGGCTCGCCTTGGCTGCCCGTCGACAGAACGACGACGCGGTCCGCGGGGAGCTTGTTCACTTCTTCAGGCTCGATGAGCATGCCTTCCGGAATGTTCAGGTAACCGAGCTCCGAAGCGATCGTCACGATGTTGACCATGCTGCGGCCGATGACCGTCATCTTGCGCCGGGTTTCCATCGCCGCATCGATGACCTGCTGGATCCGGTGCACGTTCGAAGCGAACGTCGCCACGACGACGCGCTGCTTGGCACGGCGGAAAATCTCCTCGAATTCACGGCCGATGTTGCTCTCCGACGGCGTGAAGCCGGGGCGTTCCGCGTTCGTGCTGTCCGACAGCAGGGCGAGGACGCCGCGCTTGCCGATTTCCGCCATCCGCTGCAGGTCGGCGTACTGCTCGTTCACCGGCGTATGGTCGAATTTAAAGTCGCCCGTATGAACGACGATGCCTTCCGGCGTTTCCAGACAGACTCCGACGGAGTCCGGAATACTGTGGTTCGTGCGGAAAAAGCTGGCTTTGATCGTACCGAGCGTCAATTCCGAGTCGGCGTTGATCAAAATGCGCTTCGTGTCTCCGAGCAGTCCCGCTTCCTTCAGCTTGTTCTCGATCAGGCCGAGCGTCAGCTTGGTTCCGTACACCGGGACGTTCAGATGTTTCAGGACGTAAGGCAGGCCGCCGATGTGGTCCTCATGCCCGTGGGTAACGAGGATCCCTCTTACTTTTTCGCGGTTATCCGTCAAGTACGTGATATCCGGAATGACGACGTCGATGCCGAGCATTTCCTCTTCCGGGAATTTCAGGCCCGCATCCACGACGACGATGTCGTTCGCGTACTGGATGCAGTACATGTTTTTCCCAATCTCGCCGACGCCTCCCAGGGCAAAAATCAGCAATTTGTCTGCGTTGTTCTTCTTGGACAAGTCTAGTACCTCCATATCATTTCGACGATCCTTACCATATGAAATTGTCAAGTTGCAAATATTGGCCGCACCCAATCACTCGCAACCATTATACATGAAGGGAAAGACCAATTACAAGGTGGTTCCGCTTACCGCGGATTGTTGCTCCGTAAGCATAATGTCCCCATCCGAAGGCCAATCGAAACCGGATACGCGCGGGCAATTCCGTCCAAACCGGGCACCGTTTTCGATAAATAAAACGAAAAACCGGCGCCGATTGGCGCCGGTCCGTATCATCGTGAATGCGTATGAAGGCCGTTTAGCCGAGTAGTTCGCGGAGGAATGCGGCTTCGTCTTCGGTGACGTCGACAAGCGGCAAACGAACGCCGCCGACAGGCAGTCCGCGAAGCGTAAGCGCGTATTTGACCGCCACCGGATTCGGCACGGGATGAGGGCAGCTGAACAAACCCTTGAACACGGGGAACAGTTCTTGGTTGATCGCGATCGCTTCATGGACGCGGCCCGCCTTGAACGTCTCGATCAGGTCTTTCATGCGCGGACCGACGATATGGCTGGCGACGCTGACGATGCCGTAACCGCCTACGGCCAGCGTCGGCAGCGTGAGGCCGTCATCACCGGAATACAGGACGAAACCCTCGGGCGCGCCTTTGATGATTTCCGTCATCTGCTCCAGGGAAGCACATTCCTTGGTGGCGACGATGTTCGGGATCTGGGCGAGCCTCAGCGTCGTTTCGACCGAAATGCTCGTCACCGTCCGGGACGGCACGTTGTAGATCATGATCGGCAGCCTCGTCGCTTCCGCGATCGCCTTGAAGTGGCGATAAACGCCCTCTTGAGAAGGTTTATTGTAGTAAGGAGTAACGAGCAGCGCTCCGTCGACGCCGACTTCTTCGGCTTTCTTCGTCAAATGGACCGAGTGCGCCGTTTCGTTGCTTCCCGTGCCCGCAATCACTTTGCAGCGGCCTGCGACGTGTTGGACGGCGAAGCGATACAGGCTGATCTTCTCTTCGTCGGTGAGCGTCGGAGATTCGCCGGTCGTCCCGGAAACGACGATGGCGTCGGTTTTCTGCTCGTCGATCAGGTAATCGATCACCTTGCCGGTCATGTCCCAATCGATTTCCAGCTTGTCGTTGAAAGGAGTCACCATTGCCGTGATCAATTGTCCGAAGTTCATCTGTCTATATCCTCCTCAGTGAAACCCTATGCGATGTGCAATTCGAACGCGGCATGCAGCGCTTCGAGCGCCGCGGCCATCTCCGTCTCGGAGACCAGCACCCAGATGGTGGTGTTGGAATCCGCCGATTGCAGGATCGAAATCTGCCGGTTCGTTAAAGCTTCCACGATTTTGGCCATGACGCCGGGCTGACCGTTCATGCCTCCGCCGATGACCGAGAGCTTGGCGCAGCCCGGAATAACGCGGGGTTCGAAGCCGAGCTCGCGGAGCAGCCGGATCGCCGCGTCCGTATCGGCTTCCTTCACGGTGTAGTGAACGGCGCTCGGCATCACGTTGATCAAATCGACGCTGATGCCGTTCGCCGCCATCGCCCGGAAAACCCGCAGCTGCAGGTCGTAAGGCGCATTGTCGGACGTAACGCTCAATTGGGTTACGCCTTGAAAGTGCGCCAGCCCCGTCACGGTGCGGTCCGTCCATCCCGGACGGCTGCGCGCGGCTTCCGAATACGTCACAAGCGTACCTTCACCGTCGGAGAAGGTAGACCGAACGCGAATGGGTACGCCGGCCTTCATCGCGATTTCGACCGCCCGCGGGTGAATGACCTTGGCTCCGTTATGGGCCATGTTGCTGATCTCTTCGTAGCTGACGACCGGAAGCGGCCGCGCATCTTTCACGACGCGAGGGTCGGCCGTGAGGATTCCATCGACGTCGGTGAAAATGTCGACGACTTCCGCATGCAGCGCGGCCCCCAAAGCGGTGGCCGTCGTATCGCTGCCTCCACGCCCGAGGGTCGTGATTTCCCCTTCTTCCGTCCGGCCCTGGAAGCCGGCCACGACGACGACTTTCCCGGTCTCCAGGTGAGACCGGATCGCCGCCGGTTTGACATCCAGAATGTGCGCCGAGCCGAACCGGCCGTCGGTGATGATGCCGGCTTGCCCGCCGGTCAACATCGTGGCGGGAATGCCTTCCGCGTTCAGCAAGCTGGTCAACGCGGAAGCCGATATGATCTCGCCGCAAGAGAGAAGCAAATCCCTCTCGCGGTCCTGCAGTCCGTTGCCGTTGCGCCGGATAAGGTCAAGAAGCGTATCCGTCGCATAAGGCTCGCCGCGCCGTCCCATGGCGGAGACGACGACGACGAGCCCCCGATCGTTGTTTCTTTCCCGAACAATATGACGGAGGACGTGGCGCCGGCCGATCTCGTCGGACACCGACGTTCCCCCGAATTTTTGGACGGTCACGATCATATGGAAATTCCTCCGCTCTTACGCTTGCGGAATGGCGATATATTCGGCGATTTGCACCGCGTTCCAGGCCGCGCCTTTAAGCAGGTTGTCGGATACGATCCACAGGTTGAGCGCGCGCGGGTTCGAGAGATCCCGGCGAACGCGGCCGACGAATACGTCGTTCCTTCCGGCTGCGTCGGTGGCGAGTGGATAGCGCTGGTTTTCCGGATCGTCCACGAGGGTGACGCCCGGAGCGTCCGCCAGCAGGGCTTTCACTTCGCCGATATCGAATTCTTCCTTCAGTTCCACGTAGACGGATTCGGAATGCCCGTAGACGACCGGTACGCGCACGCACGTCGCCGTCACTTCGATCGAATCGTCTCCCATGATTTTTTTCGTTTCCTTGATCATCTTCATTTCTTCCAGCGTAAAGCCGTTGTCCTGGAACTTGTCGATCTGCGGGATGACGTTAAACGCGATCTGGTGTTTGACCGGCAGCGAACCGACCGGCAGAATGTCCGGGTTGGCTTCGTTGCCGTTCAGCACCTCGCGGCTTTGGCGGAGCATCTCGTTGATCGCTTTGGCGCCGGCGCCGGAAACGGCTTGATACGTGGACACGATGATGCGGGAAATGCCGAAACGGTCGTAAAGCGGCTTAAGAGCCGCGACCATTTGGATCGTGGAGCAGTTCGGGTTGGCGATGATGCCTTTATGTCCGCTGATCTTGTCGATGTTCACTTCCGGTACGACGAGAGGCGTCTCCGGATCCATGCGGTAAGCGTTCGTATTGTCGATGCATACCGCGCCGTGCCGAACGGCGTGCGGAATCAAAGCGCGGCTAACGTCTCCGCCGGCGCTGAACAGCGCGATTTCCACGCCTTCGAAGCTTTCCGGAGTCGCTTCCTCTACCGTCAGCTCCTGCCCCTTGAAGGGGATCTTGGTGCCGGCGGAACGGGCGGACGACAAAAGCTTCAAAGATTGGATCGGAAAATCGCGTTCTGCGAGAAGTCTAAGAATCTGTTCCCCGACGGCGCCCGTAGCTCCCACTACGGCGACGTTAAACAACGTTTGATCGGACATTTGGTCTCCCTCTCTCCTATGCGTACGGCAAAAAATATATTAAGCGTTTTGGAAACGCTCAATGAGCATGGGCTGTAACTGTTTCCCTTGCAGTGCGGCTTCGCAAGTCTCCATGACGAGATCCATGCGGGCGACCAGAGAGTTGGGCTTTCCCTGCGGATTGTCTTGGCCAAAGGGGACGAAGTACACGTTCTTGGTCACCAGAAGCTTGGCGATGTTCGCCGCGTTCAGACCGAGACCGTCGTTAGTGGAGATTGCGAGCACGAGCGGCCTGCCGTTACGCATCTGCGCCTTAGCCGCCATCAGGACGGGGCTGTCGGTCATCGCGTTAGCCAGCTTGCTGGTCGTGTTCCCCGTGCAGGGAGCGATGGCGAGGACGTCGATCCGTTTGGACGGACCGAGGGGTTCGGCATCCACGATGGATGAAATGAGTTCGTTGCCGGTAATGTTGCGGAGCTCGGTTTGCCAATGCTCCGACGTGCCGAAACGGGTATCCGTCGTCATGATCGAAGTCGATACGATCGGGATGACCTCCGCGCCGGCGTCCACGAAACGCTGAATATGCGGCATGACTTCCGGCAGCGTGCAATGCGAGCCGGACAGCGCGTAGCCGACGGTGATTCCCTGCCAATTCATGGCGCACTCCCCCGTTGCCCTTTGTCTTCCAGAATGATCTGGGTCAGACTGTTGGCGATGATGCGACCTGCCGTTTTGGGTGCTACGATGCCGGGCAAACCGGGCGCGAGAAGCGCCTTGATTCCCCGCTTCTCGGCGAAGCGAAAATCGGTGCCCCCAGGCTTCGAAGCCAGGTCAATAATGCAGGCGCGCAAAGGGAGTTGGGCGATCACTTGTGCTGTGACTATCATAGTCGGAATCGTATTAAAAAGCAAGTCGATATTCCCCGATTGCCGCGCCAGATCAGGCATGTAGAAGGGTTCGAAGCCCATCTCGAAAGCCCTCGCGAACGAGTCTTCCCGACGGACTCCGGCCTTGATTTTAGCCCCCAAACCTTGCAGCGTTCTCGCGAGCGTCAGACCCGTGCGTCCGAGGCCGAGAACCATGCATTGGGAACCGTGGATGGTAATGTCCGTGTTCTGGATCGCCATCATGACGGCGCCTTCCGCCGTCGGGATGGAGTTGTAAATAGCGACGTCGTCCCTCTCGAACAGTTCTACCAAATCCGTATGGTGTTTTTCGCAGAGCTTCCTGAGAAAAGGCTTCGCCATGCCGCAATAGATTTTAGAGGATTTGGGAAGCGCCGACAGATGGGCGTCGGTCAGCTTCATCTCCCGGTCGGTGAACACGGCGGATACCGTGCCGTCGTCTTCCGTTCCGACCGCGGGAAGCAGCAGGGCGTCGGCCTCGGCCAAAATGTCCGGCGACCATTCCGCCTTGACGACGCCGGGAAACGGCATGTCGAGCCGGTCGAATCCCGCGATGGTGACCGATGCGTCCAATTCGGTCAGCCGCCGGATCACCTCGAGCTGCCTGGCGTCGCCGCCGGCCAGCACGACTTGCACTCCCGTTAGCATGAAGGGTCGATCCCTCCTTCCGTATGCTTGCAAGCATATAGCACATCGTATGCAAGGGCCCAGATTCGGGTGCCATTCCCAGCGCCGGGACGGGAGGAACTGTTGCTGAAGAGGGATGCTTGGTGTGGTGGGAGTGAAGTTCTTTTGGTCGTAAATGATGGATAGTCATGCAGGCAATCGCATGCGGTAAGTGGGTTTTGCACAATTACAGGAGAGAAGTCGCGGGAAACGCCGCTGTAAGTAGGATTTGCACAACTGGAGGAGGATTTTAAAGTGAGATTCGAAAAAGCGGCCTTCCAATTGTGTTTTTTCGAACTAAGGCACCTCCTTCCCGTTCCAAGGGTCGAATAATTGTGCATTTCGGACTTACAGCATTCCGCGCAAAAAAAGCCGCCCGGACTCTTGGTCCGAACGGCTTGCTGCTATGCCTTATTTCCCCGTATGCCCGAAGCCGCCTGCGCCGCGAACGGTGTCCGGCAGCTCGTCGACCTCTTCCAGCGACACCTGCGGCACCCGCTGGAACACGATTTGGGCGATCCGCTCTCCCCGCCCGATCGCGAACGGCTCCTGCCCCAGATTGATCAACAGCACCTTCACCTCGCCGCGGTAATCGGCGTCGATCGTGCCCGGCGTGTTCAAACACGTGATGCCGTGTTTGAACGCCAGACCGCTGCGCGGCCGGACCTGGGCTTCGAGCTCCCGCGGCATCGCCATCGCGAAGCCCGTCGGGACGAGCGCCCTTTGCCCGGGCGCCAGCACCAGCGGCTCGGCTACCGCCGCATGGACGTCGAATCCGGCTGCCCATTCGGACATTTGCTTCGGCAGCGGGATGTCCTCATTCCCCGGAAGCCGCTTCAACTGAACTGGATACAACGAACTCCCTCCCGATTCCCGACAACACTTTCTCCTGCCCGCCGACCAGCGCGATCGCGCAAGGCGCATCCATGAGCTTGTTCATCATGCCGCGGATGTCGTCCATCGACACGCGGTCGATGCGTTCGAGCATCTCGTCGAGCGTGTAATGGCGGCCGAGCATGAGCTCGTTTTTGCCCAGCCGGTTCATCCGGCTGCTCGTGCTTTCCAGGCTAAGGATCAGGTTCCCCTTCAGCTGCTCTTTGCCCCTGGAGAGCTCAGCTTCGCTTAATCCGTTGGCGTGCACCTCTTGGAGCACTTCCATCGTCAAATCGTAAACGTCCTTCGTCTGCTTGGGCGCCGTTCCGGCGTAAACCGT
Organism: Cohnella candidum; assembly: GCF_003713065.1. Lineage (NCBI taxonomy): Bacteria > Bacillati > Bacillota > Bacilli > Caryophanales > Paenibacillaceae > Cohnella > Cohnella candida. Next base: position 1,136,471 of record NZ_CP033433.1, on the reverse strand, counting down.
AAACAGCCCGCTGTCCGCATAGGACGTATGGTAGGAATAGACGGAATACGCCATGCCGCGTTTCTCCCGGATTTCCTGGAACAGCCGCGAGCTCATGCCTCCGCCGATCGTATTGTTCAGCAGGATCATGGCGTACAACTTGGGATCCGAAATCGAACAGCCCGGAAACGTCAGGCACAGATGGTTCTGCTCCGTTTTCTTGCGATGGAACAGGCTGCCCGAGCGGAATACCGGCGCCTCCCATTCCCCTTCCGAGCCCGTCACGTCGAATTGCCCGAAGTGCCGTTCGATGAGTTCCAGCACTTCCTCGCCGACGTTGCCGGCGATGCTGATGACCGTGTTGTCCGTCCGGTAGCGCTGGTTCATGTACCGGCGAAGGTCCTGCGGACCCATCGGTCCCAAACGCTCGGCCGTTCCCAGGATGGAGGCGGCAAGCGGATGATCCCCGAACGCGGCGCGCGAAGAAAGGTCGTGCACGGTGTCGTCGGGCGTATCCTCGTACATCGAAATTTCCTCGAGGATGACGTTTTTCTCCTTCACCAGCTCGGTGTCGGCGAGCTGCGAGTTGAAAAACATGTCCGCCAGCACGTCCACCGCGATCGGAAGGTGCTGATCCAGCACTTTGGCGTAATAGCACGTATATTCCTTGGAAGTAAAGGCGTTTACGTTGCCGCCGATCCCGTCGAAGCGGTCGGCGATATCCTTGGCCGAATGACGTTCCGTTCCCTTGAACAGCATATGTTCGACAAAATGGGAAATGCCGTTGTCATCCGGGGATTCGTTGCGGGAGCCGGTTTTGACCCAGATGCCGAACGAGACCGACCGGCAAGTCGGAATCGGTTCGATCATGACGCGCAAACCGTTTTTCAATTGATACTTGTTCACCCGTTTTCCCCCTCGCGATGATTGAATTCACTATACCAAATTCCGACAATTGCCACAACCGAGGCGATACCCGTTCGCCGACAGGTTAACGGGAAGGCGAATCGACGCGGACGGCCGATAACGTTTCCGAAACCGTGCCCAATCGGTAGCCTTTTGCTTGAATCGTCGAGATGATTCCCTTCAGGGAATCGCGGGTGGATGCCGTCGGATGCATGAGGACCAGCTGTCCGGGGCCGATTTTTCGGGCGATTTTGGCGATGACGGAGGCAGGCGGCGGATTTTTCCAATCCACCGTGTCGACCGTCCACAGTACCGTTTTCAGCCCGAACTCCGCCGCCGCCTTGACCGTCCTCTCGTCGTAATCGCCGGAAGGAGGCGCGAACCAGCGGTTGCGGACGCCTAATTTTTTCAGCAGTTCTTCCGTTCTGCCGATCTCCCGGCGCTGACGCGCCATGTCCAGTCGGCTCATATCCGGATGAGTATAAGCGTGATTGGACAATTCGTGGCCTTTGGCCAGAAGCTGCTTCGCGGTCTCCTCATGCCGGGAAAGCCAGGACCCGTCCAGGAAAAAGGTAGCTTTCACGTTTTCCGCATCCAGCGTGTCCAACATCGAAGGCAAATATTCGTCGCCCCAAGCCACGTTGATCATGAGGGCGACCATCGGCTTCGCCGGATTCCCCCGGTAGATCGGCTGAAGGGGAAGGTCGTCCAATCCGACGGCAGGAGGAATGTCGCGGTAGACCCAGGGAAAGCCTTCGTCGTCCGGCATCAATCCCGAAGCTTTGGCTTTCGCGTAGGTCGCAGCCGTATCCACGATACGTCCATTGTACCCCGGAATGGCCTTCCAGACCCGGTCGATGACGGCGTTGGAAGGTTCGATCTTCCGTTTGGCCGCTTCTTCTTCCACCCACTGCCGCAGGGTTTTCCCGGTCCGGCCATCCTCCCCGAACGCGGCGATGCCGGTTTCGCGCTGTTTCACCGCATGAATGTACGGAGCCATCGGTCCGTAAGCGCCGGCGAGCCAAACCGCGGACAAGACGACCAGCATCGTCGCCAGCCTGCCGGGGGATTTCATCTTCATGGCCAGGAACACCTCTTGTCCGTATTCTCCCGTATCCTATGCGGACAAAAACAAAAAGAGACCTTCACAGTCTCTTTTGCCTTCCAACATATGGGAGATGCGTGCTTTAAACCGACACTTCTTCCGTGCCGAGCAGCGCTTTGCGGGACAAGTTGATGCGGCCCATGTTGTCGATCTCGGTGACCTTCACGACGATCTGGTCGCCGATGCTGACGACGTCCTCGACTTTCGCCACGCGCTCGTTGGCGAGCTGCGAAATGTGGACGAGACCGTCCTTGTTCGGAAGGATTTCCACGAACGCGCCGAATTTCTCGATCCGCTTGACCGTGCCGGTATAGATTTCGCCGACCTGGACTTCCTTCACGATGCCCTCGATGATCTTCTGGGCGCGGCGGTTGGCTTCTTCGTCCGTCGAGGCGATGTAGACCGATCCGTCTTGTTCGATATCGATTTTGACGCCGGTCTCCTCGATGATCTTGTTGATGATTTTGCCGCCGGATCCGATGACGTCGCGGATTTTGTCCGGGTTGATTTTCATCGAAATGATCTTCGGAGCGTATTTGCTCAAGGAAGTGCGAGGCTCTTTCATCGTCTCGAGCATTTTGCCCAAGATGTGCATGCGGCCTTCCTTCGCTTGCTGCAGGGACTGCGTCAGGATGTCGCGGTCGATGCCGTCGATTTTGATGTCCATTTGGATGGCGGTGACGCCCGCGGCGGTTCCGGCCACTTTGAAGTCCATGTCGCCGAGATGGTCTTCCATGCCTTGGATATCGCTCAAAATCGAGAAGTTGTCGCCGTCCTTGATCAAACCCATCGCGATGCCCGCAACCGGCGCTTTGATCGGAACGCCCGCGTCCATCATCGCCAGCGTGCTGGCGCAAATGCTGGCCTGCGACGTCGAGCCGTTCGATTCGAGCACCTCGGAAACGAGGCGGATCGCGTAAGGGAATTCCGTTTCCGACGGAATGACTTTCAGCAAGGCGCGTTCACCCAGCGCACCGTGGCCGATTTCGCGGCGTCCCGGCGGGCGCAGCGGACGGGCTTCGCCGACGGAGAACGGCGGGAAGTTGTAATGGTGCATGAAGCGCTTGGAATCTTCCAGGCCGATGCCGTCCAGGATTTGCCCTTCGCCGAGCGGTCCGAGCGTGCAGATGCTAAGCGCTTGGGTTTGTCCGCGCGTGAACAGTCCGGAACCGTGCGTACGGGGAAGCAGTCCGACGTCGGTCGAGATCGGACGGATTTCCTCCAGTTTGCGGCCGTCAGGACGCACTTTGTCGTGCGTGATGAGGCGGCGCACTTCGTTTTTCACGATGTCGTACAGAACTTCCTTCACGTCGTCCAGCTTGTCCGGCGCTTCGGCATAGACGGATTGGAAATGCTCCACCGTCTCCGCGTTCACGGCGTCGATCGCCTCTTGGCGGGCGTGTTTCTCCGCGATTCGGACCGCTTCCACCAAGCGGGACTGCGCATAGGCTTGTACGTCCGCTTCGACGGAAGGATCGACCGCGTGAAGCTTCACTTCCATTTTCGGCGTGCCGGCTTTGGCGACGAGGTCGTCGATCAACGCGACGATCTTCTTGATTTCTTCATGGCCGAACATGATCGCTTCGAGCATTTCGGTTTCCGGCACTTCTTCGGCTTCCGCCTCGACCATCATGATCGCGTCGCGGGTGCCGCCGACGACGACGAACATATCGCTTTTCTCTTCCTGCTCGACGGTCGGGTTAATGACGTACTGTCCGTCGACGCGGCCGACGATGACGCCACCGATCGGTCCGTTAAACGGAACGTTGGAAATCGCGAGCGCTGCCGAGGTGCCGATCATGGCGGCGATTTCAGGCGAACAGTCTTGGTCGACGCTCATGACCACGCTCACAACCTGAACGTCGTTGCGGAATCCTTCCGCGAACAGCGGCCGGATCGTGCGGTCGGTCAGTCGGCTGGACAAAATGGCTTTTTCGCTGGGACGGCCTTCCCGTTTGATGAATCCTCCGGGAATTTTGCCGACGGCATACATGCGTTCTTCATAGTTCACGGTAAGCGGGAAGAAATCGAGATCCTTCGGTTCGGAAGAAGCCGTCACGGTAGACAGCACCACCGTCTCGCCGTATCGGACGACGACCGCCCCATTCGCCTGTTTGGCCAAACGGCCGGTTTCGAGGGCGAACGGCCGTCCGCCGAGCAGCATTTCCACGCGTTGCTCCATACTGCTAACCTCCTTCAATCTGACTTATGTACATTCGACACTATTTCCATTATTTCCTGCCTGTCCAAGGCTTAGGCATCTCCGGTCCGGAATTGCCCTACAAGGGAAAAAAGCAACCCGGTACCGGTCGGGACGTGAAACATCCCAAGCGACTCGGCCAGGTTGCTTTGCAAGGCAAGAAATTAGCGGCGCAGGCCGAGTTTCTCGATCAGGGCGCTGTACCGTTTTACGTCTTTGTTCTTCAGGTACGCCAGCAGCTTACGGCGCTGACCAACCATCTTGAGCAGACCGCGGCGGGAATGGTGGTCTTTCTTGTGCTCCCGCAGGTGAGTCGTCAAGTTGTTGATGTTTTCCGTAAGGATAGCGATTTGGACTTCCGGGGATCCGGTGTCCGAAGCGTGCGTCTTGTGCTGTTCGATCAGCTCTTGTTTACGCTCTTGAGTCAATGCCATCCTGTTCACCTCCTTAATATTGAGAATCGCCGTTAGCCTCGCCGCCGACGGTGAGATCGATCGGCCAAGCCAAGGTTCTATGCCGCGCGGATTCGCGCAACGTGTATTAGTATAGCACAACCCGCGGCCGAGATACAACGACCGTCTCGTAGGTTAGCGATTTTTTAATTCTTCTAAAAGAAGACGGGCTCGTTCCGCGTCTTTGCCGATCTGGCCGACCAACTCATCCACCGAGCCGAACTTCCGCTCTTCCCTTAAGAATTCATGGAACGCGAGGCTTATCGTGCGGCCGTACAAATCTCCGGAATAGCCGAACAGATGGGCTTCCAGTCTGAGCTCGCCCATAGGCGTCTCGAAGGTCGGGCGGAACCCGACGTTCAGAACCGCATCATAGGTTCCTTCTACATCTCCGTCTTCTCCGAGCAGGTCGACCGTAATGGCGTAAACGCCGGTTCGAGGGATGACATATGGCTGTTCGGGCATCACGTTCGCCGTCGGGAAACCGATTTGCCTGCCTCTCGCATCGCCGTGAACGACCTTGCCTCTCAACGAGTAAGGTCGTCCCAGCAGACGTTCGGCGGACTTGCAGTCGCCTTCGGCCAGCTCCTCGCGAATCCGCGTGCTGCTTACTTTGTCGCCGCCGCCTTCCACCGGCTCCGCCACGATCACGTCGATCTCGCCTTCCCCGTAACGCCGCATCGTTTCGGCTTTGCCTTCCCCCCGATGGCCGAAGGAAAAATCGAAGCCGACGACCGCGGTTTTGACGTTAAGGCCGAGCAGAATTTCGCGGATGAACGTTTCCGCGGTTATGGCCGAGAAGCTCCGGTCGAAGGAAATCACGTACGCGGCTTCCACGCCCAGCCCTTCCAGCAAGGCCAGTTTATCTTCGAGCGGCGTCAGCACCGTGCGGTAAGAATCGCCTTGTCCCAAAACCGCCCGCGGATGGGGATCGAAGGTCATGACCGCAGGCGTCTGCCCGCGTTCCTTACCGTATGCCACCGCCCGGCGGATCACTTCGGCATGTCCCAGATGGACGCCGTCGAAAAACCCGATCGCCAGCGACAAGCCGCCCGGCTTGCGCGCCCCCGCCGGCAAGGATAATCCGCCGCTGACCGATTCGGCCGTCAATTCGTAGAGTTCCACTGCCATTCCCCCTGCCGCGGACTGTTCGCCTTATCGGCTCAATCCGCCTCTTTGCCGTCCGGCTCCCGTTCCCCTTCGGGAGGAAACACTTTCACCGCCCGAAGCCGGCCGGACTCCTCTTCCCATTCGAAAATGCCGAGAAAACCGCCGTCCTCCCGGTCCACGAGCCACAAGCGCGATCCCGACGGGACCGGCTGCAGCCGCGCTGCCGGAATCGGCTTGCCTTGGATCGCGTGAAGGCACTCGAGCGAAGCCGCGGTCGTTCTCGGCAGATGCGTCAGCAGGCGATCCCCGGGAATGAGCTTTTCCGCAAGCTCTCCGCTCTGGACCAGCGCGGGGATCTCCTCCAGGGTCACGCAATCTTGACGCCGAAGTCCGGCGCTCTCGGTGCGGATCAGCGATGCCATGACGGCCGGCACGCCCAAACGCCGGCCGATGTCCACGCAAAGCGTACGGATATACGTGCCTTTGGAGCAACGGACGGAAAACCGGATCTCCGGACGAGGGCTACCCGCGGCCACGTGAAGGATGTCGATGTCGTGGATCGTTGCTTTTCGCGGTTTGCGCTCGACGGTCACGCCTTCGCGCGCGAGCTCGTAAAGCCGCTTGCCGTTCACCTTCACGGCGGACATCATCGGCGGTATCTGTTCGATTTCGCCTACGAAAGAGAGCACCGCATCCCGGATTCGCTCCTCGGATAGATGGGAAGCGTCGGCCTCTTCGATGACCTCGCCTTCGAGATCCTCGGTGTCGGTCGCGAGCCCGAACCGCAGCACCGCTTCGTACGTCTTCGGCATTTCCTGCAAATATTCCACGAACCGGGTCGCCCGGCCCACGCAAAGCGGAAGCACGCCGGTCACCGCGGGATCCAGGGTCCCCGTATGGCCGATGCGCTTCACGCCGAGCAGCCGCCGGGCTTTGGCCACGACGTCGTGCGACGTCCAGCCTGCCGGTTTCCAAATCGCCAGGACTCCGTCCATTCCGGGCGAAGCTTGCCGTTTGCTCATAGGGCGTCCAGCTCTTTCTTCAAATAAGCGATGACTTGTTCCATGGCGTCGGCCAGCGGGATCGTCAACCTGCAGCCTGCGGCGCGGACATGCCCGCCTCCGCCGAAATGCTGGGCGGCAGCCGCCACGTTCACGCGTCCCGCCGAACGCATGCTCACCTTGACCGATTTCGTCCCGTTCTCCTTGAACAGAACGCCGACCTCGACCCCTTCGATATTCCGGGGGTAATTGACGAGGCCTTCCAAATCCTCGTTCGTCGCGCCGGTTTCCGCCAAATCCTCGGAGGTCACCCAAATCCAGCCGATCCGCTGGTCATCGGTGAACGCCAGCCGCGACAATCCCCGTTGAATCATGCGCATTTGGCCCATGGACATCCTCTCGAGCAGCTGTTCCGCCAGCACCGGCCCTTGCGCGCCGGCAGCCAGCAGCCGCGACGCCGCCTCCATCACGAACGGGCTCGTATTGGCATAACGGAAACCGCCGGTGTCCGTCAGCAGCCCGGTATAAAACGCGGTCGCCGCGTCGGCGTCGAGAGCGAGGCCCAGGTGCCCGGACAATTCGTAAAGGATTTCCGCCGTCGCAGCCGCGTCGAAGCGCAGCAGGTTCTCTTTGCCGTACGCGTCATTGGTCGGATGATGGTCGATATTCAGCAGCTCGAAGCCCTCTTCGAACCATTGCTGCGTCGGACCTACGCGGGAAAAATCGGCGCAGTCCACGGCGATCACGTTCCGGTATTTGCGGGTCGGCTCGCCTTCCGCGCATTCCACGATGCTGCCGCAGTTCCATAAAAATCGGAGCCGGGACGGCACCGGTCCTTCATTCATCATCGTGTATGACTTGCCGAGTTTGTCCAGCATCCAGCCGACCGCGACCGTCGAACTGATCGCGTCGCCGTCCGGCTGCACGTGGGACACGACGAGAAAATCGTCACGTTCCCGTAAAAAAGCCGCGGCCAACGCGAGTTGCGCTTCCCACATCCGTTTTCCCCCAACCGCATATTAGGAATGCCTGTATCTGGCAAAGAAACCGGGACGCGTCAAGGCTGACGCGTTTCCCGGTTAATTTGCTGCAGCAGCGACTCGATGTGGCTGCCGTATTCGATCGAACTGTCGAACCGGAATTCGATTTCCGGCGTGTGGCGCAGCCGAACGCGGCGGCCGAGTTCCGTGCGAAGGAATCCCTTCGCACGGCCGATCGCATGAAGCGTCGCTTCTTTCTGTTCTTCGCTGCCCAGAATGCTGAGATACACGCGGGCTTGCGACAAATCGCCCGTCACGTCCACTCCGGTCACGGTGATGAACCCGATGCGGGGATCCTTCAGTTCGGTCTGGATAATGCCGCTGATTTCTTTCTTGATCTGTTCCCCGACCCTGCCCGTACGGAATTTGGCCATGATGTATCACCTCTTATAGGTTCTCTGCCGCGATTATCGCTCGACCGACTCCATGACGTACGCTTCGATGACGTCGCCTTGCTGCAGGTCGTTGAATTTCTCCAGCGTGATGCCGCACTCGTAGCCTTCCGCCACTTCGCGAGCGTCATCCTTGAACCGCTTGAGCGAATCGATTTTCCCTTCGTATACGACGCTTCCGCCGCGGATCAAGCGGGTTTCCGCCGCGCGGGTGATTTTGCCGTCGGTGACCATGCAGCCGGCGATCGTGCCGACTTTGCTGACTTTGAACGTCTCGCGCACTTCCGCGTGGCCGATGATTTTTTCTTTGAAGACCGGATCCAGCATGCCTTTCATGGCGTGCTCGATTTCCTCGATCACCTTGTAGATGATGTTGTGCAGCCGCACGTCGACTTTTTCCTGCTCGGCCGCTTGCGCCGCGCGGGGCTCCGTGCCGACGTTGAAGCCGATGACGATGGCGGAAGAAGCCGCCGCCAGCAGAATATCGGACTCCGTAATGGCGCCGACGCCGCTGTGAATCGACTTGACGCGAACGCCTTCGACCTCGATTTTGGCAAGCGAGCCCTTGAGGGCTTCCAAGGAGCCTTGCACGTCGGCCTTGAGGATGACGTTGAGGTCCTTGATCTCGCCTTCTTTGATCTTGTTGAACAGATCGTCGAGCGTCACCTTGGAGTTCGATTTCATCGTTTCCTGACGCGTCTTGATCGCGCGTTTGTCGGCGATTTCGCGGGCTTTGCGCTCGTCTTCGAACACCATGAACGGATCGCCGGCTTGCGGCACTTCCGTCAGTCCGGTGATTTCGACCGGCGTAGAAGGTCCCGCTTCTTTGATGCGGCGGCCGCGGTCGTTCGTCATGGCGCGGATGCGTCCGAAGCAGTCGCCTGCCACGAAGGCATCGCCTACTTTAAGGGTACCGTTCTGTACCAGAACGCGGGCAACCGGACCTTTACCCTTGTCGAGCTCGGCTTCGAGCACGGTGCCGCGGGCGCGTTTGTCCACGACCGCTTTGTAGTCGTTGACTTCCGCCACGAGCAGGATCATGTCGAGCAGTTCGTCGAGATTTTGGCGCTGTTTCGCGGAAATTTCGACGAAGACCGTATCCCCGCCCCAAGCTTCTTGTACCAAGCCGTACTCGGTCAGTTCCTGCTTCACGCGGTCCGGATTCGCTTCCGGTTTATCGATTTTGTTGACGGCGACGATGATAGGCACGTTCGCCGCTTTGGCGTGGTTGATCGCTTCCACGGTCGTCGGCATGACGCCGTCGTCGGCCGCCACGACGAGAATCGTGATGTCCGTCACTTGGGCGCCGCGGGAACGCATGACCGTAAACGCTTCGTGGCCCGGGGTATCGAGGAACGTGATTTTCTTCCCGTTCGTCTCAACCTGGTAGGCGCCGATGTGCTGGGTAATGCCGCCGGCTTCGCCTGCCGCGACTTTCGTTTCGCGGATGGCGTCGAGCAGCGTCGTTTTACCGTGGTCGACGTGACCCATGATCGTGACCACCGGTGCGCGGGTTTCCAACGCATCCGGATCGTCGTTCTCTTCTACCGTCTCGAAATTCGTGTCTTCGACGACGATCTTCACTTCGGTCTCTACGCCGTATTCGCCGGCGACGAGCAGGACGGTATCGAGGTCCAACTCTTGGTTGATCGTGACCATCGTGCCCATCATGAGGAGCTTCTTGATGACTTCCGAAGCGTCCTTATGCAACAGTTTGGCCAATTCGCCGACCGTCATTTCACCGCGCACGATAACTTTCTTCGGCGTGTTGTCGATTTTCTCGCGCTGCGGCTGGTTGCCGCGGCCTTTGGCGTTTTTGCCGCCTTTGCCTTTACCGCTTCTAAACCCGCCGCGGCCTTCATCGAAACGTTTGCCGAAATCGTTGCTGTCTTTACGCTTGCCGTCGCGGTTGAACCCGCCTTCACGGCTTTTGTTGGCGTCCGGACGTCCGCCGCGGTTGTCGCCCGGGCGTCCCCCGCGTGCTGCCGGCGCCGGTGCGCCGGCCGGAGCCGCGCCGCGGTTTCCGCCGAATCCTCCGCCGCCGCCTTGGCCTTGCGGACGGCCGCCGCCGAAACCGCCTTGACCCTGTGGACGGTTACCTTGATAGCCGCCGCCTTGACCGCCTTGGCCCTGCGGACGGTTGCCTTGGTACCCGCCGCCTTGACCGCCTTGACCCTGCGGACGGTTACCTTGATAGCCGCCGCCTTGACCGCCTTGGCCTTGCGGACGGTTGCCTTGGTATCCGCCGCCTTGACCCTGCGGACGATTGCCTTGGTACCCGCCGCCCTGACCGCCTTGGCCCTGCGGACGGTTGCCTTGGTACCCGCCTCCTTGACCGCCTTGGCCCTGCGGACGATTGCCTTGGTACCCGCCGCCTTGACCGCCTTGGCCCTGCGGACGGTTGCCTTGGTATCCGCCGCCTTGACCTTGCGGGCGGTTGCCGTCGCGGTTGCCTTGATATCCGCCGCCCTGACCTTGCGGGCGGTTGCCGTCGCGGTTGCCTTGATATCCGCCACCCTGGCCCTGCGGACGGTTACCTTGATAGCCACCGCCTTGACCGCCTTGACCTTGCGGGCGATTGCCTTGGTACCCGCCGCCTTGACCGCCTTGGCTCTGCGGACGGTTGCCTTGGCCTTGCCCTTCGTGGCTCGGCGCGGATGCAGCCGGTGCCGTTCCCGCCGGCGCGCTCGTTGCGGCCTGCGTCACGGCTTGCGGCTGACGCGGCGCTTGCTCCTCCGGCTTCCGCTGGTTTTGCGCAGGCGCAGGCGAAGAAGCCGGTGCTCCCGCCGGTTTCGGCGCGGCCGGCTTGGCTGCGGATTGCGCCATCTTGGCTGCGGCATTGGCTTTAACGTCGCGGAAGAACTTCTCGACCGCGCCGACCATGCCGTCTTCCATCACGCTCATGTGATTGTTGACCGGCATGTTCTGCCTTTTGAGAATCGTGATGATTTCCTTGCTGCTCATGTTGAGCGATTTGGCATATTCGTAAACGCGAAGCTTATCCTTATTGTCGTTCGTGTCTTGTTTACTCAATATTCTCCACCTCCGAATGTTGGACCCAGCCGCCGGCAATCATGTCCGCGAAACCTTGATCCGTCACGGCGAACATGACGCGCTCGGGCTTGCCGACGGCCCAGCCCAGCTCGTATCGGGTAAACCCGACCACGAGCGGAACGCCGTAGCTGCCGCATTTGTCCGCCATTTTCTTCCCCGTGTTGTCCGAGGCGTCCTTCGCCAGCACGACCAATTTGGCCTCGCCGCCGCGGATCGCCTTCAGCACCGTTTCTTCCCCCGACACCAGCTTGCCTGCCCGCATGGCGAGACCGAGACGCGACAATACCTTATTCGCCGTCATCTTCATCCTCCTGCAGCAGTTTGCCGGCTTGAAACTCGTCTTCCGCTTTTATGAAATCATCCTCAAGCCGGTCGTAGATTTCCGGCGATACGGGCGCTTTGAGCGCGCGCTCGAACGCCTTCGATTTCTTGGCCAGCTTGAAGCAGCTTCGTTTGCCGCACAAGTAAGCGCCGCGCCCCGGTTTTTTGCCGGTCAGGTCGATCTGGATGTCCCCTTGCGGCGAACGGACGATGCGGATGAGTTCTTTTTTCGGCATCATTTCCTGGCAGGCGACGCATTTGCGCTGCGGTATTTTTCGCGGTTTCAAGGCGATTTCCCCCTCCCGTCCCAACGCGGCTTCCGGCTGTCCGGCTTAGTCGATGGACACGCTGTCCTGATGCATGGTCGCGCCCGTCGATTTCGGGCGTCCGTATTCCTGCTCGGCCTGCGTCTCGCTCTTGATGTCGATTTTCCAGCCGGTCAGCTTGGCTGCGAGCCGCGCGTTCTGGCCTTTGATTCCGATCGCGAGAGACAACTGGTAGTCCGGCACGATGACGCGCGCCATTTTCTCGGCCTCGAACACGATAACCTCGAGTACCTTAGAAGGGCTGAGCGCATTCGCGACGTATTCCTCGACGGAATCGGACCAACGCACGATGTCGATTTTCTCGCCTTTGAGCTCCGTGACGATCGTCTGGACGCGGACGCCCTTCTGACCGACGCAGGAGCCGACCGGATCGACTTCTTCGTTCCGCGAGTACACGGCGATTTTGGACCGGAATCCGGCTTCGCGCGCCACGGAACGGATCTCGACGGTACCGTCGAAGATTTCGGGAACTTCAAGCTCGAACAGCCGCTTCAGCAAGCCCGGATGCGTGCGGGACAAAATGATTTGCGGCCCTTTGCTCGTATTCTCGACTTTCGTGATATAGGATTTGACGCGGTCTCCCTGCTTGAACTTGTCGGTCGGCATCAATTCGGTGAGGGGCAGAGCCGCCTCCACTTTGCCGAGGTCGATGTACAGGTTGCGCAAATCCATCCGTTGGATGATGCCCGTGACGATGTCTTGCTCTTTGTCCACGAAAGCGTGGTAGATCAAGCCGCGCTCGGCTTCGCGGATGCGCTGCGTAACGACCTGCTTGGCCGTCTGCGCCGCGATGCGCCCGAAATCGCGCGGGGTGACTTCGATTTCCGCGATGTCTTCCATTTGATAGTGGGGATTGATCGCGCGGGCCGCTTCGACCGAAATTTCCAGGCGAGGATCCAGCACTTCCTCCACGATCGTTTTGCGGGCGTATACTTTGATTTGACCCGTCATCCGGTTGATGTCTACACGAACGTTTTGTGCCGTATTGAAGTTTCTTTTGTAGCTGGAGATGAGTGCCGCTTCGATGGCTTCGATCAGGACATCTTTGGCGATGCCCTTCTCTCGCTCGATTTCGGACAGCGCTTCGATAAACTCCATGCTCATGTCGGAATGACCCCTCCTTCGGTGGATTAGAATACGATGGCCAGGCGTGCCGAGGCCACTTTATCGTAAGGGATGGCAACCTTCTTGCGGCCGATGACGATCGTCATCGTGTTGCCGTCGAAGCCGTCCAGCCTTCCTTCGAATTCCTTGGCGCCGTCGATTTGTTCATAAGTCGTTACGAAAACATGGCGTCCGACGGCCTTGGCCACGTCATCCGCTTTCTTGAGCGGACGTTCGGCTCCGGGCGAGCTGACCTCGAGGAAATACGCTTCTTCGATGGGATCCAGTTCGTCGAGCTTCGCGCTCACGAATTCGGAAATACGGCCGCAATCGTCGATGTCGATGCCGCCGTCCTTGTCCACGAACACCCGCAAAAAGCGGTTGCTCCCTTCCTTGACGTATTCCACGTCCACCAGCTGAAAACCGTGTTCCTCCAGGTACGGAACCGCGAATTCTTCCACGATGGATTTGATGTTCGTTGCGCTCAAATGCCCAACCTCCCGTGCTTCCAAATGGATCCGCCGCAGTGCCGTATACCCGAAAACCCCCATGGCAAAACGGAAAGAGTGGGTTTCCCCACTCTTCTGCAGACAGTGATATCCACATGATTACCAAAAATAGTTTAGCATATTCCGGGCATTCTGGCAACGGGGGTCACGCGCCCATTCGCAGGCGGACCCCCGTACCGGGATCCGATCAGAACAGCATCAACTGGTTGCTCTCAGGCAGTCCGCGGAAGCATCCCATGCCGTTCAGCAGCTCGACGATCGTCTTGCTCGCCTTAGAGCGTTGCTGGAAGTCCTCGATAGAGAGGTAATCGCCGTCTTCGCGGGAAGCCGCGATGTTCTTGGCCGCGTTCTCGCCGATCCCCGCCACGGCGGAAAACGGCGGGATAAGCGAATCCCCGTCGACTTTGAAGCGCGTCGCGTCGGAACGGTACAAGTCGATCGGCTTGAACTTGAAGCCCCGAGCGGTCATCTCCAGCCCCATTTCGAGAATGGAGATCATGTTCTTCTCTTTCGTCGTCGCCTGGAAGCCTTTCGCCTCGATCTCGACCAGCATCTTCAGGATCGCGTCATAACCTTGACAGAACAGCTCGACGTCGAAATCCGCCGCGCGAACCGAATAATACGTCGCATAGTATTCGATGGGATAATACAATTTGAAAAATGCCGTCCGAACGGCCGAGATGACGTAAGCCGACGCGTGCGCCTTCGGGAACATGTACTCGATGCGCAGGCAGGAATCGATGTACCACTGCGGCACCCCGCAGCGCTTCATTTCGTCGATCCACTCCTGCGTAAGCCCTTTGCCTTTCCGCACGCTTTCGGTGATCTTGAACGCCAGCGACGCGTCCATTCCTCCCTTATAAATGAGGAACAGCATGATGTCGTCACGGCAGCCGATAACGGTCTTGATCGTGCAGGTGCCGTTCTTGATCAGCTCCTGCGCGTTGCCGAGCCATACGCCCGTGCCGTGGGACAAGCCCGAAATCTGCAGCAGGTCGGCGAACGAGGACGGCTTCGTCTCTTCGAGCATCTGCCGGACGAAACGCGTGCCCATCTCCGGCACCCCGTAGGTGGCGACGTTCGTGCGGATTTGCTGCGGCGAGACGCCGAGCGCGTCGACCGAGTTGAACAGGCTCATGACCTTCGGATCGTTCATCGGGATCGTCGTCGGGTCGACGCCCGTCAAATCCTGCAGCATCCGCATCATCGTCGGATCATCGTGCCCCAGGATATCGAGCTTGAGCAGGTTCTCGTCGAAGGCGTGGTAATCGAAGTGCGTCGTCTTCCACTCGGAGCTCGTGTCGTCCGCCGGAAACTGGACCGGCGTGATGTCTTCCACATCGATGTAGTCCGGCACGACGACGATACCGCCGGGATGCTGGCCGGACGAGCGCTTGACGCCGGTGACGCCGGCCGCGATCCGGTTCAGCTCCGCCCCGCGCCACGATTTGCCGTGGTCCTCTTGGTATTTCTTCGCGTAACCGAACCCGGTTTTCTCCGCGACGGTGCCGATCGTGCCGGCCCGGAACACGTTTTTCTCCCCGAACAGCACCTTCGTGTAGTTATGCGCGTGCGGCTGGTATTCGCCCGAGAAGTTCAAATCGATATCGGGAACCTTATCTCCCTTAAACCCGAGGAACGTCTCGAACGGAATGTCCTGGCCGTCGCCCCTCATCATTTCCCCGCAATTCGGGCAGGGCTTGTCCTTCAGGTCGAAGCCGGAAGGCACGCTCCCGTCGGTAATGAATTCGCTGTATTTGCAGGCCGGATTGCGGCACAGGTAATGCGCGGGAAGCGGGTTAACTTCGGATATTCCGAGGAACATCGCGACGACGGAGGAACCGACGGAACCCCGGGAACCGACGAGGTAACCGTCCGCATTCGACTTTTTCACGAGCCGTTCCGAAATGAGATAGTTCGCCGAGAAGCCGTATTGGATGATCGGCTTCAGCTCTTTCTCCAGTCGGGCGGTCACGATCTCCGGAATCGGATCCCCGTACATGTTGCTCGCCGTTTCATAGCATTTCGAACGGATTTCCTCGTCCGCGCCGTCGATGATCGGCGAGAATAGGCCGTTGTCGGTCGGGCCGCCCTTCTTCGGGAACATATCGAACGGCTCGAAGCGGTCGGCTAATTCGTTCGTGTTTCGGACGACGACTTCGAACGCCTTTTCTTTGCCCAGGAATGCGAACGCCTCCAGCATTTCGTTCGTCGTACGGAAATGCGCGTCCGGTTTTCGTTGGTCCTTCAGCGGGCTGAAGCCGGTAATTCCGTGGATCGTAATATCGCGGAACAGCTTCTCGCGCGGGGTCAAATAGTGGACGTTGCCCGTCGCGATGACCGGCTTGCCCAGCTTGTCGCCAATGCGGCATATTTTGCGGAGCGACTCTTCCAGCTCCGCTCGGCTGCCGACGAGACCCTTGTCCAGCAAATGCATATAGAAGTCCAGAGGCTGGATCTCGAGCACGTCATAGAATGCGGCCACCTCTTCGGCCTCTTCCAAGGACTTGTTCAAGACCGTCTCGAAAAATTCGCCTTTCTCGCAACCGGAAATGACCAGAAGCCCTTCCCTCATTTCGATCAACTTGCTTCTCGGAATGCAGGCAACGCGATGGAAAAACTCCGTATGCGAGAGCGATATGAGCTTGAACAGGTTTTTCTTGCCGACGGCGTTCAGCGCGTAAATGCCGCAGTGGAACGGCCTCGTCGTTTTCCAGCTGTTGCCGTTCACATGGTTGAGCTGGTCCAGTTCCGTCACGCCGCGAGTCTGGGCGTCCTTGAGAAGGCCGTTCAGAATGACGCCGAGGGCAATCGTATCGTCGATGGCGCGGTGATGGTTCTCCAGCGACACTTTGTAGAGGTCCGCCAGCGTATTCAGCCGGTGGTTTTTCATCGTCGGATGCAAATAACGGGCAAGTTCCAGCGTATCGAGCGCGGGATTGGGCACCGGAGGATGCCCATTCTGTTTGCAAGCGTGCTGGATAAAGCCGATATCGAACCTCGCGTTGTGCGCGACGAGCACGGCGTCCCCGATGAAATCCAGGAACTCCGCCAGCTTCGGCGCCAGCTCCGGAGCGTCCTTCACCATTTCGTCATTGATGTTGGTCAGCTGTTGAATGTTATAAGGAATGGGCTCATGGGGATTGATGAACGTCTCGAAACGCCCGATCTCCTGCCCATCCTTCATTTTGACGCCGGCAAGCTCGATGATTTTGTTGGCGGTGACGGACAACCCCGTCGTCTCGATATCGAAAACGACGTACGTCGCGTCAAGCAGGCTTTGTTCCCGCGGATTCAGCACCATCGGCACGGCATCGTTGACGACGTTCGCTTCCACCCCGAACAGCACCTTCATGCCGTGCTTCTTGCCCGCCTTCACCGCATCGGGGAAGCATTGGACGTTGCTGTGGTCGCTGATCGCGATCGCCTTGTGTCCCCATTTGGCCGCGGTCTTGATATAAACATCGACGGGAGTGACGGCGTCCATCGCGCTCATCGTCGAGTGCACATGGAATTCGACCCGTTTCTCCTCGGCTTCGTCCTTCGGCTCCGGCGGCGCCTTGACCTCTTTCAGGTCGCTCGGCATCATGACGAGCTCGGGAGGATTGAGGAAACGGTCGTATTCCACGCGGCCTCTCAGCTTCAGCCACTTGCCGTTGGCGAGCAGCCCGAGCACCTTGTTGTCGTCCTTCGTTTTGCCGAACACCTTCACGGTGATCGAATCCGTATAATCGGTTACGTAGAACTGATAGAGCGTGCTGCCGCTCCGCAGCTCCTTCACGTCCAGGCCGAACACGGTTCCTTGAACCGTAATCTTCTTCTCTTCCTCGAGGATCTGCTGAATCGGCACCGGCTCGTCTTTGATCTCGTAGCCGTGCTGCAAAATTTCCGGCGCGTCTCCCTCCGGCGGCGCATCGACTTGGGCGCTCGCCATCAGCTGCTGGACGGCCTCTCCGTTTTCCTGCCGGATTTTCTGCTGGAATTCGTCGTACGCTTCCTGGCGCGACTCACCGACGGCCAGTTTGACGCGGCACGTCCTGCCGAACCGTTCCTCGAAAAATTTAGCGGCATGGGTATCTACCGATTTGCGTTGCGCCAACCCGAGCGACATCTCGTCGAGCATGTACAACGTCAGCATGTCGTTTGCCGCTTCGATCCGCGCTTTGGCCAGCCATCCGTTTACGGAAACGAACTCCGATTGCATCCACGCCACGAAGACCGGCCAGTACTCTTCCACGATCGAAGAAGTCGGCACGTTCTCCTCGTAACCGAGAAGCACGGAAATGTTTGCGAGGTGACCGAGCTTGCCTTTAAGCTTTTCGATCCAACCCGCGTATATGGACGCCGGAAGCGGCGTGCTTTTCACGAAAAAGAACTTCCATTCCTTGCGCGTTTTGCTGATTTCCACCTTCTGGATATAGCCGTCCGAGAAATATTCCGAGACCCATTGAGCCGGAATTTCCGCTTGCTGCAGCAGCAGCTCGAATCTTTTGCGCCCATCGGCCGCATGATGCATGTTTACCTGCCTCCCAGATCGCGAAAAAGCAAAAGCTTCCGCGAATGGCGGCACCCTTCCCGTTCTTCGGGCCGGCTTGCCTCTTCCATTCGGAAGCTTGTCTGTTATCTATCATTTTAGCTTAAGAGAATCCAAAAGGGAATACGAACGCGGAAAGGACGATCGCGAAAATTTTCGTTGACGGCTCGAACCGTATCGCCGGACTACGCGTTACTTCTTGGGAATCATCGGAAAAGGGGGCCACAAAAGATGTGGACGGGAAAATGGCGGAATCGCGCGGCGGTTGCGGGAATAGGCATCGTCCTGACGTTGGCGCTGGCCGGGTGCGGCAAATCCGATTCCGGCGGGGATGCGGCGCCGCCGGCTGCGGTTTCAGCCGACGCAAGCGACGCCGGCGCTTCGAACGCGGCGGTGGTGAACGTGACGGCGTCGAATTTCAAATGGACGCTGGACAAAACCGAATTCACGGCGGGACAGCAGATCACGTTTAAGCTGTCCGGCCAGGACGGCGCGCACGGCTTCTCGATCGTCGGGCAGGACGTGAGCCATCCGATCAAAAAGGGAGAAACCGCAGAGGTGACCTGGACGCCGGATCAACCGGGCACTTACACGATCAAATGCAACATCATGTGCGGTTCCGGCCACCGGAACATGGAAACGACGTTCACGGTGAAGTGATTGAAACGATGAAATCCCCATGAGGTCCTTGTACGGGACCTTCATGGGGATTTCGTTTGACTTCGGCTTAGTACGCTCTCGCGAAAGCGACGGTATGTTTGGAAGGATCGCCGCAGACGAGGCACTGGGTCTTCGTCTCGGCCGGTTCGAACGGAATGTTCCGGCTCGTCGCGCCGGTCTCGTCCTTGACCTGCTTCTCGCAGGCTTCGGAACCGCACCAGCCGGCGAGCGCGAAGCCGCGCTGTTCTTCCAGCTTCGCTTTTAGCTCATCCAGCGTTTCGACGGAGAAGAAATGCTCCTTGCGGAATTCCAAAGCGCGTTGGAACATCTCTTGATGGACTTCGTCCAGCATCGCTTTGACTTCGGCGACCAAATTGTCCAACGGGACTTGCTTCTTCTCGCCGCTGACGCGGGAGACGAGCACGCAGACGCCGTTTTCCAGATCGCGGGGCCCGAGCTCCAGGCGGATCGGAATGCCGCGCATCTCGTATTCGTTGAACTTCCAGCCCGGCGAAACGTCGGAGCGGTCGTCCACGCGGACGCGGACGCCGGCTTTCTTCAGCTCGGCATACAGCTCGTCCGTTTTGGCGATTACTTGCTCCCTCGTCTTCGGCGGACCGATCGGGATCATCATGACCTGCGTCGGCGCGACCTTCGGCGGCAGCATGAGTCCGCGGTCGTCCCCGTGCACCATGATCATGGCGCCGATGAGGCGCGTGCTCACGCCCCAAGAAGTCGTGTGGCAAAATTCCTGCGTATTCTCGCGGCTCAAATACTTGATGTCGAACGCAACCGCGAAGTTCGTGCCCATGTAATGGGACGTTCCGGCTTGCACGGCGCGTCCGTCGCGCATCATCGCTTCGATGGAGAACGTATCCACGGCGCCCGCGAATTTCTCGGAAGGCGTCTTCTGGCCTTTGATGACCGGAATGGCCAGGACGTTCTCGACGAAGTCGGTATAGACGTCCAGCATCCGCATCGTTTCGCCCCGTGCATCCGCTTCATCCTCATGAGCCGTATGGCCTTCTTGCCAGAGGAACTCGCTCGTGCGCAGGAACGGAAGCGTCCGCTTCTCCCAGCGGACGACGTTCGCCCACTGGTTGATCAATACCGGCAGATCGCGGTACGAGTTTATCCATTTGGCGTACATGTGCCCGAACATCGTTTCGGAGGTCGGACGGATCGCCAGCTTCTCCTCCAGCTGCTCTCCTCCCGCTTCCGTCACGAAAGGCAGCTCGGGGTTAAACCCTTCGACGTGCTCTTTTTCCTTTTGGAAGAAGCTCTCCGGGATGAACAGCGGGAAATACGCGTTGCGGTGTCCCGTGTCCTTAAAACGCTGATCGAGCTCGCGCTGCATATGCTCCCAAATCTCGTAGCCGTCGGGACGGAATACGATGCAGCCGCGAACCGGCGAATAATCCATGAGCTCGGCTTTTTTGATGACGTCGATGTACCAACGGGAAAAATCTTCGCCCTGAGGCGTAATTTCCGTAACGAATCCTTTGTCCTTCGACATAACGGTTCTCCAACCCCTGACAGCGTCTTATTTTCTGACCAAACCTAAAATATCGTTATAGGTGACGACCACCATGAGCAGCATGAGCATCGCGAAGCCGATGAAGTGAACCATGCTTTCCCGGTTCGGGTCGATCGGCCGTCCGCGGACGGCTTCGATGCCGAGGAACAACAGACGGCTTCCATCCAGCGCCGGTATCGGCAGCAAGTTGAAAATGCCGAGATACAAGCTGAGAATGGCGGCCCAATTCGTCAGATACGGCAGCCCTTGGCGGGCGATATCCAGCGTGACCTTCGTCGTGCCGACCGGTCCGCTCATGTCCTTGAGGCCGACTTCGCCGAAGACGATTTTGCGGAAACCGTCGAAAATGACCTTCGTCCAGTTCACCATCGATTGCCCGGACAAACCGAGCGTTTCGCCGAAGCCGGGCTGCCTCTTTTCCGGACCGGGATAGATGCCGACTTTGCCGTCCGAACCCGGCGTTACCGTCAAAGGCACTTCAGCCCCGTCGCGGTTGACGACCCATTTCATCGGCTTGCCGGCGGAATCGCCGATCAGCTTGACGAAAGCGTCGATGTCCCCGCCGATTTCCTGACCGTTGACCGTGATGACCCGATCGCCTTTCTTCAAACCGGCTGTCGCTGCCGGCGAAGGATCCACCACTCCGGTAATGAAAACTTTCGTCGGATGGTCGACCACGACGCCGTTCATTTGAAGGGCGACGCCGAACAGGACGAACGCCAGCACGAAGTTCATGACCGGCCCGGCGAAAATCGCGAGCGCGCGCTGACCGACGGTTTTGCTGCCGAACTGGCGGTCGATCGGCGCGATTTGCGTTTCGCGGCCTCGGGCGACCACCAGCGCTTGCTTATGCAGGTTAAGCCGCATCTCTTCGCCGTCAACGTCCAAGCGGACGTACAGATCGCGCTCGAGGTCGATCGCCTTCACTTCGCCGCGGAGCACGTTCGACCGTTCGTCGAGCCGGTCCAGGTAAAGCTTCGTGACCCGATCGTCTTTGACCCGGACGGCGATCGTCTGGCCCGGCTGGACCTCCACGACCTCCGGATCTTCGCCCGCCATCCGGACGAAGCCGCCGATCGGCAGCAACCGGATCGTGTACCGGGTTTCGCCCTTCTTCACGGAGAACAGCTTCGGCCCGAAGCCGATCGCGAATTCCCGAACCAGAATGCACGCCCGGCGTGCGAAATAAAAGTGTCCCCATTCATGGAGGGAAACAAGAAGGAAAAACATCAGAACGGTCGCGAGAACGACCTGTATATTTTGCATGCCATCAACTCCCGTCGCCTCGTACGGCTGTCCTTAGATTAACATTATTCTCCGGGCCGATACAAGAGAATACGGACGGGACAAGAAGCGGTGTCAACCGCCGATGGAATCTGCTTCCAAACGGGCCCAGCGGTCGGCATCCAGGATCGCCTCCAAATCCGGCGATGGCGCGGCCGCATGGCGGCTAAGCACGGTTTCCACGATATCCTCGATCGCGAGGAACGGAATTTCCTTGCGCAGGAACCGGGCGACGGCGGTTTCGTTCGCCGCGTTGAACACGGCAGGCGCCGTACCGCCCGCGCGGCCGGCCTCGTAAGCGAGCCGCAGGCAAGGATAACGGCCGAAGTCCATCGGCCGGAAATGCAGCGCTCCCGCAGCCAGCAGGTCCAGCGGCGAAGCCGGCGATGGCCGCCGTTCCGGGTAGGTGAGCGCGTATTGGATCGGCACCCGCATGTCGGGGTTGCCCAGCTGCGCCATCACGCTCGTATCCTCGAACTCCACCATCGAATGGACGATGCTTTCCGGGTGGATCATGACGTCGATCCGGTCGTACGGGACGCCGAACAGCCAATGGGCTTCGATGACCTCGAGGCCTTTGTTCGCCATCGTCGCCGAGTCGATCGTCACTTTCGCGCCCATGCTCCAGTTCGGGTGCTTGAGGGCATCCTCTACCGTAACGTCCTTCAGTTGGTCCCGCGTTTTGTCGCGGAAGCTGCCTCCGGACGCCGTCAATATCAGGCGTTTGAGCGCTTTGCGGTCTTCCCCGTTCAGACATTGGAACAACGCGGAATGCTCGCTGTCCACCGGGAGGATCTTGACGCCTTTCTCGGCCGCCCGGCTCATGACGATATGGCCGCCGGTGACGAGCGTTTCCTTGTTCGCCAGGCCGATCGCGGCCCCGGCATCGATGGCCGCGAGCGTCGAGATGAGTCCGAGACTGCCGACGAGCGCGCAGACGACGTAATCCGCTCCCGCGTTCGCGGCGATTTCATTTAAGCCCTCTTCGCCGTGCAGCACGCGGGTACCCTCCGGGACGCGATGGCGGATGGAATCCGCAAGCTCCCGGGTGGCGACGGAGACGTAAGGCGGTCGGAACTTGGCGGCTTGCTCGAGCAGAAGCTCCACGTTCGTCCCGGCGCCCAGGCCGACGACTTCGTAAGCTTCCGGTTCCCGGGAGACGACGTCCAGCGTTTGCGTGCCGATCGAGCCCGTACTGCCGAGAATGGCGATTTTCTTCATGCGTCTATCTCCTTGCTATGTAACTTCAAAGCTTCAGCACTCAATTAGTTTACCGTCAGCAGTCCGAGCAGGTGGACCAAAGGAAATACGATCAGCCAGCTGTCGGTGCGATCCAGGATGCCTCCATGGCCGGGAAGCAATTGGCCGGAGTCCTTCACGCCCCGCCATCTCTTGTAGGCGGATTGGATGAGATCGCCGAGCTGTCCCGCCACGGCGGCGACTGCGCCGATCGCGGCGGCTTGCGCATATCCGAGCCACTCCGGCCGGCACCAGGCGAAGATGAGCCCGGCCACGATCGCCAGAACCAGGCCGCCGACGGATCCCTCGATCGTCTTGTTCGGACTGATGGCCGGCCAAAGCTTCGTCTTCCCGATCGCTTTGCCGACGAAATAAGCTCCGGCATCCGAAGACCAGATACAGACGAAGGTGATGGCCGACCAGAAGATGCCATGCGGCATTTCCCTCGTCGCGAGCATGTAATGAAAGCCCGTTCCAACGTATACCGCGCCGAGGAACAGCAGGGCGGCGTGTTCCAGGGTCGTTTTGTTTTTGCTGAATACGGTAGCCGACAACAGCAGGAACATGAGAATCCAGACAACCGTTTCGAATGAGGGCAAGTCGATCCCCCAGCCGTCGGGCAGCCGGGTCAGCGTGAGCAGCAAAACGCCGACGAATGCCGCAATGACATCCCATCTGGCCCAGGCTTGTCCGTTCAGCTTGACGTATTCGTGATAACCGATAAAGGCCATGACAAGCAGCAGGGCGGCATAATACCAGCCGCCGAGCCACAGCAATCCGGCGAAGGCGGCGCCAGCCACCACGCCGGTTACGATGCGTTGAACCATGGGGTCACAGTCCTCCGTAGCGGCGCGCGCGCCGCTGGTACTCGCGGACGGCGGCGAATAAATGTTGTTCGGTGAACTCCGGCCAATAAATGTCCGTGAACCAAAATTCGCTGTAAGCGAGCTGCCACAGCATGAAATTGCTTAAACGAAGCTCTCCGCTGGTGCGGATGAGCAAGTCCGGGTCGGGCAGGCCGGCCGTCAGCAGCCGTTTGCTAAACGCTTCATCGTCGATGGATTCGGGATCGAGCTCATGGCGGGCGGCTTCGCGCGCCAAGCTTCGGGCCGCCTCCACCATTTCGGCGCGGCTGCCGTAGTTAAGCGCGAAATTAAGAATGAGGCCCGTATTGCCTTCCGTCCTGCGGACGGCTTCGTTCACCGCGGCCAGCGTATGATCCGGAAGGCTGTCCAATTGGCCCATCATGCGCACCTGAACATTGTTCTCGATCAGCTCCTCGAGCTCGATGGAGAGGAATTCCTGCGGCAGCTTCATCAGGAATTCGACTTCGGCTTTCGGCCGTTTCCAGTTCTCCGTGGAAAATGCATACAGCGTGAGGACTTCCACTCCGATACGGTCGGCCGCTTTCGCGATCCTCTTGACCGCTTTCATGCCGTTGTGGTGGCCCGCGATCCGGGGAAGCCCCCGCGATTTCGCCCAGCGCCCGTTTCCGTCCATAATGACGGCGACGTGGCGGGGAATGTTGTCGCCCGACGGCACGGCGTCATCCGCCGATGCGTCCGGGCTGCCGGCGCCCTCCGGCCGGGCGGAACCGGATATGAGCTTGCGGAGCCAACCGCCGAACAAACGGCCGCTCATGGCTGTTCCCCCTTCGAGTGTCCTGACAAAAGAGAATAAACCCCACCTGTCGGAGGGGTTGATCCGTTAAGCTTACACTTCCATGATTTCTTTTTCTTTGGCGGCGAGGATTTTGTCCACTTCGGCGACGTAACGGTCGGTCAGCTTCTGGACGTCATCCTGGTGCCGTCTGGATTCGTCTTCGGAAATTTCGTCTTTTTCTTTCTTCTTGATGTCATCGTTGGCATCCCTGCGGATGTTGCGGATGGCCACCTTCGCTTCCTCGCCGAATTTTTTCGTTTCCTTGGCGAGATCTTTGCGGCGTTCCTCGGTGAGCGGCGGAATCACGATCCGGATGATCGTGCCGTCGTTGGCGGGATTGAGTCCGAGATCCGATTTAAGGATCGCTTTCTCGATCGCCGACAGGGCCGATTTGTCCCACGGCTGGATGACGAGCGTCCTGGAGTCCGGCGTCGTGATGGAGCCGAGCTGGTTGATCGGAGTGGGCTCACCGTAATACTCGGCGGTCACCCGCTCGAGCATGGCAGGGGATGCGCGTCCCGCGCGCAGAGTGGACAAGTCGCGTTTCAAGGCGCCGAGCGCCTTCTCCATCCGTTCTTCCGCGTCTTTTTTGATCGCTTGAGGCACTTAGTCTACACTCCCTTTTACGATCGTGCCGATCTTCTCGCCCATCACGGCACGTTTAATGTTACCTTTCTCGGTAATCGCGAACACGAGAAGAGGAATATTATTGTCCATGCACAGAGAAGAAGCCGTGGAATCCATGACGCCGAGGTTTTTGTTCAGCACGTCCATGTACGTGAGCTGATCGTATTTCTCCGCGGTCGCGTCCTTGAACGGGTCGGCGCTGTAGACGCCGTCCACTTTGTTTTTGGCCATCAGGATGACTTCCGCTTCGATCTCGGCGGCGCGCAGGGCGGCCGTCGTGTCGGTGGAGAAAAACGGGTTGCCGGTGCCGGCCGCGAAAATGACGACGCGCCCTTTCTCCAGGTGCCGGATCGCACGCCGGCGAATGTAAGGCTCGGCGATTTGCTGCATCGCGATCGACGTTTGCACGCGGCTGGGCACATCCATCTGTTCCAGCGCGTCCTGCAGGGCCAGCGAGTTCATGACGGTTGCCAGCATGCCCATGTAATCGGCCGTGGCACGGTCGATGCCCTTCTGGCTTCCGGCGATCCCCCGCCAAATGTTGCCGCCGCCGCAGACAATGGCGACTTCGACGCCGAGTTCGATGACTTCTTTCACTTGCTCGGCGATCGACAGGATGGTCGCCGCGTCGATCCCGTATCCGTTCGTGCCGGACAAAGACTCGCCGCTCACCTTGAGCACCACGCGTTTAAATACGGGACGTTCCAATTCCGTTACCTCCATCGTGTCGTGGGTTTAAAAAAGAGGGAACACAGGCGTGTTCCCGAAACGGCGATCGCTTATTACAGCTTCGCCTGGGCCATGACCTCTTCGACGAAGTTGTCTACTTTTTTCTCCAAGCCTTCGCCCAGTTCGAAACGGGCAAAGCGGCGGATGGAGATTTTCTCGCCGATGGCGGCGATTTTCTCGTTCAGCAGCGTCGTGATCGTTTTGTCCGGATCCTTCACGAACGCTTGCTCCAGCAAGCAGTTTTCTTCATAGTATTTGTTCATGCGGCCTTCGACCATTTTGTCGACGATTTTCTCCGGCTTGCCTTCGTTGAGGGCTTGGTTGCGGAGGATTTCCTTTTCCTTGTCGAGTTCCTCTTGGGAAACTTCTTCGCGGGCCAGGAATTTCGGGTTAGCCGCCGCGATTTGCATCGCGATGTCTTTCACGAAAGCGCGGAACTGCTCGGTTTTCGCAACGAAGTCGGTTTCGCAGTTGACTTCGACGAGAACGCCGATCCGGCCGCCGCCGTGGATGTAGGATTCGACGACGCCTTCCGTCGCGATGCGGTCGCCTTTCTTAGCTGCTGCCGCAAGGCCTTTCTCGCGAAGCAACTCGGCTGCTTTCGTCAGATCTCCGTTCGCTTCTTCCAACGCTTTTTTGCAATCGAGCATGCCCGCTCCGGTTCTTTCGCGAAGCGTTTTAACGTCTGCTGCATTGATAGCCAAGTGGATTCCCTCCTGATATTCGCGCTCTATGTAGCGTGCTCAAGCGCACGCTGAGCGACACTTATGTTTTTAAAAAAAGGGCGGTGAGAAGGTTCGCTTCTGACCACCCTTTGACTGTCTGTAATGGTTTCCCTTACGCCGTCGTTTCTTCGCCTTGGTGAGCTTCGACGATAGCGTCGGCCATTTTCGCCGTCAGCAGCTTAACGGCGCGGATAGCGTCGTCGTTGCCCGGGATGACGTAGTCGATCTCGTCAGGGTCGCAGTTCGTATCGACGATGCCGACGATCGGGATGCCGAGCTTGCGAGCTTCGGCGACCGCGATGCGCTCTTTGCGCGGGTCGATGATGAACAGCGCGTCCGGAAGTTTGCGCATGTTTTTGATGCCGCCCAGGAATTTCTCCAGGCGCTCTTTCTCCTTGCGGAGAAGGATGACTTCTTTCTTCGGCAGGACTTCGAACGTGCCGTCCTCTTCCCACTTGGCCAGTTGATGCAGACGGTCGGTCCGCTTCTGGATCGTGGAGAAGTTGGTCAGCGTGCCGCCGAGCCAGCGTTGGTTGATGTAGTACATGCCTGCGCGTTCCGCTTCGTCTTTCACGGAGTCTTGCGCTTGTTTCTTCGTGCCGACGAACAGCATCGTGCCGCCGTTTTCAGCCAGCTGGCGTACGAAATTGTAAGCCTCGTCGACTTTCTTGACCGTTTTTTGCAGGTCGATAATGTAAATGCCGTTCCGTTCCGTAAAGATGTACTTGTCCATTTTCGGGTTCCAACGACGAGTTTGGTGGCCGAAGTGTACCCCAGCTTCGAGAAGCTGCTTCATGGAAATTACTGCCATCTTCACTGCACCTCCTGATAAAATGGTTTTTTGTAGGTGAATCTCCTCCGCCGCTCGCATCTTTCGCCAAAACTCCCGGTGGAGGCATGCCTGCTTTGGGAGCACCGTTGACGAAATTGAACGACGTGTGTTTTTTCACACCGACAGATACTATACCATATCCGTCAGCCCTGCGCAATGCGGTATTTCCGCCTACCCCCTAGGGATATCGCCAACCCCCTAAGTCCCCCTTCCCCGGAAGGGGGATTCCGAGGCGCTGCGCCCTCTGGACACCCGCTCTTTGGCTTCTGGAGTTTACTAGTTACGACGTGGATAATGTGCTTTCGAGCGCCTTTGGGACGATTCTGGATACGTAAGACGCTCCGACCGTATTCGCATGATACGAGTTTTTCTGGGTGTTCGACCAAAAGAAAAACCTGTTGAGCGGCTCAACAGGATTCATGATACGGTGCTTCGATCACTTTTTGCGGGTGAGCTCGGCTATGATTTCTTTGTAGGTCGGTTTGCCTTTGAATTCAGCGGTGCCGACCTCCATTTTGCGGCTGATCGAACGGGCGGCTTCCGTGAAGTCGTCGGCGTCTTCGATGAGGCCGAGCGCTTGCAGGCTCAGCGCGACGGTCCGCAGGCTCATCCCGTTCGTGATGTAGAGCGCCTTGACGCTTTCGCCGCCCCCGTCAGATAGTGCAGAGCCCGCCGGAGAGGCGGAAGCAGACGGCGCAGGGGAAGCAGACGGAGACGCTTCTCCGGTCTGATTCGTCGCGGCGGCGTTACCCGGCTTTACGGCGGCAGCGCTGGACGGCGTCGGATCGGGCAGCTTGTTTTTGGCTTCCTCGAGCGCTTTGGCGACTTCGTCATCCAGTTGCTGCTGGGTGTAGGTTTTCGCCCCGTCCGCCACCATCATTTGCTGATCCTGATCCTTCGCGAACTGGATCAACTGCAGCATGCAGGCGCCGACGATAATGCCGATGCCGAAGCCCATCAGCCATTTACGGTGTTTACGCAAGCTGCTCTTCCTCCCGCCGCGCCAGTTGCAAAATCAATTGCACTTCGCCTTTGTTCATGCCCGCCGTTTTCGCGATTTGCTCGACGGACCGGCCTTTATCGTGGAGGGCGAGCAACTCCGCATAGCGGACCCGAATGGAAGTCGGCTGGAGCGCCTCCTCCTCCATCCGAGCTTCGACCGTGACGGACGGCGCGGGTTCGGGAGCCGCCGGCGGCTGTGCCGGTTCGGCTACCGCTTGCGCGCTCATTTGCGCGGCTGGCGCAGGGACCGGCTGCGCGGACGCTGCCGTAGCCGCCGCCGCGGCGGCGGCGCTCTGCTCGGCGACCGATTTCATTTGATGTTCCAGTTCGACGATTTGCTTGACGAGCCCCTTCACCTTATCATCCTGCTCCTGCTTGAACTTGGCGACGGCGTCCAGCAATTCGCGGTTTTCCGATTCCAAATCCTCGAGCAACCGATCATAGGCGGGATCGCTCCCTCCTTCGGCGCGGTCGTCCCGCGGACGTCCGGGCGAAAGCCACGAAAAACCGAAGACGGCCACCCCGAAAAGTACGACGCTTAACCACGGTGTCATGGTTTCCTGTGTCCCCTTTCCCGGCGGCGTTGATGTTTATCCCATGTAGTCGATATGTTTTCCCTTGTAAGGATGCTCGGAGCGGTTTCCCTGCTCCTGTTCCGAACCGCCGGACGGCTTTCTTCCTTGGCCCGGCTGCCTGTCCTGTCCCCTCTGCTGCCGATCCTTGATTTCCCCCTTGGCGGAGGATTCGGATTTGGTCATTCGCTGGGCTTGCTGTTCCGCGGTTTTGACGGTTTGCTGGGCCAGCATGGCTTGATCGGAGATGGGACGGTGTTGTTGCTGCTGGGCCAACGGCGTAAGCTCCGCCGTCCGTGGAAGCGAGGTTTGCAGATCGATCGATTTGTAGCTCACGGCCGATCTCCTCCCTTCAAGGGATAAAGTACGGTCAGTTGAACGGCACCATCGCGATGTCCCCGTCCATGAAGCGGAACGACACGCGCTGCACGCTGTCCTTCACGAACCGGGTGTACCGTCCGACGACGATTTTGGTGCCGCCGTAAATCGTGTGGGTGACGTCGACCCGGGATGAGGTCGCGTCTTCCAGCGTTTTCTCGATTTCCAGTACCCGTTCTTTGGCCGTTTGCATCTCTTCTACCGCTTGTTTCTTGGTGGCGGTCAATTTGACGCGAAGCGCCAGCTTATCAGGAGCCAATTGGCCGACGGCGGCCATCTGGTCAAGAAGGCTGAGCGCTTTCTCCGTTTTGTCCAGATTCTCCGACAGCCCGCGGAGCTGCTGGCGCAAATCCAGCAGTTCTTGGCGAAGCTCCGGCCGTACGCCCACTTCGACGGATGTAGCGGTCGACATCGTGTTGCCGATGACCCGGGCCGTCACTTTCTCCCCCGCCTGGACGATGCCCCCGACAAGCAGGCCTTTCGTGCCGACGCAGTCGACGTTGCGGCCGGCGCGGACGTTGGAGTGCATGATGCTCTGGCTCACTAAAATGTCTTCGCCCGCGTGGACGTTGCCTTCCAAGATGAACGAGCATTTCACGTTGCGGCCGGCTTTCACGTAACCCTTGTTGCTGCCGATGATGCCTCCGGAAATGTCGATGGAGCCTTCCGATTCGACTTCCGCGCCTTCGACGCCGCCGGTCACCCGGATGTCGCCGGAAGCTTTGACCCGGAATCCGGTCAAGATGTTGCCGCGGATGACGACCGTACCGACGAAATCGATGTTGCCGATATTGTAGTCGACGTCCCCGTTCACTTCGTAGACCGGGAAGACGTTGAGCTTTTCCTTCTCCGTTTTGGTGACGAGACCGTCGATCGCCGCGTACATCGCGGTTTTTTCGGGATTGACGACGACGTTTTTCCCGATTTTGAAATTCACTTCCTTGCCTTCCTTGCAAGACACGTCTTCCCCGGTTACCGCTTTTCCCGGTTTTCCGGGAACGGGGGGAACGCGTTCCGCGATCAGCTGCCCGGCTTTGACGTTGGCCAACTGGCTTACCTGCTTGAAGTCGACGCTGCCATCCTCGCGTTCGGACGGACGGTTGTTTTTGAGATCTTCCAGATCGTACAGGAGGCGAATGCTGCCGTCCAACCCGTTCGTGGGGGGCGTGCCGACGGCGACGGCGTTCTGGTTGAAAAAGAAGTCTTGCGGCCGTTGCGAGATCAAATAAAGCAGATCCTGCTGCAGCCCGAACTTGACTCCCTGGGAAGCGAGGTAGTCCTCCAAATCCCGCACCGTCAGCCTGACTTCGCCTTCCACTCTGCGGAAGATCAAATAGGCGTACATTTTATCCTCGGAAACCGTTACCTGAAGCAAGTCTTGGAGTTGCGTCGATTCATGGCCAGCCAAGAGCAGCGCCTCCTTATCATCCGTTGTGCAGCAGTTGTTCCTTTTGTTTGGCGAGCGCGCCCCGGAGCCTCAAAATCGCTTTCGAATGAAGCTGGGAGATCCGGGAGGGCGACAGGGACATCACCTCGGCGATTTCGCTTAACGAAAGGTCCTCGTAGTAAAACAAGGAGACGACCGTGCGTTCTTTTTCCGTCAATCGTTCCAAACCCTGCATGAGCGTCTCTTTCAAGTACGTCTCATGGACTTTGGATTCCGGATTCAGCGCCTTATCGTCAACGAGCAGCGACAATCGGGTCTCGGACTCTTCTTCCCGGATCGGATCCTCCAGGGAGCACACCGCCGCGACCGCCACTTCCTGCAGCATTTGCTGAAACTCTTTCTCGGTTATGTTCAGGTAGCCGCACACTTCCTCGTCCGTCGCCGAGCGGAGATGCCGCTGTTCCAGGACGGCGTATGCGTCTTCCATTTTTTTCGCTTTGTCACGAACCGATCGAGGAACCCAGTCCCCATGGCGCAGCCCGTCGATGATCGCGCCGCGAATGCGCCAAGAGGCGTAGGTTTCGAATTGCAACCCTCGCCGATAGTCGAATTTCTCGATGGCGTCGATAAGCCCCATGACGCCATGGCTGGCCAAATCGTCTTTGGTTACGTTTTTGGGCAAAGACGCGGCCATTCGGCTCGAAACATACTCCACTAACGGCAAATAATGCTCGATCAGCAGCTTTCTGGCGTCCGGATCGCCTGCTTCTTTCCAGCGCATCCACAAATCTTGGTGGGATAACCTGGATCGGGGTTGATCGACCATTAATGCTTCACCTTCCTTATTCGTCGGTCAGGCGGCGTATCGCCTGAACCACTTCCTCCGGATTGGGATTGTCCAGCGATACGAGCCGTTTAGGCTGCAAAGGCTGAAATCCGCTTACCGGGCTGTCTTTACCGTCGGACCATTGTTCCTTCAGCATTTCGCCCAAGGATTCTTCCTCGCCGGGGGTTACCAGGTCGAGGACGTTGCCGCGGTCTTCCTCGAGTTGCGTATCTCGATCGGGACGGGACGACGGGAGCAGCTGGGCGAGCACAAAACGTAAGGCGAACGTCAAAATGGCGAATGCGATGAAGGCGTAAACGGATCGAATGAGCGTAGTCAGCAGCGGGTTGTTTCCCAGCGAGATGAGAAAAGTCAAAGCCGCGCCAAACCCGCCGAACGCGGCATTCCAACGCCAGGAACCGATCATGCTAAATCTCCTTTACTCCGAACTGGACGCTCCGGATGGTGAAGATACCGGTTCCGCTGTCGATTTCCACCGTCCGGCCGTAATTCGCGCCGGTATCCTCGGCGAGAAGCGGGATACCGAACGATTCCAAAGCGAGCTTGGTCGATTCGACGTTGCGGGGGCCGATCCTCATCGAATCGCTGCCGCCGGCAAAGGCGAACATTTGGGCCCCTCCCGCCATTTTGGCGACCAAACGCTTCGGATCGGCTCCGATGGACTTCATGCGGCGGATCAGCTCCGGAAGCGCCGTATCCGCGTATTTCGCGATGTTGAGCTGCCCTTCGCGGGCGATTTCGGACGAAGGCAGCATGATGTGGGCCATCCCGGCCGCTTTCACGGCGGGATCGAAGAGCGTGACGCCGACGCATGAACCGAGCCCCGTCGTTTTCAGCACCGCTCCGCCGCTTGCGACGTTCAAATCTGCCATTCCGACTTTGACGATCGTGGATTCGGTCATTCCACCGGCACCCCAAGCGACCGGAACAGCTTTTCGAAAGACTCCGGATCCGGAATGAGGAAGAAGTGGCCTTCCGCCTCTTGATTGCCCTCCAGGAACGTCGTATCGATGAGCAGCGCGTCGTCGCCCATCGTTCCGAATTGGAGCAAACCGTAACTCAGAATCGCCCCGGCCATGTCGACGGCGATGGAAGGCACCGACGGCGACATGTAAAGCCCCGTCAAATCGCCGAGCGAAGACAAGTACGAACCGGCCAGAATGTTGCCGATTTCGCAGAGCGCGGAAAGCTCCATCTCTGTGTATTCGTCTTCTTCTCCGGCTTCGAACGAAAGCAAGCCCTGTAGGATGCGGCGGGCCGAATCCTTCGAAATGATGAAGAACATGTTCCCCGGAGCGTCTCCGTCCACCCGGAGGAAAATCGCCACCACGATGGCTTCCGAGCCGCCGACGCGCTCCGAGATTTCCTCGAACGGAAGCAGGCTGACCGTCGGAACCGCCATGTCCACGGGTTTGTTAAGCAGCCGGGACATGGCCGTCGCCGCATTGCCCGCCCCGATGTTGCCGACTTCGCGGAGCACGTCCATCTTAAAGTCGGCGTCGTTCTGGAACAGGCTCACGATTCGCTCCCGACGCGTTCCAGCTGGATGATCTCGGAACGATTCAGCACTTCCGCCAAGTGCAGCAAAATGAGCAGGCGGTTCTCGCCGACTTTGGCGACGCCGCTCAAATATTTGGCTTTCACGCCGCCGACGACTTCCGGAGGGGTTTCGATCGTGTCGCTCATGACGTCGAGAACGTCGTTCGCGGAATCCACGATGAAGCCGACCTCAAGCTCGTCCGCCGCAACGATGATGATCCGGGAATTGTCGGTCGGCTCCGTCTCGGGAAGGCCGAACCGCCCGCGAAGGTCGATGACCGGAATGACGACGCCTCTCAGGTTGATGACCCCTTTGACGAAAGGCGGGGTTTTCGGAACCCGGGTGATCGGGGACATCCGTTCGATCGTTTTGACCTTGTCGACCTCAATGCCGTATTCTTCGTGCGCCAACGTAAAGACAATGACTTTCAGCTCTTCTGCCATGCGTGCTCCTCCTCCGTTTGGGCTTCCTTCTTACTTGATCAAGGCGTTGGGGTCGATGATCAGGGCCACCTGGCCGTCACCGAGGATCGTCGCGCCGGAAACCATTTCCAGGTTGGTCATGTACTTGCCGAGCGTCTTGAGGACGATTTCGCTTTGACCGATGAACTCGTCTACCAGGACCGCGGCCAACTTGTCTCCCTTGCGGATGACGAGCATTTCGGTTTCCGTTTCCCCTTCGTCGCGGTAGTCCGGCGATTGCACCAGCTCCGCCAGCGAAACGACGGGAACGATCGACTGCCGGTATTCCACGATCCGAGTTCCGTGAAGGGTCCGGATGTCGGCCCGTTTGACGGTCGCCGTCTCAACGATGGAAGACAGCGGGAATGCGTATTTCTCGGAACCGAGCTTGATCAGCATGGCGGAAATGATGGACAGCGTCAGCGGCAGCTGAATCGAGAACTTCGTGCCTTTGCCGAGCGTCGAGGTGACGGAAACGTGACCGCCGAGCGACTCGATTTTGGATTTCACCACGTCGAGACCGACGCCGCGTCCGGAAATGTCGGAGACCTTGTCCGCCGTGCTGAAGCCCGCGGCGAAGATCAGCATGTTCACTTCGTCGTCGCCGAGCGTTTTGGCCGTTTCGGCGGTCAGCACGCCGCGTTTGATCGCGGTTTCGAGCACCTTGGCCCGGTTGATGCCGCGGCCGTCTTCCTCGATTTCGATGAACACGTGGTTGCCGCTGTGGTAAGCGCGAAGATGCACCGTGCCCGTCTCCGGCTTGCCGGCCTGAAGCCGGTCCGCGATCGGCTCCACGCCGTGGTCGACGGCGTTGCGGATCAAGTGGACCAGCGGGTCGCCGATCTCGTCGATAACCGTCCGGTCAAGCTCGGTTTCGGCGCCGGAAATGACCAAGTCCACTTTCTTGTCCAAGGAGCGGGCCAAGTCGCGCACCATGCGGGGGAACCGGTTAAAGACGCTGTCCACTGGCACCATGCGAAGCTTGAGCACGATGTTTTGCAGATCGCTGCTGACGCGGGCCATGTGTTCCACGGTTTCGGTCAGGTCGTTGCGCTTAACCTCCGAGGCCAGCTGTTCCAGCCGAACCCGGTCGATCAGCAGTTCGCTGAACAGGTTCATCAGAGAATCGAGGCGCTCGATGTCGACGCGGATCGTACGGGGAGCGGCGCTACCGGAAGCCGCCGCCGCAGGCCGTGGAGCCGCTGCGCCTTCGGCCGCAGGCGTTGCCGGAGCGGCCGGCGAAGCTGCCGCAGGGGCGGCGGTCGGTGCCGCTTCTTCCGGCGCACGGTTCATTTCCTCGATCGAGGACTTGTCCACCGCGGTCATCTGGACGGATTCGATCTCGGAGACGCGGGAAACTTGGTCCTTTAACGTCGCTTCGTCCGTTTTGGTAATGTAATAGACCGAGAAACTCCGTTCGAATTTCTCCTGCTCGATATCTTGGACGGACGGGTGCGATTTGACCACTTCCCCGTTCCGTTCCAGCACGTCGAACACCATATAGGCGCGAGCCGCTTTGAGCAGGCAATCCTCTCGGACCGTTACATCGATGTAATAGGCTTGGTGTCCGCTTTCCAGCGATTGGATCAACACGGACTGCTGATATTGGTCGAGCATAAGCGACGCGGAGGTTTCCGGCGCGGCGGGCTTGGCTGCCGCAACCGGAGCAGCGGCTTCGCCTTTGACGATCGCTTTGAGGCGGGTAACCAGATCGGCGACGTCGCGTTTGCCGGTTCCCCCGGCGACGACGTCTTGAACCATGCCTTCCAGCGCGTCCAGGCATTTGAACAGCGTATCGAAAATCGTACCGTTCATCGTAAGCTTGCTGTTCCGAACCAGATCGAGCACGTTTTCCATTTCATGCGTCAGGGAAGCGAGATCCTCGAATCCCATCGTCGCGGACATCCCTTTGAGGGTATGCGCGGAACGGAAAATGACCTGCACGATGTTGATGTCTTCCGGCTGCTGCTCCAGGCGGAGCATATTCTCGTTAAGGGATTGCAAATGATCGTTGGCTTCGTCGATGAAAATCGACATATACTGATTCATTTCCACTGGCCGGACACCTCCTGTTAGCGTCGACTGACTTGCCTGACTGTCATTTGATACGGGACCTTACTTCGCGTACGAGAACCGAAGCGATCTGAGGAAGCGGTACGACGTGCGAGACGGCCCCGAGCTCCACCGCGGAACGCGGCATTCCGTAGACGACGCAAGTCTCTTCCGATTCCGCGATGCGGGTTTCCGCCCCGTCTTCCTTCAGCGCCTTCATGCCCTTGGCCCCGTCGCTTCCCATGCCCGTCATGAGCACGGCATGTCGATTCAGCCCTCGATGTCCGACCAGCGATTCGAACAGCACGTCCACGCTCGGCATGTGCCCGCTTCGCGGTCCTTCCTCCGTCAGCTTGATCCGGTACTTCCCGGATGCCTCCTTGGCGACCGACATCTGCTTTCCGCCCGGGGCGATGTAAGCCGTGCCGGTCTCCAGCAGCTCGCCCTGCTCTGCCTCGCGCACTCGGATCGCGCTGAAGGAATCCAACCTCTGGGCCAGCGAGTGGGTGAACTTCGGCGGCATGTGCTGGACGACGAGAACCGGAGCTTCGAAATCTCCCGGCAGCTTCGTCAGCACTTCGTGCAGCGCGCGCGGACCTCCCGTCGAGGTCCCCAGCGCCACGATTTGGGTGAACGTGGACGACCTCTTGTTCGGCTTGGCCTCGTCCGGCCGATCCGGCGGATGTTGTGCCGGAGCCGGCAGTTTGGCCGGAGCTTTCTGCTCCGCGGGCGCCGCCGTAGACGTACGCGCCGCGTCGATCCGCGGGGGCTCCGGCTTGCGGAGCTTCTGCCCGGTTGACGGAGGTTCAGCCGGCTTGCGCGATTCTGCCGGCTTTGCCTGCCGCTCCGGCTTGGCGGCCGCTGCAGGCGGGCCGTTCTTGCGAAGATCCGCCGTTCGCTTCGCGCCGCCGGGTTCTGGCCTTATCGCGGGAGCGGCCGCCGGGGAAACGCCGGCCGCGGGTTCGTCCGGCGGTACCTTCTTTACCGCGCTGATCTTCGATTCGCTTAGAGTAGGAGCCTCGTCGCGTCCGCCGGGCGGTCCCTGCGGCCTTGCCTCCTCCCCGTCTTGCGAAAGCGGCGGCGTATCCGAATCCGTTTCACGCTCGGGCTTAAGCTCTACCGCCGGCAGCATCCGCCACGAGCCGCTGCGGATCGATTCCGCAGCGATTCGGAGCTTCTCGAGCAGGTAGTCGCTCACTTCTCCGATGTCCAAGTTTACGGAGCGATCCGGCTTTCGAACGAAGTCGAATGCCCCGTATTGAAGCGCCTTGATGGTCTCGCGGGTTCCATTGTCCGTCACCGCCGACAGCATGATGACGGGAATCGGATGCACCGACATGATCCGCTGCAAGGCCTCGAGACCGTTCATCCGCGGCATTTCCATATCCATCGTGATGATGTCCGGTTTCAGCTCGAAAGCGAGCCGGACCGCATCTTCCCCGTCGGAGGCCGTAGCCGCCACCGTGAAAGCATCGTCCGCGTTGACCATATCGCTGAGCACTCTGCGCATGAATTTGGAATCGTCGACGATCAATACGCGATGAACGGTCATTTCACTTGGCTCCTTTCGCGGCGGATTCGAAATGCCGGAGATCACTTTAAGATGAAGCGACGAAATGTCGGGTTAAGTCCACAGCCGTTTCATTCGCTGCAGGAAACCGGTCACGCCGCGCGGTTTCGCCCTTTCTTCATGCAGGAAGTTCGCGGCGATCCGATCGATTCCCCTTGTCGCAGCGCTGTCCGGGAAAGCCGACGTCAACGGCGTTTGCCGTTTGACCGCCTTGGACACGTTCGTATCGTCGGGGATGTAGCCCAGCACCGGCAGCTCGATTCCCAAATACTTGGCCGCCACCTGCTGGATGTTGTCGGCCGTCTGCTTGCCCTCCCGATCATCTCCCACCCGGTTGACGACGAGGCGGAACGGGACGTCGTTCCCCATCGACTTGACCATTTTGATGAGCGCGTAAGCGTCGGTGATGGACGTCGGTTCCGGCGTCGTCACGACGATCGTTTCTTCCGCGGCGAGGATGAACCGGAGCGTTTCCTTCGACAATCCGGCGCCGGTATCGAAGAGCAGGAAATCCACGTGCCCGTTCAGCAAGCCGACCTGCTCGGCGAAATATTCCAGCTCTTCTTCGGTGAGGCGGAGAAGCTCCTGGAATCCCGAACCGCCGGCGATGAATTGAAGTCCGCTCGGCGCAGTCTGGATGATCTCCCAGATCGTTTTTTCCCTCTTCAGCAAATGGAACAGATTGTATTGGGCAGGCGTTCCTAGCAGCACGTCGATGTTGGCCATTCCGATGTCCGCATCGAATACGAGCACGCTGTAACCCCGTTTCTGCAAGGCCATCGCGAAATTGAGGCTGAAGTTGGACTTCCCGACACCGCCTTTGCCGCTGGTGACGGTCACAATCCGCGTCGTGGTGATTTTGGGAAGCTCGCGCGTATGTACCAATTGCCGGAGCGCTTCTGCCTGATCATTCATGCGGCGGTTCCCCCAAAAGCTTGCGGACCCACTCTTCCGGTTCGAACGCTTTGATGTCGTCCGGAACGGTTTGTCCGCAGGTGATATACGAGATCGGGAAGGAGAAATCCCGAACCAGGTTGAGCATGGAGCCGTAGGTATCCGTCTCGTCCGCCTTCGTCAGCAGGACGCGGCGGATGCCGTACTTGGCGAACTGGGAGGCGATCGTTTTCATGTCCGCGTATTTATGGGTCAGGCTCAGGACGAGGAACGTTTCCGTCTTCTCTCCCGGAGCGAGCAAGCTGTTGACTTCGGAGACGAACAGTTCGTTCCGGTAGTTGCGTCCTGCCGTATCCATGAACAACAGGTCGCGGTCGGCCAGCTTCTTGTAGGCTCTGGCCAGTTCTCCCGGGGAAAACACCACCTCGAGAGGAACGTTGAGGATGTCGGCATAGGTCCGAAGCTGGTCTACCGCCGAGATCCGGTACGTGTCCGCCGTAATGAAGCCGACGGTCCGCCGGTGGGAGAACGCTTGGTCCGCGGCCAGCTTGGCGATCGTCGTCGTCTTGCCGACGCCCGTCGGACCGACGAAATGAACGATTCGAGTGCCTTGGCCGATCCCCTCACCGGCGTACGGCACGAGCCATGACCGGAGAACTTCCTTGGCGGCCTCATAGGCAGCGGCTTCGTCCGGTTCCCCTTGCTCGCTCAGCCGGTTCTTCACCTCTTCGGCGAACTGCTCGACGTGAGCCGGATCGACGCCTTGTTCGGCCAGCCGCCGGCTCCATTTGAGCACCGATTCGGGAAGGCTGCGGAACGTTTGCTGGCGAGCCATCTTGGCCATCATGTCCTTCATCGAACGCAGCTCTTGAAGCAGCGCGTTCGTCTCGGCGGCCTCGGCA
This sequence comes from Cohnella candidum, assembly GCF_003713065.1. NCBI lineage: Bacteria > Bacillati > Bacillota > Bacilli > Caryophanales > Paenibacillaceae > Cohnella > Cohnella candida. The sequence continues at coordinate 1,097,538 of NZ_CP033433.1, read as the reverse complement.
GATTCTACCGGCTTCGGCGGTATGGTCGGCGCGGCCGGAAGGGACGTGACCGGCTCCACCGTAGGCACGGACTCTGCTGCGGCCGCTTTCTGCAGTTGCAACAAAGCGTCCGCGAACGATTTCGAGAGCGATTCCTCCTCTGCCGGCTCCGCGACGGCAAGACCGGCTGCTGAAGGCGCGGGCGCTACGGCGGGTGCCTGCGGCACCGGCGCTTCTGCCGCTCCGTTGCCCTTGGCGTAAAGGTTCCGGACGGCTTGCCCCGGCATCGGCACCCGGACATCCGCGAGCTCTTCCGCGGGACGCTGCGCCGCTCGGCGTTCCGGCTGCTGTGCAGGCGGCTTCGCAGCCGGACGTGCCGGCTGCGGACGCGGCGGCGATTTGCGGGAAGCCTCGTCCACGGCGGCGATCACTTCCACCTTCTTCTTGCGGAACATCCCCAGAAACCCGCCGGTGCGGATTTCTTTGGTGTTCAGGATCACCGCGTCGGAACCGAGTTCGTTGCGGATCATCTGCACCGCTTCCGGCAAGCCGTCGACCAGATATCGTTTTACCTTCATGCACTCACCACCCCAACGCTCTGCACTTCAATATTCGGCTCCAGTTCGCTGTAGGAGAGAACCGGAATGTCTTGCATGCTGCGCTCCAGCAATTGGCGCATGTACATGCGGATCGTCGGAGAAGTCAAAATGATCGGCTGCTGACCGGATTGCACGAGGCGGTTCACCTGCTCGGTCAGCTTCTGGTAAATCGATTGCGTGGAGACGGGGTCCATCGCCAAGTAGCTGCCTTGGTCGGATTGCTGGACGGCCTCCGCGATTTTCTTTTCCGTGTTCGGACTGATCGTAATGACCTTCAAAGGCTCGCTCGCCTGCGCGTATTGCTGCGTGATCTGGCGGGACAGGCTTTGGCGGACGTATTCGGTAAGCACTTCCGGGTCTTTGGTGTACTTGCCGTAATCGGCGAGCGTCTCGAAAATGGTCACCAAATCCCGAATGGAGATTTTCTCTTTCAGCAGCTTCGCGAGCACCTTCTGGACATCGCCCACGCCTACGATGGAAGGAATGAGCTCCTCCACGAGCGCCGGGTACGTTTCCTTGACGCTTTCGACAAGCGCCTTCGTTTCCTGGCGGCCGATCAGCTCGTGCGCGTGTTTCTTGATCACTTCCGTCAAATGCGTGGCGACGACGGAAGGCGGATCGACCACGGTGTATCCCGCGAGTTCGGCACGTTCCTTGGTCGCTTCGTCGATCCAGAGGGCCGGCAATCCGAACGCCGGCTCCTGGGTCTCGATACCCGCGACGGAATCGTCCTCGAACCCGGGACTCATGGCCAGGTAATGATGTAACAATAATTCGCCACGAGCCACCATATTTCCTTTCATTTTGATGACATATTCGTTCGGTTTTAGTTGAATATTGTCGCGAATTCGGATAACGGGGACGATCAAGCCCATTTCGAGGGCGCACTGTCGTCGAATCATGATGATCCGGTCCAGCAAATCTCCGCCCTGCTGCGTATCCGCCAAAGGAATGAGGCCGTAACCGAATTCGAACTCGATCGGATCGACCTGCAGCAGGCTGATGACGCTCTCGGGGCTGCGCACCTCTTCGATTTCCTTCTCTTCCACCATCAGCTGCTCTTCCTGCTTCCGCCGGTCGAGGTTTTTCTGCAGCCGGTAACCGGCGATGACGAGTATGAGCGCGTACGGCATGGTGGTGATGAACGGAATCGGCGTCGCCAGGCCGAGGAGGGCGACCGTGCCGGCGACGATATACAGCAGCCGCGGATACCGGAAGAGCTGGCTGGACATGTCGTGAGCCAAGTTGCCTTCCGATGCGGCGCGGGTCACGATGATACCGGTCGCGGTACTGATGAGCAATGCCGGGATCTGGCTGACCAATCCGTCACCGATCGACAGGACGGAATACGTGCTGAGGGCTTTCATGATGTCGAAGCCGTGGACGGCCATGCCGATGATGATGCCGCCGACCAGGTTGATCGTGACGATGATGATGCTGGCGATGGCATCCCCTTTAACGAACTTGCTCGCACCGTCCATCGCGCCGTAAAAATCGGATTCTTTCTCGATTTTCTCGCGGCGCTCGCGGGCTTGCTGTTCGTTGATCATGCCGGCGTTCAGGTCGGCGTCGATGCTCATCTGTTTGCCGGGCATCGCGTCCAAGGTGAAGCGGGCCGCAACCTCGGCCACCCGTTCCGAACCTTTGGTGATGACGATGAACTGTACGACGACGAGGATCAGAAAGACGACGAAGCCGATGGCCAGCTGGCCCCCGGCCACGAAGTTGCCGAACGTCTCGACGACGTGGCCGGCGTTCGCGTCCCTCAAGATCAATCGGGTCGTCGACACGTTCAGGGACAGCCGGAAAACGGTCGTAATCAGCAATAAAGTCGGAAAAATCGAAAAATGCAGCGCGTCGGTCGTGTTCATCGCGATCAGCAGGATCATGAGCGCCGTCGAAATGTTCAGCACGAGCAAGACGTCGAGCAGCCAGGTCGGGATCGGAACGACCATCATGAGGACGACGCCGATGATGCCGATCAAGATGCTGAGGTCCTTAAGTTTCATGTTCGATCCCTCCCCCATCAAGAATTGAAGTTTTTCACACCGGGGCCCCCGCAAAGTAATCGGAATAAGCTTCAGAGCTTAACGTCACTTTGTGGGGACGAAGTTACGCGCGACGGCGGCCTTTGAGGCGGTATACGTATGCCAGCACTTCCGCGACGGCTTGGAACAGGTCGCCGGGGATCGCGTCCCCGACTTCGGCCCGTTCGTACAGCGCGCGGGCGAGCGGCTTGTTTTCCATGATCACGACATCGTGTTTCTTGGCGATTTCCCGGATGCGAAGCGCCAAGTAGTCTTGGCCTTTCGCGACGATGACGGGCGCTTCCATCTTGGACCCGTCATATTGCAGCGCGACGGCGAAGTGGGTCGGGTTGGTGATGACCACGTCGGCCTTCGGCACTTCCTGCATCATGCGCATAAGCGCCATCCTGCGCTGCTTTTCCTTGATCTTGCCTTTGATCAGAGGATCGCCCTCCGAAAGCTTGTGCTCGTCCTTGATGTCCTGCTTGCTCATTTTCAAGCCTTTTTCGTATTCGTACCGGGAATAGAGATAATCGCCGATGGCGAGGACGAACAGTATCGCCGCGACGATCAAGCCCAATTGGACGATCAGCCTGGCGGTAAAAGCGAAAATGCCTCCGATCGGCACGTGCGCCAGATCCAGAAACTGCTGCTTTTTGGTCCAAAGCACCCAGTAAACGATCAAGCCGATAAGCGTCAGCTTGAGCATGCTTTTCAGCAATTCGATCACCGAGCGCAGCTTGAACATGTTCTTAAGGCCGGAGAGCGGATTCAGCTTCGACAGGCTCATCTTGAGAGGCTCCGTCGTGAACAGCCACCCGATCTGCACGTACGTCGAGGCGAACGCGATCAGAATGGCGACGATCAAGATCGGCGATAACAGGATCAAAATTTGCACCACATAATGGTAGAACAGCTGCAAGACGTTTTGGTCCGTGATGTCCATGTTCAAACGATGCAGGAAAATGTCCCCGAACAGCCTCAGGATCCGATCCTGGAAAAAAGGACCCAGCATGAGAAAACAACTGAGCACGCCAAGCAGGATGAGGGAACTGGAAATTTCGGCGCTTTTGGCGACCTGCCCCTTGTTGCGGGCATCCTGCCTCTTCTTGGGAGTCGCCTTTTCCGTTTTTTCGCCGGCGAACATCTGCAAATCGAGCCGGTGGCGAAAACGGGGCATGCGGCCCACCTCCCTTAGGTCATTCCGTATTCCTTAAGTCGCGTGATCCTTCAAAATCGACAACAGCTTGTTGATCGATCGGAACATGTCGTCGAACAGCATAGAGAACAATCCTCCGAAACCCGGGAGCAGTACGATCAACAACGCCAGGCCGACCAAAATTTTGACCGGGATGCCGATGACGAACACGTTGTACTGAGGTGCCGTTCTCGCCAGCAGCCCGAGCCCTACGTCCGTCAGGAGCATCGAGACGACGATCGGCGCCGAGATTTGCAAAGCCAGCATGAACGTGTCCGCGAACGTCCGGATCAGGAAATCCGAGACGCTGCCGTCCGCGATTCCTCCGAATAGCCCGTTGTCGAGCGGCAGCCAGCGGTAACTGTCCATGATGGCGGCGAGCAAATAATGATGCCCGTTCATCGACAGGAAGACGAGAATCGTCAGCATGTACTTCAAGTTCCCGAGCATCGGAGCCGATACGCCCGTCAGAGGGTCGACGATGTTCGCGATGCCGAACCCCATCTGCATATCCATAAGAGCGCCCGAGGTCTGGATCGCCGCGAAAAACAGGCTGGATACGTAGCCGATCAATAAACCGGCCAGCACTTCGCGGAACACGGCGAGTATATAAGTCGCGTCCGCCGTCACTTTGGTGTCGAAGCCGATCGTCAGGAAAACGATGACCGAGATGAAAAAGGCCAAGCCGATTTTCACTGTTCTCGGCACGTTGCGCGTTGAGAAGATCGGCGCCGAAACAAAAAACGCGCTAATTCGACAAAAAACAAGCAGAAAAGCAGGAAACACCTTCATGATCGCATCCGTTGTCAGCATGAGGCGTTATCCGATGTAGCTGGCCAAATTGCCCAACAGGCGGCTCGTGAAATCGACCATCACATTCAGGATCCAAGGGCCGAAAATGAGAATCGCCAGGAACACGGCCACGATTTTGGGGACGAAGGCCAGCGTTTGCTCCTGGATTTGCGTCGTGGCTTGGAAGATGCTGACGATCAAGCCGACGATCAAGCCCAGGCCCAGCATCGGGGCGCTGACTTTCAGGACGGTATACAGCGCTTGGCCGGCAAGGCCGATGACGAACTCCGAACTCATGGTTACCTCCCGCTTGACGTCAATCGCCAGGGATTAAGTATGGAAGCTGGTGAGCAGCGACCTGACGATCAAATACCAACCGTCGACCAATACGAAAAGCAAGATTTTGAAAGGCAGCGAGATCATGACCGGCGGCAGCATCATCATCCCCATGGCCATCAAGGTACTGGCGACGACCATATCGATGACGAGGAAAGGAATGAAGATCATGAAGCCCATTTGGAAGGCCGTTTTCAATTCGCTCAGCGCATACGACGGAATGAGGACCGTAATCGGAATGTCTTGAAACGTCTTCGGTTTTTCCGTTTTGGTGTAGTTCAGGAACAGCAGGAGGTCTTTCTCCCTCGTATGCTTGTACATGAACTCCTTCATCGGAACGGACGCTTTCTGCAGCGCCTCGGTTTGGCTGATTTGGTTTTTCAAATAAGGCTGCAAGGCGTCCTTGTTCACTTGCGACAACGTCGGCGACATGATGAACAGCGTCAGGAACAGCGCAAGACCGATCAGCACTTGGTTCGGGGGCATTTGCTGCGTCCCGAGCGACGTCCGCACGAAGCCGAGCACGATGACGATCCGGGTAAAGCTGGTCATCATGACCAGAATCGCCGGAGCCAAGCTGAGCACCGTGATGAGCATCAGCAGCGACAACGCCGACGCTCCGACCGGCTGGGAGCCGTCGCCTAAGGTGACCCCGACGATCGGCTCCGCGTACGCGGAACCTTCAAAGCCGAAAAACATCGCCGACAAGGATAAAATGCCGATCCATAATCTTTTCTTCATGGGTTGCCCGACCGATCTTCGTAAGGTTTATCCTCCAGCAGATCTTCCGCCCGCTGGCGCCTCTCCGCCAACTGGCGAAGCCGGTTTTCCAGCGTCCGCTCGAAGCTTTGGCCGAAATCCGCGCCCTCGGCCGGATTGCCGCCGGCCTGAGGTTGATTTTTCCGGCTCCATTTGCGGAGCCAATCGGGCAGCTGGGCTGCCGACGATTCCGCCTGCGTATCGTGTTCCGCGAGCAGCGCGGCCACCGTCTCGGGATCGGTGATCGCCTCGATGAGCGAGACGTCTTCTCCGACGCCGAGCACGTAGATCCGGCCGTTCCACTCCACGATCTGCATCGATTTGTTCGTTCCGAGCGGGAATCCGCCGAGCGAACGGAGAGAGCGGTTCGTCCCCCATCCCCGGTTGCGTTTGGCCAGAAAGCGGAGCAGCAAGATGATGAGTCCGACGATGACGGCCAGCACGAACAGGATCCACAGAAGATCCCAGACGGAGCCGGCCGGGTTCGCGTCCGCGAAATCGTCAGCCGCGTAAGGTAAACCTTTCATGCCTTTCTTCGCTCCCGACTTATCCGAGTGTTTTCTTGATGGCTTCGATGACGCGGTCGGCTTGGAAAGGTTTCACGATGAAATCTTTTGCTCCGGCTTGGATAGCGTCGATAACCATCGCCTGCTGGCCCATTGCGGAACACATGATGACTTTCGCGTTCGAGTCGAGTTTGCGGATTTCCTTCAGCGCGGTAATGCCGTCCATCTCGGGCATCGTGATGTCCATCGTGATGAGGTCCGGATGAAGTTCCTTGTATTTCTCGATCGCTTGGGCGCCGTCTTGGGCTTCTCCCACCACTTCGTATCCGTTCTTGCTGAGAATGTCGCGGATCATCATGCGCATGAATGCAGCGTCGTCAACAATGAGAATGCGGTTAGCCATTTCGTTTTCCTCCCGAGGGTCTTATTGGATTTTTTGGACGCGATCCCATTGGCTGACGATGTCGGTGACGCGGACGCCGAAGTTTTCATCGATGACCACGACCTCGCCTTTGGCGATCAATTTGTTGTTTACCAGGATGTCGACCGGTTCCCCGGCCAGCTTGTCCAGCTCGATAATAGAACCTTGGGACAATTCCAAAATCTCTTTGATCTGCTTCTGCGTCCGTCCCAATTCCACCGTGACTTTCAGCGGGATGTCCAGCAGCAGGTTCAGGTTCGTCTCGTCGGCCTGCGACAGCCCGCTGCCTTGGAAGCTGGCGAACTGGACGGGATTGACGTTGACGTTGCGGCCTCCCGCCGCGCCGAGCGTCTGCGGATACGACGGCATCGGAGCCCCGTAACCCGGCGGCATGGCAGCCATCGGAGGCATTTGGTAGGCTTCCTGCGGCGGCATTTGGTAGGCCGGCGGCATTTGCTGCGGCGGCATTTGCGGCGGCATCTGCGGAGGCATTTGCTGCATCGGCTGCGGAGGCGGCGCGACCGGAGCCGGCGCAGGCTGCGCTTGCGGTGCTGCGTATTGCGGCGCGGGCGCCGGTTCCGGCGAAGCGTCGCCCATCAAGGAGCGGACGAGCTCTTTCGCGAACGGTACCGACAGCAGCTGCATGATCGTCGAATCGATCAAGTCCCCGATTTTGAGCCGGAAAGAGATTTTGACGAACATGTCCTCCATCGGGATATTGCCGATCCCCGACCCGTTCGGCACGTCCATGATGTCGATGCCCGGCGGGGAAATGTTGACCATGCGGTTGAAGATGGTCGACATGGAGGTCGCCGACGAACCCATCATCTGGTTCATCGCTTCCTGTACCGCGCTGATATGGATTTCGTTCAATTCCTCCGACGTCACGTTGCCTTCGCCGCCCAGCATGAGATCGGCGATGACTTGCGCGTCGTGCGTCTTGATGACCAAGGAATTGATGCCTTCAAACCCGTCCACGTAACGAACGTGAACGGCCACGTGCGGTTTGGGGAATTCCTCGTTGAACTGGTCCCTCGAGATCGCGGAAACCTGCGGCGTAGTGATGTCGACTTTCTTGCCGAGCAACGTGGACAAAGCCGTCGCCGCGCTGCCGAACGTGATGTTGCCGATTTCGCCCAGGGCGTCCTGTTCGATCGGCGTCAGCAGGTCGTCCAAAGTCACTTCGCCGGCGAAATCGAACGAAGCGGGCGTCTCCGGCTCTTCGCCGGACGACTGCCGCAGAAGCGCGTCGATCTCTTCCTGGGATAAATAATCCTTACTCGTCATTGTTTTCTTCCACCCCTTCGCTGACGATTTCGTGAATTTGGATCGCCATCTTGTCCCTTACCGTACCGGGACTGGCGATGAATTTGACCTTGTCCCCGACCTTGACTTCCAATCCTTCGTCGGTCGGCTTATGTAAGGCGATGACGTCTCCGACGGACAAATTCAGGAATTCATGGACCGAGATTTGCGAGAAGCCCAGTTCGGCGACGACGGGCAGCTTCGCTTTGCTCACGCGTTTCTCGAGCATTTGCTGCTCTTCCGGCGCGCGCATCTTCTTCTGGGAGGCGAACCATTGATGGACCGACAGCCTCGGCATCACCGGTTCGATGACGACGTGCGGGATACAAAGGTTGATCATGCCCGTCGTGTCTCCGATTTTCGTGCTCAGGGAGATCAGCGCGATCGTCTCGTTGGGCGATACGATCTGCATGAACTGCGGATTCGTCTCCAGCGCTTCCAGTCTCGGCTGCATGTCGACGACCGTTCTCCAGGCTTCCTGCAAACTGTCGAAAGCCCGGCTGAAAATCCGTTCCATGATGATCGTCTCGATTTCGGTCAAGCTTCCGATCTTCGTCGGCGCCGCGCCCGCGCCGCCGAGCACGCGGTCCAGCATCGCGAACGCGACGTTGGGGTGTACCTCCAGAACCATCCGGCCTTCCAAAGGCTCCGCTTCGAAAATGTTCAGGATCGTCATTTTCGGAATGGAACGGATGAATTCGTCGTAAGGCAGCTGTTCCACCTGGACAACGTTAATCTGAACGAACGTCCGGAGCTGGGCGGAAAAGTAGGTGGTCAAATAACGCGCGAAGTTTTCGTGGATTCGGGTCAAGCTGCGGATGTGATCCTTGGAAAAACGCACGGCCCTTTTAAAATCGTAGGAGCGTACCTTTTTCTGCGTATCCTCTTTTTTGAGTTCTTCCGCATCCATTTCGCCGGACGACAGCGCCGCTAGCAGCGCGTCGATCTCGTTCTGCGATAAAACGTCTACCATTTGCTCTCACCCCTTTCAAAGCCCCGAATAGGAAGTCGTCCGTCCGTCAAACTTGCTGCATGATGAAATCTTTCAGTTCGACCTTAGTGACTTTGCCTTCCGTCAGCACGGCGTTGATCGAATTGATCAATCCCGCGTACAGCTGGTCCTTGCCCTTCGTTCCTTGCAGGTCTTCCGGCTTCATCACCCACAGCGCGCGGTTGATGATCGGCCTGACCACGATATCCTTGATTTTATCGAACTCTTCCTTGCTCTTCTCGCTGTCGAGCTGGAAGATAAACCCGGTAACGACGACGTAGGTGGTGTCCGCGATGTTCGTTTTGATATCCGTTAACTCGGATGTGACCTTGATGAGCTCGTCCGCGGAAAGCGGCTTGGCCTGAACGTCCTTCACGCTCTCCTCCGCCTGGGCCACCGGGTCTTTGGAGTCGCTGCCGTTCAGGTAATGGTTCCAAACGTAAACGCCCACCGAGACGATCAACGTGATCGCCAGCAGCAGCGAAACGAGCCAAGGTAACATTTTCTTCATGACGAAGCTCCCTCCGATTGCGTATCCGCCGATTGGCCGGTCAATGCGGCCATGATGCCGATACTGCGCAGATAGTGCCGGATGGAACGGATCACATCCGATGAATGTTCGGTAACAATGTATTTCTTGCCTGTCGTGAGCGTAATCATCGTATCCGGCGTTTGTTCCACCGTTTCGATCAGCAAAGCGTTGACATGGAATTGGCTGCCGTTCAGTCTCGTGACGGCGATCATGGAGATCCCCCCGATCCGCGGAGGAGAGGGCCTAGCCCTCTCCCGGCGGAGGCGTCAATTATCGTTTCAGATTGACGACTTCTTGCAAAATATCGTCCGAAGTGGTGATGATTTTGGAGTTCGCTTGGAAACCGCGCTGTGCGACGATCATTTCGGTGAATTCGTTCGTCAGGTCGACGTTCGACATTTCCAATTGGCCGGAAATGATCGCGCCCGTGCCGAGTTCGGCGTTCGCCGCCGTCGTCGGTTCGAACGTGCCGTCCGCGTTGGCGTTGGCCGTCACGCGGTACAGGTTGCCGCCGACTTTCTCCAGGCCGCCCGGGTTGGTGACCTTCGCGACGCCGATGAAGGTGCCGGTTCCGGTCGCATTGCCGTCGGCGCCGATCGCAACGATCTCGCCGCTTTGCGAAATGGAGAATGCCGTAACCGCCTCGTCGAGCTGGATCGGCACTTCTCCCTCGGAGGAAGCGACCAGCATGCCGTCGGCGTTAACCAGCTGGCGGTTCGCGTCGAGCGTGAAGTTGCCGGCGCGGGTCAAGTAGCTGGCGTCGCTTTCGGAGGACGGTTTCACGATGAAAAATCCGTCGCCGTCGATCCGAAGGTCCGTCGGGACGTTCGTCGTCATGGCACTGCCCGGCGTGTGGATCGTGTCGATCGCGGAAACCGCGACGCCCAGGCCCACTTGCTTGGCATTCACGCCGCCGGTCGTTCCCTCTACGGGAGCCGTAACGCCGGACATCGATTGGCTCAGGATGTCCTTGAACATGACGCGCCCTGCTTTGAATCCTACGGTATTGACGTTTGCGATGTTGTTGCCGATGACGTCGAGCTTCGTTTGGAAGCCGCGCATGCCGGATACGCCGGAATACATGGAACGCAACATGGAAATTGCCTACCTCCTAAATTGATTGGCTTCTGGCCGCTTCAGTCGGTCCGCGGCCCGGGGCCCCCTTCAGGCAGGACCAGCCCCTCTTGCAATTACGAAACGTCTTTTCCGTCTAGCTGACGACGACAGCGCTGTCGATTTGCGTGAAGACATGCTCTTTCATCGAAGTGCCGTCCAAGGCCGTTACCACGGTACGGTTCGGCACGTTGACGATCATCGCGATGTCCCGGTACAGGACGAGCGAGTCTTTCGCTCCTTTGGCGGCCGCTTGGTCTACGGCGCCGGCGATCTTGTCCAACTGGTCGGTGTTGAGCACGATGCCTCTCTGCTGCAGCCGCTGCTCCGCGTGATGGCTGAATTTCAGTTCTTGGCGGTTCAACAGTTCGCGGAAGGAAATCCCGCCGTTCGGCGTTCCTGCCGATTTAGCCGTTGCCCGCGTCCCCTGGAGAGATGCCGCGCGCGTAGCCGCCAATTGCCCGACGGTCATGCGTTCACTCATTGCCGGTCCCTCCCGTGCTGGACGAAGCCGTTGACGTTTCGTTCGCAGGCGTCGCCGAAATGGACAGCAAATCGTCGATTTTCACTTCCGAGGTTCCGATTTTCACGTATTGCACATTGTCGCGCCGAATGATGGCATCGACAACGCCCGTACGATCGACGACCCCGGTTTCGGTCGTTTCTTGCCAGCCGACCGTTTTGCCGATCAGATCGGCCGACATGCCCGCCGATTGGCGAAGCGCGGCCAAGCTGTTGGCCATGTTCATCGTCTGTTCCAAGGAGGAGAATTGCGCCATCTGGGCGATGAAATCCTTATCCTCCAAAGGCTGCATCGGATCCTGGTTTTTGAGCTGGGTGACGAGGATTTGCAAAAACTGGTCCTTGCCGAGCTCTTTCACCGGTTTGCGAGCGGCCGTCTGAACGTTTTGCGCCGAATAGTACGGCCAAATGTTCGTCGTTCCGGTAATGTCCGCCACCGGAATATCACCTCCTAGCGGGATTATGCGGTTACGTTAAGCGAGCTGCCGTAGCCGATCTCGCGAAGGAACGAAGTCCTGTCGAGTTCCGCTTCGAATGCCGCCGGGTCTTCGTAGACGCCCTTGGCGCCGCGATCCCTGGACTGGCCGCCCTGGGAATTCGAGCCCGAACGTCCCTGGAACTGCTGGAAGAAGGCCGCGGATTCGGCTCCTGCCGATTGCTGGACGACTTCCATTCGGTCGACTTGCAAGCCTTGTCCTTGAAGCGCGGAGCGAAGCTGAGCCATCTGATTCTCAAGCAGGTCGCGGGCCGCTCCGTTCTCCGCCGTGAATTGCGCGGTAAGCAGGCCGTTCTGGATCATGATCTTGATGTCCACTTGCCCCAAATGCTCCGGATGCAGCGAGATTTTGGCCTCCGCCGTCCCGTGCCCTTGCGTCAGGACGAATTGTTTGACCAGGAATTTGCCCATCTGCTCGGCGAATTGCTGGACCGGCACTTGCGCGGGAACCGACGCGTTCGCGGTTGATGCCGCGGCCGTCAAGTTGTCGGCCGACTTCAGCAGAGTCCAGACCGGTACGGAGTTCTGGCTCGAGGCGTCCGTGTTTTCGACCGCCGTTGCCGGAATTTGCCCTTCCGTTTGCGGGTTCGTTTCTTTGGAGGATGCCGTCGCATACTGCCATGCCGGATTCCGGAAAGGAACGGCCGCTTTGCGGACTTCGGCTTGAACCTCCGCCGGAGCGTTGCCGCTTTGCTGGTCAGCCGCTGCGTTCGCTGTCGACGCGGCACCGGATGCGGTGTCGACCGCCGAAGTTCTCGCTTCGACGACGCCAGCCGTCTTCGACGCGGTCTTGTCGCCTTGGAGCTGCTGCAGCGCGTTTACCGCTTGTTGCAGCGATTCTTTCACTTGCGGCGCCTGGGCGTCCAGCGTGGAGTCGGCTGCCAATCGGTCCGTCAAATTCTGAGCGGTTTGCTTCAATGCCGCGATCCATCCGAGCTGTGCGTTCGATTGCGATTGCAGCGCGTCGGTCCCGTCGATCGACGAAGTCAGAACGGCCAAAGCATCTTGCGGATTATCCGGCATTTCGGATGCTGACGGATTCAGCAGGTTCTGAAGCATGACAAGCAGCGCGGCGAGCTGGTCTTGCAGCTCATCCGGAAGCTTCGCGTTCGGATCCTGCGCGTCCAATGCCTTCGTCAATCCCGCGAGCAATTCGAGCAGTCCTGCGGAAGAAGAGTCTTCCGATGGGGCGGAGAAAAGTCCGAGCAATCCTGCAAGGCCTGCCGTGATTCCGTTGCCTGCCGAAGCCGTTCCCGTGCTCGCCGTTCCGCCGATGGCTTGGACAAGCGCGCCCGCGAAACCGCCGGACGACCCGGTTTTCCCGGTTCCCGAAGCCGAAGCTGAGGTTGGCGATGCGGTATTTACCGCGGATACGATTCCGAGTGCGTTCATTTTGTTTTCACCTCCTTTCATTGAGTGCCTGTGCCGCCTGGTGAACCTTAGGGGTTCGCAGGCATCAGCTTGCTGACGAGAGAAGCCGTTTTCTTGCTGTCCTGGTTCGCCATCGCCGCCAGCACCTGCGAACGGGCGCTGTCGTCCATGGAGCCGAGAATGAGCAGCGCTTTGGACTGGCTCGTGCTCGACATGGTCAGCAGCAGCGTCGCGGCGTCGGCCGCTTTCATCGAGGAGAACGTCTTCTTCAGCTCGGAAACGTCCAGCGTGGAAGCGCCTGCCCCCGTCGCCGTTTCGAGTTCCTTGACCCGTGACTGCAGCGCCGCGATCTGCTGATCTTTCGCGGTGACGGAGTCCTTCAACCGGATCGAAACGTCGGCGGCTTTCTGCGGCGTCATTTTCTCCAGCACGCGGGTCCGTTCGGTATCCGCCATCGCGCCGAGAATCAACGACGTTTCTTCGACCGTCATGCTTTCCAGGATCGGCGCGGCTTTGCTCGGCGTCATCTTGGCGTACACGCCGGCGAGCGATTTGATTCGCGCCGCGTATTCGTCGTCCGACAACGTCTGCTGCTGTTTGTCTTGGGTCAGCTGCTCGACTTGGGCTTTCAGGCTCTCGATCTCTTTCTTCTGGTCGGTCGTCTCCTGCGTCGCTTTCTTCAAGGAGGCTTCCCGGTCGGCCAGCAGCGCTTGCAGCTCATCCACTTTCTGTTTCGCGTTGTTGACGGTGATGTCCGCGTCCGTGCCGGTCGGCGGCGCCGAGGATGCAGGATCCGGAAGCACCGCTTTCAGCACGGGGACTTTGTTTCCGATCTCCAGCGCCTTGTTTCTCCACTCCGTATTGAACAGGAGCAGCAGCATGCCCAGCAGCACTGCCGTGAAGAGAATCGGCGTCAGAAAAAAGAGAAAACGCTCGAAGCCGCTGTAGTTGCTTTTTTCCGTATTGGCGTCGGCCACGATTCCTCCTCCTTTCCTAACGTTTCGTTCGTCAGCCCCGAGCGGACGCGGCGCGGACGATCGCCATCTCGTCAAGCTCGTTCTGCTGTTTTGTCAACCAGTCGTTCCGATAGAGCTGATAGGCTTTGTCGCGTGCGTTCAGCCAAACCTTCTCTTCCACCGATCTCTCGGCCAGCTTGCTTCTTTGCAGCCTGACTCCGGCTTCAGCGGCTTCCACGCCTCTCATCCGGCCGCGGATCCTGCCTTCCAGCACGTCGAGATAATGCTGCAGGGAAGCCAGTTCCGCCAGCATGACGCCGGAGACGGCGGCGTTCGACAGAAGCTCTTCCAGCTCGGCCCGTTCGGCAAGCAGCTCGCGGAGCCGCTCCTCTTCCTCTCTCAACCGGCCGATAGACGCGGCATATTCCCATTCCGCCATCGACTTTTCGCTGCCCTTCAGGTCCACGATTTTCTGCAAAGGATAATGAAACCGCATGGCCGTCTATCCTCATCTCCTGTAAAAATCGATAATCAGCCGTTCCGTCGCCTCGTCGAGAGACAATTTCTCGTCGGTTCTCTGGCGCGTGTAGGCATTGATCAAATCGATGAACTGGATGGATTTATCGATTTCCGGGTTGGAGCCTCTCTGGTACGCCCCGATATTGATCAAGTCTTCCGAATCTCTATAGATGGAGAGCAATCTCTTCAACTGTTCGGATGCGTTCCGCTGTTCTTCCCCGACGATGTTGTTCATGACGCGGCTGATGCTGGCCAGAATGTCGATGGCGGGGAAATGGCCCTTATTCGCAAGATTCCGGTGGAGCACGATATGGCCGTCCAGGATGCCGCGCACCGCGTCGGCGATCGGTTCGTTCATGTCGTCCCCGTCCACCAGTACCGTATAAAACGCGGTGATGGAGCCGGTCGGCCCCGTGCCCGCCCGTTCGAGAAGCTTGGGCAGCGCGGCGAACACCGAAGGCGTGTAACCCCGGGTCGCCGGCGGCTCTCCGATCGCCAGCCCGACTTCCCGGAGAGCCATCGCGTAACGCGTGACGGAGTCCATCATCAACATCACGTTCAGGCCTCTGTCCCGGAAATATTCCGCGATCGTCGTGGCGATCAGAGCGCCCTTGATGCGGATCAGCGCGGGCTGGTCCGAAGTGGCGACGATCACGACCGATCGCGCCAAGCCTTCAGGTCCGAGATCTTTCTCGACGAATTCGAGCACTTCCCGGCCGCGTTCCCCGATCAGCGCGATGACGTTCACGTCCGCCGCGGTGTTGCGGGCAACCATGCCGAGGAGCGTGCTCTTGCCGACGCCGGAGCCGGCGAAAATGCCGACCCGCTGCCCCTGCCCCACGGTCAGGAGACCGTCGATGGCGCGAACCCCGGTGCCCAGCGGCTCGGTGACGCGCGGGCGATCCAGCGGGTTCCCGGGCTTCCGGTGCGTCGAGTAATGCGGCATACGGGCGGGCAGCTTGGAGCCGTCGAGCGGCTGGCCGAGTCCGTCCAGCACTTTGCCCAGCAGCTCCGATCCGACCTGGACCGTGAGCGGCCGTCCCGTCGCGACGACGTCGCAGCCGGGGCCGATGGCGTGCAGCTCTCCCAAGGGCATGAGCAGCAGGCGATTGTCGCGGAACCCGACGACCTCGGCCAAAATCGGCGTTCCGCCTTTCATCGGGTGGATGGCGCAAACTTCGCCGACGCTCGCGTCAGGCCCTTCGGATTCGACGGTGAGCCCGATGACTTGCGTCACCTTGCCGTTCACGCGGACCGGATCCAGGTTCGCGAGCGCTTCTTCGTAGCGGGACACGTCAAGAAGCGCCATCGGAGATCCCCTCTTCCGCGGCGTGCGCCGCTACTCTCAGCAATTCCGCGCGGATCGCGGCGAGCTGCGTGTCCACTCTCGCGTCGATGCTTCCGAAGGAAGAACGGACGATGCAGCCGCCTTCCTCCACGGTCAAGTCCGGTACGATCTGAAGTTCAGCCTGCGAATCGAGAGATAACGTCAGTTCGTCCTTCGCCGCCTGGACGAAATCGAACTGGGACGGAGCCACGCATAACGTGATGACTCCCTGCTCTTTCCGCCGCGCGAGCGCTTGGCCGAACAACCGGATGACCTTCTCCGGCGCTTCGGCCAGGTGGGCCGAGACGAGTTTTCCGGCGATCGCGCAACTCAGATCGACGACGAACGTTTCGGCTTCCGCGATCACTCGTTCTTTCGTCACGTAAGCTTGCTCGACCACTTGACGGGCTTCGTTCAACCGGGCATCCCATTCGTTCATCAGGTCGCGCGCCGCCTGTTCGGCTCCGGCGGCATAACCTTCCCGGTAACCGTCTTGGCGCGCTTGTTCCGTCACGGAGTCGTCCTCATCCCGGCGGGACTCCCACCAGGATTCGACTTCCCGCTCGGCAGCCGCCCGGATTTCGGCGGCTTCCTCGCGGGCCCGGTTCAGCATCTCTTGGGCCGTTTTTTCGGCGTCTTCCAGAATGCGTTCTTTCAAAGATTGAGTTTCGACATCGGGCCCCCCATTTCCTTCGAATTCCGCGTCGGAACCTGAAGTATTTTGGGTTTTGGGGATGAAATGGCGGATCAGTTCCAGCTGCTTGAGGTCGTCCACAGACACGACCCGTCCGGATTTGATCAGATTAGACAATGATATCGTCTCCTCCGCCGCGAGCGATGATGATCTCTCCCGACTCTTCCAATCTGCGGATCGTGCCTACGATGCGGGTTTGCGCTTCTTCGACGTCCCGCAAGCGAACGGGACCCATGTATTCCATTTCTTCCTTGAACGTATCGGCCATGCGTTTGGACATGTTGCGGAAGATCGCCTCCCGCACTTCGTCGCTGGCCACCTTGAGCGCCAGCTGCAGGTCGGCGTTCTCGATGTCGCGAATGATCCGCTGGATCGAACGGTTGTCGAGGTTGACGATGTCCTCGAAGACGAACATCCGCTTCTTGATCTCTTCCGCCAGCTCGGGATCCTGGATTTCGAGGGAATCGAGAATCGTCCTCTCCGTTCCGCGGTCGACCCCGTTCAGGATCTGCACGATCGCTTCGATGCCGCCCGCGTTCGTGTAATCCTGCGTGACCGTCGCCGACAGCTTCTGTTCGAGCACCCGTTCAACCTGCGCGATGACTTCCGGCGAAGTGCTGTCCATCAGCGCGATCCGGCGGGCGACGTCCGCCTGCTTGTCTTGCGGAAGCGAGGAGAGCACCGCCGACGATTGCTCCGGCTGCAAGTAGGAAAGCACGAGCGCGATCGTCTGGGAGTTCTCGTTCTGGATGAAGTTCAGGATTTGCTGCGGTTCCGCTTTGCGGGCGAAGTCGAACGGCCTTACCTGCAGCGTCGCGGTCAGCCGGTTCAGGATATCCGAAGCCCTGCCCGAACCGAGCGCCTTTTCCAAAATTTCTTTGGCGTATGTAATCCCGCCCTGGGAGATATATTCCTGCGCGATGCAAATTTGATGGAACTCGGACAGGATGTTTTCCTTTTCTACGCTGTCCACCTTGCGAACGTTGGCGATCTCAAGCGTGAGCTGCTCGATCTCCTCGTCCCGCAGTTGCTTGAAGACGTTGGCGGAAACTTCCGGTCCCAGCGTGATGAGCAGGATGGCCGCTTTCTGCCGGCCGGAAAGTTGGATTCCTGATTTCGCCATTTGTGCTGCCACCCCTATTCATCCACCAGCCAAGTCCGGAGCAAGTTGACGAACTCCTCCGGTTTTCTCTTAGCCAGATTTTCAAGCTGCTTGCGAACCTGGCTCTCGTTCGAAACGTTGTCGATATCGATCGTCGGCAGCTCCACGCGCGGCACTTCCGCGGCGGCCAGCTCGGCTGCTTCCCGTGCCGCTTTCCGGCGGCGGTAAACGTAGTAACCGCCTCCGCCGAGCAGCGCGGCTGCCAGCACGCCGAGACCCGCCAGCCAGTAAGCCGAAACCGTTAAACCGGACGATTGCGCCGCATTCGCGTTAAACGTCTGCGAGATGACGGACACACGTTTGGCCAAATCTTGGTCGTTCAAAGTCTGGCCCGATTCCGCGAGCAGCGTACGTACGCTGCCGACCAGCATCTGCTGGATCGCCGCGGTCTTTTCCGGCGTCATCTGCGTGGAATCGATCCCGACGTTGATCGAAACGTCCTTTACTTTGTAAGGAGCCGACTCGATGAGATCCTTCACGCGGCTCGGTTCGTAATTCACAATATCGTGCGTGGATTCCGATGTACTGGTAGAGGAGGACGAACCGCCCGGGAAGTTGGTGACGTCGGTTTGTCCCGTTCCCGCGACTCCGCCCGCCGAACCGTCTGTGCCGGTGGAGGATTCGGTCGTCGATTCCTTGCTGATGACGATCCCGTTGTTGTCGTTGTTCGGAAGCGGCACGACCGTATTGGCTTCGGTCGACTTCTTGTCGAAGTTCAACGTCGACACGACGCTGATGACCATATTATCCATGCCGACCATCGGAATCAGGAACTGCTGGATGTTCTTTTTCACTTCGTTCTCGAATTGGTGCGTCAATTCGAACTGGGATTGCACGGCGCCGGAGGAAGAAGAGGAACCGCCGACCTTGTCCGAAGGCTCCAGTTCGCCCGCCGTCGTACTCGCGATCGTGATGCCGTCCATGCTGAGGTTCGGTACGGCCGTTTTCACGAGATTGAAGTAACTGTCGACTTCCTCCTGCTTCGGTCGGAAGCCGGGTTTGAACGTCAGGACGACGGAAGCGCTTGCCTTCTCTTTGTCTTCGTCGCTCGCGAAAACCGTCTCCTGAGGCAGATTGATCAGGACCTTAGCCCGCTGAACGCCCTGCTTGCTTTGCAGCAATTGCTGCACTTCCCCGTTCAGCGCATTGCGCAGCTTGACCTGGAATTCTTCCTGGGTCGTCCCGATGGACGAGCTCGACTCACTCAATTCCTTGAACCCGATCGAACCGTTCACCAACAGCCCCTGGGACCCTACGTCCACCCTCGCTCGAGCGGCAGACGCGCTCGGCACCGAAATGCTCGATCCGTCGGCGCTCAGCTTATACGAAATCCCTTGACCGTCCAAATACTGCATGATGGCGGCGGCATCCGTGCTGTCCAAATTTTGAAAGGCGACCTCGTATTGCGTGCGGGTCAGCCATGAAGTCAATAGAATGACGGCAAGCAGCAAAAAAACGGCCGTCGAGGCGAGCACCCATTTCTGCGTCTTGCTGTACTGGTTCCAGAAGCTCATCAGCCTCTCGCGAACCTGTGCCCATCTCTCGTTCACGTTGTCACCTCACCTGCGGATAACGCAGCCGGATCCCGACGGTTCGGGATCGCCGGCTGCGGGTTGTTGCTAGGAAAACGCCCCGATTACATCTGCGTCCGCATGATTTCCTGGTAAGCCTCGATGACTTTGTTGCGAACTTGCGAGGTTAGGGACAGACTCAGTTCGGCTTTGGAGGAAGCGATCATGACGTCGTTGATGTCGGCTTGCCCGACGATGAATTGGTCGGTGACCTTATGTACGTTCTGCTCCTGGGCGGCCACCCCGTCGAGCGCGGTTTTGAGGAAAGACGCGAAGCTGTCGGTCGCTTCGGCGGGCGTTGCCTTGGCGGCCGTCGTCTGCTGCAAGGCTGCCGAAGTAATCGGCGTAATCGGAGTTAAAAGCATATTTTGAATCATGGGAATCCCACCATTTCGGTATCTTTTACAATGCGGTCAGTCTGCTTCGGCGGATTAACGTCCGATTTCGAGTGACTTGGTGAACATAGCCTTGCTCGCGTTCAGAGCCGTAACGTTCGCTTCGTACGAACGCGTGGCCGAGATCATGTCGACCATTTCCTTCAGAACGTCCACGTTCGGCATGCTGACCATGCCGTTCGCGTCGGCGTCCGGATGGGTCGGGTTGTAGACTTGCTTGAACGGCGTGGAATCTTCTTTGATCGCCGTGACTTGCACGCCCTGCGCCCCCGCGGCATTCAATTTCTCGTCGAGCAGGCTGCCGAATTTGGTTTGGACTGGAGCGACGACGACTTCCTTGCGGCGGTAAGGGACGAATTTCCCGTTGACGTATTCGGCCCGGGTCGTCTCGGCGTTCGCGATGTTGGCCGAAATGACGTCCATGCGAAGCCGTTGGGTGGTCAAAGCCGAAGCGCTGATATCGAATCCCGAAAGCCTCATCCGTTACGCCCTCCCGTCGATGCCTGTCCGCATCATTTTCACGTCGTGATTCACTTGCTGGATAAATAGGTTATATCTTAATTGATTCTCCGCGACGAGCGACATCTCTTTGTCGATGTCCACGTTGTTGCGGTTATTGTTGTATACGCTGTTCTTATCGGTGACGACCGTCGGCGCCGGATTGGAAGAAGTCCCTCCGTTCGAGAGGTGACGGGCGTCCGTCGTTTTGAGAGACAAAGTCGACTGTCCGCCGGCCCCCATGGCTTTGGAGAGCATCTCTTCGAAAACGACGTCGGATCTTTTAAAATTCGGGGTATCCACGTTGGCGATGTTGTTGGCTAAAACTTGCTGTCGCATGGATGCGGCATGGATCGCGCCTTCCAGACGCTGAAACGAAGCACCGCTCAAGAGATCCATTCGGGATGGCCATCCTTCCGTACTGAAAATGAGAAAAAGTTCATGGATATCTCCCTATATTTCAACGCCGATCGGTCAAATTCCTGCTGATTTCGACAGGAGTTTCATTTTTTATTAAAAAAATGAGGAATGTTGCCGATATAATTACAAAAACTATCATCTCTGAGACATGCCCCTAAAACAATAAGAAAAAAGCCCTAATCTTGGATAAGATCAGGGCTTTCGTTTGTTAGAAAAGTGTTAGGGTCTTAATTTTTCTTCCGCTCGATTTCGTCCAGCAGTTGGGAATTCAAGATCCGGATGTACGTCCCCTTCATGCCGAGCGAACGCGTTTCGATGACGCCGGCGCTTTCGAGTTTGCGGAGCGCGTTCACGATGACGGACCGCGTAATCCCCGCCCTGTCCGCAATTTTGGAAGCGACGAGCAATCCTTCCTTGCCTTCCAATTCCTCAAAAATCTGTTCGACCGCCTCGAATTCGCTGAACGAGAGGGAATGCACGGCGACGGAAACGATCGCCTTGTTCCTCGCCTCCACTTCCCGCTCCTCCGCGCGGTCGCGCAAAATCTCCATGCCGATTTGCGTGGATCCGCATTCGGCCAAGATCAGGTCGTCTTCCGCTAACAATTCGGATTGACGCGATAGTACCAGAGTCCCAAGTCGGTCTCCGCCGCCAATAATTGGTACGATGGTCATGATCCGATCGCGGAACGCTTCCTCCAACTGACCGAGCGTTTCGGCCTTCGGCACATCCACCGCCGTCTCTCCGAACGTCAGGAACGCCTCGTTGCATTCCTGGGGAAACCGAAGCTCTCCCGGATCCTCCCGGCGAAGCCACATCTCGGGAAAATCGGGCGACAGCGCGCTTCCGAGCACTTTGCCCCTGCGGCTGACGACCATAATGTCCCCTAGGATCGTTTCCCGCAGCACTTCGGCCATTTCGCCGAAGTTCAGCGGTTTTCCGGCCGCCTTCTGCAAAAGCCTGTTCAAGGACCGGATTTTTTCCAACAACGTCATGATAATTCTGTTCCTCCTAATTCGACAACACGCAAAGCCTCTTACAAGATATATTGACTTAAATCGCGGTTGCTTGCAATGGTGGCGAGTTTCTCCCGGACGTATTCCGGCGTGATGCTCATTTCCTCGAGCTGCAGCTCGGGCGCTTCGAAGCTCAAATCCTCGAGAAGCTTCTCCAGCAGCGTATGCAGGCGGCGCGCTCCGATATTTTCCGTATTGCGGTTCACTTCCTGCGCCATTCGCGCGATTTCGGCGATGGCGGGTTCCGTGAAATCGATCCGAATGCCTTCCGTTTCCAGCAGCGCCGTATATTGCTTCGTCAGTGCGTTCTGGGGCTCCGTCAGGATGCGGACGAAATCCTCGTCGGTCAAGCTGCTGAGCTCCACTCGGATAGGGAACCGGCCTTGAAGTTCAGGAATCAGGTCCGAAGGCTTGGCGACATGGAACGCTCCGGCGGCGACGAACAGAACGTAGTCGGTTTTCACCGGGCCGTACTTGGTCATGACGGTCGAACCTTCGACGATCGGCAGAATGTCCCTCTGAACCCCTTCGCGCGAGACGTCGGGCCCTTGACCGCGGCCGGTGCTGGCGATTTTGTCGATTTCGTCGATGAAAATGATGCCGGACTGCTCGGCGCGGCGGACAGATTCCGAAATCACGTCGTCCATGTCGATCAACTTGTTCGCTTCTTCCTGAATGAGCACCTTGCGGGCTTCCTTCACGGTGAGCTTCCGTTTCTTGCGGCGTTTGGGCAGGAATTGGCCGAGCATTTCCTGCATGTTGCCGAGCTGCTCCTGTCCGGGGCCGCCCAGCATATCCAGCATGGGGGAAGCGGCTTCCTCCACTTCGATTTCAACGGTTTCGTTCTCCAGGCTTCCGGCCTCGAGCTTTTCTTTGGCTTCGCGCCGTTTGGTCTGAATCGACGGGTCCGGCGTTTCCGGTTCTTCGGCCGCGTTACCGCCGTTCCCTCCGCCGAAAAGCATCTCGAGCGGATTGCGCTGCGGCTTCGACTTGGCCGGCGATGGAACGATCAGCTCGGTCAGCCGTTCGGACGCGGCCTTCTCGGCTTTGTCGCGCACCTTCTCGGTGCGTTCTTCCTTCACCATCCGGATGGACGTTTCCACCAAGTCACGCACCATGGACTCGACGTCGCGGCCGACATAGCCGACCTCCGTGAACTTGGTCGCTTCGATTTTGATGAACGGAGCATGCACGAGTTTGGCGAGCCTTCTCGCGATTTCCGTCTTGCCCACGCCGGTCGGGCCGATCATGAGGATGTTCTTCGGCACGATCTCGTCCCGAAGCTCTTCCGGCAGACGGCTGCGGCGATAACGGTTGCGGAGAGCCACGGCTACCGAACGTTTGGCTTGCTTCTGTCCGACGATGTATTTATCAAGCTCCGCCACGATTTGACGGGGCGTCAAATTCTCGCTCATGGTCCTTACCTCCCAATCAAATGGCTTTCACCCGGGGCCCCAAAAAGTAATCGGAATCAACATCGAAGGCACACGTCACTTTTTGGGGAGAAATTAGATCTCTTCAACGACGAGATTGCTGTTCGTGAACACGCAAATTTCGGCCGCGACCTGGAGCGCCTCGCGCGCGATTTCCTTCGCTTCCATGTGCGGCGCATGCCGATGCAAGGCGCGCGCGGCCGCAAGGGCGAAGCTGCCCCCCGAACCGATGGCGAGGATGCCGTCGTCCGGCTCGATCACTTCTCCGTTGCCGGAGAGCAGAAGCATGCCCGTCGCATCGACCACGATCATCATCGCTTCAAGCCGCCGGAGTACCCGGTCGGAGCGCCAATCCTTCGCCAGCTCGACCGCCGCACGCTGCAGGTTGCCGTGATGCTCCTCCAGCTTGCCTTCGAACTTCTCGAACAGCGTGATCGCGTCGGCGACGGAGCCCGCGAAGCCGGCCAGCACCTGTCCGCGATAGAGCCTGCGCACTTTTTTGGCCGTATGCTTCATGACCATGCTGTTGCCGAACGTGACCTGGCCGTCGCCGGCGATCGCGCCCTTGCCGTTGTGTCGCACCGCGCATATCGTCGTGGCGTGGAACTGACCGCTCATCGTTTGTTCCTCCTTCATGAGTCCATCATCCTCCGTGAACGCGTCGAAGCAGCGGGGGCCTGTCGGCCCGCTGCCGCTGCTTCATACGGTCGGAATGCTTGCATCCGTCTGCCATTCGCGGGCGAAATCTTCAATTGCCGCAAGCGCCCGTTCCGCGATGGTGTCGTTTTTCTCTTTTTTGCTGCGAACTCGATGCCCCAAGGGCGGGAACAAACCGAAATTCGCGTTCATCGGTTGGAAATGGCGGAAATCCGCCGTCGTGATATAGTGCGCCATGCTGCCGAGCGTCGTCTCCGCCGGCAGCGTCACGGGATCCAGCCCGCGCGCGAGCCGCCCGGCGTTCAAGCCGGCGATCAGGCCGGACGCCGCGGATTCCACGTACCCTTCGACGCCGGTCATTTGGCCGGCGAAGAACAGGCTCTCCCTCCGCTTGAACTGATAGGTCGGGAGCATCAGCCGCGGCGAGTTGATGAACGTATTGCGGTGCATGACGCCAAAGCGTACGAATTCCGCCTGCTCCAGTCCCGGAATGAGGCCGAACACCCTTTTCTGCTCTCCCCATTTGAGATGGGTCTGGAAGCCGACCAGGTTGTACAGCGTACCGGCCGCGTTGTCCTGCCGGAGCTGCACGACGGCGTGAGGCTGCTTGCCCGTACGGGGATCGACCAGCCCGACCGGTTTCATCGGTCCGAACAGCACCGTCTGTTTGCCGCGTTTGGCCATGACCTCGATCGGCATGCAGCCTTCGAAGTACATTTCCTTCTCGAAATCTTTGATCTCCGCGGTTTCCGCCGTGATCAGCGCCTCGTAGAACGCTTCGAATTCTTCCTCGTTCATGGGGCAATTCAGGTAAGCCGCCTCGCCCTTGTCGTAACGGGACGCGAGGAAAACCCGCTCCATGTCGATGGAATCCTTCTCCACGATCGGAGCCGCCGCGTCGTAGAAGTAAAAATACTCTTCGCCGAGCAGTTCCTGGATTTGCTTGGACAGATCCGGCGAGGTCAGCGGACCGGTGGCGATTACCGTTATCCCGTCCTCGGGAATGGCCGAAAGCTCTTCGTTTACGACCGTAATCAACGGATGATTCCGCAAACGGCTCGTGACTTCCCCGGAGAATCCGTCGCGGTCCACCGCGAGCGCGCCGCCCGCCGGCACCGCGTTCCGGTCCGCCGCCGAGAGAATCAGCGAATTCAGCCGGCGCATCTCTTCCTTCAACACGCCGACCGCGTTCGTCAAGCCGTTTGCCCGGAGGCTGTTGCTGCACACCAGCTCGGCGAACTTGTCGGTGTGGTGGGCGGGCGTACGGCGAGCGGGCCGCATTTCGTAAAGCGTGACGGGGACGCCTTGGGAGGCGATCTGCCAAGCCGCTTCGCTGCCGGCAAGACCGGCTCCGACGACCGTCACGCGTGGATGTTCATTCACTGAGGTGTTCCTCCTTGCTGCTGTTCCGTGTTATTCCGCGGCTTCGTCCGCTTCCGGAGGAGATTCGTCGTGCCCGCATGCCGTGCAATGCCAAGTCACGTTGCCGCGGCTGCGCTTCTCGATCATCATGCCGCCGCAATCCGGACAAGGTTTGGCCACCGGCTTATCCCAGGATACGTAATCGCATTCCGGGTAGCGGTCGCAGCCGTAGAACAACCGTCCTTTTTTGCTGCGCCGCTCCACGATTTGGCCTTTGCCGCATTTGGGACAGCCGACGCCGGTATCCTTGACGATCGGCTTCGTATTCCGGCATTCGGGGAACCCGGAACAAGCAAGGAACTTGCCGAAGCGGCCCATCTTGTACACCATCGGGTTGCCGCATTTGTCGCAGATTTCGTCCGACGGCTCGTCGCGGATTTCGATTTCCTTCATTTCGTCTTCCGCCACGATCAGCCGTTTTTCGAAAGACTTGTAGAAATCGCCGATGACGTGAACCCAATTCTCATCGCCTTCCTCGACATGGTCGAGGTTCCCTTCCATGTGGGCGGTGAACTCCGCGTCGAGGATTTCGGGGAAGAACTCTTCCATGACCTGGTTGATCAGTTCTCCCAGTTCGGTCGGAACGAATTTCTTCTCTTCGATCGCCACGTAGCCGCGTTTCTGGATCGTCTCCAGCGTAGGCGCATACGTGCTCGGGCGGCCGATGCCGAGCTCTTCCAAAGTACGGACGAGACGAGCTTCCGTATATCTCGGCGGCGGTTGCGTGAAATGCTGCTTCGGATCGATTTGCGACGTCGTAACCGTTTCTCCCGTCGTCAAAGGCGGAAGCAGGCGGTCCTCCTCCGTGGATCCGTCGTCGTTGCCTTCGACGTAGATTTTCATGAACCCCGGAAACTTGAGCTTGGATCCGGCCGCGCGGAATTGCACCGGTCCGTTGTTCAAATCCACGGTCATCGTGTCCAGCACGGCGGAGGACATTTGGCTCGCCACGAAACGATCCCAGACCAATTTATACAACCGGAGCTGGTCGCGGGACAGATACGACTTCACGGAATCGGGTTCCCGAAGCACGGACGTCGGACGGATCGCTTCGTGCGCATCCTGCGCGGTCGAGTTTTTCTTCGTGTAGACACGCGGGGTTTCGGGAACGTAAGCGGCCCCGTACTTCTCACCGATGAACGCTTTCGCTTCTTCTTGGGCCACGGGCGAAATCCGCGTGGAATCCGTACGCATGTAAGTAATGAGACCGACGGTGCCTTCCTTGCCGAGGTCGACGCCTTCGTACAGCTGCTGGGCGACCTGCATCGTTTTGGAGGCGCGGAAATTCAGCTTGCGGGCGGCTTCCTGCTGCAGCGAACTGGTGATGAACGGCGGTGATGGATTGCGCTGCCGTTCCTTTTCTTTGACCTCTCCCACCTTGAACGGGGTTTGCCCGATGCGGGAGAGCACTTCCTTGACGTCGTCTTCGCTTTTGAGCTCTTTCTTCTCGCCGTTCACGGAGTGGAACTTCGCTTCGAACGACGCGCTCTCTTTCATCAAATGCGCGGTGATGCTCCAGTATTCTTCCGGAACGAACGCTTTGATCTCATTCTCGCGGTCCATGATCAGCTTCACCGCGACGGATTGCACGCGGCCGGCGCTGAGGCCTTTCTTGACCTTCTTCCAGAGCAGCGGGCTGATCTTGTAGCCGACCAGTCGGTCCAGCACGCGTCTTGCTTGCTGCGCGTTCACAAGATCCATGTCAATCGGACGCGGGGTTTTAAAGGCGTCTTTGACCGCTTGCTTCGTGATTTCGTTGAACACGACGCGACAGGCGTCCTTCTCGTCCAACTCCAGGTAATGCGCCAAGTGCCAGGCGATCGCTTCCCCTTCGCGATCAGGGTCAGCCGCGAGATACACTTTTTTCACCTTTTTGCTTGCGTCCTTCAATTCTTTCAAAACGTTGCCTTTGCCGCGTATCGTGATGTATTTCGGTTGGAATTCGTTTTCGATTTCAACGCCGATCTGACTCTTGGGCAGATCTCGAATGTGGCCCATCGACGCCTTGACGATGAACTTGCTGCCCAAGTATTTGCCGATCGTCTTGGCTTTGGCCGGGGATTCAACGATAACGAGGGAATCCGCCACATTCATTCCTCCTCTCCTGCGGTCAACATGTCCCTTGGCCGGCGTCCCGCTCGGACGGACGGTCAGAGGGAGCGATGTTCGAACCCGGGAATCTGTCGAACCCTTATTTTCATTAGATAGCATAAACGTTCTTCGCGGCCAACGCAAACGCCGCGTATACGAGCGTTTCGCTTGCGATCATCGCACACATCGTACAGCATTCGGCCCGGCTCGGTCAAATCCCCCGGATTTTCTCTTCATTATAAGGCGAACATCGGAGGGCATGCGAGCGCGTAAAAGTCACCGCATCTTTTCGTTCCGAAGGCCGTATGGTGAGGTATCGGTGGAAAGGAGAGATCATCCATGGCTTTCATGTTCCTGATATTTTTTCTGCTTGTCCCTGCCGAGCTTTTCATTTTGCATATCGCGATCTGCGTCTGGGCGTTTCGGGACTGCAGAAGGAGAGGGAGAAGCGCCGAATTCGCTTTGATCGTGCTGATCGGATTGTTTTTCTTCCCCGTCCTGGGCCTGATCGTATACCTGCTGATTCGTAACGACGCGTGAAGTGCGGCGTTATAGTGAGGCATATTCCGAGCCCGGCAAGCGCTGGATCCGCCTCTTCATCTGCAAGGAGAGCAAAACGGCGTGAAGCTGCCCGAACGGAATTCCGACGGCCGCGGCCAGCTCGTCCACGGACCTCGGTTCTTCGAGCACGAGCCGGTAGATGACGTCTTCTTCTTCACTCATGGACTCGGCGTGCGCGTTTGCCGTTCGGGATGGCCCGTTATCGGAAACAAAAGCGTTGAATCGGCTGATCACGTCTTCGGGATCCAGAACCGGATTCGCCGTCCCGTCCTTTAACATCAACATGCCGCCTCGGCTTCTCGGTGAAGTTACCGGCCCGGGCACGACGAATACGGGACGTTCCGCCTCGATCGCTTGACTGGCCGTAATCAGCGCACCGCTTTCTTCCGGAGCTTCCGTTACCAGCACGGCGAGGGCAAGTCCCGCGATGATCCGGTTGCGGGAAGGGAACATGCCGGGGTGGTAAGGCGTTCCGGGCGGCGCTTCGGAGACGATGAGCCCTTTGTCGGCGATGTCCCGGTAGAGCTGCCGGTTTTCGGGCGGATAGATGCGGTCCACGGGCGTTCCGAGAACGGCAATCGTGCCTCCTGACCGATGGAGGGCCCCCTTGTGGGCGCACGTATCGATGCCTTTGGCCAAGCCGCTGACGACGGCGAATCCCCGCTCGGCAAACGCGGCGGAAAACTGCTCCGTCACGTGTTTTCCGTATGCGGTGGCCAGCCGCGTTCCGACGACGGCAATGGACGGCCTTGCGAACATTTCGGAATTCCCCTTGTAGTACAGAACCGGCGGCGGGTCCTCCGTCCGCCTCAGCCGCGCGGGATAATCCGGATCCGCCAATGTCACGTACGAAATGCCTTGACGCTCGAAATTCGCGCGCCTCTCTTCCATGCGTGCGGCGTCGAGATTTTTCGCCAAAGCGGAAGCCTGCTTCGGCTTGAGGCCGTAATCCCGAAGATCGCCCTCCCTCATGCCCGGCCGGATCGGAGGTTTCTCCCGGTCGGCCAGCAGGTCGCGGATCGTAATCCAGCCGATTCCGTCGGTCTCGTGAAGTGCAGCCAATGTTTCACGTGAAATAACTTTTATTTCCATGTCGACCACTCCTTAGCAAAATTTGTCGGTCTTCCGCGAAAACCGAAATCCGATGACGAAAAAAAGCAGCCCTCCGCTCCTCTTTCGAGGTTCGGAAGGCTGCTTGCCTATCCTTTGTCGAATGGCGCGGCGTGCCGCGCATTCAAACGCTTATTCGCTTTTGCACTTCTCCAGCAGGCCGCGCTCCTCGAGAACGGAGATGAGCGTCGATCCCATTTCGGAAGGCGTCGGAGCGACTTTGATGCCGCACTCCTGCAGTTTGGCGATCTTCTCGGCAGCCGTGCCTTTGCCGCCGGAGATGATGGCGCCCGCATGTCCCATGCGTTTGCCTGGAGGCGCGGTTGCGCCGCCGATGAAGCCGACGACCGGCTTCGTCATGTTCGCCTTGATCCACTCGGCGGCTTCTTCTTCCGCCGTACCGCCGATCTCGCCGATCATGATGACCGCGTAGGTGTCCGGATCTTCATTGAACAGCTTCAGGATGTCGATGAACTCGGAGCCTTTGACCGGGTCCCCGCCGATGCCGACCGCGGACGATTGTCCGATGCCGTTGGTCGTCAGCTGATGGACCGCTTCGTACGTCAGCGTACCCGAGCGGGAAACGACGCCGACGTGGCCCTTTTTGTGGATGTAGCCCGGCATGATGCCGATCTTGATTTCATCCGGCGTGATGACGCCAGGGCAGTTCGGACCGATCAGGCGCGTTTTCTTGCCTTCCATGTAACGCTTGACCTTAATCATGTCCATAACCGGAATGCCTTCGGTGATGCAGATCGCCAGGTCCAGCTCGGCGTCGACCGCTTCCATGATCGCGTCAGCCGCGAACGGTGGAGCGACGTAGATAACGGAGGCCGTAGCGCCCGTTGCCGCGACCGCTTCCTTAACGGTATTGAAAATCGGCAGGGAAACCGTGCTGCCGTTCTCGAGCGTAATGTCTACCTTCTGGCCGCCTTTGCCCGGCGTCGTGCCACCGACCATCTGCGTACCGTAGTCCAGTGCACCCTTGGCGTGGAAAAGACCGGTCGCGCCCGTGATGCCTTGGGTGATCACCTTGGTGTTTTTGTCGATCAAAATGCTCATGCTTTCACACTCCCCGGTTCAGTTCTCCCTAGTCATTTCACGAGCGACACGATTTTTTGCGCGCCGTCGGCCATCGAATCCGCAGCCACGATGTTCAGGCCGGATCCGTTCAAAATCTCTTTGCCCAGCTTGACGTTCGTTCCTTCAAGGCGAACGACGAGCGGTTTGTCCAGTCCGAGCTCGCGCGCAGCCGCCACGACGCCTTCGGCGATGACGTCGCACTTCATGATGCCGCCGAAAATGTTGACGAAAATGCCTTTCACGTTCGCGTCCGACAGAATGATCTTGAACGCTTCCGTGACTTTCTCTTTGGTTGCGCCGCCGCCGACGTCCAGGAAGTTGGCCGGCTCGCCGCCGTAATATTTGATGATGTCCATGGTCGCCATCGCGAGGCCGGCGCCGTTAACCATGCAGCCGATGTTGCCTTCGAGCGCGATGTAGCTCAGGTCGAATTTCGAAGCCTGGATTTCCTTTTCGTCCTCTTCGTCGAGGTCGCGGAGCTCCACGATGTCCTTGTGGCGGAACAGCGCGTTGGAATCGAAGTTCAGCTTGGCGTCGAGCGCCATGACATCGCCGGAACCCGTCACGACGAGCGGGTTGATTTCGGCGATGGAGCAGTCTTTGTCTTCGAACGCTTTGTACAGCTTCAGCATGAAGCCGGCTGCCTTATTGATCAGCTCGTTCGGGATGTTGATGGCATATGCCAGACGGCGTGCTTGGAACGGCAGCAATCCGGTGACCGGATCGATGACTTCCTTGATGATTTTCTCCGGCGAATGAGCGGCGACTTCTTCGATTTCCGTGCCGCCTTCTTCGGATGCCATCATGACGACGCGTCCCGTGCCGCGGTCGACGACGACGCCGACGTAATATTCTTTTTTGATGTCGCAGCCTTCTTCGATGAGCAGGCGCTTCACTTCTTTGCCTTCAGGGCCTGTCTGGTGCGTCACCAGGACTTTGCCGAGCAGCTCTTCCGCGTATTTACGGACGTCGTCCACGCTTTTGGCGATTTTGACGCCGCCTGCTTTGCCGCGTCCGCCGGCATGGATCTGGGCTTTCACGACCGTAACGGCGCTGCCGAGTTCCTGGGCAGCCGCGACGGCTTCGTCCGCGGTGAATGCCACTTTGCCGCGGGGAACGGCTACGCCGTATTGCCGCAGAACTTCTTTGCCTTGATATTCATGAATGTTCATGGCTCTTGCATCCTCCCGTTTGCACGCGATCTCCTGTGACGATCGGAGCAGGTCCGAACGGCTCGTCGCCCCTTCGTCACGGGTCAAGCTATGTAACAAACCTTACCCATTGTATCACTTTTTGTAGAAGTCTTCCTCTTTTTTTGATCATTTTTTTAGCTGTATTTGGCAATGGTTTCATCTCGTTTTGCGATCGATGAGCGGAGCTCTAGGTAGCATTTCCAAAGGGAAGAATTCCATCCAAAGATGGTCGGAATGGCCGTCTGACCGCAGTCGATTGACAGTTCGGGGAGACTGGGATTAGACTGGACTCAGCATGAAATTGCGGAAGGTTAAGGAAGCACCTTTCTCCGCCAACGGATCTCGTTGAGGGGGAGGGTGTTTTTTGTCATGTACGTCAAAATGACGGGAGCGAGCGTGCTCGGCATCGAAGGCCGGTTGATCGAGGTGGAGGTGGATATCCGCCCGGGGCTTCCCCAAGTGAATGTCGTCGGACTTGCCGATACGGCGGTTCGAGAGTCCGTCGAACGGGTGCGAGCGGCGGTTCAGAACGGTGGCCTCAAGTTCCCGATGGACCGGATCACCGTCAACTTGGCGCCGGCGGACATGCGCAAGGAAGGAAGCTCTTTCGACCTTGCCATCGCCGCGGGAATCTTGTGTGCAAGCGGACAGTTGGATCCGGCGCGGGTTGAAGACGCTTTGCTGATCGGGGAACTGGCACTGAACGGGGATGTACGAGCCGTGCCGGGCGTCCTTCCGATGACCGAACGGGCGCGCAATGCCGGCATGCGGCGCGTCGTCGTACCTCTCGGCGCGGTGGCGGAGGCGCGCTTGATCGAGGGCATTGAAGTAGAAGGCATCGGTTCAATCCGCGACTGGCTCGATGGACCGACATCCGCCGCGAGTACGGCGTCGGTGACCATGAGCAAAGAAGATTTGTCGAAAGTGCGATTTCGGCGAGACGATGAGCCCGATCTTGTCGACATCGTCGGACATGCCCAAGCCAAACGGGCGCTCATTATCGCAGCCGCGGGCATGCACAACATCTTGCTGGTAGGGCCGCCCGGTACGGGCAAAACGATGCTCTGCCGGCGTCTGCCCGGCCTGCTTCCCCCGCTCACGGACGAAGACGCGCTGGCGGTTACTAAGATATTCAGCGTCTGCGGCAAACTGGGCGACAGGCGAACCGGTTTGATCCGGGAGCGGCCGTTCCGCGCCCCTCATCACAGCATCTCTTCCGCCGGTTTGATCGGCGGCGGACCGGTGCCCAAGCCGGGCGAAGTCACGCTCGCGCACCATGGGGTGCTTTTCCTTGACGAAATGCCCGAATTTTCGCGGATTTGCCTGGAGTCGCTCCGCCAACCCTTGGAGGACCGCGAAGTGACGATCGGCCGGGCGAGGGCCGTGTGCCGGTTTCCGGCCAGGTTTATGCTTGCCGCCTCGATGAATCCGTGCCCATGCGGATTTTATGGAGGGAACTCGGCCACCGATCGTCCCTGTACTTGTTCAGAAGCCGCGGTTCAACGATATCGGTCGCGCATGTCCGGGCCTTTGTCGGACCGAATCGACCTGCAAGTCGAACTGCCTCGGCAATCTGCGAGACCCGCCGACCCGGCACTTATCACGACGGAGCAGGCGCGCGCCATGGTGATGGAGGCGTACGAACGCCAACGAGCCCGTTACACAAGGCACGGGATTTCTTGGAACAGTGAATTACAGGGGCCATTGTTGAAGAAATACGCGGCGCTTACGCCTTCCGGCGAGCGGCTGTTGTCGGATGTGTATGACCGGCTGGGACTCAGCTTCCGTGCCCATGACCGGATCTTGAAAATGTCACGCACGATCGCGGATTTGGCGGGACGGGATACCATCGGAGAAGGGGATGTCGCGGAGGCGATACAATTTCGCTGTCTGGATAAGGGGTAGGCGGGAGTATGATTCTTCATCTCAAAACGCGCCGGGAATATGGCGAAGCTCGGCCACCGAACCGTCTGCCGCGAAGGTAACGGCAATAACATCGAAACGAACCGGGCTTCCGTAGGCGCCGGTCATTTTCAGGTAGACGCCGGCCGTCTCTCGTACTTGCCGGCATTTGCGCGGGGTGACCGCTTCGACGGCGGTCCCGTAGCGGGATGGCGCGGTGCGGGAGCGAACCTCCACGAATACGAGGACGTCGCCTTCCTTCGCGATGAGGTCGAGTTCGCCCGTTTTGCAGCGCCAGTTGCGCTCGATCACGGAGACGCCCGTACCTTGCAAATGTGCCGCCGCGGTGTCTTCCGCCGCCCGTCCCGACGCCGTTCGGTTGGATCGCAATGGACGCTGCATTCTGCACGCTCCTTCGATCAGGGTAGCTTACCGGCTTCAGCCGCCCGGCCGCGCTTTTCTGTCGGCTCGGTACACGAAGCTGAGAATTTCCGCCACGAGCTTATACAGCTCCGGAGGGATTTCCTGTTCCAGGTCCAGCTTGGACAGCACCTCGACCAGGGAAGCGTCCTCTTGGACGGGCACGCCGCTTTCCTTGGCTTTACGCAAAATCTGATCCGCCATCACGCCTTGGCCTTTGGCGGTTACGACCGGAGCCGTCCTGCGCTCGGGTTCGTACTTTAGCGCGACCGCTTTTTTGGGGACCGTTCTCGCCGGCGGTTTCCGGGAATCGGGCGTCATGCTCGGAAATCCACCCCTTTGTAAGGTTTGGCGGCGTACGCCGAAGCAGCCGGATTGTCGGACCTTGCGGCTCCCTCGCCCGTCTGGGAAACGGAAGCGTCGATGGGTGTCGGGAGCGGCCTTGCGGTCATCGACAGCAATTGAAAACCGGCGGCGCCTAAAGCAGCGCCTACTTCGCCTTTTGCCTGCTCAACGAGATCCGCCATCCCGGGAAAATCGTTCATGAGCTTTACCGACACGATCCGGTCCACCACCTGCACATCGACGACCGTATCGCCGAGGTTCCGCATTTTCAGATCGAACAGGAGACGGCAATTGTCCGTATCCCATTCGCCTTTGCGGCCGCGCCGGGTTTGCACGTGGACGGCGGCGGTCGTATCCCCGTCTTGTCCCTTCATCGGCACGAACAACGTCACCAGGCTGTAAGGCTGGTTGACCTGGCGCT
Source organism: Cohnella candidum (assembly GCF_003713065.1). Classification (NCBI taxonomy): domain Bacteria; kingdom Bacillati; phylum Bacillota; class Bacilli; order Caryophanales; family Paenibacillaceae; genus Cohnella; species Cohnella candida. The sequence goes on along the minus strand of NZ_CP033433.1, from coordinate 1,063,395 downwards.
CTGAAGAAACCAACAGTTGCTGACCGGAAATTTGGTGAATCAGAGATTGGGCGGCGTCGCGAAGCGCCGGCGGCGTCTCGTCATGCGCGACGAGCGACAGCAAGGCGCTTTTCAGCGTATCCGCGGCATGCTTCGCGGTTTCCGCCGCATGGGGCCGTCCTTCCGCGGACGGCGCTTGAGAATCCGGCGTCAACGATGGGTCTAGCGGCAGCCGGGGTTCTGCAGCGTTCGCAAGGCGGTGCTCATGGCCGGCGCCAAGCCACTGCAGGAAGCGGCCGATCCATGCGGACTCGCCCTTGGTGGAAGCTTGACTCGCGTTTCCTGCAGATGCTCCCTGCTCCGAAGCGCCTGCCTGCGGCCTAGCGACGGGGGCTGCGTCTTCCGCGTCTGCTGCACCTTCGGCAACTACCGGCGCGACGGGCACCGTTTGCGCGGCAGACGCTTGAAGCGGCCGTGCAGCTTGGGACGAGGCCGGCGCGGACGCGCCGCCAGCCTGGCCGGCAGCAAGCCCCGGCCACCCAGCCGCAGCCGGATGTTCCCCCATGGAAACCGGCATCGCCGCAGTCCCCGAAATAGACGGCGCAGGACGGGCATGGAAGCTCGTCCGACCGTTGCTCACCGGCGCAGTGTCACTCCCGACTGCATCTCCTTTGCCCTGTGCCGACATGGGCAAACCTTCTCCTCGCAGTTGGGTTTCCCCCTCGGCAAGAAGATCGTCCCCTTCCGCCACCAGTGCTTGAAGACGTGCCGCAAGCGCCGTCATCCCGTCGGATTTCGCGCCCTCGGAACCCAGCCATTCTTTCAGCGAAGAAGCGAACGAGGCCAGTTCCTCATGAATCGGCCGTCCGGACAGCGATTGGCGCAACGAAGCGATCGTCTCTTCCGTAGCCGCCAGGCCGCGGCGGAACGCCACGCCTGCCGCGGCCATCCAGCTGGCCGCATCCGCGGAAGCTGGCTTTAACGCCGCGGCGGATAGAAAATAATCCCCCGTCGCCTTGTCCACGGAATATCCGTCCCGCTTCAGTCCCCGGACCAACTCGTAAGACCATTTTTGATCCGGCAGGCCGAACGATTTCAATACGTCTTTCAAACCCTCGTCGGGCATGGCGTCGGAGGTTTCCTGCAGCGGCTTGAGCATGACCGTCCCGCCGCTGCCGCTCGGCTGAACCTGAAGCAACGTGCCCCTGCCGACCGGCAGCTCGGCTTCGAGCTTGGCCCGGACCGAAACGCCGTTGATGTTCATCAACGCTTCCCCGTTGTCCAGCATTTCCATCAGCACGCCGCGGACGATTTGCCCGATTCTGAGCTCCAGGGTTTTGCCCTCGGACGGCGCCGAATCGCCCAGCAACGCGCGAATCATCGGCCCGATGTTCATACTCATGCCGCTCCCCTCCCTTCCGACGATACACGCTTTCCATTCTTCTACTCTATGTATCGGATTTTGCGGTTCCCGCCGTGAATCGCCTTAAAACAACTCCTGCTGTACGGCGAACAAGTTACCGAGGAAGCTTTGCCTGTGCATGGGCGTCGGCCCCAACCGGAGCAGCGCTTCCCGGTGCTCTTTCGTCGCGTAGCCCTTGTGACCGCCGATCCCGTAACCCGGATACAGCGCCTCCCACACTTCCGCGCAAAGCCGGTCGCGCGTCACCTTGGCCAGGATGGAGGCCGCTCCAATCGACTGGCTCAAAAAGTCCCCTTTGACGATTGCCGTCTGCGGCAGCTCCAAATCGACCGACTCCGCGTCGATCAGCAAATGCTCGGGCGTCACGCCCAGCCCGAGGACCGCTTGCTTCATCGCCAGCCTCGACGCTTGCCGGATGTTGATCCGGTCGATGACCGCGGCTTCGACGCGGGAGACGTTCCAAGCGACCGCTTCTTTCGTGATTTCCTCGTAAAGCTTTTCTCTTTTTTTCTCGCTGATCTGCTTGGAATCGTTGATGCCTTCCAGCACCAGCCCGCGGGGGAGAATGACGGCTGCGGCCACGACGTCGCCGAAGAGGCATCCCCGCCCCACCTCGTCGATGCCGGCGACCGCCGTCAAGCCTTGCGCCCACAGCTGGGCTTCGAATTGAAGCCGATCAATCGTTTCATCCATGTCCGCAACGCCCTTTCCTGTCGATTCCTCCATTGTCCTTCATTCCAGCCCGGCAGCCAAGCCCCCTAGGGCCAAAATTTCGCCAACATGAAGAACTTTTCATCAAAATAAAAAAGAGGCTTTTCAGCCTCTCCGTTCTTTCGACGTTATTTCGATTCTGCAGCAGCCGAACCGCCGCCCGGCTTCTCAAGCGTCAGCCGCCCCAGCTTCCCGGAGCGAAGATCGCGCAGCAAGACGCCCGCCGCTTTCTCGTAATCGACGTGTCCGCCTCCGGCCAAACAGCCCCGGCGCCTGCCGATCGCTTCCAAAACCTCCGCCGCGGACTGCGTGTCGGGCAGCTCGGCGGGCAGTTCCGCAAGCCCGTACCGCTCTTTCAGCACCTCGCCGTAATGGGGAGCGAGCGTCTGCAGGACGAAGCAAGCCACCTCGTCGATATGCAGCACGTCTTCCTTGATCGCTCCCGTCGCCGCGAGCAGGTTGCCTGCGAGGGGGTCTTCGAACTTCGGCCACAATATACCCGGCGTGTCGAGCAACTCAAGCTCCGAGCCCGACCGAATCCATTGCTGTCCCTTCGTCACGCCCGGCCGATCCCCCGTCACCGCGACATTGCGACCCGCAAGCCGGTTGATCAGCGTCGATTTGCCCACATTGGGAATGCCGACGATCAGCGCCCGTACTGAGCGCGGCTTCATGCCTTTGGCGATCTGGCGCTCGATCTTTTCGCGCAGCAGCTCGCGCGCCTTCAATGGGATTTCTTTCACGCCGCTGCCGCTGCTCGCGTCGATCGCCAGAGCTTCGTGCCCCAGCGACCGAAAATGCGCGGCCCATTCGGCCGTCCGGCCAGGGTCCGCCAAATCCGCTTTGTTCAGCAGCATGAGGCGCGGCTTGGTCCCGACGATCTCGTCGATCATCGGATTGCGGCTCGATTGCGGGATTCTGGCGTCGATCAGCTCGATCACGACGTCAATCAGTTTCAGCTTTTCTTCGATCTGGCGTTTGGCCCGGGTCATGTGCCCCGGAAACCATTGGATGGTCATGTCATCCACCCTCTTTCGGGTGCTCCTCCTTAGAGCGGCGCAGTCAAGCTGCCGCGTCTAAAGCGGAGGACTAAGATTTATGCGAAACGAAGTGGAAATCTCCCAGCGGCCAGTAAACCAGATCGGCGCGTCCGACGACCCGATCCAGCGGAATATAGCCGATCATTCGGCTGTCTTCGCTGTTCGGACGGTTGTCGCCCATGACGAACAAGGTGCCTTCGGGCACTTTCCCGTCCGGAAACTCGGCATTCGGAAAACGGCTGGAATCGCCTCTGTCCTCATTGTACACCTGTCCGGAGGCATGGGCGTTCTCGTAGGCTTCCTTCAAATAGGGTTCGTCAATCGCCTTGCCGTTAATCGTGACCGTGTCGCCTTCGACCTTCACCGTATCGCCCGGAACGCCGATCACCCGCTTAATGAAGTCGCGGCCTTCCTCCGGCACGTGGAAAACGATGACTTCGCCGCGTTTCGGCTGACGGATGTCGTAGACGATCTTGTTGACGATGATCCGTTCCCGGTCGTGGAAATTCGGCTGCATCGAAGGGCCGTCCACGATGAACGGGCTGACCAAAAACCAGCGGATGACGAAAACGAGCAGTCCCGCGATGGCCAGCGCCTTGATCCATTCCACCAGCTCTCCGGCCGCTTTCGAGCGGGGCGGTTGGCCCGGCCCTCCGTTTCCGGCGGAGCCGCCTTCCCGCGGGCCAGAACCCTCTTCCGCGCCCGAATCCGTCGCCTGACCTTCGGGTGTTCCGTTTTCCTCTTTCCATTCGTCGGACGGGGGATTCCGCCGTTCATCCATTCGTTATCGCCTCTATTCTGGCTCCGTCCGCACGGACGGGGAAATGTTGATATGTATCGGGGGGGTGAAATGCAAAAAGGAGGACTCGCCTTGAAAGCCAAGCCCTCCCAAAATGCTGCTTATCGAATTTCTTTGATACGGGCCGCTTTACCGCGCAGGTCGCGCAGGTAGTACAGCTTAGCACGGCGGACTTTACCGCGGCGCGCTACTTCGATCTTCTCGATGCGCGGCGAGTGTACCGGGAAAGTACGCTCAACGCCGACGCCGTAAGAGATCTTACGAACCGTGAACGTTTCGCTGATGCCGCCGCCGCGACGTTTGATCACGACGCCTTCGAACAGCTGAACGCGTTCGCGGGAACCCTCGACGACCTTCACGTGCACTTTCAGCGTGTCGCCGGGACGGAAGATTGGCACGTCCTTGCGCAGCTGTTCTTGCGTAATCGTTTGAAGCAGATTCATGAGGTTGTTCCTCCTTCCATCATAGACGTTCTTGCCCCGCTCCCCGGATGCCGAACACCCGGATCTTGACGTGCAGAGGACCGTCCGTATACAAACAACAGTTGAAATTCTACCATATCCCAGGCGAAAACACAACCGCTAATTCGGTTATCCTCCGTGAACTTCTTCTTCCGCCTCGGAAGCTTGTTTTCTTCGATCTTTCAGCCATTGCCGTTCCTTCGCGGCGAGCTCCGCATGCTCGAGCAGCTCCGGCCGGCGGACGAACGTCCGCTCCAGCGACTGGAGCCGGCGCCATTTGCCGATTTCCGCGTGATTCCCGGAGAGAAGAACGTCCGGTACGGTCCAGCCCCTGAACTCCGGCGGGCGGGTGTAATGCGGGTACTCCAGCAGTCCGTCGCTGAAAGAGTCCGTGACGGCGGAATTCTCGTTGCCCAGCACCCCGGGCAGCAGCCGGACGACGGAATCGATCACGACCATCGCCGGAAGCTCCCCTCCGGTCAGGACATAATCGCCGATGGAGAGCTCGTCCGTCACGAGGAACTCCCGGATCCGTTCGTCATATCCTTCATAATGTCCGCAGATGAAGATCAGATGGGATTCTTCCGACAGCTCCGCCGCTTTGCGCTGGGTGAACGGCTCGCCTTGCGGGCACATGAGGATGACCCGGGGCTTGCGCTCGCCGCCGCTTTGCTCCAGCAGGTGCTCGACGGCGCCGAATATCGGTTCCGGCTTCAATACCATGCCCCCGCCTCCGCCGTAAGGCGTATCGTCGACGGTATGGTGCTTGTTGGTAGAGAAATCCCGGAAATTCAGGGTGGACAACGAAACGAGACCGCGGTCCCTGGCTTTCCCCAAAATGCTGCTGCCGAAAACGCCCTCGAACATTTCCGGAAACAAGGTCAGGACGTCGATGCGCATCGTTACAGCAGTCCCTCCATCAGGTGGACCTTGATCCTTTTGGAAGCCACGTCCACTTCGAGCACGACGTCGTCGATGACGGGCAGCAGCAGCTCTTTGCCCGTCGCCCGCTTGACGACCCAGACGTCGTTGGCGCCCGGCGTCAGCACGTCGGACACGGTGCCGAGCGTTTCGCCGTCCTCGGTTACCACCATGCAGCCCACGATATCCCGGACGTAGTACTCTCCTTCGTCCAATGGCGCCCGTTCGGTCTCCGTGACCTTAAGCCCCCAGCCCTTCAGCTTTTCCGCCCCGTTCATGTCGTCGATCCCTTTGAGCTTCAGCACGTACACGTTTTTCTGCTCCCTGGACGACTGGATCTCGACGGGCGAAGGATTTCCCGCCTCCGGCGGGACCAGCAGCAGCTTGCTGCCGGGTTTGAACCGGAGCTCGGGAAAGTCGGTCTGCGGCCAAACCCTCACTTCGCCCTTCACTCCGTGCGTATTCACGATCGTGCCGACATTGAGCAGACGTTCTTCCGTCACGCGGCAACCCTCCTCGCATGGCTCTTATCCTAAGTAACGTTAACGAAAAAGGGGCCAGACATGCATGGCTGCATCCCTCGCCCCTGATCGGCGGCAGCCGGGACGACGGAGTCCGTCGCCAAGATCGGCCGCAGCTGAAATTATTCCGAAATGATGTCCACGATGACGCGCTTCCGCTCCTTCACGGAGGCGGAAGTAACGACCGTGCGCAGCGCTTTCGCGATGCGCCCCTGCTTGCCGATAACCTTGCCGACATCGTCGGGATGAACGGAAAGCTCGTACACCAGGCCGCGCGCGTCTTCCCTGACCTGAATCTGCACGTCTTCCGGATGATCCACCAACGCCCGGGCAATAACCCGAATCAGTTGTTCCAAGGCATATCCCTCCGGTGATTCGTACTTCGCCGAACCGGATCGGACAAGCTTCGCCGAACCGGTTAGAGCTCAGGACGTTACTTCTGGAGCTTGGATTCGTGGAACTTCTTGAGAACGCCTGCTTTGCTAAGCAGGTTGCGAACCGTGTCGGAAGCTTGTGCTCCGTCTTGGAGCCACTTGAGCGCTTTTTCCTCGTCGATTTGCACTTGTGCCGATTGAGCGACCGGGTTGTAGATGCCGATCTCCTCGATGAAGCGGCCGTCGCGAGGGGAACGGGAATCGGAAACCACCACGCGGTAGAACGGGGCTTTGTGAGCGCCCATCCGTTTCAGACGAATGCGTACTGCCATTTTAACTGTCACCTCCTTATAAAGATCTCCCCAAAAGCTTTAGAAAGGGAATTTCATTCCGCCCTTGCCTTTGCCCATCATGTTCTTGAGCGCCTTCATGCCGCCCTTCGGCCCTTTGCCGCCGGGGCCCATGAGGCCGGAAAACTGCTTCATCATCTTCTTCATGTCTTCGAACTGGCGCAGCAGCCGGTTGACGTCGGCCACCGTGGTGCCGCTGCCCGCCGCGATCCGTTTGCGCCGGCTGAAGTTGATGACATCGGGCTTCTGCTTCTCCTGGCGGGTCATCGACTTGACGATGGCTTCCGTCCGGGCGATCTGCTTCTCGTCGACCTTGAAGTTCGGCATGTTCTTGAGCTTGCCCATGCCGGGCATCATGTCGAGAAGCTGATCCAGCGGCCCCATCTTGCGGACCTGTTCCATCTGCTCGAGGAAATCTTCGAGCGTGAACTCCGCGTTGCGCATCTTGCGTTCCATCTCGGCGGCTTTGTCCGCGTCGATGTTGGCTTGCGCTTTCTCGATGAGCGACAGCATGTCGCCCATGCCGAGGATCCGCGACGCCATCCGGTCGGGGTGGAACGCTTCGAGCTGGTCGATCTTCTCGCCGGTGGAGGCGAATTTGATCGGGCAGCCGGTTACCGCCTTGACGGACAGCGCGGCGCCGCCGCGGGTATCGCCGTCGAGCTTGGTCAGGACGACGCCCGTCAACTCCAGCTTCTCGTGAAAGCTCTGCGCGACGTTGACCGCTTCCTGGCCGGTCATGGCGTCGACCACGAGCAGCACTTCGTCCGGGTCGACCGCGTCGTGGATATTCTTGATCTCTTCCATCAGCGCTTCGTCGATCTGCAAGCGGCCGGCGGTATCGATAAGGACATAATCGAGGCCTTCGTCCTTCGCCTTCTGTACGCCCTGCTTGGCGATCTCGACCGGACTCACCTGGTCGCCCAGCGTGAACACCGGTACGCCGATCTGCCCGCCCAGCACCTCGAGCTGCTTGATCGCCGCGGGACGGTAAATGTCGCCGGCGACGAGCAAAGGTTTGTGGTTCTGGGATTTCAGCAGGTTCGCCAGCTTGCCGGTCAGCGTCGTCTTACCCGCGCCTTGAAGGCCGGCCATCAGCACGACCGTCGGAGGCTTGTTCGATTTCGCGAGCTTCGATTGGGTGCCGCCCATCAGCTCGGTCAATTCCTTGTTAACGATATCGATGACGACCATCGCGGGCGTGAAGCTTTTAAGCACTTCCTGCCCGACGGCCTTCTCTTTCACCTTGGCGATGAAATCTTTGACGACCTTGAAGTTGACGTCGGCTTCCAGCAAAGCCAGCCGGACTTCGCGCATCGCTTCGTTAACGTCGTCCTCGGTCAGCTTGCCCCGGCCTCTCAGCTTGCCGAACACGTTCTGCAGCCGGGATGTCAATCCTTCGAACGCCATGCCTGATCCCTCCTTATCCGAAGAAAGGTTTCAATCCAATCGTTTCAATCGTTTCAATCATCGCATTCGTGTCAATCGCGCAATCGAGCGGCCGCTTCAAGTAACGGCCGCTGCTGGCTTGACGGCAATCGGCCGATTTCGTGCTCCAGTTGGTCGAGTCCCTCCTGCAGCTTCTCATGCCGATAAGCGAGGCCGAGCTTCTCTTCGTAATTCTCCAGCATTTGCTCTGCGCGTTTCAAGTGCTCGTATACAGCCTGGCGGCTGATTTCGAATTCCGCGGCGATTTCGCCGAGGGAAAAGTCGTCGTGAAAATAACATTTGAGGAACGTCTGCTGCTTCTCCGTCAGAAGAGGGCCGTAGAAGTCGAACAGGACGTTGATTCGGTTCGTCTTCTCGAGACTGTTCTCTCCCTGCATCAAAGGTCCCCCCTGTTAAGGAAAAACACTTTACAGTCACATGCACTACCTCATGTTACGGGAAACGCGGACGGATGTCAAGGGAAAGTACTTAACAGCAGGAAGTACATAAAAAAACGGACGGCCGCAAGGACCATCCGTCGGCAATGCCGTTTATTTCGCAACAGATTCGGCCACATGGCCTTCTTTGACGGTAACCGCCTCGACATGCGGTTTCGTGCGCCGGATGAAGAACGCCAGCACGAGGGAGGCGACCGTCATCCAAGTGGCGACGAGGAACGCGAAATTGATGCCGTGAACCGTCGCGACCGCGGTGATTTCTTTCACCTTCGCGGCATTGGCGGCGTCTTGCGGATTGATTTTCGCTTCGAGAATCAATTGCTTGCCATAGCTCGCCGCCTTGTTCGAGAAGACGGTGACGAGGAACGCGGTGCCCAGTGCGCCCGCGACGTTCCGCAGCGTCTGGGACATCGCCGATCCGTGCGCGTTGAGGCGCTGCGGCAGTTGGTTCATGCCGGCCGTCTGGATCGGCATCATCAGGAAGGACATGCCGAACATCCGGAGCGTATACAGCAAGAGCATATGTCCGTACGTCGTATCCGTCGTCAGTTTGCTGAGCTCGAACGTCGTGAAGACGGTAACCGCGAGGCCGAATACGGCCAGCCAGCGCGCGCCGATTTTGTCGAACAGCGCCCCTGCGATCGGGGACATGACGCCCATGAGCAGCGCTCCGGGGAGCAGCAGAAGTCCGGATTTCAGCGGCGAGAAGCCCAGGATGTTCTGCAGGAAGATCGGAAGAAGGATCATGCCGGAAAACATGGCCATCGTGATGATCATGTTGATGATGGTGGTGAGCGAGTACATGTCATACTTGAACACGCGAAGCTCCAGGATCGGCTTCTTCGCTTTCAACTCACGCCATACGAAGAGGATCAGGAAGACGACGCCGACGATCATGGAAGCGATGACGCGAGAGCTACCCCAGCCTTCGTCCGGATTGGAGGCATCGCTGAATCCGTACAGCAGCCCGCCGAAACCGAGCGTGGAGAAAACGACGCCGAGATAGTCCAGCTTAGGCGACGAATTGCGGGTGACGTTCTTCATGGCGAACGAACCGTAAATCAGGCCGAACAGCGTGAGCGGCAGCACGATGTAGAACAACACGCGCCAGGAATGATGCTCCACGACCCAGCCCGACAGCGTCGGACCGACGGCCGGAGCGAAAATCATGGCGAGACCCATCATCCCCATCGCTTTGCCGCGCTGTTCGATCGGAAAAATCGTCAGGAACACGATCGACATGAGCGGCATTAAGATGCCCGCGCCCGCTGCCTGAATCAGACGGCCTACCAGCAGCACTTCAAAGCCCGGAGCAACCGCGCATATGATCGTGCCTGCGGTAAACAATCCGGTTGCCGCGATGAACAAGTGGCGGGTAGTGAATTTTTCGATTAAGTACGCGCTGATCGGGACCAGGATCCCGTTCACGAGCATGTAGCCCGTAATCAACCATTGGATGGTCGTTTCGGATACTCCGAGGGAGACCATCATTTTCGGCAGCGCGACGTTGAGCAGCGTTTGGCTCAAAATCGCCACGAATGCCGCGATAAGCAAAGACGCCACGATCGGCGCCCTTCTGATTTGATTTTGTACAGCTTCCATGTTCACGAATCCTCTCTGGCTTTTTGCAAAATGTGTACGATTTGCGCGTGAATCCGCAGCAGATGTCCGATATCCTCTTCCGACAACGAAAGCAGCGGCGACAACCGTTTCAGCACCCGTTCGCTCGTCACCTCTACCAGCCGTTCCCCTTCGGGACTCAGCTTGAGCACGACGGCGCGGCGGTCCGTTTCCAATCTGTCGCGTTCGATCAAACCGGCCTGGACAAGGCGGTCTACGACCCCGCTGGCCGTGCTGGCTCCCGTGTGCATCAACTCGGAAAGCTCGTTCAGCCCGATCTTGGGATACTGCTTCAGCAAACGGAGCATCAGATACTGAATCTGGGTGATGCCGCAAGCTTCCGCTTCCTTGCGCGTCGTCTGGAAATAGGTCTGGTTCAGTTCCCGCAGTGAATTCGTTATTCGGATGATCGGATTTTGTTCATCCATTTCCTCCCATCCTTCGCACCCGAATATTTCGCATACGAAGTATATTATCGTCCGGCCTCTCCCGAGTCAAGAAATGATTACACCATAATCGCGCAAAAAAAACCGCATGTTTCCGTTTACACCGGAAACATACGGCCGTTTTTCTTTAATTTTCTTCGTTTTCCTCAATCGCGCCGGCCAAGCCGGCGAACAACGCATGCACGAACTGCTCGGCGTCGAATTCCTGCAGGTCGTCCATTTTCTCGCCGAGCCCGACGAACTTGACGGGCAGCGACATCTCGTGCCGGATCGCGATGACGATGCCGCCTTTGGCCGTGCCGTCCAGCTTCGTCAGCACGAGCCCCGTCACGCCGCTTTTCTCCCCGAACAGCTTCGCTTGCTGCAGGGCGTTCTGGCCCGTCGCGGCGTCCAGCACGAGCAGCGTCTCGTGGGGCGCCCCGGGAATTTCCCGCTGGATGACGCGATGGATCTTCGCGAGCTCCTCCATCAGGTTGACCTTATTCTGCAGCCGGCCCGCCGTGTCGCAGATGAGCACGTCGACGTTCCGACGCTTGGCTTCCTGCACCGCGTCGTACATAACGGCAGCTGGGTCGGAGCCCGCTTCCTGCTTGATCACGTCCACCCCGACGCGCTGGCCCCATACCTCCAGCTGCTCGATCGCGCCCGCGCGGAACGTGTCGCCAGCCGCCAGCAGAACCGACTTGCCCTGTTGCTTGAACCTCCAAGCCAGTTTTCCGATCGTCGTCGTTTTGCCGACGCCGTTCACGCCCACGAACAGGATGACCGTGATGCCGTCCGGATTCATCCGGATGCCGGTTTCTTCTCCCGTCCCGCGCAACATATCCATCAGCTTCTCCGACAAGATCGGCTGCAGTTCGGAAGGCTGGTCAATTTTGCGTTTCTTTACTTCGGTGCGCAGATCGTCGATCAATTCCATGACGGTATTCACGCCTACGTCGGCGCCGATCAGAATTTCTTCGAGCTCTTCGAAGAAAGCTTCGTCGATTTTCTGCCTGCGCGTGAACAGCTCGGCCACGCGGTCCGTCAGCACGGAGCGGGTTTTGGCCAAACCTTCCTTAAACTTGCTTGTCACCGCCTCCGTCTTGGATGCGATGCTTTCCCTCAATCTTTTGAAAAAGCTCATTCCAGTACCTCCAAACCGATTAAGCCGTGGCGGTCATGAGATCGTCCGTCTCTTCCAGGCGGACGGAGACGAGTTTGGACACGCCGCCTTCCTCCATGGTGACGCCGTACAGCATGTCCGCCTCTTCCATCGTGCCTTTGCGATGGGTGACGACGATGAATTGCGTCGTTTCCGAAAACTCCCGCATGTACTGCGCGTAACGGGCCACGTTCGCTTCGTCGAGCGCGGCTTCGACCTCGTCGAGCACGCAGAACGGAACGGGCTTCACGTTCAGGATCGCGAACAACAGCGCGAGCGCCGTCAGCGCCCGTTCTCCGCCGGACATGAGCTGCAGGTTTTGCAGTTTTTTGCCCGGCGGCTGCGCGACGATGTCGATGCCGCTATCGAGCGGGCTGTCCGGCTCGGTCAGGACCAGGTCGGCCCTGCCGCCGCCGAACAAGCGCGAGAACACGACGACGAAATGCTTGCGGATCTCGGCGAAGGTCGTGAGGAAACGTTTGGACATCTCCTCGTCCATCTCGCGGATGATCCCGTGCAGCTTCGTCTTCGCTTCGATCAAATCGTTCTTCTGCCCGGACAGGAATTCGAAACGTTCGCTCACGCGGGCGTATTCCTCGATCGCGCCCAGGTTGACGTCGCCAAGCATCGTGATCTTCCGTTTGAGCTCGCGGACTTCATTCTGGGCTTGGGCGGGGTCCTCCGGCACCGGATAACGCTGCTTCGCCAGCTCGAACCCGATTTCGTATTCCTCGCTCAGCTTGCGGAGCAAGTTTTCGAGCTCCACGTCGAGCCGGCCTTCGGCGATTTCGGATTGGCGCAGCGCTTCTTCGACGCTTTTCAGCTTCGTGCGCTGCTCCTTCGTCTCTCCTTCCTTGATCTCGAGCGCCTTGAGCCGCTCGGCCCGGTCGGCGCGTTTGAACTCGATCGTTTCGGTCAATTGTTTCCGCTGAATCCGCAGCTCATTAAGCCGTTCCCGCTGCGCCGTCGTTTCCTCGGCCGTCCGCGCCGATTCGGCCGCGTTCTGCTCGAGCGCTTCCGCCAGCACTTTGCGGTCGGCGGCCAAACGGGACAGCTCGGCGCGGACCCGCGACCCTTGTTCGTCCATCGCGGCCATGTCCTGCTCCAACCGCGCGATCCGAATCTTGAGCTCGGTCAGCCCGGACTGCAGCTCTTCCCTCTCGGACAACGTGCGGCGGCGAAGCTCCTCCGCTTCGCGGATCCGCTCCTGGATTCCGCGTTCCTCTTCGGTGAGCGCGGCCAGACGGGCTTCCGCTTCGCCCCGTTCCGTCGCCAGCCCGCCGGCTTCCGCTTGGAAATCCGCCTTCTCGCCGTCAAGCGCGGCGCGCTGCTCCTCGAGCTGGTTCTGCTCGTCCAGCAGCCGCTGGCGATCGGCGAACGCTTGCTGCTCGCTCAGCCGCTCCCGCTCGCCAGCCTCGCGCAGCTGTTCGATATTCTGCGCGGTCAGGGCGAGTTCTTTCTTCAGATCGTCGACTTCCGCCTTCGCGCGTTCGCGCGCCGACTCCGCCTCCGAAATTTCCTTTTCCAACTCTTCCAGTTGACGCTGGCGGCCCAGCAGACTTGCGGATTTCTTCTGCAGGCTGCCCCCGGTCATCGAGCCGCCGGGGTTGACGACGTCGCCGTCCTTCGTGACGACGCGGTAACGGTACTGCATGCGGGAAGCGATGCGGTTCGCCTGCTCGAGCGTCTCCGAAATCAGCACGTTGCCGAGCAGGTTCCCGACGATGCCTTCATATCTCTTCTCGGTGCCGACGAGCTCGGCAGCGATGCCGATAAAGCCCTCGGCTTGCTCCAGCTGCCGCCGGTCGCCGTCGTTCAAATAGCGGGGGCGGATGACGTCGAGCGGCAGGAACGTCGCGCGCCCGGACTGCCGCTGCTTCAGGTAAGCGATGGCCGTACGGGACGACTTCTCGTCCTCCATGACGATGTTCTGCAAAGCGCCGCCCAGCGCGGTCTCGATCGCCGTCTCCAGGTGGGCCGGCACGCTGACCAGCTCCGCGACGGCGCCGTGCACGCCGTGCAGTTGCCCGCGTTTGGACGCCCGAAGCACTTCGCGGACGCCGTGCTGGAACCCGTCGTAATCGTTCTGCAATTCCTTAATCGTATCGCGCCGGGACACCAGCGCTTCCCGTTTCTGCTCCCAGCGGCGGGAATTCGCCTGCGCTTCTTCCACTTTACGCTGCAATTCGCCGGACTTGGCGCCTTCGGACACGAACCGGTCGCGCACTTCGACCAGCGCCTGGGCGGCGGCCGCCAAACGTTCCTCGGCGCCGGCGCGGCGGGCTTCAAGCTCCTCCCGCTGCTGGCTCCATTTCGCCTCTTCTTCGGCGATTCTGGCCATGCGGCGCTCCAGCATTTCGCGCTGGCCTTCACCATAGCGGATTTCGTTGCGAGCTTGCGCCATCGCGTTCATGACCTCGAACAGCTCGGCCTTGAGCTTGTTCTCGGCTTCTTCGCTTCCGTCCGCCAAAGCCAGCTTCTCTTCCTCGGACGACAGGAAGGCCGCGCGTTCCGCCCGCTCGGCTTCGGCCTGGGCGCGTTTCGCTTTCAGCGTCTCCGCTTCCTCGGAAGCCTGGGCGAGCCGCTGCTCCGCGGAAGCGATCGACTCCAGCAAACCTTCGCGGTTGCGTTCCAGGTTGGTCCGCCGTTCGTTCAGCACCTCGCCGAAGCCTTCCGATTTCTCGGTTTCCTCACTGCAGCGAAGCAGCTCGTCCTGCAGCCTCGCGAGCTCCTCCTCCAGCTTGAGCAGCGTCTGGCGGTCTTCCTCGAGCATCGCGTCATGCGAACTGACGAAGGTGCCGAGCAGCGTCTCTTCCTCGCGGAGGGAGGCCAGCCGTTCGTTCAAATCTTTCCACGAAGCGTGCACGCCCTCGATTTGCTGGACGTACAGCGCGATCTCTTTGTTTTTGAGCTGTTCCTTCAGTTCCTTGAACTGCTCCGCTTTCTCCGCCTGCCGGCGCAAGGGGCCGACTTGGCTCTCCAGCTCGCTGACGAGGTCGTGGATCCGCAGAAGGTTGCCCTCCGTGTCCTCCAGCTTCTTCTGCGCTTCCTTTTTGCGGCTTTTGTATTTGACGATGCCGGACGCTTCCTCGAAAATGCCGCGGCGGTCCTCCGACCGGGTACTGAGGATCTCCTCGATCCGGCCCTGTCCGATGATCGAATAAGCTTCCTTGCCGATCCCCGTGTCCATGAACAGTTCGGTGATATCCTTTAACCGGCAAGGCTGCTTGTTGATAAGGTATTCGCTCTCCCCGCTCCGATGGACGCGGCGGGTGACGGTCACTTCGCTGAAATCGAGGGGCAAAGCCTTGTCGGTATTATCGAGCGTCAGCGACACTTCCCCGAAGCCGACCGCCTTCCGCGTGTCGCTGCCGGCAAAGATGACGTCCTGCATGTTGCCGCCGCGCAAGGATTTGGCGCTTTGCTCGCCGAGCACCCAGCGGATGCCGTCGGAAATGTTGCTCTTGCCGCTGCCGTTCGGGCCGACGACGGCGGTGATGCCGCGCGTGAATTCCAGTTCCGTACGGTCCGCGAACGATTTGAAGCCGGCAAGCTCGATTCTTTTCAAATACATGGACTTCATTCACCCCATAGTCGAATCTCTCGGAAGAGCCTATGCGTCGGACAGCGCGCGGAGCGCTTCGGACGCCGCCTGCTGCTCCGCTTCCTTCTTGGAACGGCCCGCGCCTTTGCCGAGCGCTTTCTGCCCGACGTGAACGACGGCGACGAATTCCCGGTCGTGCGCGGGTCCCCGCTCCTCGATGATTTTATAATCCAGCGGTCCCTGGCCGAGCTGCTGCACCCGTTCCTGCAGCTCGGTCTTGTAATCCTTGAGCGGAGCCATGCCGTCCCGGGGCAAATGGGGAAACATGTGCCGCTCCAGGAAATCCCGGACCGTTTCCAAACCCTGATCCAAATAAAGAGCTCCGACGAACGCCTCGAAGGCGTCCGCCAGCAGGGAGGGACGCGTTCTCCCTCCCGTCAGCTCCTCCCCTTTGCCGAGGAGCACGACCTGCCCGAATTCGAGCGCTTCGGCAAAACGGACAAGCGACGGCTCGCAAACGATGCTCGCGCGCAAGCGGGTCAGTTCCCCTTCCGGCCTGTCCGGAAACCGGCGGTACAAATATTCCGAAACCGTCAATTGCAAAACGGCGTCCCCCAAAAACTCCAAACGTTCATTGTCGGAGGTTCTGGCGCCCCGCTGCTCGTTCACGTAAGACGTATGGGTAAATGCCTGGCGCAGCAGGCCGGCATTGCGGAACGAAATGCCCGTCCGTTCCTGAAGCTTGCGAAAAGGTTCTTTCATGCTTGCCGCACCGCCTTTCCTCATCTTTCCGGAAACGACAACGACGCAAGCGGCACCGGCCGCCTGCGTCGCCGTAGAATCCGCGCCGATTAGGCTTCGTATTTGCGCATGACGATCGTCGCGTTGTGTCCGCCGAATCCGAAGGAGTTCGACAGCGCCGTCTTGACGTCCGCTTGGCGGGCTTCGTTCGGCACGTAATCGAGATCCAGCTCCGGATCCTGGTGATCCAGGTTGATCGTCGGCGGAATGACCCCGTTCTGGAGCGTAAGTCCCAGGATCACCGCTTCGATTCCGCCTGCCGCGCCGAGCAAGTGCCCGGTCATCGACTTCGTGGAGCTGACGGCGAGCTTGTAGGCGTGTTCGCCGAACGTCTTCTTGATCGCCGTCGTTTCCGACAGGTCGCCGACCGGCGTAGACGTTCCGTGCGCGTTGATATACTCGATTTCATCCGGCGCGATGCCGGCATCCTTAATGGCACGGGCCATGGAACGGGCGGCTCCGTCCGGATCCGGTTCGACCATGTCGTAAGCGTCGCCGCTCATGCCGTAGCCGATCACTTCGGCGTAGATGTGCGCGCCGCGCTTCTGCGCATGCTCCAGCGACTCGAGGATCAAAACGCCCGAGCCTTCGCCCATGACGAAACCGTCGCGGTCCACGTCGAACGGACGGCTTGCTTTCTCCGGTTCGTCGTTGCGCGTGCTCATGGCCCGCATGGAGCAGAAGCCCGCCAGCCCGATCGGCCGGATGGTCGCTTCCGCGCCGCCGCAGATCATGGCGTCGGCGTCGCCGCGCTGGATCATTTTGAAGGAATCGCCGATCGAGTGGGTACCCGTCGCGCACGCGGTCACCGCCGTCGTGTTCGGCCCTTTGGCACCCGTCAGCATCGAAACCTGGCCGCTGGCCATGTTGGCGATCATCATCGGAATGAAGAAAGGGCTTACGCGTTTCGGGCCTTTCTCCATCAAGATCGTGTGCTGGTCTTCCCAAGTGCCGAGACCGCCGATGCCGGAGCCGACGATAACGCCGACCCGCTCGGGATCCGCGTTCACGCCAAGCTCGAGTCCGGAATCCTTGAGCGCCATCAAGCTGGCCGCCGCGCCGAATTGCACGAAACGGTCCATTTTGCGCGAGATCTTCTTATCCAATCCGAAATCCTCGGGGGTCCAGTTCTTGATCTCCCCCGCGATTTTGGTCGTATAGTCTGACGTATCGAATGCCTCGATCCGGCTGATGCCGGATTTGCCCTCGAGAAGGTTATTCCAAAAGCTCGGGATATCCGTGCCGAGGGAAGTCACGACTCCCATCCCGGTCACAACGACGCGGTGTGCCAAAACCAGTTCACCTCTTCAGGGTAAAAGACGCTTTGAATGTGGAGAAGTCCCGTCTTACGAACGGGACCTTGGCGACCATTACGAATGAGATTGTATGTAATTTACGACTTCTCCCACCGTTGTGATCTTCTCTGCATCCTCGTCGGAGATCTCCAAGTCGAATTCGTCTTCGAGCTCCATCACGAGTTCTACCACGTCGAGAGAGTCAGCGCCCAAGTCGTCTTTGAAGGATGCTTCGGCGGTAACTTCCGCCTCTTCCACTCCCAGGCGTTCGACGACGATGCGTTTCACGCGATCATAAACATCGGACATCCGGTTCACCTCCCTTAACGTATTATACGTGAATCATGGACAAAAAGCCATACAAGTAAGCGTAAACGGAAACGTCGAAAGATGCAAGTTCCGGTTGACCTATAACCGTTTACATGTACATGCCGCCGTCGACGTGGATCGTCTGGCCGGTCATGTAGGACGAAGCGTCGGAGGCCAGATACAGCACCGCGGAGGCGATTTCCTCGGGCCGGCCGATCCGTCCGAGCGGGATTTCTTTCTCCAGTTTCTCCTTCATGTCGGCGGGCAGCTTGTCGGTCATGTCCGTGCCGATGAAGCCGGGCGCGACCGCGTTGACCGTAATGCCGCGGGACGCCAGCTCGCGGGCGGCGGATTTGGTCAAGCCGATGACGCCGGCTTTCGCGGCGACGTAGTTGGCCTGGCCGGCGTTGCCGAGCGAACCCACCACGGAAGAAATGTTGATGATGCGGCCGGAGCGCTGCTTCATCATGGAGCGCGTCACGGCTTTGATGCCGTTGAACACGCCCTTCAGGTTCGTCTCGATGACTTCGTCGAACTCTTCTTCCTTCATCCGCATGATTAGGTTGTCACGGGTAATGCCGGCGTTATTCACCAGAATGTCCAGCTTGCCGAACGTTTCCAGCACGGATTGGACCATGGCGTCGAACTCCGCGGCTTTGCCCACGTTCGCCTTGATCATGACCGCCTTGCGGCCGAGCGCTTCGACCGCCTTCACCGTTTCGGCGGCGGCGGCTTCGCTGCCGGCGTAGTTCACGGCGACGTCCGCTCCCGCTTCCGCGAGGGCGACGGCGATGGCCCGGCCGATCCCTCTGGACGCGCCCGTTACGAGAGCCGTTTTGCCCGTCAAATCCCACATGGCCATGTGAAGACCTCCTTGGATTAATAAACCGATTGAGCCGGGTGTAAACCGGTTACGCTTGCCCCAATGCGGAAGCGGCGGTGTTCACCGATAGGACCTGCACGGACTTGTCGACCTTGCGGATCAAGCCCGCGAGCACGGTGCCGGAACCGATTTCCACGAACGTGTCGACGCCTTGTCCGATCAGGAAGCGTACCGTATCCTCCCACAGTACGGGCGAAACGACCTGCTTCACCAGCAAATCCCGCAGCTCGGCGCCGGAAGTGACCGGCGACGCGTTGACGTTCGCGACGACGGGAACCTCGGCGTCCTTGAACGTTACGCCGGCCAGCTCGCCGGCCAGGCGGTCGGCCGCAGGCTGCATGAGCGAGGAGTGGAACGGGCCGCTGACCTCCAGCGGGATGACGCGTTTCGCGCCCGCTTCCTTGCCCCGCTCTCCGACCGCGGCGACGCCTTCGGCGGATCCCGAGACGACGATTTGCCCCGGGCAGTTCACGTTGGCCAGCTCCACGAGGCCGACTTTCTCCGACACGTCGCGGCACAGCGCTTCGAGCGGCTCACGGTCCGCGCCCAGCACGGCCGCCATCGCGCCTTGGCCGCCCGGGACCGCCTGCTCCATGAATTGGCCGCGCGCCCGGACGAGCCGAACGGCGTCTTCGAAGCCGATGACGCCCGCCGCCACGAGGGCGCTGTATTCGCCAAGGCTGTGGCCGGCAACGAAATCCGGCTTCATGCCCTGCGCCTTGAACACCTCGAGCAGGGCTACGCTGGTCGTCAGCAAGGCCGGCTGCGTGTTCGCCGTCTGGCGGAGCTCCTCCTCCGGCCCTTCGAACGCGAGCCGGCTCAGCGGGTATCCGAGCGCAGCGTCCGCGCGGTCGAAAATATCTTTCGCTTCCGGCGTCTGCTCATAAGCGTCCTTGCCCATGCCGACCGCCTGCGCGCCCTGGCCGGGGAATACGAATGCGATTTTGCCCAACCTCGTTACCTCCTAAAAATATCGATGAGACCCGAATTTACCAAACGAGAACCGAAGCGCCCCACGTAAGACCGCCGCCGAAGCCGACGAGAACGACCGCGTCGCCCTCTTTCACGCGGCCTTCTTCCACCGCTTCGGCGAGCGCGACCGGGATCGAAGCGGCCGACATGTTGCCGTAGCGGTCGATGTTGACCATCGCTTTGTCGGCAGACAGCTCCAGCCGTTCCAGCGCGGATTGGATGATGCGGATGTTCGCCTGGTGCGGAATGAGCAGGTCGATGTCGCTTTTGGCGAGCCCGGCTTTGGCCAGCGCCTCTTCGGCGGCGGTGCCCATGACGCGCACGGCGAATTTGAAAACGTCGCGCCCGTTCATCTCAAGGAAATGCTTCTTGGACGCGACGGATTCCTCGGTGGAAGGCAGGCGCGAGCCGCCGCCGCAAATGCGGAGCAGATCGCCGCCCGAGCCGTCGGCGCCGAGTTCGAAAGATTTGAAGCCCCGTCCTTCCGGCACTTCGCCGACCACCACGGCTCCCGCGCCGTCGCCGAACAGGATGCAGGTGTTGCGGTCCGTGTAATCCGTGATCCGCGACAGCGTCTCCGCCCCGACCACGAGGATGCGGCGGTACATGCCCGTTTTCACGAAGCTCGTTGCCGTAGCCAAGCCGTAAATGAAGCCCGAACACGCCGCGGACAGGTCGAACGCAGCCGCCCGCTTGGCGCCCAGCCGGTCCTGCAGCAGGCACGCCGTCGACGGGAAAAACATGTCGGGCGTAATCGTCGCCACGATGATCAGGTCGATGTCCTCGGCGGTCAAGCCGGCCGACGCAAGCGCCCGGAGGGAAGCCTCGTAGGCCAGATCGGAAGAGGCCTGCGCGGCATCCGCGATCCTCCGCTCCCGAATGCCCGTCATCGTCACGATCCAGTTGTCGTTCGTGTCCACCATTCGTTCCAAATCTTGATTCGTCAACTTGCGTTCCGGAACGTATTTGCCCGTTCCGAGAATGCCGACGGAAATGTCGCCCATGCCGTTTCTCTCACTTTCCGCTGAATTCGCCTTTAATGGCCTCGATGAGCCCGCCGGACAGAGCCGTGCGCGTCTGCTTGATCGCCGTCAGCATCGCCCGCGAGTCGGAGGATCCGTGACCCTTGACGACGAGACCGTTCAAGCCCAGAAGCGGAGCTCCGTTGTATTCGTTATAGTCCATTTTCTTCCGCACGCGGCCGAAGCCGGGCTTCAAAATCGCCGCCGCGAGCTTGGACTTCCAGGTGGAAGTCAGTTCCTGGCGGAGCACCTTGAAAATGGCGCCGGCCGCGCCTTCGATCGCCTTCAGCATGATGTTGCCGGAGAAGCCGTCGCAGACGAGCACGTCGCACACCCCGTCGAGAACGTCGCGCGCCTCCACGTTGCCTACGAAGCGGATCGGCGCGTTTTCGAACAGCTCGAACGCCTCTTTGGTCAGCTCGTTGCCTTTGGCGGCCTCCGTGCCGACGTTCAGAAGCCCCACGCGCGGCTGAGCCATGCCGTGGGCCTTCTGCCGGTAGAGACTGCCCATGAGGGCGTATTGCAGCAAATGCTCGGGCTTGGCGTCCATGTTCGCGCCCAAATCGAGCGCCAGCACGCCGACGTCATCCAGCGTCGGGAGCATCGGCGCGAGGCCCGGCCTTTCGATACCCGGCATCCGCCCGACGACGAGCAGCCCGGTGGCCATAAGCGCGCCGGTGTTGCCCGCGGAAATCATCGCGTCCGCCGCGCCTTCCTTCACCATGCGGCCGGCCACGACCATCGACGAGCCGGTTTTGCGGCGTACCGCCCGCACCGGCTCGTCGTCGGCTTCGATGACTTCCGCCGCTTTCGCGACCGTCACGTTCTTCGGCAAACCGCCGACGAAGTGAGGTTGAAGCGCTTCCGGCCGTCCGACCAGGATAAACTCGGTATCCGGCCATTGGGCGGCCGCCTGCAGCGCCGCCTCGATCTGGGCTTTCGGCGCGTGGTCCCCGCCCATGGCGTCAATGGCGATTTTCACGGATTTCGCCTCCTTCGTGTTCGGAAACTCCTGCTGACCGGTAAATGACGAAATTCCCTTGGAATACCATCTCTTCCCCGACGTAGGTAAAGACTTCGACCTTGGCTTTGCCTTTCTGTCCGCCGCTGGAACGGACGTAAGCCTTGGCGATGCACTTCTCCCCCAGCCGCGCGGGCCGGACGAACCGGATGTCGGCGGACGAGGTCAGCGCGATTTCGTCGTTGATGACCGCCACCGCGAGCGAGTTCGCTTGCGCGAATACGTGATGCCCCCGCGCGATGCCGCTGCGGGAGAACACGTGCTCGCCGGTGATTTCGAATATCGAGATGCCGCTCTTGTCGAGCTGGAGATCGACGATGTCCCCGATCACCTCGTGCAGCGGCAAAGACTTCACGGGATCGTACGAGCGTTCCGCCATCATTTTCAAACGTTCCCGCAGCTCCGGAATCGCCAGTTCAAGCCGATCCAGACGGATGGTCTGAATGCTGACCTTCAGCAGCCGGGTCAACTCGCGGTCGGTCAGAAACGGGTTTTCCTCCAACAGCTTGCTGAGCTGCTGGTGACGCTGTCGTTTCGGAACTCGTTCCAAACTCGCCACCGCGCTTTCATCAGATTAAACATGTCATTTTTGGGGAGGTTTTATTACCTGGTATTAAAAAAGTATAAAGAAAAACGCGCCCGCATGCAACGGCGATCGGCTTCCGTGCGGCCCGCACCCGAAGGTCCGTTCCGCGCCGCATCGCCGCCCGGCTGGGCGCGTCGACGGTCATTATTGCTTGATCACTTCACGCGATTTGTAGGTTCCGCATACTTTGCAAACGCGGTGCGCCAGCTTCAGCTCGCCGCATTGCTCGCATTTCACCATGCCCGGAACGACCAATTTGAAGTGCGTCCGACGCTTGTTTTTGCGGGATTTCGATGTTTTTCCAAAAGGTACTGCCATGTTCCCACCTCCTTACCGTATTCTCCGTCCCTTCGCGGGCGCGGCTTACTTGTCTCATTCGGGTTTGAACCAGTTCTGAAGCGCTTCAAGACGCGGATCGATGCGATCGGTCTTGCAGGCGCAGGCCTGTTCGTTCCGATTGGTGCCGCATTCCGGACATAAGCCTTTGCAGTCTTCCTTGCAAAGCGGCGCGAGAGGCAGTTGGACTACCAGCTCTTCTTCCAAAAAGGGACGCAAATCGATCCGTTCGCCCGTTACCGGCACCACTTCGTCTTCTTCGTCCGGTTCCGGATCGCTTTCCTTCATTACTTGGAACGTTTCCTCGAAAGGAATGACGAACAGCTCGTCGATCGGGGCCAAACAGCGCGAGCACAGCAAACGAAGCTTACAGGTCAGCTTGCCGGTCACGGCGATTCTCTTGTTCGACGCCTGGGCGGTCAATTCGTATTCCATGGGGCCGAGCGGCGACACGTCCCGGTAGTCCCGGAACAGTTCGTCCAGCTCGAGAGTTCCTCGCAGCTCCGTCGGCTTATGCCGGGAGAGCAATTCTTGGACATGAAGAAGCATAGGGATCACTCCAAACAAACAAAAATTATTATATCGAGATCGGACGTCTTTTGTCAACGTTCTTTGACGGGGGCTCTTCATGCTATAGTTAGGCGGAAGGTTCATTCGCGATCCGGGAGGGTGCCATGCGAACGGTCGGAGTCGTCGTCGAATACAATCCCCTGCATAACGGTCATCTCTATCATTTACACCAATCGAAAAAAATAACAGGCGCCGATTGCGCGGTGGCCGTGATGAGCGGCCATTTCCTGCAGCGCGGCGAGCCCGCCCTGGCGGACAAGTGGGCGCGGGCGGAGATGGCCTTGCGCGCCGGCTGCGACCTGGTGCTGGAATTGCCTGTCGCCTACAGCGCGCAGCCGGCGCAATGGTTCGCTTACGGAGCCGTGGCCGTGCTGCATGCGGCGGGCGTCGTGGACAGCCTCTGCTTCGGGAGCGAAAGCGGGGATCTTGAAGCCTTGAACGCCGCGGCCGGCCTGCTGTCGGACGAGCCGGAAGGGCTGGCGGAACGGCTTGCCGCCCGTTTGAAGGAAGGCGTCCCCTACCCGTCCGCTTACACGGCGGCGGCGCAGGAGCTGCTCGAGGCGCGCGGCCTGAAGGACATCGCCTTCTCGCTGGAGCAGCCCAACCACACGCTCGGGCTCCACTATTTGATCGCCCTGCGGCAGCTGGGCAGCGGGATCGTCCCGTATACCGTGCGCAGGGAAAAGTCCGGCTACGGCCAAACCGATATCACGGACGCCGCGATCGCCAGCGCGACCGCCCTGCGCAAGCAGATCGCGGAAACGGGATCCTGGGACGGCATCGCGCCTTACGTGCCGGCCTTCACGCTCGAAATCCTGAAGCGGGAAGCCGCGGCGGGACGGTCCCCGGTCGATTGGGAATCGTTCGCCCGCCCTCTGTTCCACGAGCTTCTCCGTTCCGACGCCGCGGGCCTGGCGAAATACGCCGAGGTCACGGAGGGCTTGGAATACCGGATCCGCCGGGCGGCATCGCAAGTTTCGGAGTGGTCAGTCGAAGCGTTGCTGGGCCGTCTGAAGACGAAGCGATATACGCGGACGAAGCTTCAAAGGACGCTGGCCCGCATCCTTCTCGGACATCCTAAGGAAGTTTTAACTCCGGAACGGCTCGCCGGCGGACCGGCCTACATTCGCGTGCTCGGGTTCACGCCCCGGGGGCGGGAGCTGCTGCGCGAAATGCGCGTTCGGGCGTCCGTCCCCGTCGTCGATTCCGCCGCGCGCGGGGACTGGGCGTTTCTGGCGATGGACGCCAGGGCCTCGGCCGTCTACTCGCTCGCTTTCCGGGATCCGGATCCGGCGCTGGCTCTCCGCGACTACACGGAACCTCCCTTAAGGATTTAACCCGAATCGGACAAGTGGTCTAACCCTCGGCCGCCAAGCGTACATTGGTAGGGAGTCGTGGCAAGGGGGAAGCCGTCATGTCGGAACCGAATCGCGCGCGCGCTCGCGCCAAACTGACCTCCGTATGGCTGGGAGGTACGGCGCTGCTCGTCGTCATAGGAATCGTCCAATCGCCCGGAGAAGCTTTCCGGGCTTCTTTGTCGGGCCTGCAGGTCTGGTGGCAGCAGGTATTTCCGGGGCTCGTCCCTCCGCTCATCCTCGCCGAGCTTCTCGCGGCCTCCGGCATGCTGCACGGGCTGGCCGTCCTGGCGGAGCCGCTTACGCGAAGCCTGTTCCGGCTGCCGGGCTCCGCCGGATGGGCGGCGGCGTTCGGCTGGGCCGCGGGCGTTCCGGCCGGCGCCAAGGAGACGGCCCGCCTGCGGGACGCCGGGCTGCTCCGGGATGAAGATACGCCTATTCTTCTGCTGCTTTCCCACGTGCCGAACCCGTTTCTGGTCGTCGTCATCGCGGGCGCGGGATTCCTCCAATCCCCCCTGCTGGGATGGGCGGTCGCCGCCGGCGTATGGTCCGCGGCCGTCCTCGGCGCCGCCGTCCTGTCCCGCCTGTTCCGCGTCGGCAAACCCGCCGCTTCGTCCGGGTACGCCCCGAAGGCGGGAGACGGCCGCTTCCGGCAAGCGGCGATGGCCGCGGGAGAGGCGCGGCGGGAGGACGGCAGGCCGCTCGGCAAGCAGCTGGCCGACGGCGTCACCCACGCGGTGGCGACGCTGATGGGCGTCGGGGGGCTGATGATGATGACGTCCGTCGTCCTCCGCCTGATTCAGCTGTGGATTCCCGGGTCGGATGCCTGGCTCGCCGTCCCCGGGTTGTATGAAATGCATCTCGGCGCATACGAAACCGGCCGATCTCCGCTGTTCGAGTCCGCTCCCGCGCATGCCGCCGCCTTGCTCGCCGCCGCGCTCGCCTGGACGGGCTGGAGCGGCCTTCTGCAGGCCCGCGCCGCTTTCGGGGCCAAGCCGGCCTTCCCGTGGGCGAAACTCATCGCCGGCAAGCTGCTGCAATCGGCGATCGCGCTGCTCGTCACGTTCCCGCTCGCCCGTGCGGCGCTGGCCGGAGAGCCTGCGTTCGGCCAAGCCATCCTTTCATTTTATCCTTTCGGCGGCTTGGCCCGCGAAGCGGCGGACGCGGGCGGCCCGCTATCGTCCGGCTGGCGCCACCTGCCCGAAATGTGGCTGTCGGGCTTGTGCAGCCTGGCCGTCTTCCTGCTGCTCGCTTTGCTCGCGGTCGTCATCCGCCCCCCGCGCAAACGCCGCCCGCCGGATCGGAAATAAAAAAGAACCGTCACGGCTGACGGTTCGGCACGTATTTGTTCCGGAGCGCGGCTTCGACGGCGGGCGGCACCAAATCCTGCACCGCTCCGTGGAACTTGGCGATCTCCTTGACGATGCTGGAGCTGAGATAGGAATATTTCGGATTCGTCATCATGAAGATCGTTTCGATGCCTTCGTCCAGCTGACGGTTCGTGGACGCCATCTGAAGCTCGTATTCGAAATCCGTGACGGAACGGATCCCCCGGATGATGATCTGCGCTTGCTTGTTCCGCATATACCGGACGAGCAAATCCCGGAAGCTGTCCACTTCCACGTTGGGCAGGTCCTTCGTGACTTCGCGCAGCAGCTCCACCCTTTCTTCGACGCTGAAGAGAGGGCTTTTCGTCGTGTTGTTGAGCACGGACACGATCAAGCGGTCGAACTGCTTGGCCGCCCGGCGGATGATGTCCAGATGTCCGAACGTGACGGGGTCGAAGCTTCCGGGGTACACGGCCACGCGGTTCTCGCCCTCTCCCCGGGCATGGTGTTGATTCATGATTCGGTTCCTCCTTCCGGGAAGTCCGGCGCCGTCTCTTCCGACGGCGAGCCGTCCCGGCTGCGATAAATGGATATCGCCGTATCTCCGTAAGCGGCGAGACGGGTCCTTTCGAAGCGGCCGATGCGGTCCGGGTAGCTTACGGCCGTATCGTGCTCGATCACCGCAATCGCGTCTTCCGCGGTTAAGCCGCGCTCCTCCAGCTCGGCGAGCAGCGAATCGCAGTTCTCCATCGCATAAGGGGGATCGAGGAAGATCAAGTCGAACGGGATTCCCTTGCGCTCGAGAAGCTTCACCGCTTTCGACGCGTCGTTGCGGTAAACCTCCGC
This sequence comes from Cohnella candidum, assembly GCF_003713065.1. Classification (NCBI taxonomy): domain Bacteria; kingdom Bacillati; phylum Bacillota; class Bacilli; order Caryophanales; family Paenibacillaceae; genus Cohnella; species Cohnella candida. The sequence goes on along the minus strand of NZ_CP033433.1, from coordinate 1,036,852 downwards.
CTTATCCGCCACTTTCGCCGCGTCCAGGTTGCGGCGGACGATCTCGACGGCGCGGGGGTTCGCATCCACGAAGACGGCGCTTCCCGCTCCGCGGCTCAGCGCTTCAATGCCGAGTCCGCCCGTGCCCGCGAACAGGTCCAGCACGCGCTCCCCGTCGAAATAAGGACCGATCATGCTGAACAAAGCTTCTTTCACCTTATCGGTCGTCGGACGCGTCGTGTTGCCGGGAACGGCTTTCAGCGGCCGCCCCTTGGCTTGTCCCGATATGACCCTCACTTGCTCATCTCCCGGCTGCGTTCCTGCCGCGGAAGCTGTCCGCTCCCGCCGGCGACTGGTGCTATGTTACCACATTCCGGTACTTTGCAAAAGCCGGGCGGAGCCGGCCTCGCCGGAATCCGGACCCTGCCGGGCAATTTTTTTCCGGAGACACGTATATTTCCCTCCCCGGAGGAGCAATATGATATTACCGGCGCCGAGAGGTGCCGGGGATAACCGCGGAGAAGACTTACGTTTCCCCATAAGCTCTTCGTCCGGTTTCTCCTCTCCCATGAAGGTGCCCCCGCAAGGGGGCATCGACTTTTTTTCGGTGATCTGTGCATTCGTCCTGTCCGGAAACGGGGCCGCGCCATATGTTAGGGGTGTGATGACAAATCACACCACAAATCCTGACAAGGTGGTGATCTCTCATGGGCTTCTCTTGTGCCGGGTTTGGCGGCGGAGCCGCATTTGTGCTGGTGCTCTTCATTCTGTTGGTGATCATCCTTTCCGCAGGTTGGGTTATCTAACGGTTGCGCAATGGCGTTGCGGCGGTCCTTGACGGACCGCCGTTTTTTTCGTTGCGCGGGTGACTCTGGCCAATCCCTCCCGCATATGCTGGCATGCGGAAAGGAGGCGGGCAGGATGATTACGGTTTCCGGCGTTCAAGCGCCCGCGGATACCTCCTCATGGTCTCCCGTTGCCTCGAAAATCTACGAACGCAAAAAAAACAGTCCGGTCACGTATCGTTATTCGTCCCTGCAGCAGCTGCGCTTCGAATTCGAGCTGAGAGCGGCCATCGTCGCCGCGGCCAAAGATTTGAGCTCCAGCGGCATGCGGTTTTCCAGCTTCAAGCGCGCCAGGTGCAATGAGCGGGTGTGGAGATTGACCAAAGAGGGCGGCTTCCGCATCCGGAATGACGTCACGCCGGCCGCGGGAATCCGGGATATTTACGAGAACGGCAGGCTTTACGCGACCGAATGCGCGACGGCCACCGTCATCGTCGTGTACAAGGGGATTCTCGATTCCATCCGCGAGACCGACTTCAATTTTCTTTTCTCCGGCTTGCTGTTGTACGACTGGCACGTCGATCAGGACTTGCAGTTGACCAAACAACCGGGCATCGAGGAGGCTTATCTGGGAGATCTTCTTTATTTCGACAACCCCGATTATTCTCCAGAAACGCCGCAGTGGCGAGGCGAGAACGTGGTAAAACTGGACGATGACCTCTACTACGGGCATCCTTTCGGCATCTTGCCGGAGCGGGCCATCGTCGCGGGTTTAAACCGGTTCCGACGGCCCGGCAGCGAGAAATCCGCTTACCTCATGGACGAAATCGTCCAGCCCGGGTACTCGTACCTCTCGCAATTTGCGTCGAATGCCCCGCGGGTCGCCATCGCGAGAATCGGAGGCCGAGTGCTCGTCCACTAGCGCCGGCTTTCTTTTTTTCTGCCTGCCGGACAAGCCGTAAACCGCGCCAAATCGCGGCCGCCGCGAAAGCGAAGCGAATTTTTCGCCCGTTCCCGTACTTTCCCGATTGCGAAAGATCTGCCATCTTGTGATAATATAGGGGTATTTCATCTACGAAAGAGAGGCAGAAGCTTTGAAAATCGCGCGCATCCCGGTCGGCTCGAAACTGCCTAACGGGTACACGTACTCGGTTGGGCCGCAGAACGAAAAATACGGAGAAATCTACGTGGACGATTTGAAGAACGGCCTGTACACGATCGAACAAAAAGCAGGCACGTTGGACCAATTGGAAGAACTGTTCGTCGTCCAGCGGGTATTTAAAGACGTTCAAGACAGGGAAGCGGCGGAAAAAAAATAAAAGCCGTTTTTTCATCCTCCTTTCAGGTTCTCTTCACTTGGCTTTCATATTCGGGGGGTAAGATTTAGACATCAACCCCACTTGATATAGATTGCCTGGACCCGCAGAAATGCGGGTCACTTTTTTTGTGCGATGTTTTCTAGCCTTTTTTCACCTGTACCACCCTGTTTCGAAAATAAGATGTTGCAGACTCGTTCATAGGTCGAAAATGCGGTCGGGGCTCCGACACTTGTTATTTTGAGTTGGGGAGTTACCGCCGGCGGTTACCGGAGAATTCCGGAAGCAGGGAATGGCTCGGGCCCCAGCCGCAACGAAAAACCGCAGTCCGTGTGGGACTGCGGTTTTCGCGCGTCTGGGCCGAAGCCGCCGTTTATCCGTTGCCTCTTCGTTCTACTGCGATCAAAGCGATGAAAGAAGCGAGGCCGATGATGAGAATGCCCAACCAATCCATTCGAAACCACCCGCTCGAACCCGTTTTCGCCATCATACCCGAAACGGGCGTCCCATTTCTGTAACCTGGATTACATTTTCGAAAATTTGTTCGCGGTTCGCGGCTTTTCTCGGCCGGATCGATCTGCTACGATAGGTCTGTTTGCTTGGCCAATGACGGGAGGGCTGCGGCGTGAGAACGGCTGACCAGATTAAACGGAAGCTTCACCAATTGTCGGCGCAAAAACAGTCGCTCGAGACTCGGCTTGCGGAAGCGCCCGGCGAAGGAGATCCCGAACTCAGGCTTCTGTTGGACCGAATCGAGGACCAGCTCCTTCTGCTGGAATGGGTGCTGAACGAGCCTTCCGGCAAGTACCACGGATAACGCGCGCGAAAAAAAGGCCGTTCCCGCTGCGGCTTCGCAGCCCGGGGAACGGCTTTTTCCCTTTAAGCGAGCGAGACCTTCCGGCCCGTTCTGGCGCTCTCCACGGCGCCGAACACCATCGCGGCGCTACGGATGTTGTCGCGGCAATCCGTCTCGGCGGGCCGTCCTTCCTCGAGCGCCGCGAACATTTCGTCCAGGCAGCCGCGGTGGCCTTCCCGGCCCGTCCACGGCTCCGGCAGTTCGGCCGCCTTCACGGGACGGTGGAAGCCGCCGGGCTGCGTTTCGTCCAGCACTTCCGCGGCCGCCGGCGCGGTGCCGTCCCATTTGGCGGTTCCTTTATCCCCGATGATTCGCCAATCCGCCTCCCACGAGGTGTTGAAGCCTTCGCTGCACCAGGAGCCCCGGTAGGTATAGACGGAGCCGTCGCTCATTTCGAAAATGCAGACGGCCGAAGCGTTCCCGCGGTACCAGGAACCGGCGGGGTTGAATTCATGGCAATAGACCGACACCGGGTCCGCCCCGGTCATGAAGCGCGCTTGGTCGAACGTATGGATGGCCATGTCGACGATCAGCGGGCTGTCCATCGCGTCGCGGAAGCCTCCGAAATGGGCGCCGATGAAGAAATCGGAATGCACCGTCCCTACCGTGCCGAGCCCGCCTGCGGCCACAAAGTCGCGAAGCGGCCGGATGTGGCGCAAATACCGGCGGTTCTGCATGACGGAATACCGTTTGCCGGAGGCTTCCGCCGTCCGGACGATCTCTTCCGCGTCGGCCATCGATTCCGCCATCGGCTTCTCTCCGAATACGTCGCAGCCAAGGCGCATCGCGGTCGTCACCACCTGCTTATGGCTCGCGGGAACGGTGACGTCGAACACGAGACTCGCTTCGGTCCGCCGGATCGCTTCCGTTAAATCCGTGAAAATAGGCACCTGCAGCCCGCGTTTCTCCGCCATGGCCCGGGCGGTCGCCTCGTGAATGTCGACCAGGCCGACGATCTCCGCATTCGCGCGTTCCGCCGCGTCGTCCAGCCAGACGTTGGACATGCCCCCGCAGCCCGCCACGACGATCCGATGCTTCATCCTCCATCTCCTCCTGCTCTTCGCCGGATTCGGTCCAGGCGTCTCCCGGCGTTCATTCTCCTCCCCATCGTACAAGGACGTTTCCTCACGCGCAACCGCGGAAAAGCCGGGAACCGCGTTCCCGGCTTGATTTCGGCGCCGCCCTGCGGCTATTCGGCCGTGACCGTCACCCCTGCCCGCCGATCGCGTAGCAGCTCCGGGTGTTGGCATCGAGCGCCGCACGGACGTCTTCCTCGTCCAGCCCTCGCAACGCGGCGATTTCGCGGATCGAATCGAGCACCATCCACGGCTCGGTCCGCATCCCGGCATAAGGGCCTTCGAACGGCCACGGGCCGTCCGTTTCCACGAGCAGCCGTTCCAGCGGGTAAATACGGGCCAGCGCGCGCGTTTCCTCGTCGTATCGGACCTCGGGAGTCACGGAAACGTAGTAACCGCCCGCGATAAGCCGGCTCACGGCCTGCGCGCTTCCCTTCCACCAATGGAAGTGGGCTTTGCGGACGCCGAATCGCTCCAGCAGGTCGATCACCGCTTCCGTATCCTCTTGGACGGCGTGAAGCACGATCGGGCGGTCCAGCTCGGCGGCCAAGGCTGCGAACCGTTCCAGCTGGCGGAAGTACGGCGCGGAGTCGAAGGAAAGCCCCGAAGATTCGGCCGCCGTTCGATTGAAGTACGGCAAGCCCACCTCCCCGATGGCGAACGCCTCGTCCCCGGGAAGCGCCGCGATCCAGGCGCACAGGGCCTCAAGCTCGTCTTCCGCCAGCGGGGGCTGCTCCGGGTGCCGGCCGTAAGCGGGAAGCACCCGGCCGGGATACCGCCGCGCCAGCGCGCGGTTCGCTTCGCAGGAAGCGAGGCCCATCGAGACGGCGACCACGCCGTCCACGCCGGACGCGAACGAAGCGCGGAGCATTTCGTCCAGCTGCGCCGGCGCATAGTGGTCCAAGTGGATATGCGCGTCATAAGGCATGGGCGTCCGCGCCCCCTTTCCCGAGCAGATTCAGGATTTCCCGCTTCAGTTCCGTGAAAGCCGGGTCGGTCCAGACGTCGGACCGGCGCGGCCGGCCGAACGGGACTTCGATCTCGCGGATGACCCGGGCGGGCGCCGGCGACAGCACGTAGATCCGGTCGGACAGCGTGAGCGCCTCCTCGATGCTGTGAGTCACGAACAGCACCGAGCGCCGCTGCGTCTCCCACAGCTGCAGCAGCCAATGCTGCATGTCGGTGCGCGTCAGCGCGTCGAGCGCGGCGAAGGGCTCATCCAAACACATCAGATCGCGCGGCATCAGGAGCGCGCGCAGGAAGGACACCCGCTGCTGCATGCCGCCCGACAGTACGCCGGGATATTCCCGCGCCACGCCGGAGAGGCCGATCCGCCCGAGCCATTCCGCCGCGGACGAACGGGCCTCTTCACGTTTGACGCCCGCGATTTCCAGCGCGGAGACGACGTTGTCCGTCACCGTCATCCACGGGAACAGCGAGGCTTGCTGCGGCATGTAGCTGATGAGCCCCGGCGTTCCCGCCGCGTCCCGGCCGCCGATGGCGATGCTGCCCCGGTCCGGCAGCTCGATGCCGCCGACCAGCCGGAACAGCGTCGACTTGCCGCTGCCCGAAGGGCCGAGAAGCGTCACGAATTCCCCTTCGCGAACGCGGATCGAAACGCCGTCCAATACGGGGAAGGGCCGGCCGTTCCGGGAATAGCTTTTGGAAACGCCGGTCAACTCCAGTTGATATTTTTCGCCTGGACTCGTCATGGCCGATCCCCTCCCTTCACCGGCCGCGTGTGGAGACGGCTTTGCACGACCCAGCGCTCCAGGAGCGCCGCCATTCCGTATAGGATCAGGCAGAGCAACACGATGCAGATGACCGCGCCGAACACGGCCGAGGTGTCGTAGCCTTTGAATTTCAAGACAAGATAATAGCCGATGCCTTTGCTGGCCCCGAGCCATTCGGCGACGATCGCGGTCGTGACGCTGTAGGTGACGGTGATTTTCAGGCCGGAGAACAAATACGGCAGCGAAGCGGGCAGCTCGAGCCGCCGCAGCACGTCCCAGCGGGACGCCCCGATCATGGCCAAATATTCGCGCAGGTGCGGTTCCGCCCTGCCGAGTCCGGCCAGCATCGACCAGGCGACCGGAAAGAAGCAGACAAGCGTAAGCAGGATCAACTTCGGCGTCAGGCCGAAGCCGAACCAGATCATGAGCAGCGGGCCGAGCGCGATGAGCGGGACGTTCTGGGACGCGATGACGAACGGCGACAAGGCCGAGCGCACGAACGGCAGCACGTGCAGGACGACCGCCACGGCCACGCCGGCCGCGACGCCGATCGCAAGTCCGGACATCGCGAGTCGAAGCGTGGCGCCGAGATGCCCGAGCAGCAAGCCGGAGTCGTCCTTCAGCCGCATCGCGATCGCGGAGGGGGCCGGCAGGATCCACGGATCGACCTTCCCGTAGCGGCAGGCCGCTTGCCAAATGGCCACGAAAATAACGAAAGCGGCGGAGGGGGGCCACACCCTCCGCCACGCCGCTTTATTTGCCATCGGGGTATTTCTCCAGCAGCCGTTCCATCGAAGCGTTCGGTCCGCCCACCAGCAGTTTCACTTGGGACATGACCGACGGGCTGCCCATCTCGAACATGGCGTCGTTCATCCGCTTGAGGATGGCGAGCAGCTCGTCGAACTCGCCTTCCATCGTCGTCTCGAGCGGTCCGACGCGGTAATTCACGCCGGACTCCTTGATGACCGCGATCGCGCGGTCCACGTAGGGGATGACGTCCTCCCCGTCCTTCGTTTTCGGCAGAATCTGCACGCTGAGAAGCGCTTGGGCCATAAGGCGTTGCCTCCTTCAGGGATTCGGTAGCGTTACTTCGGCAGGAACTCGTTCGTGAACATGGTGTCGAAATCGAGTTTCTTCTTCATGATGCCGTGGCTGATCATCCAGTCGGCGTAGCCTTCCCACACTTCCTTCTTCTGTTCGCCCCAGCGCGGAGCGTCGTCCTTGTAGCGGGGGCTGAGCCACTTCTGGCTGGCGCGCACGAGGTCGGCGTTCAATTCCGGCACCGCCTTGATCAGCACGTCGGCGGCTTCGTCCGGATGGTCGATGGCGTATTGGTAACCTTCGGCCGCTCCTTCCACGAACGCCCGGACGATGTCCGGCTTATCCTGGATCATTTTCTCACTCGTCATCAAAAGAGGCGTGTAGTAGTCCAAACGCTTGTCGTAATCCTTCATCCAGATCATGTTCAGGTTCTCTTTGCGGGTTTCGGCCTCCACGCCCGTCCAGGCGTAATAGATCCAGGCGAAATCGATGTCGCGTTTGACCGCCGTGAAGTAGTCCGCCTCGCCGATGTTGACGATTTTCACTTTGGACGGATCCGCGCCCTGCTCCTTCATGAGCGTCTCGATGACGGCCTGCTCGACCGGGGAGCCCCAGCCGCCGTACGTTTTGCCCGCAAAATCTTTCGGCGTCTTGATGTTCTTGGCGACCGGCGACGCAAAGCCGGACGTGTTATGCTGGATGATCGCCGCCAGCGAGACGAGCGGAACGCCGTTCTCGCGGCCGAGCGTCAGGTCTTCCTGGTAGCCGACGCCGAATTCCGCCGCGCCGCTGGCCACCATCTGGCTCGCGCCGGTTTCCGGCGGCTGCACGATGTCGACCTTGAGGCCGCGTTTCTCCCAGAAGCCTTGGTCCCGCGCGACATACAGCCCGGTGTGGTTCGTGTTCGGCGTCCAGTCGAGGACGACCTTCACTTCCGTAAGCGGCTTGCCCGCTTCCGGCGACGCCGACGGCGAAGCCGACTGCGACGCGGCCGGCGATGCGGAAGGCGAAGCCGACGGAGAAGACGAGGCTCCCCCGTTGTTCGCTTTGTCTCCGCAACCCGTCAGGAGCATCAGTCCCGCGAGCACCCCCGCGCCCGCCATTTTCCAACCTTTCAACCTTGCTTTCATCTTTCTCTTCCTCTCCTGTCCCTTGCCCGCTCTCGCGGAAAATGTCCAAGGGAAGCCTCTGCCGCAAACCAAAAAACGCCCCCCGATTCCGGAGGGCGTTCATCATGAAACATGAACGAATGCGCAAACGGACATGCTGCCGCCGCGCTCCCGCCTTCCTACGCTGGTACTAACCAGATCAGGTATAAGGGTCTGCATCATAGGGATGCACTCTCAGCCGGCCTCTTATCCAGCTCCCCCGGGGCTTATATGGAATTGTCGGAAACTCCCTTGCTCCCTCCATTATAGCAAACGATTTTCCGCTGTCTACCACTTGACGCATTTTGCGGACGTTCCGATAGAGCGGCACGGTGACTCCCTTACGGGGAAGATGGGCATACTTTTCCAATCGAATGTCCAATTTCGTCTGTTGAGGAGGATCCACGTGATGGATGAACAAAAAACGGGGCTGCCCCAATACCCCGAGTCGTTCTGGCTGGCTTCGGCCGAAATTCCCTCTTCGGGCAAGCTCACGGCCGATCTGTCGGTCGACGTCGCCGTTGTCGGAGGCGGAATCACCGGCATTACGCTCGCTTATTTGCTGGCCAAGGAAGGACAAAAGGTCGCGCTGCTCGAGGCGGGACGCATCCTGACCGGCACGACCGGCCATACGACCGCCAAAGTCACCGCCCAGCACGATTTGATCTACGACGAGTTCATACACCACGTCGGCGAAGAGAAGGCGCGGCTGTATTACGACGCGAACCGGCAGGCGATGGACTTCATCCGTTCAACCGTGCGGGAGCTGGACATCTCGTGCGATTGGGCGGAGGAAGACGCTTATGTATACACGGCGAGCGAGCAGAACGTCGCCAAAATCGACAAAGAATGGAAAGCGTACGAGAAGCTCGGCATTCCCGGAAAACGCGTGAACGGGATCCCGCTGCCCATTCCGGGCGTTCTGGCCGCGGTCGCGATGACCGGGCAGGCGCGGTTTCACCCGACCGCCTATTTGTCGCGCCTCGTACGGGAGTTCGTCGGGCTCGGAGGGCAATTGTTCGAGGAAACGATGGCGAAAACCGTGGAGCACGGCTCGCCCTACAGCCAAGTCGTGACGGAGGACGGCCATCGGGTGACCTGCCGCAACGTCGCTTCCTGCACGCATTTTCCGTTTTACGGCGCGGGCGGCTTCTACTTCGCGCGGATGTACTCGGAACGCTCTTACGCGCTGGGCGTCAAGCGGACGCAGGACTATCCGGGCGGCGTCTACCTCAGCGCGGACACCCCGCCCCGCTCCATACGGACGGTCTCTTACGGCGGGGAGGACCTGCTCGTCATCGGGGGAGAACGCCACAAGACCGGGCAAGGCATCTGTACCTTCCAGCATTACGAGGCGCTGGAGAAGTTCGCCCAAGAGACGTTCGGCCCCGCGGAAATCCGTTACCGCTGGTCGGCGCAGGACCTGACGACGCTGGATAAAATCCCGTACGTCGGCCGCCCCGTGGCGAGCGAGCGCAATGCCTTCATCGCGACGGGTTACCGCAAATGGGGCATGACGGGCGGCACGGCCGCCGCCCTGCTGCTCAAGGACTTGATTCTCGGCATCCGCAGCCCGTATGAGGAGCTGTATACGCCTTCCCGCTTCCATGCCGATCCCAGCGTGAAGGAGTTCCTGAGCCTGAACGCGGACGTGGCGAAACACCTGATCGCAGGCAAGTTGGAGTGGGTCCGCCGCGATCCGGAGGATCTCGGGAACGACGAAGGCGCCGCGGTTCACGTGAACGGCAAGCGGGCCGGCGCCTACCGGGAGCCCGGCGGCGCGCTCCACGTGCTGGACACGACCTGCACGCACATGGGCTGCGAGGTCGAATGGAACGACGGCGAACGGACGTGGGACTGCCCGTGCCACGGCTCGCGGTTCTCCTTCCGCGGCGAGGTGCTGGAAGGGCCGGCGAAAAAGCCGCTGAAGGTCATCCGGTAGAAAAAAAACGGGACATCCCGGCGCAGCCCGCCGCGGTGTCCCGTTTCGCGTTCAAGTTTACTTCCCGTAGTCCTTCAAAAGGGCGGCTATTTCGCTGATATAGTTCGTCAGCCTGACGCTGATTTCCGACCGCATCACCTCGCGGACCATCCCGAAACGGTCTTCGTACCCCCGGCAGACGAACCGGTGATACACGACCATATCCGCCTGCTCGTCGTTCAAAATCTTGATATTGCGCCGGCTCAGCTCGCGCTTTACCTGGTACATATCCTTGGTGACCCGGTTCATGATTAACTGCGTCAACGCGGCGAATACCTTCTTCATCACGTTCGTCGAATGCTGGACCTCTTCCAAACTGTTTTGGAGGATGGTCAAAAGATGCGGCAGCAGGACGTAATCCCGGATCATTTTCAGCTCTTCCGGCGTGGCCTGGCCTGCGGGTTTCGCATCGTTCCGCGACTCATATTGCTCTTGATGTTCGGTCAACAGCATTTTCGACTGCCAGCGTACGTTTCCCTCGAGTTTACTCACCGATAATGACCTCCGATCTGGGCTGCTCTCTCGCGGGCTACGCCCGACTCCAGCAAGGAAGACGCACGCATGATGGCGGCATCGCCGAATCGATCCTTGATCGAATCCGTGGCCCGTTCCAGGTTGTACACCGTCGTCCGGTCCTCGAACAGCGTGAGCTGATACGTGTCGTCATCGGAAAGTTGCGTGAGCGAAATGAAAAGGCGGCTGATCGGCATCCCCCGCCAATGCTGCACGAACAATTGACGCGCGGCGGCGGCCACCTCGTGGGTGAGCGACGTCGCATGCGGCAGCGTCGTTTGCCGCCCGAACGAGAGCATCCGCTCCCCGTCGGTTTCCACGGCGCCGACCGACACGACCCGGCCTTGCTTGCCCAGGCGGCGCGCCCGGCGGCAGACTTCGACGACGAGCTCAAGGAGCACCACCTCGACGTCGGCCAATTTGCGATAAAGGCGGGCGCGCAGCGCTTTGCCGTGGCTGACGGATTGCAAAGCGCCGCGAACCGAGGACACCACCGGACTGGGATCGATGCCCCGCGCCGTCTGCCAGTAGTATTCGGCTTGGATATCCGATTGTTTGCCCATTTCCTTCCGCATTTTCCGCTTAAATTCGCCGAGCTCGAGCCGGGCGATGTCGCCGATCGTCCGCAAGCCCATCCGCCAAAAATGACGGGTCATTCTGGAGCCCACCATGAACATTTTGTCGACGGACAGCGGCCAGAGTTCGGTCTCGATATTGCCGTCATCAAGCTTAAAGATGCCCTCCGAACGCTTCTTCGCGAAGTTGTCCGTCGCCATTTTGGCGAGTATTTTCGTCGGTCCCACGCCGACCCGCGACCACACGCCGGTGGACAAAAGCACCTTCGTCTGGATCTGATGCGCGAGGGATTCCGCGTCTCCCCTGCCGAGCAGGGAACCCGTCACGTCGAGAAATTGTTCGTCGATCGAGTAGGGCTCCACCAGGTCCGTGAACGATTCGTATATTTCCGTGATGAGCAGGGAAACGGTGATGTAGGTCTGCATCCGGGGGCGTATGACCACGAGATCCGGACACTTGGCGATGGCTTCCCCCACGCGTTCGGCCGTCGTGACGCCGCGGCCTTTCGCGATCGGGCAGGCCGCGAGAATGATGCCCGACTTGCGCTCGGGATCCCCGACGGCTACCGGCTTATCCCGGTATTCCGGGTGAGCGGCTTTCTCGACCGACGCATAAAACGATTGACCGTCGATCAACATGATGGTGCGATCTCGCTGTTTACCGGTCGCCATTGAAACCCCTCCGAACAAATGTTCCCGAGTGATTCTTATTATAATCAGAACGCTTGTTCGTATTCAAGTGGCATTTTCTCCAAAATTGTCGTCCGAAATAACGCCCTCCGGTTCATTCGGCGGCTCGAAACTGGTACAATCGGAAGCATACGAGCCTGGATCGGGGGGTGCGAGACATGTGCGGAAGATACACGATCACCATTACGCTGGAAGAACTGATGATGCGGTATTTCGCGGATTTGCCGGCGACTCCGTTCGAGCTGCCACGCTTTAACGTGGCGCCGACCCAGATGGTGCCCGCCGTGGTCCATGACGGAGAGCGCAACCGGCTGGGCTTGCTCAAATGGGGCCTGATTCCCCCTTGGGCGGAAGAAGAGAAAATCGGCAGCCGCATGATCAACGCCCGCGCCGAGACGCTGGAGGAGAAACCGGCTTACCGGAACGCTTTCCGCCGCAAAAGATGCCTCATCCCCGCTGACGGATTTTACGAGTGGAAAAGCGCTCCGGGCGGCGGCAAACGTCCCTACCGGATCGTCCTCCGGAGCGGCGGCGTCTTCAGCATGGCCGGCTTGTACGAGACGTGGACGGCGCCGGACGGCCGCAAGGTGAGCTCCTTCGCCGTCATCACGACGGAGCCGAATCCGCTGATGGCGGGCATCCACGACCGAATGCCGGTGATCCTGAGGCCCGAGGACGAGCCGCTGTGGCTCGACCGGCAAGTACAGGATCCCGCCCTGCTCAAGCCTTTGCTTGTCCCCTACCCGGCGGCGGAGATGGACGCCTACGAGGTGGACAAGCGCGTCGGCAGTCCCGCCAACGACGACGCCGCGTGCCTGGAGAGGATCACGGGCTGAACGCACCGAATAGCAAAAAAAACGTTCCGGTTTCGGCCTTTCCGCCGATTCCGGAACGTTTTTTTCTTGTTCGAATGCGAAACCTACCGATATTCCCTGGGGATGCGGCGCGCGACGCCCGTGCGGATCGCGGCCTCCACGACGCCGTCGCGGAGCCTCTTCACGACTTCCTGGTTGAAGACGCTCGGAATGATGTACTGCTTGTTGCGCTCTTCGTCCCGGATGACGGAAGCGATCGCTTCCGCGGCGGCCAGCTTCATTTCCTCGTTGATCTCCGAAGCCCTGCAATCCAGCGCCCCCCGGAAAATGCCGGGGAAGCACAGCACGTTGTTGATCTGGTTCGGATAGTCGGAACGCCCCGTGGCGATGACGCCGACGATGTCCTCCGCTTCCTCCGGGGAAATCTCGGGCGTGGGATTCGCCATCGCGAAGACGATCGGATCCCGGGCCATCCGCATGACGTACTCCCGCTTGAGGAGGCCGCCGGCGGACAACCCGATGAACACGTCCGCTCCCTCCAGCGCTTCCCGCAACCCCCCGCTGATCCGCCTCGGGTTCGAATGCTCCGCGTACCAGCGCCACATCGGCTGCGCGTATTCCCGATCGGCCGTCAAGATACCGTCCCGGTCCACGCCGATGATTTCCCCGACGCCGGCGGCCATCAGAATCTTGCTGCAGGCAACGCCCGCCGCCCCGACGCCGCACACGACCACCTTCGCGCTGCCGAGGTCCTTGCCGACCACCTTCAGCGCGTTAATCAAACCCGCGTAAAGTACGACGGCCGTGCCGTGCTGGTCGTCGTGGAAGACCGGAATGTCGAGCTCTTCCCGCAGCCTCTTCTCGATTTCGAAGCAGCGGGGCGACGAGATATCCTCGAGATTGATGCCCCCGAACGCCGGAGCGATGGCCTTGACGTGGCGGATGATTTCTTCCGGATCCTGCGTATCGAGGCAGATCGGAAAGGCGTCGACGCCGGCGAACTGCTTGAACAGCATCGCCTTGCCTTCCATCACCGGCATGGCCGCGTACGGCCCGATGTTGCCGAGACCGAGCACGGCCGTGCCGTCCGACACGACGGCGACCGTATTGCGCTTAACCGTCAGGGCGAACGCTTTGTCCGGGTCTTCGCGGATCGCCATGCAAACGCGGGCGACGTCCGGCGTATAGACCCTGGACAGATCGTCGCGGTTTTGGATCGGCGTTTTGGGCGTGATTTCGATTTTGCCGCCGAGATGCAGCAGGAACGTCCGGTCCGAGACGTTGACGACGCGAATTCCGCTTAATGCCTTCAAGCCGTCCGCGATGCGGTTCGTGTGGCCGTCGTCCGCCACCATGACGGTCAAATCCCGGATCGTCGTATCCCGCCCGGTCTGGATGACGTCGATGGCGACGATATCCCCGCCCGCCTCCGCGACCGCGCTTGCCACCTGGCCGAAATGGATCCGGTCCGTTTGCATTTCAAGCCGGATAATGACGCTTTTGCCGCCGGACATCCGGGCCGTGGTGAGACTCATATAATCGAACCCCTTGTTTGTCGATTGTTCGTACGATGCCGTTTATCCCTCTTCGTTCACGAGCACTTTTTTCCCGCGGAGGCGGAGCAGCATCGGAACGACCAGCCAGAGGACGGCGGCGGCGATGAAGACGGCGGAAATCGGTTTGTGCAGGAAAATCATGAAATCGCCGTTGGAAATCGTCAGCGCCCTGCGCATGTTGTTTTCGATCATCGGCCCGAGCACGAGGCCCAGGACGAGCGGAGCGAGCGGATAATCGTTTTTGGCGAGAAAATACCCGGCGACGCCGCAGCCGATCAGAAGCAGCAGATCGAATGTCGTGTACTGCACGGCGTAAACCCCGAAAACGGAAATCGCGACGATGAGCGGAATCAAATATTTGGGCGGAGTCTCGATGATTTTGGCGAAAACTTTGACGAGCGGCATGTTCAGGATGAGCAGCATGATGTTGCCGATGAACATGCTGGCGATCAAGCCCCAAGCCACTTGAGGATGATCCTGGAACAGAAGCGGTCCCGGCTGCACGTTGTACATGATGAGCGCGCCCATGAGGATCGCCGTCGTGCCGGAACCCGGAATGCCGAGCGTCAGCAGCGGGATCATCGCACCGCCCGCCGCCGCGTTGTTGGCCGATTCCGGCGCCGCCACGCCTTCGATGGCGCCCTGGCCGAATTTGTCCCTGTTTTTGCTGAGCTTTTTCTCCATGATGTAGGAGAAAAACGAAGCCATCGTGGCGCCGGCTCCCGGCAGCACGCCGATGAAAAAGCCGAGCAGCGAGCCGCGGGCGATCGGGGCCGCGCTGTCTTTGAGATCCTGCTTCGTCGGCATGACGCGGGTGATCTTCGCGAGCGTTCCGTCCGTCTGCTCCTTTTCGAGAATGGTTTTGAACACCTCTCCCAGAGCGAACAGGCCGACGGCGATCGTCAGGAATTCCAGTCCCGAATACAGGTAAGGATTATCGTAAGTGAACCGGGCAACCCCGGAAACGTTGTCGATGCCGATGGACGCGAGCAGCAGTCCGAATACGGTCATGATCAGGGCCTTGGTCATCGACTTGCCCGCCAAGCCGCTGACCGCCGCGAGTCCCAGGACCATCAGGGAGAAATATTCGGCGGGTCCGAATTTGATGGCCAGTTCGGACAGCGGACCGGCCAGGAAGATCAAGCCGATCAGCGAAACCAAGCCCGCCGCGAAGGAACCGATCGCGGCGATCGCCAGAGCGGCGCCGGCCCTTCCTTGGCGCGCCATTTGGTAGCCGTCCAGCGTCGTGACGACGGACGAGGACTCTCCCGGCGTATTGAGCAGGATCGACGTGGTGGAGCCTCCGTACATGGCGCCGTAATAGACGCCCGCAAGCAAAATGATGGAGCTGATGGCCGCCTGCTCCGGCCCGAGCCCCGCCGTCATCGAGGCGGTCACCGGGATCAGGAGGGCGACGCCGCTCATGGGACCGATGCCGGGGAGAACGCCGACGGCGGTTCCGATCAGGACGCCGATGAAGGCGAACAACAAGTTATGCCATTGGACCGCGACCGACAAGCCGTGTCCCAAATATTCGAGTGTCTGCATGTTGAACCTCCCTCAGGATAAGCCCAGCCAGCTGGGAAACCCGGGCAGCGAGCCTTTCAGAACTTCGACGAAGACGAAATAAACGACGAGGGTGAACAGCGCGGAGATCACCGCGGAAACCCACAGCTTCCCCTTCTGCATCGTTTGAAAGCCGATGACCAGGAACAGGAAAGTGGAGATCACGTATCCGATATCCTCGAGAAAGTAAGCATAAAGAATCGCGGCGCCCAGGATCACGGAAAAACGCTTGTAGTCCAGCTTCTCCTTCTCGGCTTTGCCGTCCGTCCGGTAACGGAAGGTTTCGTAAAATAATCGGAGGCTGAGAAGGACCAAAATCACGCCCAGGTACATCGGAAAAATGTCGGGCCCTACGTTGCTGCCGTAAGCGCTCTCCGATATTTTCCGGCTTTCGATCACGAACAGCGTGCCGATCGCGAGAAACGCGACGGACGCGAAACGGTCGAACGTTTTGTTCAATTTCGTCCTCTCCTTAGTGGAGCACGGGAGAAGAGCGTCAGCGCTCTTCTCCCGTATCGAGCCCTTATTCTTATTTCGCCATGCCGAGCGCGGTCAGCGTATCTTTGACCAATTTCTCTTGCTCGCCCAGGTACGCGGTGAAGTCCGCGGCGTTCTTGAAGCTGCCGGCCCATGCGTTCGCCGCAAGCTCCTGCTTCCAAACATCGGATTCGGAAAGCTCCTTCATTTTGGCTTCCCAGTAACCTTTGGCTTCCGCGCTCATGTTTTTCGGTCCGAAAATGCCGCGCCAGATGAGGAATTCCGCGTCGACGCCCTGCTCCTTCATCGTCGGGATGTCCTTGAAGTCTCCGCCCAGCCTTTCCGGAGCGGAAACGGCCAGTATGCGGATTTTACCCGCCTTCAAATATTCGCCGAGCGAGGAAACGTCCGTGCCGATCGCCTGGGCGTTGCCGCCGAGCAGCGCGGTCAAGGCTTCGCCGCCCCCGTCGTAGGACAAGTACTTCACCGTCTTCGGGTCGACTCCGTATTTGTAGGCCGGCAGAACCGCGATGATGTGGTCCATCGAGCCCGGAGCCGAACCGCCCGCGATCGTCACGCTTTTGGGGTCCGCTTTCAGGTCGTCCAGCAGCGACTTCAAATCTTTGTACTTGGAATCGGCCGCGACGGCGATGGCGCCGAAGTCTTCCGTAAGTCCGGCCAGCGGCGTGACGTCCTTGTAGCCGAACGGGCTGTTGCCTTCCTTCTTCAGGTTGTTGACCAGAATCGGAGGCGAGCTCACGAACAGCTTGTAATCGTTGCCCGCATCCTCCGCCACGTAAGAGGCAAGGAATACGGCCCCGCCGCCGCCCGGCTTGTTCTCCACCGTAATCGGCTGGTTCACCAGCTTCGTTTCCCCGAGCACTTTGGCGATGGAACGCGCCGTTTTATCCCATCCGCCTCCGGCACCGGAAGGCGCGATGATCTGAATCGGCTTCTTCGGCTTATAGCCTTCCGCCGCGGCGGATTGGCTGGATGCCGGGCTGGATGAAGCGCCTTTCCCCGCGTCTTTATTTCCGCCGCTGCCGCAGGCGGTCAACGCGAATGCCAAGGCCCCCACGATCGCGAATTTCCCGCTTTTCAGCAAACCTTTTTTCATGAAGCGATACACTCCCCGTTTCGGATAATAGGTTGCGCCGCAAATTGAAAGCGCTTTTTTGTTTGCGCTTCCAAGCATATCAGGGCTCCAAATCCGGCGGAAGTTTTCCCGAATATGTTGCATTAATCCGATTAGCGTCATTTCGATCATTTTTTTCACGGACCACGGCGACATGAAAAAAGGGCCGCATCGCGGCCCTTGCTCCTCTAAGCCGAACGGCTAGGAAGCATGTACGGCGGCTTCAGCCGCCTCTTCTTTTTTTGGCGTTTTCTTGCCGAGCGTCGCCCCGATCGCCATCACGAGGACGGCAAGCACGATCGGGATGGCATAGTGGGACAACGGTACGATCTCCAGCCAGCCGCCTGCCGCCTTGTCCTTGAGGGCCATTTCCCCCGAGGTATACCCGAGCAGGCCGGCGCCGAGCACGACCACGATCGGAAACCGCTCCATCCCTTTCATGAGCAGCTTGCTGCCCCACACGATCAGCGGGATGCTCACGGCGAGACCGAGTCCGATCAGCAGCAGGTTTCCGGACGCCGCCCCCGCGACGGCCAGCACGTTGTCCAGGCTCATGACGATATCCGCGGTCACGATCGTTCGGATCGCTTCCCTCACGTTGGATCCGGACTTCAACTTGTCGTCCGCTTCGTCGTTTTTCAGAAGCTTCACCGCGATGTACAGTAACAGAAGCGCGCCGATCAGCTGCACGTAAGGGATTTTGAGCACCCACACCGCCGCGAATGTCAAGACGATCCGCAAGACGATCGCTCCCAGCATCCCCCAGAAGATCGCCTTCTTCTGAAGCCGATCGGGCAAACCCCGGCAAGCCAGCGCGATGACGACCGCGTTATCTCCGCTTAGGACGACGTTAATCATGATAATCTGCGCGAGACCCCACCAAAAAAGTTCCATGGTTCCACCTGCTCCGCTCGTAGTAGAATGGGAATGTCCCATCGGGCCGCGGCTCGGCAGGCTTCGCGAAAATGCCGCCCGAGCCCTCAGCCGTAACAAAGTATACGGGAAGCGTTTTCAGGAGCCTACGTTTTTTTCATATTTTTTATTTGTTCGATATTTTCATCGCGCGAAACCATGGAAGCGGATTCACCCCATTTGATACAATGATAAACACCTCTCGATCAGAAAGCAGGCTGAAGCCCTTTGGAGAAAAACCGGTTCAGGATGCGTCTTCTGACCCAAATCGTGCTGCTCATTTCGGTCGTCGTACTCGTGGGCTTAACGCTTGCCGGAGCCGTGTTCTCCGTCATGCTCAACGATATCCTGACGAGAAACATCGGCCAACAGGCATTGACGGTCGCCAAGCTCGCCGCTTCCGACGACCGGATCGTCCAGGCGTTCAACCTTCCCGATCCGTCCGTCGTCATACAGCCGCTCGCCGAGAAGATCCGCATCCAGTCCGGCGCCAGTTACGTCGTCGTCGGCAATCGGCATGGGATCCGCTATTCCCATGTCGATCCGGACAAAATCGGCAAGGAAATGGTCGGCGGCGATAACGGCCCCGCATTGGCCGGAGAATCGATCGTATCCACGGCAACCGGGACGCTCGGACCCGCCTTGCGCGGCAAAACGCCGGTATTGGACGCCCGAGGCGAGGTCATCGGCGTCGTTTCCGTCGGCTTCCTGCTCGATGACGTGCATGATAGAATCGACGATTACAAGTGGAGAATTTACGGACTCGCGCTCGTCTTGCTTCCCGTAGGACTGGTCGGCGCTTACCTGATCGCCCGGCGGGTCAAGAAACTGATTTTCGGACTCGAGCCGGAGGAGATTTCGCTTCTTTTCAAGGAACGGGAAGCCATATTGGAATCGATCCGGGACGCGATCGTGGCGGTCAATACGGACGAGAAGATCGTCGGCATGAACAAGCGCGCCCGTGAGCTGCTTCGGGACCATGCGCTGGCGGTCGGCGGCACGCTGACGCATGTCCGCCTTCGCGAAGCCTTGAAAGCGGTTGCCCAGTCCGCGAGCGGAATCAGCAACCAGCGCGTCTTTCTGGATTCCGAAATGTACGCCATGAACGTTGCCCCCGTGCTTCAGGACCATCGCGTGCAAGGCGCGGTTTTCACGTTCCGGACGGAGATGGAGATCGAGCAGTTGACGAACGAATTCACCCAAATCAAAGCCTTCTCCGATCAGATGAGAGCCCAAAACCATGAATACCTGAATAAACTGAACACGATTTACGGCTTGCTCGCCTTGGAGCAATACGAGAAAGCGATGCAGCTCATTTCGGGCGAGGTGAAGGAACGTCAGGACATCATCGCTTTCTTGATGACGTCGGTGAAAGAGCCTCTCATCGCCGCCTGCCTGCTGGGAAAAATCAACCGCTCCAAAGAACTGAAGGTCAACCTGGCGATCGATCAGGAAAGCAACTTCAGCCAAATTCCGGCGAACCTCGATATCCATGCGGTCGTGACCATCCTCGGCAACATTATCGACAACGGCATGGAAGCCGCGCGGCAGCAAGGAGCGAACGCCGAAGTGCGGATTTCCTTCACCGACTTGGGGAACGAAATCGTCTTCGATATCGAGGATAACGGTCCCGGCGTTCCCCCGGATAAGGAAACGGCCATATTCATCGAAGGCTACACGTCCAAAGACGGGGAGAACCGCGGACTCGGCCTCGCCATCGTGAAACATGCGCTGAACGCGATCCACGGCCAAATTTTCATCGCCAGAAGCCCGCTCGGAGGCGCGCGTTTTACGGTCGTCATTCCCAAAAACCCAAACCATACCTGAAGGGGGAGTTCGGATGCCAACGGACGTACTGACCGTCATGATCGTGGAAGACGATCCCATCGCGGCGAAAATCGTCGAACAGTTCGCCCACAAAACCGAGCGGTTTCGCGTGATCGCCACCGCGAGCACGGGAGCGCAAGCCACGGAGCTGTTGGAGGCTTACACCCCCGATCTGATCCTGCTCGACGTCTTCCTGCCGGATATGTCGGGCATCGAAGTGCTGCGCAGGACCCGGCAATCGGGGCGAAGCGTCGACTTTGTCCTCATCACCGCGGCCAATGACACCGAGACGGTCAGCCATGCCATGCAAGGCGGAGCGTTCGGATACATCATCAAACCGATCATGATCGACAAATTCACGGCGACCTTGATCCAATACGCCGATTTCCGGGATCAGCTTTCCCTTCAAAAGACGATGGCTCAGGAAGAGGTGGACCGGCTGTTCCGGCCTGCCGACCGCTCCCTTGCCGCCTCCAAGAGCCCGCACGCCGACTCGCCGGCTTTGCCCAAAGGGATCGACAGGCTGACGCTCAAGTCGGTGAGGGAACAAATCCGGAAGCTGGACAAGCCGACCGGCGCCGACGAGTTTTCGGCGTCCACCGGCATGAGCCATTCCACCGTCCGCCGATACTTGGAATATCTGGTTTCCATCGGAGAAGCCAACGTCAAAATCGTCTACGGAACCGTCGGGCGTCCGGAGCGCAAATACGTTTGGAATCCGTAGCTCCCGTACCGTATTCTCAGGGCGCGCCGGATTTCGCTCATACTTTCGATTGTTCGCGTAATCTTCATTTCGATCATATATTTTATGGGCGCCAAGGCTTTGAAACCGCTCTCTGCCGAATCCCTGGGTGATATAATCGGGGCATTCTCCCCCAGGATCAGGCAGGTGCTCCCGGATGCTTCTTTCCAAAATCATCGCCATCGTACTCGGTTTCCAAGTGATGCTGAACATGACGCGGCCCTTGATTTCCCTTTACGGGACGGGACTTGGCGCGGACACGTTCCAGATCGGGCTCCTGACGGCGACCTACGCGTTTTTCCCGCTCGTGCTGGCGATCCCTCTCGGAAGGCTGGCCGACCGCATCGGCGACCGCATTCCCGTTGTCGCCGGGACGCTCGGCATCACAGCCGGCATTGGCCTTCCGTTCGTCTGGGACTCCCTCCCTTCGTTGTATCTCTCCCAGGCAATCGTCGGCGTGACGCAAATTTTGATGAACATTTCGCTGCAAAACATCATCGGAAACGCGGCGACGAAAGACAACCGGGACCACTACTTCAGCATGTTCAGCATGGCCGTGTCGATCGGCGGCGTGCTTGGACCGGTAGCCGGAGGGTACATGGCCGAGCGCGCTTCTTTTCCGTTCGCCTTTCTCGTCGCCGCTTGCGTCGGCCTGATGCCGATCGCGATCTCGTTCTTCCTCCCCGCAACCGTTCGCGGACGCGGGACGGGAGGCGCACCTGACGGCAGCACCCTTGCATTGCTCAAAATGCCGGTGCTGCGCAAAGCGCTTTTCTCCAGCGCGCTCGTACTCTATTCCCGCGACGTTTTCGTCGCCTATTTTCCGCTGCTCGGGCAGCAGTACGGCTTGTCCGCATCGCAAACCGGTTGGATTATCACCGTACAAGGGATCGCCATGATGGCGATCCGGCTTTTCCTGTACCGGCTCACGAGAACGGCCGGGCGAAACGAAGTGCTGCTGGTCTCCATCCTGACCGCCGGACTCTCGTTCCTGCTTGTGCCGCTCACGGAATCCACGGTGCTGCTCGCCTTGATCGCCGTCGTCATGGGAGCGGGTCTCGGCTGCGGGCAGCCGCTGTCGATGACCACCACGTACAACGCTTCGCCCCGGGAACGGACCGGCGAGGTGCTCGGGCTTCGGCTGGCGACCAACCGGCTGTCCCAAATGATCGGACCGCTGTTCTTCGGTCTGTTGGGTTCATGGGCGGGGCTCGTCTCCGTTTTCTACGTCAGCGGAATCTTCCTGGTCGGCGGCGCCTGGGCGGCCCGCCCCTCCCGCGATGACGAGGACGGCAGGGAAGAACCGAAATCCGCCTGAATGGGAAAACGCAAAAACGCCCCGTCATCCGGCTTCGGCCGATGGCGGAGCGTTTTTTTGCGGTTACCGCGGCATTGCGTTATCGGAACATCGCCCACAGTTTGATCAGATGCAAGGTGTTCTGCGGGTCGATCTTCTGCGCGAGTATGAAAGCGACGATCTGCTCTTCCTGAACGTCCGTGAGCGGCTCGTTTAAAATGCGCGAGGCGTTCCTCACCAATTGGCGCACTTTGACCCGATCCTGAAGGTCGTACTTCGTGACCCCTTCCAGCAGCCCCTTGATCCGGTCCCTGATGACCGGGTTTTTCAATTTCAGTTTGACGCGCTCCACCAGTTGAGGCTGGATGCCGAAGTTCTGCCAGCTTGCGCTCATGGCCATTTCCCCACGCCCTTTCCGCCATGGCTTTCGGTTTCATCTTATGCCGAAAAAACGCGGAAGATGAATGGCCAAGGCGGGGACGGGGACGGCGAATAGGACGTGCGCGAAAAGCCGGAAAGGAAAAAAGCGGACCCGCCGAATTAGCGATAATGGGTATCACTAAATCGCTCCGAATCCGCTCACCCGCCGAATTAACGACACTGAGTATCACTAAATCGCTCCCGACCCGATCACCCGCCGAATTAACGACATTGGGTATCACTAAATAGCTCCGTATCCGCTCACCCGCCTAATTAACGACACTGGGAATCATTAAATGGCTCCGGATCCGCTTGTCCGCCGAATTAACGATACCGGGTATCACTAAATCGCTCCGGATCCGCTCACCCGCCGAATAACGCACCTGCGTTCCGCTATTTCGTGTCTAGCGTCTGCTTTGTGCGGAATAACGTACCTCCGTGTCGCTATTCTGCCTCCTACGCCGGCTTTTCGCCGAATAACGTACCTGCGTGCCGCTAGTCGAGCGGCTCCCCTTGCGGCCGGGCCTCGCGGAGCAGGTAATCGCGCAGCCGCGCGTAGCCAGGCGAGGTCCAGAAATCTTCCTTCGCCGTCAGCTCGGCCGCGTCGTCCCGCGCCTGCTCCAGCACGGCGAAGTCGTTGACCAGGTTCGCCAGGCGGAACTCCGGCATGCCGCTCTGCTTCGTGCCGAAGAAGTCGCCGGGCCCCCGCAGCTCCAAATCGCGCCTCGCAATCTCGAAGCCGTCGTCGGTGTCGGTCATCGCCTTCATGCGCTCCTGCCCGTTTTCCGACTTCGGGTCCGCGATCAGCACGCAATAGGACTGATGCTCCCCGCGCCCGACCCGGCCCCGCAGCTGGTGCAGCTGGGACAGGCCGAACCGCTCCGCGTCCATGACGATCATGAGCGTCGCGTTCGGCACGTCGACCCCGACCTCGATGACGGTCGTCGACACGAGCACGTGCGTCTCGCCCGCCGCGAACGTTCCCATCGCCGCTTCCTTCTCCGCCGGCGTCATCCGCCCGTGCAGCAGCCCGATCTTCAAATCCGGCAGCGCTTGGCGAAGCTGCGCGTGGAGATCGATGGCGTTTTGCACGTCCAGCTTCTCCGATTCCTCGATGAGCGGGCAGATGAAGAAAGCCTGCCGCCCCGCGTCCGCCTCCCGCCGAATAAAGCCGAGCACGCGGTCCATCATCTCGTGTTTGACCCAGTACGTCTTAATCGGCTTACGCCCTTTGGGCCTCTCCCGCAGCGTGGATACGTCCAAATCGCCGAAAACGGTGATCGCGAGCGTCCGCGGAATCGGCGTCGCCGTCATCGTGAGCACGTCGGGGTTCATCCCCTTCCGGCGCAGGATGCTGCGCTGGTTTACGCCGAAGCGGTGCTGCTCGTCCGTAACGACCAGTCCCAGCCGCCGGAAAAACACGTCCTCCTGGATCAAGGCGTGCGTGCCGACGATGATGTCGAGCAAGCCCATCTGCAGGGACGCGATGATATCCCGCCGTTTGCGTTCGGTCAAGCTGCCCGTCAGCAGCCCGACCTGGATGCCGTGCGGCTCGAACAGCTTGGCCAAAGAGCGGGCATGCTGCTCGGCCAAAATTTCCGTCGGCACCATGAGCGCGCCCTGGTTGCCGTCCCTCACGGTCGCGTACAAGGAGACGGCCGCGACGACCGTTTTGCCGGCGCCTACGTCGCCTTGCAGCAGCCGGTTCATCACGTAAGGGCGTTTCATATCCGCCAAAATCTCGTTGATGACCTGCTTCTGCGAATCCGTCAATTCGAAAGGCAGGCCCCCGACGAACGCGCGGATCTCTTCGTTGTTCACGCGGTGGGCCAAGCCGTCCGGCTGCTTGCGGTTGGCCGCGCGGTAGGCCTGGAGTTTCATCTGGAACAGGAACAGCTCCTCGTACACCATGCGGCGCCGCGCTTCCTGTCCCTCCTGCGAATTTTCGGGCCGATGGATCCGCATGACGGCTTCCCGCCGAGGCATCAAATCGTGTCGGGACACCAGCTCCGCCGGCAGAAGCTCGGGAATCATCGCCCCGTATTGGGTCAACGCGCGGTCGATCGTTTTGCGGATCCAAGCCTGCGTGATGCCGCCCCCGACCGAGTAAACCGGCTGCAGCGTCCCCGTCTTCGCGGTTCCCTTGTCCGGGAATTCCGATTCGGCTACGGTCAACTGCCGCCGGCGCTGCTCCCATTTGCCCGTCAGCGTGATCTCCCGGCCGATAGCCAACTGCTCCTGCAGAAACGCCCGGTTGAACCACACCGCGGACAGCAGCAGCCCCTCCACCGTCACCCTCACCGTCAGCCGCGATTTGCGGCCGTACCGCTGCAGGACGGGCGCCGACGCGATCGTTCCTTGCACGGTGATTTTTTCCCCGTCTTTCACCTCATGGAACGGCCGGATCCGGTAATCCTCGTAACGGAACGGATAATAGTCGATCAAGTCTCCCACCGATGAAATGCCCAAGGCGTGAAGCTCCCCCGCTTTCGAGGAGCCCACGCCTTGTAGCCGTTCCACGGGAATGGCGAATAAATCGTTCATCATGCCGGAGTTACGAACACGCCGACCGTTCCCGGCCCGGCGTGCGTGCCGATCACGGGTCCGATCTCGGTTTCCACGTAGTTGCTCACGTTAAACCGTTCCTTGAGGAGCGCGGCCATATCCTTCGCGTTTTCTTCGAATCCCGGCGTCAGCGCGATCATGAGGTTGACGGGGCGGTCCCCCAGATCCGCTTGCAGAAGCTCGGCGATCCGCGCCATCGCGCGTTTCTGCCCTCTCACCTTGTCGGCGGAATTGATGACGCCTTCGTCGTCGATCGTGAGAATCGGCTTGATGTTGAGCAACGATCCGACCAAGGCCGCCGCCTTGCCGATCCGGCCGCCTTTTTGCAGGAATTCCAGCGTGTCCACCAAGAAATAGAGGCGCATCTCCCGGCGGAGCCGATGGACTTCGGCGATGATTTCTTCCTTGGAAGCTCCCCGCGCCGCCAATTCGGCGGCGGCCACGACGATCATCCCGTAGCCGTAGGAGGCCGACTTGGAGTCGATCACCGTGATGTCCGCGTCGTCCTCGAACATCGATTTGGCGATCATCGCCGATTGATAAGTGCCGCTGAACGCGCCGGATAAGTGCACCGATACGACCGATTTTCCTTCGTCGGTCAACCGCTTGAACACGTCGAAAAAGTCGGCGGGCGACGGCTGCGAGGTGGTCGGCAATACCGGCGAGCCGGTCAGCTTCCGGTAGAACTCGGCCGGCTGGAGTTCAATGTTGTCCAAATAGCTCTCGCTGCCGAACATGACCTTGAGCGGAACCATGGAAATGCCGAGCCGTTCGCGCATCCCGCGGGGGATGTCGGCCGTGCTGTCCGTAACCAATGCGACCGATGACATGAGCTTGTCCTCCCGACTTCTTAAGGTTCTACCGCAAACAAGAACGGATACAACGGCTGTCCGCCCTCGTGCACTTCAACCTCGGCATCCGGATACCGGTCGCCGAGCCAAGCCGCGATCCGCTCCGCTTGGCCGTCGTCCGCGTCCTCGCCGGTCAGGATGGTCACGATTTCCCCGCCGGAAGCGAGCATCCGCTCCAGCAGCTGGCGTCCGGCGTCTTCGGCCGTAACCGCCGTCGTGACGATCGTTTTGTCCAAAATGCCGATGTATTGCCCGGCGCGGATGTCGAGTCCGTCCATTTGCGTATCGCGAACGGCTTGCGTCACCGATCCGGTCAGCACGCGTTCGTACGCTTTGGTCATGCGTTCGACGTTCGCGGCTTCCGGCTCGTCTTCCCGGAACGCGAGCATCGCCGCCATGCCTTGCGGGAGCGTGCGGGTCTGAAGCACCGTGACCGGACGGTCCGCGAGCTCGGCCGCCTGTTTGGCCGCGAGCAGGATGTTCGGGTTGTTGGGCAGCACGATGACCGTCTGGGCGGACAGCGAGTGAATGGCGCCGAGCAGGTCTTCCGTGCTCGGGTTCATGCTTTGTCCGCCGGAGATGACGACGTCCACGCCGAGGCTGCGGAACAATTCCGCGTTGCCGTCGCCGACGCTGACCGCGACGACGCCGTATTCCGCCATTTCGTAAACGTCCGGATTCGGTTCGCTTTCCGGGGAAGCGGTGACGCCCGCAAGGGTATAGTCCGCCGCCGGAATGCCGGAAGCCGCCTCGAGCCCGAGCGCTTCCGCGCCCTCAGCCGGCTTGACCGCCGCGGGTGCCGGCTGCGAAGGCGCCGCCTCCGCGGGACGCAGCAGGTCGCGGTGCTGTTCGCGCATGTTCAGAATATGCAAATGAGTCAATTCGCCGTGGGCCAACGCGAAATTCAGGACATCGCCCGGACGGCGGCTGTGCACGTGAACCTTCACGACGTCGCCGTCTTCAATGAGAATGATCGAGTCCCCGTCGCGTTCCAGCGCCTGGCGGAACGATTTCTCGGCGAAAGGCCCCGAGGCCGCCGGACGGTGAATGAAAAATTCCATGTCGTAGGGGAAGTCGATGCTTTCGGTCTCCAGCTTGGCCTGGGCCGAAGCGTTTCTAGCGGGCATGGCCGGGACAGCCTGGACGGGCCGTGGCGCAGGGGCGGCGTAAGCAGCGCCTGCCGCCGGCGTTTCCGTTGCCGGCACGCCCGTTATATAAGACAAGAAGCCTTCGTAAATGCAAACCAAGCCTTGGCCGCCGGAATCGACGACGCCGACCTGCTTCAGCACCGGCAGCATATCCGGCGTACGGTCCAGCGTCTCTGAAGCCTTGGCGAGCACTTCCTTCATGAACTCGGCCAAATCCGCCGTGCGCCGGGCCGACACGGCCGCTTGGCGCGCGGCTTCGCGGGCTACGGTCAGAATCGTGCCTTCGACCGGCTTGACGACCGCTTTGTAAGCGGTATCAACTCCTTGTTGCAAAGCAGTTGCGAACAAGGGCACGTTCATTTCACGTTCACCCGCCACGGCGCGGGAGAACCCCCTGAACAATTGCGAGAGAATGACGCCGGAGTTCCCTCGGGCGCCCATAAGAAGGCCTTTCGACAGCACTTCGGCTGCTCGTCCGACCTCGTCGGAAGGTTTATGGTTTAATTCGGCCACTCCGGCCGTCATTGTCAAATTCATGTTCGTTCCCGTGTCCCCGTCCGGTACCGGGAATACGTTCAGCGCGTTGATGCGGTTTTCGTTGGCGGACAATCTCTCCGCCCCGGCCAGTACCATGGCCGTCCATTCCATTCCGTTCATAGAACGCCTGCTCAAGCTGACAGTCTCCTTCCTGTTGTGCGTTCGGTCCCGCTGGTCCAATTCCCCGCGTCCGAACGAGCACGGTGCGGCCGATGAAGCGACGCGATCGTTCGCGTTCGGCCGTCACGGATGCATTCGGCTACTTGATGACGCGTACGCCTTGGACAAAGATGTTGACGAAATCGACTTTCAGCCCGACGACCTCTTCCAATACGTATTTCACTTTCGATTGGATGTTGTGGGCGACTTCGGATATTTTCGTGCCATAGCTGACGATGACGTACAAGTCCAAATGCATCAGCTCTCCCTCGCGCCGGACTTCGACGCCGCGGGACAGGTTTTCCCGTCCGAGAAGCTCCGCGATGCCGTCCTTCAGTCCTTTGCGGGAAGCCATGCCCACCAGTCCATAACAATCCATCGCCGCCGAACCGGCGATCACGGCGATCACTTGATCAGCTACGTCTATTTTTCCGTTTTCCGTCGCCAGTTGCATCGGCATGGAAATTCACTCCTTTATGCCTGTATTATGGACCATATCTTATTGTACTATAAAAAAACGGGAGTTTGAAGCCGTTTTCTCCTCGGTACGGCCGAAACCGACAAAACCCGAGGTTTTAGGCTTAATCCGGGATCCTTTGTCCGCGCTGCCCGCTTGATAATAAAGATTGCGTGGGCGCTTTACCGTGTGATATGATAATGTGGTGTTTGTAAGGCTTGGGTAGGGAGGTGGATTTTAATGTCTCGCAAATGTTTCGTCACGGGAAAGAAGCCGAGCTCCGGCAATCATGTCTCTCACGCCAACAACCATAACAAGCGCTCTTGGGGCGTCAATGTGCAAAAGGTGCGCATTCTGGTGAACGGCAAACCGAAACGCGTTTATGTCAGCACCAAGGCCCTGAAGTCCGGTCTTGTGACTCGTGTATAAGGTTGATTCCCATCGAACGATTTGTCAAAAGGGCTCTGCCGCTAGGATCCGGTAAACGGATCCGAACCGGTGAGCCCTTTTTGGTTACCGTAAGAGGATCCGCATCACACGTATCCTTACCGTATGTCCTCGATAAAAACGGCATCCTCCGTCCGGTCGGGCGGCGAAGCCGTTTTCGCGTGGCCGTTTATTTCGACGTCTCGCCGGCATCACCCGCTGTCCGGAACCGGGGGCGTCAATTTTTCTGGAACGTGTTCAGAAGCGCTTTGACGAAGCCGCCCAGAAATTTCGGCAGCTTGATGGTATAAAACTTCATTCTCCCATCCCTCCTCCGGCTTTTCCGGCTGTTAATCCAATGTATGCGGCACGGATTTTGTCCTAACACACCTGAACCGGGAAAGTTCGGGCAAAAAAAAACAGACGGCCCGTCAGGGCCGTCTGCTTCGTTTATCCTCTTAAGGAAGCGATCGCCGAACGGCGGTCGGAGCTTCCGAATACATAACTGCCCGCCACGAGCACGTTCGCTCCCGCCTCTACCACGAGGGGGGCAGTTTGATCGGTAATGCCTCCGTCCACCTGGATGTCGACGTCCGGCCTGCCAAGCGCGTTCAGCTTCCCGCGCAGCTCGCGGATTTTCGGCAGCATGCCGGAAATGAACGACTGTCCTCCGAAGCCGGGATTCACCGTCATGATCAGAATCAGGTCCACGTCGCCCAGCACGTAATCCAGTACCGAGAGCGGCGTATGCGGGTTCAGCGCGACCCCGGCCGGCAATCCCAATTCACGGATTTGGTGCACCGTTCGATGGAGGTGCGTGCAAGCTTCGGCATGCACCGTCAGCCTGTCGGCGCCGGCATCCATCATCGCGGGGAAAAGCGTCTCCGGCTTCTCCGTCATCAGATGGACGTCGAAGGTCAGCCGGGTAGCCGGCCGGACCGATTGGATCACGGGCGCTCCGAACGACAGATTGGGCACGAAATGGTTGTCCATGACGTCGATGTGGATCCAATCGGCTCCGGACGCGTCCGCGCTGCGGATTTCTTCACCCAGCTTCGCGAAGTCCGCGGCCAGGATGGATGGAGCTATTTTCAACATGTCAGTACCTCCGAGGTTTCTCTTTCCACTCCGCCATGAATGCCTTGTAATTCTCGTAGCGGCTTTCCGCCGCTTCTCCCCGTTCGACCGCCTGTTGGACGGCGCACCCCGGCTCGTGGATGTGGGTGCAGCCGCGGAATTTGCAGCCGCCGGACAGTTCCCGGAATTCGCGGAAGTTGGAACCGATCTCTTCCACGCCCAGCTCCGCGAAATCCAGCTGGCTGAAGCCCGGCGTATCGGCGACGAGCCCGCCGCCGCTTAGCGGAACCAATTCGACGTGGCGCGTCGTATGCTTGCCCCGGCCGAGCTTCTCGCTGATTTCGTTCGTCTGGAGCTCAAGACCCGGCACGAGCGCGTTCAGCAGCGAGGACTTGCCGACTCCCGATTGGCCGGCGAACACGGCGATATGTCCGGACAGGCGGCTCTCCAGCTCGGCGATGCCGAGACCGGCCTTCGCGCTGGTCACCAGCACCTCGTAGCCGATGGAGCGGTAGAGGTCCCGCGCGTTTTCCATCGTTCTGCGGGCCTCGTCGCCTTCCGGCCCTTCCGGAATGCGGTCCGCTTTGGTCCAGACCAGCACCGAATCGAGACCGGCGTGCTCGATATGGACGAGAAACTTGTCGAGCAGCGGGAGGTTCAGGTCCGGATGGACGACCGAGAATACGAGCACCGCCAGGTCCGCGTTCGCCACCGGCGGGCGGACGAGCTCGGTGCGGCGCGGCTTGATTTCGTCGACCGTGCCTTCCCCGTTCTCCGTTTCGCTGTAGAGGACCCGGTCGCCCACGAGAGGCGATTCCCCGCGCTTTTTGAAAATCCCCCTTGCCCGGCATTGCACGGGCTCTCCGCCTTGATCGCCGAGCACGTAATAATATCCGCTGAGCGCCTTCATGATCGTGCCTTCCGGCATCAGCCCACGGCTCCTTCTCTTCCGTTAAGTCTCAGGGTCATTGCCCGTTTCCTTGATCGCCGTCTTGTCCGTTCTGGCCTCCATCGGCCGGCGGATTGTCCGGACTCGGATTCGGACTCGTCGTGGCCTCGGTGCCGCCGGCCGGCTGGTCGGCGTACGGCACCGGCGTGCTGTCGATGACCGTGCCGTCGCGGGACACCGTGATCTGTCCGTCCTTGCCGGGGGCCAGCACGAGCGTAACCGGGAACGTCGTCATCCGTTTGATTTTGTGCGTTCCTTCCACCTTGTTGTCGCCCGTCGCGTCCGAATAGATGATTTGGATCGTGCTTTCCTGGCCTTCCTGGGCCGGGGACACCGTCACGTTCCAAGTGACCGTCTTCGCTTCCGGCGGATAACCGGAGCTCACCCACAACGTCACTTCCGTGCCCGGGGGAACCATCTCGTTCTGTTCGGCAGGGAATTGTTTGAACACTTTCCCTTTTTCCGCCGTATAGCTGGCTTCCAGAATCACTTTGTCGTCCTTGAGCTTCAAGTCGCTCTTCTCCAGTGCGGCACGGGCTTCGTTCTCCGTTTTGCCGATCAGGTTCGGCATGGCGATCTCTTCTTTGCCCTTGCTCACCGTCAAGGTGATCTTCGCGGTTTCGGGGTCGACGAGCTCGTCCGGCTTCGGATCCTGGTCCAGCACCGTTCCGGGCTCGCTGTCGTCATACTGCTCCTTCGGCTCGATGTTGTCCGGATTGATCCCGAGGGCGCCGAGGGCGGTTTGCGCTTCCTGCAGCTTTTTGCCCGTGACGTCCGGCATCGCCGGCAGATCGGGGCCTTTGCTGACGGTCAGCGTGATGAGCGAGCCTTCCTTGACTTTAATATCCTTCTTGGATTGTTTAATGACATGACCCTCCGGCACGTCTTTGCTGGCTTCTTCGATGACCGGATCCTCGACCTTGAGCCCAGCCTTCTCCAGCGTATCGACCGCCGCTTGCTCCTCCATGCCTTCGACGACCGGAACGAGCACGTCTTTGGGCGTCAGCTCGCCTTTCAGCGCTACGACGGCCCAGATGAGCACGCCGATCAGGACGGCCGCCAGCACGCCGAGCACGGTCGGCATCACCCAGCGGCGTTTCGGCTTGTCTTCGAGTCCCCGGGAATCCCAGCGCTCTTCCGGCGCGGCGCTTTTGGCGGCCGGCGCTTCGAGCGTGTTCCTCATGTCCGGGCGGATCGCCGGAATGACGCGGGTCTTGTCCGATTCGAGGTCGTCGTCGCTGCCGAAACGGACCGGCGGTTCGTTCACCCGCTGCGGCTGCAGGCACGTTTCCAGGTCGCTGAGCATCTGCTGCGCGGACGCATAGCGCTCCTGCGGATTTTTGCGCATGGCGCGGAGAATGACGTTTTCCACGCTTTGCGGAATGTGCGGGTTCACTTTGCGCGGCTGCTCGAACGGCTCCTGCAAATGCTTGAGCGCCACGCTGATCGGGCTTTCTC
The DNA here is from genome assembly GCF_003713065.1 of Cohnella candidum. Taxonomy (NCBI): domain Bacteria; kingdom Bacillati; phylum Bacillota; class Bacilli; order Caryophanales; family Paenibacillaceae; genus Cohnella; species Cohnella candida. Next base: position 1,004,785 of record NZ_CP033433.1, on the reverse strand, counting down.
CCAGGAAAGGAAGGCGTCCCGTCAGCATCTGGTACAGCACGATGCCGAGGGAGTAAATGTCCGACTTCTCGCCCGTCGCGACGCCTTTGGCGTGCTCCGGCGAGAAGTAGTGAACCGAACCGACGACCGAGCCGGTCTGCGTGATGGTGGAAGAGGTGACGGCCCGGGCGATGCCGAAGTCCGTCACTTTCACCCTTCCGTTGTTGCCGATCAATATGTTATGAGGCTTGATGTCGCGATGGATGATTTGGTTCATGTGGGCATGGTCCAACGCGTCGCAGATTTGGGAAGCGATCTTGACCGCTTCTTCGGTCTGGAGCGGCGCCCGCTCGCGGATGATTTCGTTCAAATTCGCCCCGTCGACGAATTCCATGACGATATAATGCGTATCCTCTTCCTGTCCGACGTCGTAAATGCTGACGATGTTCGGATGCGACAGGGACGCAGCGGCCTGCGCCTCGCGCCGGAAACGGCGGATGAAATCCTCGTCGTGCATGAATTGCTGACGCAGCACCTTCACGGCCACATAGCGGTTGAGCAGGTTGTCCCGGGCTTTGTATACGAGCGCCATGCCTCCGCCGCCTACTCGGGCCAGCAGCTCGTAACGGTTTCCTAGCGTTTGTCCGATCATGCTGTCTCCCCTCCCGCGGCGATGGCTTCGTCGTCCTCCACGAGAACGACGGTGACGTTATCGTCCCCGCCCGCGTCCAAAGCCATTTCGACGAGCCGGTCCGCCACCTCATCCAACGTCGCGCCGGGTTGGCCCAGCGTGGCCTTCAGCATTTGCTCCTCGACCAATCCGCTGAGCCCGTCGCTGCAAAGCAGCAGCCGGTCGCCCCGCTTCCAATCGATCGCCCGGACGTCCGGCTTGACGTCCCGTTCGGTGCCGACGGAGCGGGTCACGGCATGGCGCAGCGGGTGCCGCGCGGCTTCCTCCGGACTTAATTGGCCGGCTTTGGACAGCTCGTTGATGACCGTGTGGTCGTCGGTGAGCAGTTCGAGTCCGCCGCCGCGCAGACGGTAAATCCGGCTGTCCCCGACATGGCCGATCCAGCCGCCGTGCTTGTTCAGCACCGCGGCCACGACGGTCGTGCCCATGTTGTGGTATTGCTCGTTCAAAGACGCCGTTTCGTGCACGACCTTGTTCGCCTTGCGGATCATCTCCTGCAGCCGCACGATGCCTTCGTCCTGCGTCCACTCCGGATCCCAGTATTGCAGCGAATCCGCCAGGCAGCCGACGGCCAGTTCGCTCGCCACGTCCCCCGCGCGATGTCCGCCCATTCCGTCCGCGACGATGACGCCCGTCCATCCGTGCGCCAGCGTTCCGCTCCAGGCCCTGTCTTCATTCACCTGCCGCACTTTGCCGACATGCGTTCTCCAAGCCGTCCTCAAAATCGGATCACCCCGTCGTCTTCTCCATCTTTTCCGTTTTCTCCATATGCTTCGCCCGGAGCTGGCCGCAAGCGGCCGCGATGTCGTGCCCCTGCTCCCGGCGGATCGTCGCGTTGACGTTCTTGCTCACCAAGATGCGCTGGAACTCGAAAATGTCATCCCGCGGCGTTCTCACGTAATCCCGTTCCGGCACGTAGTTGACCGGAATCAAGTTGACGTGGCACAGCATGCCTTGCAGGACGTTCGCCAGCTCTTCCGCGTGCTCGGGACGGTCGTTTACCCCGCCGATGAGCGCGTATTCGAATGTGACCCTGCGGCCCGTCTTGTCGATATAGTAGCGGATGGCGTCCATCACTTCCTGGAACGGATAGCGGCGGTTGACCGGCATCAGCTTCGAGCGCAGCGCGTCGTTCGGCGCGTGGATCGATATCGCCAGGTTGATCTGGGTGTTCTCGTCCGCGAATTTGTACATGCTCGGCACGATGCCGCTCGTGGACACCGTGATGTGGCGCGCCCCGATGTTCAGCCCTTTGGGGTGGATCATCGTCCGCAGGAACTTCATCGTCGCGTCGTAATTCTCGAAAGGTTCGCCCGACCCCATGATCACGATGCTGGAAACGCGCTCGTTATCTTGGTCGAGCAGTTTCTGGCATTGCACGACCTGGGCGACGATCTCGCTCGGCGTCAGGTTCCGCTTCAGCCCGCCGAGCGTGGAAGCGCAGAAGGTGCAGCCGATCCGGCAGCCCACCTGCGTCGTCACGCACACGCTGTTCCCGTAGTTATGGCGCATGAGCACCGTTTCGATCGCGTGGTTATCGTGCAGGCCGAACAGGTATTTGACCGTGCCGTCCTTGGATTCGAACTTCGCGAGCTCCGTCAGCGTCACGAAGCCGAAGCTTTCCTCCAGCTTCATGCGGAAGGGCTTCGGCAGGTTGCTCATTTCCTCGAACGAACCGGCCCGCTTGACGTACAGCCAATCGTAAATTTGGCCGGCGCGGAAGGCGGGTTCTCCCTGCTCCTTCGTCCACTCCTGCAGTTCTTCCAGCGAAAAATCGTAAATAAAAGGTTTATCTAAAGTTACTTCTGTCTTCAAAACCGTCACCACCATTCGATCTATTTTACCATAAAGGGCTTCAGCCCCGAAAGATAACGCTAGCGCCTGCGCATTCTCGCGATAAAGAAACCGTCGCTGCCGAAATGGTGAGGCAGCAGCTGAACCCGCCCTTCGAAAGGCTCGGGCAAAATCCCCTTTTCCAGGAGAGGGGCAAGCACTTCCGCGGGCCAAGCCGGGTCGCCCTCGAATTCGGGATGGGCCGCCAAAAAGTTCCGGACCGTCTGCTCGTTTTCCTCCGGCGCGATCGTGCAGGTGCTGTAGACGAGGACGCCGCCGGGTTTGACGAGCTCGGCGGCCTTCTCGAGCAAGCGCCGCTGAAGGTCGGCCAGTCCGGCGATGTCTTCCGCCGACTTGTTCCATTTGATCTCCGGCTTGCGGCGAATGACGCCGAGCCCGGAGCAGGGAGCGTCGAGCAGAACGACGTCGAACGATTGCGCGGGATACCGCTTGTCCAGCTCCAGCGCATCCGATGTGGCCGTTTCGATGATCGAGAGGCCCAGCCGTTCTTTCTGCCGGTCGATCAGCGCCCTTTTATGCTCGTGGACGTCATTGGCGACGACCGTGCCGCGGTTGCCCATGATTTCCGCCAAATGCGTGGATTTGCCTCCCGGCGCGGCGCAGCAGTCGAGCACGGACATGCCGGGCTTCGGATCGGCGACCGCGGCCACGAGCATGGAGCTTTCGTCCTGCACCGTATAGCGGCCGTCCCGGTACCAGGGCATGTCGGCCAGGTTTCCCGCCTTCTCCGCGAGAATGGCGTCCGGCGTGAGCGGCGAAGGCCGGACGAACAAGCCGGCATGCGCCATTTCGTCCAGCATCGCCCGGCGGTCCGTGCTGAGCCGGTTCACGCGCACGGACGCATGGGGAGGTTCGTTGCCCGCCCGGCAGATGGCTTCCGCCGTCTCTTCGCCGTAGGCGGCGATCCATCGTTCCACGAGCCAGCGCGGATGGCTTTGCGCGAGGGAGATCCGTTCGGCCGCCGGCAAATCCGCCGGAATGGCCGGTTCGGTCCCTTCGCGAAGCAAGCCGCGCAGGACGCCGTTGACCAGACCGGCGATCCCCGCGTGCCCGCGTTTCTTGGCGATGCGCACCGCTTCGTCGACGGCGGCATGGGCGGGAATGCGGTCCAGCCATTGCAGTTGGTAGTAACTGAGGCGAAGCAAGCACCGCACCCACGGCTCCACTTTGCGGGGCCAGCCCTTGACGCGCGAGGCGAGTACGTAGTCGATCGTGTTGAGCCTCTGGATCGTCCCGTATACAAGCTCGGTCGCCAAAGCGGCGTCCGCCCGCGACAGTTCGGCCGCCGTCAGTTGCCCGTGCAGCGCGAGGCCGCTGTAGGCACCCTGCTCTTCCACCCGGCACAGCACCTCGAGCGCCAACTCCCGCGGACCGGAAGGCGCGCGCCGGGATTTAGGGGCCGCCGCCGTCGGCCGGCCTTGAGGCGGTTTGCCTTTCGCCTGTTTGGCATTCGCGGATTTCCCATTCCTGGTCTTCCCATTCGCGGGCTTCGCTCCCGGGGATTGTCGTTCCGCCATCTGTCGTACTCCTCTCGCCTATTGCCGAACCGCATGGTTCCAGTATTTCCACAAACGTTTATCTGCATTGTCCGTTACAGTCGAATCCGTGATTCCCGTCCTCTGAGGTACGCGTGCAACCCGGAAAAAGTTTCAGTGAAACGCTCCAACAAAAAACGGCGCCCGGATTACCCGAGCACCGTGCCGGGGGCAAGCCGCGCGCCTTTGGCGAATTCCGCCGCCGGCAGCGCTTTTTTGCCCGCCGGCTGCACTTCCGTCAGCACGACGCTGCCGTCGCCCGTGCGGACCCGGATGCCGAACGCACCCGTCTCGAGCACGGAGCCCGGCACGAGGCCTTCCCATTCCGGACGCATCATTTTGTCCGATCCCTGGGGGATGCGGCAGCCCCATACCTTGAACACTTCGCCGTTCCAGTAAGTGAATCCGCCGGCCATCGGGTTCAGCCCCCGCACCCGGTCGAACACTTCGCGGGCGGTGCCCGTCCAGACGATCATTTCGTCCTGGCGGGTCAAGTTCGGTGCGTACGTCGCTTCCGCGTCTTCCTGCGGAACTCTGGGCGCCGTGCCCTCCGCGATTCGCGGAAGCCACTCCCGCAGCAGCTCCGACCCGGCTTCACTCAGCTTGCCGAACATGGTGCCGGCCGTATCCTCGTCGGTAATCGGCACTTCAACGCGCGCGATCATATCGCCAGTGTCCAAGCCTTCCGCCATGTACATCAGCGTGACGCCCGTCACCTTCTCGCCGTTGATCACGCTGCGTTGAATGGGCGCACCGCCGCGGTACTTCGGCAGCAGTGACCCATGTACGTTAATGCAGCCCAGCCGGGGCATGTCCAACACGGCGCGGGGCAAAATCTGCCCGTATGCGGCGGTCACGATCAGGTCGGGCCGGAAAGCCGCGACCTGCTCCACCGCTTCCGGCGTCCGAAGGCGCTCCGGCTGCAGGACGGGCAAGCCGCGCTCCAGCGCGAACGATTTGACCGGCGGAGGCGTCAGCTCGCGCTTGCGGCCCTTCGGCCGGTCCGGCTGCGTCACGACGCCGACCACCTCGTATCCTTGCTCCAACAGCATCCGCAAAGAAGGGACGGCGAAATCCGGCGTCCCCATGAATAAGATGCGCATGTTATTCGCCGCCCTGTTCCGGAGCCAGCTTGCGGGTTTCGTACACGGACTCCGCCAAATCGACGAACAAGACTCCATTCAGATGGTCCAGCTCGTGCTGGAACGCTCTGGCCAGCAGGTCCGTCCCTTCGTATTGGACCGGATTACCGTGCCGATCCTGAGCCTTGATCACGACCTTCTGGGCCCGCTTCACGTCGCCCTGCAGGCCGGGAATGCTGAGGCAGCCCTCGGGACCGAACTGCTCGCCTTCCATGCTCACGATCTCCGGATTGACCAGCTCGAGCAATCCGTGCTCCTCGTCCGCGTCCACGACGAAAACCCGTTTCAATATGCCCACCTGAGGCGCGGCGAGGCCGACGCCGTCCGCGTCATACATCGTGTCCGCCATGTCGTCCAGCAGCTTGTGGAGGTTGGCGTTGAATTTGGTGACTTCCTGAGCCCGCTCCCTCAGCACGGAATCGGGATGTTTCACGATCAGCCGAATGGCCATTATCATCAGTCCTTTATCAAAGCATCATCTGCGGATCCACGTCGACGCCGATCTGCACGCCGCTGCGTTTCGCGTTGTCGCCCATCTCCTGCAGCACCCGCGCAGTCATGGCGCTGGCGTCGATCTCTCCCCGATATTTTACCATACATTGAAAACGGTAGCGATCCTTTAGCCGAGGAATGGGCGAAGGAACCGGACCGAGCACGTCCATGCCGGGGCGGTCTCCCGGCTGCGCGGCGGAGCCTAACCCCATGGATGCCGCCCGCTCCCGCATCAACCTCGCGAACATCTCGCCCGTGGAGAGCAGCATCGGTACCGATTCGTGCGTGAACGTCACGGAGATCAACCGGCCGTAGGGCGGATAGCCCAGGAGCCGGCGCGTATGCAGCTCTTGCCGCACGAAGCCTTTGTAATCGTGCCCTTGCACGGACGCCACCGAAAAATGCTCGGGGTCGTACGTCTGGATGACGACCTCCCCCGGCAGTTCATGCCTTCCCGCCCGGCCGGCGACCTGCGTGAGCAATTGGAACGTTCGCTCGGCGGCACGAAAATCCGGCAGGCGCAGCGCGGCGTCCGCCGCGAGCACCCCGACCAGCGTCACGCGCGGGAAATCGAGGCCTTTGGCCACCATTTGCGTCCCGAGCAGCACGTCGGCCTTCCGTTCGCGGAACATCGTCAGCCATTTTTCGTGCGAGCCTTTCTCGGTCGTCGTGTCCACGTCCATCCGGATGACCCGGATGCCGGGGAACGTCTCCGCGAGCGCCTCTTCGACCTTCTGCGTGCCGGTCCCGAAAAAGCGGATGTGCTTGCTCTGGCAGGAAGGGCACGTCTCGGGCTCCGCTTCCGCATACCCGCAGTAATGGCAGCGGAGATTGCGCGAGCCCCGGTGGTACGTCAGCGCGATGTCGCAGTGCGGACACGAGCACGTGTACCCGCACGAGCGGCACATGACGAACGTCGAGTAGCCGCGCCGGTTGAGCAGCAGCACCGCCTGCTCCTCCCGGCGGAGCCGCTCCTCCAGCGCCTGCTTGAGCGCGCCGCTGAACATCGCCCGGTTGCCGAGCCTCAGCTCCTCGCGCATGTCCACGATCCGGACGGCCGGCAACGGCCGATCTCCGACCCGCTCCGGCAATGCGACATAAGTGATGTCTCCCGCGTACCCTTCGCCGTCCGCCGCCGCGGCATAGCTTTCAAGCGACGGGGTCGCCGAGCCGAACACGACGGCGGCGCCGCTCAGCCGCGCCCGTTCCGCGGCCACGTCGCGGGCATGGTATTTCGGGCTTTCTTCCTGTTTGTAGGAAGTTTCGTGTTCCTCGTCGATGACGATCAAGCCGATCTTCGCGAAGGGAGCGAAAACCGCGGAACGGGCGCCGACCGCCACTTGGGCGCGGCCCTCCCGGATTTTGCGCCATTCGTCGTACCGCTCGCCCTGGGACAGCCGGCTGTGGAGCACGGCGACTCTCGCGCCGAACCGGCTTTTGAACCGGTCCACCATCTGGGGCGTGAGCGCGATTTCCGGCACGAGCACGATCGCTTCGCGCCCTTGCGACAGGCACATCTGGATCGCCTGCAAATAGATTTCCGTTTTGCCGCTTCCCGTGACGCCGTGCAGGAGGAAAACCCGATGCTCCCGCGAAGCCAGCGAGGACGCGATCGGATCCAACGCCGCCTGTTGGGCGGGCGTCAGCGCGAGCGGAGAAGAAGCCGCGAACTCACGGCCCTGATAGGGGTCGCGGTCTTCCGTTACCTGGCGAATCTCGACGGATCCCCGGTCGGCGAGCGCCCGAATGACCTGCGCGCTGACGTCCGTCGCTTCCGCCAACGCGGCCAGGGCGATGGGCTCCGGATGCTCCGCCAAGTACGCGAGCACGTCCCGCTGCTTCCGTGCCCTTGCGGGAAACTCCCGCAAGAGCTCGTCCAGCTTATCCGAGTCGGGCGGATACACGACCGGCACGGTCTTGACCGACAGCCGGTCCTCCACTTTCTGCAATTCCGTGAGGCGACCTTCCTTCAACCAACGCTTCAGCAGCGGTCCGCGATCGGGAAACTGCTGCAGCAGCGAGGACCACTTGACCGCGGAGCCGCGGCGGAACGCCTGCCACACGGCGGCTTCCGATTCATCCGCGTCAGGCGGGACTTCCGCCCCTTCCGCCGGGGCGATGTATTTCTCGGTCCGGCCCTTCAAGGCTGCGGGCAGCATCGCCTGCAAAGCCACGACGAGCGGGCACACCCACCGCCGGCTCATCCAGACGCCGAGCTCGACCAGCTCCGGCGTTAACGGCGGCAAAGCGTCAAGCACGTCGGTCAGAGACTTCAGCCGGCTGCGGTCGACTTCCGCTTCCGGCGCGAAGCCGACGACGAAGCCCTGCAAAGTTCGGCCGCCGAATGGAACGGCGACGCGGCTGCCGATCTCGGTCCAGGCGGCGAGCCGCTCCGGCACCTCATAATCAAAAGGCCGATCCGTCTCGCGGGTCGGCACGTCTACGATCACTCTGGCAATGATCATGCGCGGTTCATCCGTTCCGCGGCCAGCTGCCAAATCCGTTCCGCGACTTGGCGTTTGGCCGACAGAGGAATGCTTTCCACGAGTCCTTCCGGCCCGAACACCGAAGCGATGTTCGTATCGGTCCCGAATCCGGCGCCCGGCTGGGAGACGTCGTTGGCGACGATCAGGTCGCACTTTTTGCGCGCGAGCTTGTCCGTCGCGTATTTCTCCAAGTCGCCGGTCTCGGCGGCGAATCCGATCGTGAACGGCGCGCGCTCGCCGGGATGCGCCTCTTTCCACTCGCCGATCGCCTGAAGGATGTCCGGATTGCGGACCAGCTCCAGCGTCAGCGTCTCTCCGCTTTTTTTGATTTTCGCGTCATGCCGCACCGCCGGCCGGTAATCCGCAACGGCCGCGGCTTTCACCACCGCGTCCACCGCTCCGAGTCTCCGCAGGACGGCTTCGTGCATGTCGGCGGCGGACTGCACGCGTACGACTTCCACGCCACCCGGCGGCTTCTCGTCCGTCTTCGCGCAGATGAGCGTGACCTCCGCGCCGTAGTCGCGGGCCGCTTCCGCCAACGCGAAGCCCATTTTGCCGGACGAATCGTTCGTGATGTAACGCACCGGATCGATCCGCTCCACCGTTCCCCCGGCGGTGACGAGCACCTTGCGTCCGGCGAGCGGACGCGGTCCCGTCAGCCAGGCGGCCGCGGCTTCGGCGATTTCCTCCGGTTCGGCCAGCCGGCCTTTGCCGACGTAGCCGCAGGCGAGCTGCCCCGTCCCCGGTTCGACGAAGCGCACGCCTCTTGCCGCCAGTTTGTTCACGTTCTCGATCACGGCGGGATGCTCCCACATATGTACGTTCATCGCCGGCGCCACGATGATCGGGGCCGTCGCGGCGAGCAGCGTCGTGGTCAGCATGTCGTCGGCGATGCCGTTCGCCATTTTCCCGATGACGTTGGCCGTCGCCGGCGCCACGATGACAAGATCCGCCGCGTCCGCCCAATCGATGTGCTGCACGACGGCGGCATCCCGTTCGTCGAACACGTCCGTCGCGACGGGATGGCGGGACAGCGTCTGCAGCGTGAGCGGCGTAATGAATCGCGTCGCCCCTTCCGTCATGATGACGCGGACCGACGCTCCCCACGATACGAGCCGGCTGCACAGCGTCGCGGCTTTATAGGCGGCGATGCCGCCCGAGATGCCGAGCACGATCGTTTTGCCCGTTAGCGGCTTCACGGTTTACTCCTCCCATGCGTTCCAGACTAGAAAAAAAACAACCGCTGGGGTTGTCTTTCCTCGGGCGATGGCGCCCTGCCTTTATTTATTCAGGTGCTCGACGAGCACGTAATCGTGATAGATCTCTTCGAGCGCGACTCCGACCACCTTGTGGGATTTGGGAGCCATCATCTCGGACTGCTTGCCGTCCCTCAGGCCGCGTGCCCGTTTGGACGCCGCCACGACCAGCGTGTATTTGCTGTCGACCTTGCGGACCAATTCGTCAATCGATGGATACAACATGCGTTTCACCTCTCCGTTCCATTTTGCGCGGGGGTCAATTCCTGCAATTCGCGGAACAGCTCGTGCAGGAATCTCTCGCGTTTGCAATGCTCCGCGGTAATGATCGAAGCGATCCGGCTGCAGGCCGAATCGATCTGATCGTTCACGACGGCGTAATCGTAATGATACAGCAAGTTCATCTCTTCCACCGCCACGGAAAGCCGGTGGTCGATCGTCGCTTGCGTCTCGGTGCCCCGGCCGACGATCCGCTGCTTCAGCTCGTTCAAAGACGGCGGCAGCAGGAAAACGAACACGCCTTCCGGGAACTTCTCCTTCACCTTCAGCGCGCCTTGCACTTCGATTTCGAGGATGATGTCCTTGCCTTCCGCCAGCGTCTTCTCGACGAACTCGCGGGGCGTACCGTAATAATTGCCCACGTATTCGGCATATTCCAGCAAAGCGTCCGTGGCGATCATATGCTGGAAATGCTCACGCGTTTTGAAAAAATAATTGACGCCGTCTCGTTCGCCTTCGCGGGGCGACCGGGTCGTCGCGGAAACCGAATAGATCAGTTCGGGATGCCGCCGCCTCAGCTCGGTGCACACCGTGCCTTTGCCGACGCCGGACGGTCCGGATAATACGATCAGTAAACCTTTGTTCATGGATATCCCCGATTCATTCGTCATGTTCGTCGTCTTTGGTGGATAACCGGTGAGCCACCGTCTCCGGCTGAACAGCGGACAAGATCACGTGGTCGCTGTCGGTAATGATCACGGCACGCGTGCGGCGGCCGTAAGTCGCATCGATCAGCATATGCCGGTCCCGGGCTTCCTGGATGATCCGTTTGATCGGCGCGGATTCCGGGCTTACGATCGAAATGATCCGGTTCGCCGAGACGATGTTGCCGAAACCGATATTGATGAGCTTGATTGCCATGCAGCGTTTCCCTCCGGTCTGTCCTCGTCAGCAGCTTCCCGGGGCAGCGCGTAACTACGCTCCCATTGTTGCCGAAAGCGGCTCCCCGCATACTGCGGATTGGATGTCATTTCCACATCCTACTGATTTATTGCTTTATTGTACTTCAAATCACTAGGACGGACAAGAGGACGGACAAGTCCGCGATTACCCCCGCAGGGACACGGCGGCTCCCTTGCGCACGACGTATTCCGTCAATGCGGCGGTCATGTCATAGAAGAGAAACGGCGTGATCAAATAGATGCCGTTGAAGTGCGGCATGGCGGCATCGAGCAGCTCCTGCGCGATCGCGACGCCTTCCGCCCGGCCGGCCGGACCTTCCAGACCGTTCATTCGGGCCCTGACCTCGTCGGACAGCTGAATGCCCGGCACCTCGTTGTGCAGGTATTCCGCGTTGCGCCCGCTCGCCAGCGGCATGATGCCGAGGAAGATCGGCACGCCCAGATGGCGCGTCGATTCCGCGATCCGCTCGATCAGCGCCGGGTCGTACACCGGCTGCGTCATGATGTAGTCGGCTCCGGAAGCCACCTTGCGCTCCAGGCGTTGGACCGCTTTGTCGAGGTGCTTCACGTTCGGATTAAACGCGGCGCCGACGATGAACTTGGCTTTCTGCTTGAGCGGCTTGCCGGAAAACGCGACCCCTTCGTTGAGCTGCTTGATCATCCGGATGATCTCGAAGGAGGTCAGGTCGTACACGGAGCTCGAACCCGGCAAATCCCCGAACTTCGCCGGATCGCCCGTGACCGCGAGCACGTGGTCGATGCCGAGCGCGTCGAACCCCATCATGTGCGACTGGGTTCCGATCAGGTTCCGGTCCCGGCAAGCAATATGGGCGAGCGGGCGGATGCCGATCCGCTCCTTCACGAGCGCGCCGAGCGCCATGTTGCTCATCCGGGTGACGGCCAGCGAGTTGTCGGCCATCGTGACCGCATCGGCTCCGGCATCCTTCAGCGCCTTGGCGCCTTGCATAAAGCGCGCGATATCGAGGTCGCGCGGCGGGTCCAGCTCCACGATGACCGTATGGCGCCGGGACACAAGCTCGACGAGGCTCGGCTCGCCGACGTCCGTGAAGCCGCCCGATGCCGGCGTTTCCGACACCGCGATCCGGGAAGGCGACGTCTCCGGCCGGACCGGGCGTTCCGCCGCGGGCACGTAACCGTTCAGCGCCTGGGCGATCGCCGCGATATGCTCCGGCGTCGTGCCGCAGCAACCGCCGATCAGGCGCGAGCCGAGATCGGCGAACCGGATCGCCGATTGCGCGAAATATTCCGGCGTCGCCTTGTAGACGACCTTGCCGTCCACGAGGTCCGCGATGCCGGCGTTCGGAAACACGCTCAGGGGAGCGCCGAGATCCGCGGGAATCGTCTCCATCGCGCGGAGAATCGCGTTCGGTCCGCTGCGGCAGTTAAAGCCGATCACGTCCGCGCCCTCCGCCTTGAGCCGCCGGAACGCTTCGCCCAGCGGCACGCCGTCGTGCGTGCGGGCTGCGTCTTCCACCGCGAATTGGCAGATGACCGGAAGGTCGCTGCGTGCGCGGATCAAGCTTAGCGCCAGCGAAAGTTCCTCCAGGTCGAAGAAAGTTTCGAGCAGCAGACCGTCGGGTTTCGCCGCGAGCAGCGCCCCGATCTGTTCCTCGAAATCCCGCTTCATGCCGGCCGTGCGGGCGTTTTTGCGGCCGCCGGCGCGGATCGCTCCCATGGCGCCGACGACATAGGCCTTGTCCCCCGCGGCTTCGCGCGCGATGGCGACGCCGGCAGCGTTGATCTCTTCCGTTTTCTTCTCTAATCCGTATTTAGACAGTTTCCCGTGCTGGGCGGAAAACGTGTTGGTCTCGATCACGACCGCGCCTGCGTCGACATACCGCCTATGCACGTCGCCGATAATGCCCGGTTTGAGCAGGTTGAACTCTTCGTACGATACCCCGACCGGAAAACCGAGCTCGTACAAGTACGTCCCCATCGCCCCGTCGCCGACGAGCGGTTTCTGTTGAAGCGCCGTGCGCAAATCCGGTTTCATCCAGCTCCCCATCCAATCCATCCATAAAGTACTTATTAATGTAGCATAATTTGGCCGCCGGTAAAATGGAAAAACCCGACCAAGAGCGATCGGGTTCATCCGTTTTCCTTAACGGCGCGGTCATGCTTCCGCCTTCCGTATCCCCTTCTCGCGGACGGCGGCACGGGAACGGATCCTCGCCACGCCCAGCGAAACGGCTGCCGTCGCGGCCGCGACGATGACGGCCGTCGCTCCCATCCAACTGACGGAAGAGAGCGAGACCCGCTCCACGACGACGCCGCCGATTCCGGCTCCTGCGGCCATCGCGAATTGCAGGACGGAGGTGTTCAAGCTGAGCATGATGCCGGAGGCTTCCGGAGAGAGCGACATGAGATAAAATTGCTGGGTGGGACCGGACGACCAGGCGGAGAAAGCCCAGAGGATCAATACCGGGAAAACGACCGCCGGCGAATGCGCGCCCGCCGTCAGTAAAACGAGCGCGAGGGCGTGCAGCAGCATCCCGCCGACCAGCGTCCGGGGAACACCCCATTTGTCCGTTCCGTAGCCGCCGAGTTTGGAACCGATCAAGCTGGCCAGCCCGAACGCGAAAAGCGCGATGCTGACCTCTCTCTCGTCCATCCCGGTGATTTTGAGCAAAAACGGAGAAATGTAAGTGTAAGCGACCGAATAGCCGAAAATCCAGAAAAAGGTGATCGACAGGGCGATGGCGATTTTCCGGTCGCGGAGCAAGAGCAGCTGCCGGCGCAAGGGAACCGGCTCTTCCCCTTCCGATATCGGGATCGTAACGTAGACGAGAACCATCGCCAGAATCCCGAGCGCGCCGATTCCCGCGAATATCGTTTTCCATTCCAGCGCGGCGGCGACCACCCTTCCGAGCGGAACCCCGATGATCAGAGCGGTGCTGAAACCCATGACCAGGGTAGCGATGGCGCTCCCTTGCTTGCCCGGCTGCGCCAGCTTGGCGGCGACCGTAAGCGCGACGACGACGAACAGCCCCGTGCTGAGAGCCAGAATCACGCGCGATGCCATCAGCGCAATGAAACCCGGAGCCGAGACGGCGAGCGCATTGCCGATCACGAACGCTCCGAGCGCGGATAAGAGCACTTTCCGGCGTTCCATCCGGGCGGTCATCGCCATCAGGATCGGCGTTCCGAACGCGTAAGCGACCGAAAATACGGTGATCAGCTGGCCAGCTGCGGCGAGCGATACGCCGACGTCTTCCGAGATCATATCCAAAATGCCCGCGATGATAAACTCCGACGTTCCCACCAAGAAGCTGACGGCAGCCAACATGAAAATTTTCCAAGTGTTCGTCATGGATCAAAGCTCCCTTCCCCAACGCATTATTTTATATTTCTAAAAATATAGAAATAACAGCAAAAAAATTACTCCAGCAAATAAGGCGCGTATTTTTGCGCCACTTCGCGATTGACGCTGTAGTAGATGAAAGTTCCGTCTTTCCGGAGATTCAAGAGGCCGGAATCCGTCAGTTGCTTCAGGTGGTGGGACAGCGTGGAGCCGGCCACCGATTCCAGCTTGCCGCCGATATCGGAGCAGCACATATTCTTCTCCTCGATCAGGAGCAGGGCGATTTTGAGGCGCGTCGGTTCGCCGAGCGCTTTGTATACTTTAACGGCTTGTCGGAGTTCTTCGTTGTCGCTGGCCATGGATCGTTCACCTTCGCCGATTGGATTGATATTTCTAAAATCATCGAAATAAAAATAACATAACTTCCCTGGAAAGTAAACCCTCATTCCCCGGGTTGGGCGCAAAAAAAGCCGGGTTGCCCCGGCTTTCCTTCGATTCAACACCGTTATGCTTGCACCGAGCCTTCGAACGAGATGGCGGCCGGTCCGGTCATGTAGACGCGGTTGTCGGCTTCTTTCCATTCGATCAGCAAGTCGCCGCCGGCGAGCGAGATCGTGGCTTTGCGGTCCGTCAGCCCGTTCAGCACGGACGAGACGAGCGTCGCGCATGCTCCGGTTCCGCAGGCGAGCGTCGGGCCCGCGCCGCGTTCCCACACGCGCATGTCGACTTGCGAGCGGGAGTTTACCGTGGCGAATTCCACGTTGATTTTGCGCGGGAACAGCGGATGCTTCTCGAGCTGCGGTCCCCATTTCGCCAAATCGAAGCCGGCCGCGTCGTCCACGTAGATGACGCAGTGCGGATTGCCCATCGACACCGCGGTAAATTTGAATGCCCGGCCGTCCACCTCGACCGAATGGCCCAGCACCGGATTGGCGTCGATGGTCGTGGGCACGTCCAGCCCGTTGAGGATCGGCGCGCCCATGTCCACGGTCACCCGTTCGACCTTGCCCTCCGAGACTTCCAGAACGAGCGGCTGTACGCCGGCGCCCAGCGTTTCGATCGTGAGCTCCGTTTTGGACGTCAGCCCCTTATCATAGACGTATTTGGCCACGCAGCGGATGGCATTGCCGCACTGCTCGGCTTCCGAGCCGTCCGAATTGATGATGCGCATGCGGAAATCGGCCCGCTCAGAGGGCAGGATGTAGACGAGTCCGTCCGCCCCGATGCCGAAAAACCGGTTGCACAAACGAATCGCCAAATCGCTCGCGCCGGCCGGCAGCTCCTTCTCGCCGTAAACGACGACGAAGTCGTTGCCGAGCCCGTTCATTTTCGTGAATTGCATATGATCCTCTCCTTCAACCTTGCTCCGGAACACCGGTTCATGGCCTGTATCATACCGCAATCCCGCTCAAATGAGCATACAGCCAAACGCGGTTTGTTTGCACTTTTCCGTTACATCGGCGGTTTATGCTTCCGTGATCCGCAGCTTGTCCAAGGCCGTTTTGGCCCGGCTGCGGGCTTCCTCCACCGTATCGGCGGTCGACAAAGTGACCGCCATGCGGCGTCCCGGCTTCGTCACCGGCTTGCCGAACACGCGCGCTTGGGTATCCGGCACGGCGAGCGCTTCCTCCAGTCCTTCGATCCGGTAATCGTGCAGCTCGGCGTCCGCTTTGAGCGGGCGGCTCGCGCCGGGGGACACGACTTTGATCTCGGGAATCGGAAGCCCGAGAATCGCCCTGGCGTGCAGCGCGAATTCGGACAGGTTCTGGCTGACCAGCGTCACGAGGCCCGTATCGTGCGGACGCGGCGATACTTCGCTGAAGTACACCTTGTCTCCGGCCAGGAACAATTCGACGCCGAAAATACCCGCGCCTCCGAGCTCGTCCGTAATCGTTTTGGCGATCCGTTTCGATTCGGCCAGCTGCGCCGCCGTGATTTCATGCGGCTGCCACGATTCGATGTAGTCCCCGTCCTGCTGGATATGGCCGATCGGCTCGCAGAACAACGTGCCGTTCACGGAACGCACCGTCAGCAGCGTGATCTCGGAATCGAACCGGATGAACTGCTCGACGATCACGCGTCCTTGCCGCACGCGCCCCCCGTCCATGGCGAGCTGCCAGCTGCGCTCGACGTCGTCTTCGGAGCGGCAGACGCTCTGGCCTTTGCCGGAGGAACTCATGAGCGGCTTCACGACGCAGGGATACCCCATTTCGCGGGTCGCGGTGACGAATTCCCCGTAGGTGTCGGCAAAACGGTAATCCGCCGTCGGCAAGCCGAGCGTTTCGGAAGCGAGTCTCCGGATTCCCTCGCGGTCCATCGTCAGCCGGGCCGCCCGGGCCGTCGGGATGACGCGGAATCCTTCTTCCTCCAGCTTCACGAGCTCGGAGGTTGCGATCGCCTCGATTTCCGGCACGATCAGATCCGGCTTTTCCCGCTCGATCAGCTCCCGGAGCGCGGCGCCGTCCAGCATGTCGATCACGTAGCTGCGATCCGCCACGTGCATGGCCGGCGCCCCTTCGTAGCGGTCCACCGCCACCGTGTCGGCGCCGAGCCGCTGGGCCTCGATGACGACTTCTTTGCCGAGCTCGCCCGAGCCGAGGAGCATGATTTTTTTCGTCTGGTACATGGAAGAACGATACCGCCTTTCGTTGCGTGGTTTTCCCCATTATACCTTTCCGGCGTCCCGGGCACCTATTATTTTTCGCGCGAAAAAACCTCCGGGAGCGGACAGTAACGTCCGAACCGGAGGTTTCAGGCTTGCTTCTGGGCGGTGACTTACCGGGACAGGGGGCGTGTCGGTTGCGCGGCCGCTTTGCCGTAGCTGATTTTGCTGCCTTTTTTGGGCTTGGACGTGCCGAGCACGCTGCCGATGCCCATGAAGAACGTCGGGATTCCGGCCGCAACGGTGACGAGCGCCCAATCGCGGAAACCGAGCGGTACGGTTTTGAAAACGGGCTGAAGGGGCTCCACGTAGAGGACCGCCACCATGAGCACGAGTGAGGACAGCACCGCGAGTACGAGGAAACGATTCTCCAGTAGGCGCCGATGGAAAATGGAACGGGAGCTGCGGCAGTCGAAAACGTGGATCAGCTGAGCCATGACGAGCGTCGCGAACGCTACCGTCTGGGCATGGACGAGCGATGCGGCGTCGCCGGAGCCCTCCCGCAGCGTCAACACGAACGCGCCCAGCGTGCAGAGGCCGATCAGCAGGCCGCGGCTGATGATTTTCCAGCCGAGACGGCGCGCGAAAATGTTCTCCCTGGAAGACCGCGGCTTCTGGCGCATCAAGTCGCTTTCGGCTTGGTCGACCCCGAGGGCCATCGCCGGCAAGCCGTCCGTCACGAGATTGACCCACAGGATCTGGATCGGCACGAGCGGCAGCGGGAAACCCATCATCATGGCGAGGAACATCGTCATGATCTCTCCGACGTTGGAAGCGAGCAGGTAGCGGATGAATTTGCGGATGTTCTCGTAAATGCCCCGCCCTTCTTCGACGGCCGCGACGATCGTGGCGAAATTGTCGTCGGCGAGCACGAGCGCGGACGCTTCCTTCGTCACGTCGGTGCCGGTGATGCCCATGGCGATGCCGATGTCGGCCGCTTTGACGGCGGGCGCGTCGTTCACGCCGTCCCCGGTCATGGCGACGACGTGTCCGTTCCGTTGAAGCGACTGCACGATGCGAAGCTTATGCTCGGGAGACACCCGCGCGTAAACGCTCACCTCGTCTGAAATCCGATCGAGCTGCTCGTCGCTCATGACGGACAATTCGCTGCCGGTGACGACGCGGCCGTCGCGCTGCATGATCCCGATGCTTTTGGCGATCGCTTCCGCGGTCAACCCGTGGTCGCCCGTGATCATGACCGTCTTGATGCCGGCTTGGCGGCATTTGACGATCGCCTCGTGAACTTCCTTGCGGGGCGGATCGATCATGCCGACCAAGCCGACGAATACGAGGCCTCTTTCCGCTTGTTCGTTCGTTTCGCAAACTTCGTGCGACTTCAGGTCCCGGTATGCGAAGCCCAGCACGCGAAGGGCGTCCTTCGCCATCGCCTCGTTGGCCTGCAGCACCTTCTGGCGCAGCGTCGCGGTGAACGGGGTGATCTGGTTGTCCCAGAGCACGTATTCGCAGTGCTCCACGAGCAAGTCGGGGGCGCCTTTGGTCATCAGGAGCTGGCCTCCCTGATGGGAGACGAGCACGGACATGCGTTTGCGGTCGGGATCGAACGGATATTCTTTCTCGCGCCGGTACAGCGTGTCCAGCGAAGCCCGGCTGTGTCCCGTTTTCGAGGCCAGCACGAGCAGCGCGCCTTCGGTGGGATCGCCTTTGACTCTCCAATCCGCCGTTTCCGGGACCGTGTCTTCCTTGCCGGGTTTGCGCTTCTTGGCGTCTTCGTCCTTCTCCCCGCGGGCCAGCTCCGCGTTGTTGCACAGCGCCGCGACTTGCGCCAGCCGGCGGATGGCGGCGTCGCCTTTGGCCTCCACCGTCCTGCCGGCTTCCTTCAATTGACCGGTCGGGTCGTAGCCTTCTCCGGTGACGTCGATCCTGCGGCCTCCGAGCCACAGGCGGGTGACCGTCATCTGGTTTTGCGTCAGGGTGCCGGTTTTATCCGAGCAAATGACCGAAGCGCAGCCGAGCGTCTCCACGGAAGGAAGCTTGCGGACGATCGCCCGGCGGCGGATCATGCGCTGCACGCCGAGCGCCAGCGCGATCGTCACGATGGCGGGCAGGCCTTCCGGAATGGCCGCGACCGCGAGGCTGACGCCGGCCAGGAACATGCCGTAGAGCGGCTGGCCGTGCAGGACGCCTGCCACCACGACCATGACCGTGAGCAAGATGGAGATGACGATCAGGATTTTACCGAGCTGTTCCAGACGGCGCTGAAGCGGTGTCTCCGCTTCTTCGGTCTGC
Source organism: Cohnella candidum (assembly GCF_003713065.1). Taxonomy (NCBI): domain Bacteria; kingdom Bacillati; phylum Bacillota; class Bacilli; order Caryophanales; family Paenibacillaceae; genus Cohnella; species Cohnella candida. The sequence goes on along the minus strand of NZ_CP033433.1, from coordinate 985,938 downwards.
TGGATCAGATCGGCGATTTTGCCCATCTCCGTTTTCATGCCGGTCGTCGTCACGATCCCCTTCGCGGTGCCTCTCGTGACCATCGTGCCGAGATAGCCGCAGTTTTTGCGGTCTCCCAGCGGAAGATCGGCCGCCGTCAGCATATGGGGCTCCTTCACCACGGGCACGGACTCGCCCGTCAGCGCCGATTCGTCGACCGCGAGCTGCTGGCAGTCAATGAAGCGGAGATCGGCGGGAATCCGGTCGCCGCTCTCCAGCATGACGATGTCCCCGGGCACGAGGGACCGGGCGGGCACGGTATCGAGGCTTCCGCCGCGGATGACCTTCGCATGCGGAGCGGACAGCTCCTTCAGCGCCCGCAGCGAGCGTTCGGCTCGGTATTCCTGGAAAAAACCGAGGATCCCGTTAATGAGGATGATCGCGATGATCGTGAGGGCGTCGAGCATTTCCCCCAGCAAGCCCGAGATGATGACCGCCCCCACGAGGACGAGCACCATGAAATCTTTGAATTGATGAAGCAGCAGCTTCAGCGGAGGTTCTCCCTGCTTCTCCTGCAACTCGTTGACCCCGATCTCGGCGAGCCGCCTCTGCGCTTCTTCCGGCGCCAGCCCGCCCCTGGGATCGGTTCGAAGCGCCTCCGCCAGCCCGGCTTCGTCCAACTGGTGCCACGTTTTCCCTTCCACTTCGCGTTCATCTCCTCCCGTAAATGCGCTGTTTCGCTCCATCGGATCGCGCGGACAGCCTTTTCAAGCTATGTCTATTCAGACAAGCCGGGAAATATCCCCGTCTCCCTTTCCCTTTGCGGACAACTATGGCATCATAGCAAGTACGAACGGAAACCCGCACAGGAACAGGAGTTATCGCCTTATGTCTCTCGACGGCATCGTAACGCGCGCGCTCGTCCGCGAGCTTCAGGGCGTCGCCGGCGCCCGGATCGCCAAAATCTATCAACCGACCGACAACGAAATCGTTCTCCATATCCGCGGCCAAGGAACGAACGGCCGCCTGCTTCTGTCCGCCCACCCGTCGATGCCGCGTTTCCATTGGACGCAGCAGGCGTGGGAAAACCCGACGGAGCCCCCGATGTTCTGCATGCTGCTCCGCAAGCACTGCGAAGGCGGCGTCATCGAAAGCGTCCGCCAGGACGATTTGGAACGCGTCGTTTGGATCGACATCCGCCACCGCGACGAATTGGGCGACTTCTCGTTGAAACGTCTGACCCTCGAAATCATGGGCCGGCACAGCAACCTCATCCTGATGGATCCCGCGACCGGATACATCCACGACGGCATCCGGCACGTCACGCCCGCCGTCAGCAGCTACCGTGTCGTGCTTCCCGGCACGACATACGTGGCCCCGCCTTCCCAGGACAAACGCAACCCGCTGCTCGAAAACGCGGAATCGGCGGCGGCTGCCGCTGCGGAAGCGATCCGGCCGGACGGGACGCTTGACGCCCGCGCCGCTGCCCAAGCATGGGTGAACGCCTACACCGGCCTGAGCCCGCTCGTCGCCAAAGAAATCGCCGATCGTGCCGAAGGGCGGCCGGAGCGTTTGGGAGCCGTTTTCCGCGAAGCGATGGAAGACGTCTCCGCGCATCGCTATCGCCCGAATCTGGTGGAAACCGCGGACGGTAAAACGGTATTCTCCGCGCTGGAATTGACGCACGCGGATGGTGCCGCTACGACGTTCTCTTCGATGCACGAATGCCTGGAGGTTTACTACCGCGACAAAGCGGACCGGGATCTCGTGCGGCAGCGGACGGCGGACTTGAACCGGTTTCTGGTGAACGAGACCGCCAAGCTGGAGAAAAAACTCGTCAAGTTGGAAGAAACGCTGCAGGAGTCCGAGGAAGCCGATAAGCTCCGGCGCTTCGGGGAGTTATTGAATGCCCACCTGCACGAATTGAAGAAGGGCGACGTTTCGGCGACGGTCATCGACTATTACGAGGAAGACCAGCCGGAGATTTCGGTGGCGCTAGACCCGCTGCTGACGCCGACCGAGAATGCGCAGCGTTATTTCCGCAAGTACAACAAGCTGAAAAACAGCAAAACGGTCGTGGAAGAACAAATGTCCGCGGCGAGAGCGGAAATCGGTTATCTGGAGTCGGTCCTGCAAGGTCTCGCGACGGCCAGCCCTTCCGACATCGAGGAGATCCGCGAGGAACTGACGGAACAAGGGTACATCCGGCAGCGCGGCGCCAAACGGGGCGCGAAGAAAAAGAAAAAAGACGCCCCCGCCGTGCTTTGCTACACGTCCAGCGAAGGCATCTCGATCTACGTCGGCAAAAACAACACGCAAAACGACTACGTCACCAACCGGCTCGGCCAGCCTTCCGACACCTGGCTCCATACGAAGGACATCCCGGGGTCGCACGTGCTGATCCGAAGCGCGGAATACGGCGAGCAGACGTTAAGGGAAGCCGCGACGTTGGCGGCCTATTACAGCAAAGCGAGAAATTCCAGCAACGTGCCGGTCGACTACACGCGCATCCGCAACGTCCGCAAGCCGAACGGAGCCAAACCCGGCTTCGTGACGTACGAGGGGCAGAAAACCTTGTACGTCACGCCGGACGAAGCGTGGGTCCAATCGCTCCCCAGCGTCGTGAAGTGAGTAAAAGCGGCGCGCGGCGAATAACGGCATACAAAAACGGCGGAGCCGGTCATAAGACCGGCGTCCGCCGTTTTTATCATTACCTTATAGCTTCCTTGCGGCCAACAGCTTGTCCACGACCGTCTCGTCCACCGTCCGATTGCCGACCCTTCCGTGAAAAGTGACTCCTTGGCGCGTGCCGTGGAAATCGGAGCCGCCGGTGACGATTTTCCCGCGGGATTTGGCAAGCGTTCGGTAATGGCGCGCCGTCGATTCGTCATGATCGGAATGGAACGCCTCCAGCCCGTCCGCGCCCTGGTCCAGCAACTCCAGCACCAAGCGGTCGTTCCGGTACAATCCAGGATGCGCGACGATCGCGGCGCCGCCCGCTTCGTGGATCCACCGAACCGCATCCGCCGGTCCGATCCGCGGCGGATTGACGTAAGCCGCCGCCCCTTCCGCCAAGTAGCGGTTGAACGCTTCCTTCAGATCCTTGACGTAACCTTTGCGGATCAGCACTTCGGCCATATGCGGCCGCCCGATGGAGCCGTCTCCGCGGGGAGACGAGGAAGCCTCCCGCTCCACTTCTTCCATCGTAATGTCCAGGCCTAGCGCGTTCAGCTTCGCCAATATTTCTTCATTGCGGCGCGTCCTCACCTGGCGGAGCGAAACGAGCCTATCGAGCAGAACCGGATCGTCCGTCCGGAATCCGTAGCCGAGGATATGGATGTCCTTGCCTTCCGCCGACGTGCTGATTTCCACGCCCGGGATGACGCGGATGCCGTACTCTTCGCCTGCGGCGAGCGCTTCCGTGATGCCCGCGACGGTATCGTGGTCGGTGATCGCCACGGCCGCAAGTCCCGCTTCCTTCGCCATCCGGACGACTTCCGCCGGACGGTGGCGCCCGTCCGATGCCGTCGTATGCGTATGGAGATCAACTTGGCTCATGGGAAAGCCCCCTTAATTGTTCCAGTAGTGCGGCAGCCGGCATCGGCAGCAAGGAAGACGCCAATCGCACGGCGAAAAATTGGCGCCGGAACGAGACGTCCCGAATCCGGATCGGCTTCAGCACGCCGAGCGCCGCCTCGTGCTTGATCGTCCAGACCGAAAGCACCGCGAGCCCCAGCCCCGCCTCCACGGCGGACTTGATCGCGGCCGTGCTGCCGAAATCGCTCACGACTTTCAGGTCGGTTTCTTTCACGCCATGCCGGAAAATTTCGTCTTCCACGACTTGCCGGGTTCCGGAACCTTTCTCCCTCAATACGAGCGGCTGAGTCAGCACCTCGGCGAGCTCGACGCTTTCCCTCTCCGCGAACGGATGTCCCGCCGGCGCGACAAGGACCAATTCATCGGCCATGACGGCCTCGGCATGGATGCCGGGCGTATCGCAGGGCGCTTCGATCAAACCGAAATCGAGGCCTTGATGCTGAATGGCGTCGATGATCTCCGTCGTATTCATGACCTTCATGCTGACGGCGAGCTCGGGATGCCGGCTGAGGAACGACCCGAGCAGGCGGGGCAGCACGTACTCCCCGATCGTCAGGCTGGCGGCGAACTGCAGCCGCCCTTTCAAATCCTCGACGAAACGGATCATCATCGCGTCCGTATCCCGCATCAATTCCACGGCTTTGCGGGCTTGCGGCAGCAGCCAGTGTCCGGCTTCGGTCAGTTCGAGTTTTTTCGTGGTCCGGTTCAAGAGCTTCGTCCCGTAACGCTCTTCCAGCGCCTGAACCTGCATGGTCACGGCGGGCTGGGTCATATGAAGGGCATGGGCGGCCGCGGAAAAGCTTCCCCGTTCCGCGACGGTGTAAAAAATATGCAGCTGATGCACGTTCAGGGCCATGCTTCTACCGCCTTTTCGCCTCTCGATTTTAGGTTTATTATAGCATATTCGGAGAAAAGGCTGCTTTCGCAAGGAATCCCTGCGAAAGCAGCCTTAGGGCCGCCGCCGGCTTAGCGGCGTTTGCGGTTGTTTTTGATCAAGGTCATGCGGCGCGAATGCCGAAGCCAAGAGTAGTAGGTTTTCAGATCCCGAAGCTCCATCGTCTCCGACATGCGGCCGAGAAACGTCACCACGATCATCTTGTGCAGCGGTTGTCCCAGCAGATCCATATCTTTGTCGGATTCCGCGAACTCCGCCACGAACACCAAGTCGTCGTCGATCGTGTAGACGTCCTGTTCATTGCGGTAATAGGATAGGATGCGCCCTTCCTTCAGACACTCCCACATAAACTGCGCGATATCGGAAAAGCCCGTTTTCTCGCTCTCCACCCGGTCGGACCAGCGCGTCCTGGCATGATTGGTAATGATGATATCGGCCACTTTCTTGTCGCCGAGAACGACGTGAAAAGGCTCGTACGTGTTCCAACGCTCCGTCTCTTTGTCCTTCACCGGGCATCCCCTTCCGCACTAGGTCTTAAAGCCTATCAGCTTGCCCGTTTCCGCTAGGAAGTTATGTCCATTTTACCGCATCGATTCCCGACCGTTCAACAAAAATTTATATGGTTCCCAACATTCGCCAATCGAAATCGGCAAGGCGATCTCCCTTTCGTCCTCCCGACCGCCCGCTCCATCTGAATTACCCCAAAAAAAGAACAGCCTCCCGTAAGGGAGGCATCGTGTCGCAATGAAAACCACGTTCCTTACAAGCTGTAAAACCTCGTTTTATCGGGAACGTTTTTCTCGTATTCGGTTTTGATCTCGCCCCGGTAGGAGCGTTCGATCTTGCGGACGTAGGGAAGCTTTTGCAGATGGCGCAACGCTTCTTCCGCGCTGTCCGCGTTCATGTACAGTACCGCGTAGTTCATCTTGCGGGACAAATAATGGAGGGAACCGTATTTATCCAATCCCCTTGCGGCTTTGAAATCACTGAACCATACGATATAACCGAGCCGTTCTGCGAACATGGGTCACCCCTCCGACTTCTCGTCTCCGTTTCAGCCGACAGCCGGACCGTCGTCCTGCCGTCCTGCCGTCCGCTCGTTCATCCGCAGCCGCCGCTCCCGCAGGAGCAGCTTCCGCCGCCTCCGCAGCCCCCGCCCTTGGCTTGGGAGTCCGCTTCCGGCACTTTGACGCTCTCCGACACCGCGCGGGCCACGGTGAACGAAATGTCGTGCAGCAATTCGTCCAGCTCGCGCTCCGCTTGTTTGAATCGGTTGACCGATTCCAGCTTGTCCATTTCGGCCTGCACGGCGTAAACCCGGTCGAGCGCTTCGTTATAGTCCGGATGGAAGCGGCCGAACCGCTCGCATTCCGCGAATTTCTCTTTGGCTTTGGAAAGCCGGCGGGACACTTCCTTCGCTTCCGCGTCCTCTTCGACTTTCTTCTTCCAGTATACGTAATCATCCGCCATCGCGGATCGTTTGATCATTTCTCCCAGCGTGTACGCCTTTGATAGAAGCTCCGTCCAATCGGCAGGCTCCTCGAAGGCGTCCAGAGGCAATACGGGGAGGGTTTCCGGCATCACAGCCAAGCGTTTCACCTCACCTTGCGGCATGAAATTCAATCTTTATCATACCACATATGGGAGACGAACGGTCAACTTTCGACGCTTAAGGCACGCTCGGGGAATCCCATTGCGGCAGAACGATTTTCACCAGGCCGAACCGATCCGCCGGCAAAGACACCGTTTCGTAAGTGTCGGCCCCTCGTCCCGCCTGATCTTCGCGCGCCTTCCACCTTCCGCGCACCTCCCAGCTGTCTGCATGCGTGTCGATGGAATGCGGAACGAATAGATCCGGCTCCGCTTCGTCATCTCCAAGCTGCAGCGCCGTACGCCAGCCGATCGCCCGGCGGATCAGCTCCTGCCTCGTCGTGGCGTGATACGCGCCCGGCTTCCTGAACCAGGCGGCCGGCACCTGCTCCAGGCCCGGAAACAGCTCGGAATCCGATACGACGGAACGGTCGGGCTCATAGAAGGACAAGACGGTGCCGCAATAAATCCAGCCCGGCTCCGTCGACGCTTCGTTTCGATCCGCAGTCTCCGAAGCTGCTGTCCCCTCGGCCGGCGCCGCCGGGGGTTTAGACGGCTTGAAGCCGGTTTTCGCCAGCCTCGCCTCCAAACCTTTCAGCGCGTCCCGGCTCACGAGGAAATCCCGGTCCCCCAGCCGTTCCGCAAGCTTCCCGGCGATCTCGGCATCCTCCAGAAGCCATGACGCGGTTTCCGCGCTGTCCGTCCTCAGCAGGACGGCTTCTTCGAGCCGGATTTTGCCCAAATTCCGCAACCAATCCCGCAGCGCGTCTTCGACGGGACCGGGCACCGGCATGCCCGATCCCCTTTCGAGAAACGAACGGACCCGCTCCAGCGGCCAGCCGTTCTCATAAGCCCTTTCGGCCGCGGATTTCGTTAACCGATAAACATAGACGCGATCGGCCGATACCGGCTCCGCCAACTCCTCCAAGGCCCACCTTTCGGCAAGTCCAACGCCTGGCGGAACGTAAATTTCCCCGTCGGGTTGGACGTGAAACGGCTCCGTTTCGTCCTCAGCCGCCGCGAAGACGCTTATATCCAATGGCACTGTCAGTCGGAATACTCCTTCATTCCCGATGGTACCCCATTCCGCCCAACCGAACGCAGCAAGCAGATCGAGCCAAACCTCCACGTCGATAGGCCGGACTCCGATCCTCGCGATTTCGAGCTCCCGGTACCAGGCGTCCGGACGGCAGTCCGCGATCGCGGACGCGGCCATGTGCCTTGCCGGATCCGACGCCGCATACCGCTCGAGGATCCGGCGGTGCAGAACGGCATCCGCAAAGGCGATCGGGTTTGCCGTCCATGCCGCGGCTCCGGCAGCGTCCACGGCAATGGCTCCGTCCATCCTTTTCAGCACGCCCGTTACGAGACCAAGGTCCACCGCCAGCGCGGAAGCGGCCGGCTGCTGATCGTGCTGCGGGTAGACGAGCCCCAGCGGGGCAAGCTCTTCCGAAGCGATCTTCATCACGGACGCCAGCTTCTCCGCAGCCGGCTTGGAGATCGCTCCTTTCGCGGTGAGCGGAAGGCCTTTGCGTCCGATGAAAGCCCATGCGGACAGCAGCTTAAGCGCGAGGGTCGGGCGATACGGAGCCGGCCGGGGCACGACGTCCGCGGACTCGATAGCCGCCAGCGGCTCCGCGTTGGCGGGAAGGAGGAGCCGCTGCCATACCGCCGCCATGTCGGTCGGCACGTAGTAAAGCCGATCTCCCCAGGTTTTGCGGATCGCGAACAGGACGCCGGCCCTTCGCAGACGGGCCAAACCCGCCCGCCATTCGGCTCCGGTATGCAACCCATCCTTCAGCGCTTCTACGGCGCCTTTCTCCTCCTCAAACGCCGTTGAGCCGAAACGGAGCAGCAGACAGGCGAACAGTCTCTTCAAGGTTGGGTCCGATTGCCTCGCCCAATCCTCCGCCCACTCCGGCGAGGAGAGGATGTCCCGGAGGACCATCCCCCTCTTCAATCGAACGGCGACCGCCGGCTCGGCACCGATCACCGCGCCGATCGATTCCGGCAGCTTGTCGACGGAAGGCGCGGCGTTCATGTGGCGGCTCCTTCCGCCCCGCTCACGCCGGCTGCCTCCCAGACGTCGACGGAGTAGGCATAGCCTTGCTCGACCAGAAACCTCCCGCGGTTGCGGCTGAACTCGACCTCGTCCGTTTCCTCGCTCACCAGCGTGTAGAACGAGGCGGCCGAGCCCGACTTTTTCGGACGGAGGACTCGGCCCAAGCGCTGGGCTTCCTCTTGCCGCGAGCCGTAGCTGCCGGATACCTGGATCGCCACGGCGGCGTCCGGCAGGTCGACGGCGAAATTGGCCACCTTGGACACGAGAAGCGTGCCGATCTCGCCCCGGTTAAACCGGTCGAACAGCTTTTTCCTCTCTTCTTGCGGCATGGAACCGGTCACCAGGGGGAGGCCCAATTCGGCGGCAAGCCTCCGCAGTTGGTTTAAATATTGGCCGATCACGATCGTCGGCATCCCCGCATGCCGGACGAGCAAGCCCCGCACGACCTCCGCCTTGGCCGGGTTTTCCCCGGCGATCCGATGACGGGAACGCGGCGGCGCTTCCCGGTATTGCCTCGCCGCAGGCTCGGGGAGCGGTACCCGGATTTCATGGCAGGCCGCTTCCGCGATCCAGCCTTCCCGCTCGCCCCGCTTCCAGGCCAGCTCGTAGCGTTTGGGGCCGATAAGCGCGAAAACGTCGGTCTCCCGCCCGTCTTCCCTCACCAGCGTGGCGGTGAGGCCGAGCCTTCGGGTCGCTTGAAGATCGGCGGTCATCCGGAATACGGGAGCGGGAAGCAGATGGACTTCATCATAAATGATCAAGCCCCAGTCCCGATCCTCGAACAACTTCCAATGCGGGTGTCCGCCCGTCTTGGAACGGCGGTACGTCAGCACCTGGTAGGTCGCGACGGTTACGGGCCGCACTTGTTTGCTCGAGCCCGTGTATTCTCCGACCTCCTCTTCCCCCAGCGTCGTGTTCCGAAGCAGTTCCCGGATCCATTGGGTTACGGACATCGCGTTCGGGGTCAAAATCAGCGTTTCGCAGCCGAGCGCGGCCAACGCGGCCATGCCGACCCACGTTTTGCCTGCCCCGCACGGAAGCACGGCCACGCCGCTCCCGCCTCCGTTCCGGTCCGGACCCAGGAACGCGTCCAGCGCTTCCCGCTGGTAGCTCCGCAGACTCACGGATTGGCCGTCCGCGTTGATTTCCTTGAATCCGACCGCCAGCGATCCGCCGCTCCGGAATCCGGCTTCGTCGACGACGGGGCAGCCCCGCGCGGCTAACGCGCTTTTGAGAGCGCCTCTCCGATCGGGCTTCACGGCGACCCGAATCTCGCTGTTCTCCGGTGAGCTGTCGAAGCATTCGGCCGCATCCGGCCATTCGAAAGCCATCCGCAGCCGATCCGGCACGTCGGACGTCAAATACAAACCTTCGGGCCCGCTGCGCAGCCGAAAACGGCCGAAGCTCCCCATGCGTTCGCGGATTTCCCGCTCCACGGAAACCGGGATGCCGAACCGGGCGACCCGGCGCAGCTTCTCCACCACGGAGTCCGCGTTCTCTCCGTTCGCGGCGGCGTTCCACAGCGAAACCGGCGTCATCCGGTACGTATGGAGATGGCCCGGCCGTTTGGTCAGCTCCGCGATCGGGCGAAGCGCGTTCAGCGCTTCTTCGCAGAGCGGGTGGCGGGCGTCAAGCAGCAGGGTCCCGTCAGATTGCACCCACAGCGGCAGGGACGACGACATCAGCGTGATACCCCCTTTATCTCGCCGCTTTCCGGAATCCCGCGTCCAGCGCCTCCTGTTCCGTGCAAAACCATTTTTCGGGCTTCGTCGCCCGATAGGAGCTGCCGCCGGGAACGTGATAGATTTTTTCCCCTTTGGCATTGATGTTGCCTTTGATCGGGTTCGGGCAGGCGGGAGGCGCCGAGTCCGCGGACGATTCCGGCGCGGTTGTCTCTTTTCCAGCGTTCCCCGCGGCGCCTCCCCATAATCCGGCTCCCTTCGCCCGCGCTTCCCGCTGAAGCGACACGAACGAATCGGCGAAACCGACGTTCGGCGGCACGGTCATGACCTGCGCGTAGCCTTCGCGCATCAGCTTCTCATTGAACATTTCGTCGTCTCCCGCCACGAATACGTACCGGAGCAGACGCCCGTATTTATCCGTGTTCGAAACGTCGGGAAACAGGATCACCCGGCGCCCCGTCAACGCGTTGCCGCTGAAATCGGCGGCCTCTTGGCCGTAACGCTCGACTTTTCCGTGGATCTCCGGCGTGTTGACGCCGATCAGCCGAACTTTGTCTCCGCTCTCGAGCTCGAACGTGTCGCCGTCCACGACTCGCTTCACCGTACCCTGTTCCGCCCGGTCTGCCTGAAGCTCGGGATAGCGGCTGATAATTTTCCCGATGTCGGTTCCGGCATCCGCCGGCGCCGTTTTCGCTCCGCAGCCGGCCAAAGCGCAAACGACCGCCGTCAGCCACAAACAGGCAGCCACAACCGTCCGTTTCGTTCTCCCCATTTTTCTCCGCTCCCTTAACGAATGGTTTCCCCGCAAATAGAAAAAGCCCGTACGCCCGGCAACGCCGGCATACGAGCTTTCCGCCGAGTCCATCAGTGGATCGTGTGCTCCCGATGCTCGTGCTCCGAGATGCCGCTGAGGGCTTCCCCAGCCTCGGATACGAAAATTTCCCTGACGGCGAGGTCGCCGAGCGACACGATTCCTTTCAATTCCCCGTTGTCTACGACCGGAAGCCTGCGGATTTGCTTGGCCCCCATGAGGCTGACGGCCTCGTCCACCGACAGGTTCGAGGAAACGGTCTGCACGTCGTCCGACAGCACCTCCATGACGGAAGTCGAGCCCGAATGCTTTCCGGCGTAGCCCCGGATGACCAAATCGCGGTCCGTAATGACGCCGATCAGCTTCTTTCCTTCGACGACCGGCACGAAGCCGATATCGTGGTCCCTCATGGCCACTGCCGCCTCGTAAATGTTGTCCTTGGGCGTGACGGTCACGCAGCCCTCGGTCATGACATCCGCAATTTTGCGCATGGTGTCCCTCCTTTCCGGTATAGCGTGACCGAAACGGGGGCGGTCCATGCGGAAATTATGCTCCGCTAACCGTCGATGCCGCGTCGTCGGCCACCGCCGTCAGCAGGCGCGCGGCGACCAGCATCGCCCTCTCGTCGACGTCGAACCGCGGATGGTGATGCGGCGCCGAGGAACCGTCTTCCGCGCCGGCACCGACGAAAATAAAACAGCCGGGCTTTTCCTTCAGATAATAGGAGAAGTCCTCCCCCGCCATGATCCGTTCGCTGACAACCGTCCGGCAATCCGGCAAGGCCGACGCGGCGACCGCCAAAACCCTGGCGGCTTCCGCCTCGTCGTTCACGACCGGAGGATAGCCTTCGAAATAGCGGAACCGATACTCCGTGCCGTGCATTCGGCAAACATGGGCGACGACTTCCTCCAGCCGCCTGCGCACCAAACTCCGCGTTTCCGGCGTGAAGCTCCGCACGGTGCCGCTCAGCCTGCAGCGCTCGGCGATGACGTTGTTCGCCGTCCCCGCGTGGAGCTGTCCCACCGACAAGACCGCCGCGTCGAGCGGATTGACGCTGCGCGAGACGATCGTCTGCAGCGCCGTCACGAGCGCGGCGCCCGTCACGAGCGCATCGGCGCTTTCATGAGGCAAGCCGGCGTGCCCGCCCCTTCCGACGATTTCGACTTCAAATTCGTCGGGGCAAGCCATGATCGGACCCGGACGCGTCGCCACGACGCCATAGGGAAGGGGCGACCAAAGGTGAACGCCGAAGATGGCGTCAATCCCCTCCAGCACGCCTTCCGAAACCATGCTGACCGCTCCTCCCGGAAGCGTCTCTTCGGCGGGCTGGAACAGGAACAGGCGGGTGCCCTCCGTCTTGTCCCGGTTCAAGCTGTAATAACGGGCGACCGCCAGCAGCTGCGCGGTATGGGCGTCATGCCCGCAGGCGTGCATGACGCCCGGCACGGTCGACGCATATTCGCACGCTTTCTCGTCGGCGATCGGCAGCGCGTCGATATCCGCCCTCAGCGCGACGTTTCGGCCCGGAAGCGCCCCCGTCAGCTTCGCGGTGACACCCGTGCCCGCCACGCCGCGGCGCACCTCGAGCCCCCACGATTCGAGCAGGTCCCCGATCATTTTCGACGTTTCGAACTCGTGAAAGGAAAGCTCCGGATGTTGGTGCAAATGCCGGCGCCATTTCACCATGTCGGGATAAAGCGACTGCAGGATACTCTCCTTCATGATCGGGCGCCTCCTTCTTGTCGGCCGACCCCTCAGGCCGGACCCTATTCCGCTATTGTACCAGAATCCGGTTCTCGAGTCATCGCCGCTTTAACGCTTTCCATCAAAAAAATGTCAAATAACGTTCGAAGTTCGTCCCGCCGCCAGGGTTGCAGAAGCCCGTCAAACCGTCTATGATGAAGGGTGAAAACGAAGCTGGTTTGGACGTTCCAAAGGAGGAGCTTGAAACAGATGATACTCGAAAATACGGGCTTAAACGGACTGCGCAGCGACCTTGCACACCTTGACGAATCGGCCGAGAAACTCGGTTTCGTCCGTTGGCAATGGGAATACCGCCGCGCTACATATGATTTGAAACTGCACGACCGTTCCAGCGGGGAAGATTACTTCCTGCGCTTCAGCACGCGCGCCGTGGAAGGCAAACTCGAAAATCCGGACGCCGTCCTCGAATTGGAGCACGTCTACATCGGACGCGCGACGTTCCCCCACGGCCTGGACTACGAATCGCCGATTCCGCAGCCGATTTTGAATACGGCAACGCAGCGCGCGCAGGAACTGAAGCAGCTGCTGGCTTAAGACGAGAAGGGGAATTCCATGATGAAAACCCCGGCCGCGGGCCAGCGTGGGTCGCCGGATTTTCTTCTTCTTATCTTGACGCTGCTGCTCGTCGGTTTCGGCCTGGTCATGGTATTCAGCGCGAGCTCCAGCATGACCGTCGTTTCCGCCAAGTTCGGCAATGACGCTTTGTATTTTACGAAAAAACAGCTGCTGTGGGCAGGGCTCGGCACGTTCGTGATGCTGATGCTGATGAACGTCCACTACGAGAAGTTCAAAAAGTGGTTCGCCCCGTTCCTGTTTCTGACGATCGGCATGCTGGTCGTCGTCCTGTTCGTGGCCGACAACATCAACGGTGCCCGAAGCTGGCTCGGCATCGGCGGATTCGGCATTCAGCCGACGGAATTCGCGAAGCTGGCGGTCATCCTGTACCTGGCCGCCATCATCACCAAAAAAGACGAGAAGTTCCGGGAATTCAAACGCGGTTTGCTGCCGGTTCTCATCGTCCTTTTCGTCATCGTCCTTCTCATCCTGATGCAGCCTGACGTCGGATCATGCTTGATCCTCATGCTTTGCGCGGCGGCGGTCATCTTCGCCGGGGGGTCCAACCTGAAGCAATACTTCACGATCGTGGGCGTTGCGGCCGGACTCGGCATTCTCGGGGCCAGCATCTATACGATGTCCCATCCGGGCGGCGGTTTCCGCGGGGCGCGTTTCACGGCGTTTTTGAACCCGCTGGCGGACGAAAAAAACACGGGCTACCACCTGGTCCGCTCGCTGGAAGCGTTCGGCCACGGGGGCCTGACCGGCGCCGGCCTTGGGCACAGCGTCCAAAAGCTGTTCTACCTTCCTTACGCTTATAACGACTTCATCTTCGCGGTCATCGCAGAAGAGCTGGGCTTCATCGGCACGACGGTGTTCCTGCTGTTCTACATTCTCTTCCTCTGGCGGGCGCTCATCGTGGCGCTTCGGTGTCCGGATGTGTACGGAACGCTCGTCGGCATCGGAATCGTTTCCCTGATTTCCATCCAAGCCCTGATCAACATGGGCGGCGTCAGCGGAGCCATCCCCGTTACCGGGGTCACGCTTCCTTTCATCAGCTACGGAGGTTCGTCCATGCTGATGACCTTGTTCTCGATGGGCATCCTGCTCAGTATCTCCCGGGAATACAACCGGGTCGGAACCAAGGAGAAGGATCGGCGCCCCAACAGAACGTGACACAGACACGACAAAGGCCATCCCCGCGACTATGCCGAGGGGATGGCCTTTTGCATTCGTTCCTTATTTCACCCGTTGCGAATCCGCATCGGGCTCTTCGTCCTTGAAGGCGACGCCTTCGATTTTCACGTTGACCTCGACGACGCGCAGGCCGGTCATGTTCTCGACGGCTTCGCGCACGTTATCCTGAAGCCTCCGGCCGACTTCGTGGATCGGAATGCCGTAATGCACGACGATCCTCAGGTCGATCGCCGCTTCGAGCTGCCCGACTTCAACGGAAACGCCCTTCTGGGCGTTGCGTCCGCTGAGCCGCTTGGCGAGCCCTTCGGAAATGCCGCCCGACATGGCGGCAACGCCCGGCGTTTCCAATGCGGCAAGCCCGGCTATCGTAGCGACGACGTCGTCGGATATGCGTATAAGTCCTTCCTGAAGAACTTCTTCCGTCATGGCAGCCCACTCTCCCGAACCGTTATTGTTATCATTGTAATGGAAGACCCCTCCATAAAGCAACCGGCGCGGCGGCACGCCGCAGGCGGATTGTCCTCCCAACATTTACTTGCCTTTCCGTTTTCGCTATAGTAAAGAACGACGGCTTGGCCGTCATGACGTCAAATGCAACGAGGTGTCCGGACTTGAAAAAGTTGTTTTTTCCCCTGCTGATCGCCACGTTCGTGCTCAGCGCCGCCGCCCATTACATGCACTGGGGGGCGGAAATCGAATTCATCCTTTCCGCGGCCGCCATCGTCTTCGTGGCCGGATTCCTCGGAAAAGCGACCGAGTCCGTCGCCCATTACGCCGGACAGCGCGTAGGCGGACTGCTGAACGCGACCTTCGGCAACGCCGCCGAACTGATCATCGCGATTTTCCTGATTAAAGAAGGTTTGTTCGACGTCGTGAAAGCCAGCTTGACGGGCGCGATCATCGGCAACCTGCTGCTCGTCCTCGGCGCGAGCGCCTTAGCCGGCGGTCTGAAATTCAAAGAACAGAAGTTCAACGTGCACCTGGCCGGACAGAACGCCTCGCTGATGCTGCTGGGCATCATCGCCTTGTTCGTTC
Source organism: Cohnella candidum (assembly GCF_003713065.1). Lineage (NCBI taxonomy): Bacteria > Bacillati > Bacillota > Bacilli > Caryophanales > Paenibacillaceae > Cohnella > Cohnella candida. Next base: position 970,771 of record NZ_CP033433.1, on the reverse strand, counting down.
CCGCGGTGTTCGTGAAAACCGAAAACTTCCCGGAATCGGAGACGCTGACGCTCAGCGTTGTCGTCGCAGCCTTCCTGATCCTGGCCTATGCAGGCTGGCTGATCTATTCCATGGTCACGCATAAAGACCTGCTGGAGGACCATGTGGACACGCAGGCGGACCATGGCGAAGAGGCGGCTTGGTCCAAAGGCAGATCGATCCTGTACCTGACCCTGGCGACCGTCATGGTCGCGTTCGTGAGCGAATGGCTCGTGCATACCCTGCACGTGTTCACGGCGCGTTTCGGCATGTCCGAGCTGTTCGTCGGCGCCTTCGTCGTCGCCATCATCGGCAACGCCGCGGAACACAGCGCCGCCATCATGCTGGCGCTCAAAAACAAAATGGGCGCCGCCGTCGAAATCGCGGTCGGCAGCAGTCTCCAGATCGCTTTGTTCGTCGCTCCGGTGCTCGTGTTCGTCAGCTTGCTGTTCGAGCAGCACATGAACCTGATCTTCTCCACGATCGAGCTTGCCGCGATCGGGGTGTCGGTGCTAATCGCCACCTCCATCTCCCGGGACGGATCGACGACCTGGTACGAAGGCAAATTGCTCCTCATCGTATACGCCATTCTGGGCGTCGCCTTTTACTTCGTCTAATATCGCACGTCAAACCGACCGAGGGCAAAAAAAAATAGAGTGGCTTCCTCATGGAAGCTACTCTATTTTTTGATTCAAGGCTTCGTAAAGCAGCGCCAGATTGCGTTCCAGCTGGCTGACCAGCAGTTTGCCGGTCCCCTCTTCGAGGAGTCCCGCCCGCACCGCGAAGTCGACCGCACGGGAAAACCCGTACATCTGCGTATCGAGCACTTCTTCGTAAAGCGGACATTGCCGGGTGGTCAAATTCTCCATCTGAATGGCGATCAGCTTCTCGATTTTATCGGCATCTTCCTGCAGCAGGCGTTGCGCCTTATGCTTCAGGTTATCTATCGTATCCGTTTCCAGCAGAGCCATTTCCACTCCCCCCGCGCCGAACTGCTCCTATCTTCGCTATCCCTTTCATATTAGACGAAATTCGGCCGAAGCACAAGGACGGGGCGTCCCGGATCGATCCCGCAGCACCCTTCCGCGCAAAATAAAATACCCCCCGTCGTCTGACGGAGGGCAGGTTACCGAATGGATTAATCCACGACTTTCACGTTCAGGTTGTGCTTCGCGAAAATTTCGGCCAAAGCGCTTTTCGCTTCCTCGGCATCCGGACCGTGAACGTGCAGTTCATAGGAATGTCCGCCTACCAACGTGGTGAACAGTCCGAGGATGCTTTTGACGTCGATGTACTTGTTTTCGGCTTGAAGTACGATCGAAGAGCGAAATTTGTTGGCGGTTTGGGACAATTCCACGATTGCCGCGTTGTTAGACATCGGAATCCCTCCAGATTTTAGGTATGACCTTCTAACCCCCATCATACATTGTCGCGCGGAAGGCATGCAAGGGGGGAAAACGTTATTTCAACGCTTCCGGGTTCAAGCCTTCCAGCTCGGGCACGACGAAGATGCCGTCTTTGCGGATGAGCCGGTCGTCGAAGTAGATTTCTCCGCCGCCGTAGTCCTCGCGTTGGATGAGCACCAAATCCCAGTGGACCGAGGAACGGTTGCCGTTGTCGGTTTCCTCGTAGGCTTGGCCCGGCGTGAAGTGCAAGCTTCCGGCGATTTTCTCGTCGAACAGCGTATCCTTCATCGGATGCAGGATGTAAGGATTGAAGCCGAGGCTGAATTCGCCGATGTAGCGGGCGCCTTCGTCCGTGTCGAGAAGCGCGTTGATCCGGTCGGTGTCGTTGGCGGTCGCTTTGACGATTTTGCCGTTTTCGAACGTGAATTGGATGTTCTCGAACGTAAAGCCGTTATAGACGCTCGGCGTGTTGTAGGAAAGCGTGCCGTTGACGGAATTCCGCACCGGGCACGAAAACACTTCGCCGTCCGGAATGTTGCGGTCTCCGGCGCATTTTTTGGCTCCGATGCCTTTGATCGAGAACGTCAGGTCCGTGCCGGGACCGACGATGCGGACTTTGTCCGTGTTGTTCATGAGCTGCTCCAGCGGGTCCATGGCGCGCCTCATCTTGGCATAATCGAGGTTGCACACGTCGAAATAGAAATCCTCGAACGCTTCCGTGGACATGTTGGCCGATTGGGCCATCGAAGCGTTCGGATAACGCAGCACGACCCACTTCGTTTTCTTCACGCGCTGTTCGCTGTGGATCGGATGGCGGTACAAGCGGTCATAGAGCTTATAAGAGTCCGAAGGCACGTCCGCAAGCTCGTTGATGTTTTCGCCGGCGCGGATCCCTATGTAGCCTTGCATCTTTTTCATCCGTTCCAAATCGAAGGACGCCCAGGTTTCGATCATTTCGGTGGTGGCGTTGCGGAGCAAGCTCCGTTCCACGGAACGGTCCGTCAGCTCGACGAACGGCCGTCCTCCCCGCTGCGCGATTTCTTCGATGATGCATTTCAGCAGTTCCCTTTCGGAACCGATCATTTCGACCAATACGTTTTCGCCCGGCTGAACGTCGATGGAATATCCGACCAAATTCGCGGCCAGCCGCTGCAAACGCGGATCTCGCATAGAATACTTCCTCCTTGAGCCATTATCATGGAATTCGATGAGCATTCTTCCCCATTGTAACACTCCGCCCTGCCGGGAGGAAATCGGTGACGGAAACCCGCTTCTCGCTGTAGGGTTTTCCGTTCCACGTATAAGCGAGCTGAGTCTGTTCGGTCATTTGGCGGGGAAACCACGTCTTCGGATCGGCGGTCCATAAGCAGACCGTCTGTACTTTCAGCGTCGCAAGCGCCGCGTCCAATCGCGAATCGGCGTGCGTGAGCAGGTCCTCCGCCCGTTTCTTCTGCTCCGCGGTCAGCTTGCGTCCCTTGAGATCGGTCCGCAAACGGTCCAGCTCTTCCTTCAAGGAATTCGCGATTTGGTTTCTGGCCGTCTCGGGAACCAAGGTGAGCCGCAGCCTGACGTCACCGGCCCCATTTGCGGCCTGCTGCGTATCGTACTCGGCTTTCGCCCCGCCGCTCTGGATCGCTTTGAGAAGCTCCATCGGGTGAAAGGTTGACGGCCCCTCCTCCGCGGCTTTGGCCCGGAGAACCTGCCCGCCCGACCATTTAAGGTTCAGGTTCCCGTGTCCGGTGACTTCTCCTTGATACCGGGACTGATTCGCCACGGTGCCGCTGGGGTCATAGATCGCGACTTCGCCCGCGAATCCGTAGCTTTCGCTCCCGGCCAGCGCGGAAGCGGACATGGCGAACGCTTTATCCGCCGGCACTTGGTTCCCGTAACCCATACAGCCCGAGAGGCAGGACAAACCCAGCAGGGCGGCGGACGCCAAATAAAACCTGCGCAACATGAAAAAGCCTCCCTTCCTTATGCGGGTAGGCTTTCCCCATTCACTTAGGTTCATGCGGCTTCGTCAGCCGATCTCGACGCGGTTGCGTCCCAGGCGTTTGGCTTCATACAGAGCCATGTCCGCCCGGTAAAACAAGGATTCCACGCTGATCTTCTCGTCGGTCGAATGCCATTGCGACATGCCGCAGGATACGGTCACTTGCGGCTCGGTCTCGCTCTCCACCCGTTTGCGGATCCTTTCGGCGACTTTGCCCGTAATGTCGTAACCGACTTCCGGCAAATAGATGGCCAGTTCCTCGCCCCCCCATCGCGCGGCGATGTCGCCGTCCCGGATGGAGCTCTGGACGATGCCGCTCACCTGCTTGAGGATTTCGTCTCCGACCTGATGCCCGTAAGTATCGTTGACGCGTTTGAAATGGTCGATGTCGACCAGGATCAGCGAGCCGCAGTCGTTCCTCTTCTGCCTCCGCAGGATGCGTTCGTTCAGGTAATGCCGCGCGAACAGTCCGGTCAGATTGTCCGTGATGACCATCCGGCGCACTTCCGCGTGCAGGCTGGCGTTCGATACGGCCAGACCGAGGTGCGTCGACAGCACTTGAAGCAGCTTGTAATTGTCGTAGGAAAAATGGTTCGGCTCGCGGTGGCTGATCATGACGGCGCCGATGACTTCCCCGTTCAGGACGAGCGGCGAAGCGAGCAGCGAGCGCGAATCCGTAACGGACATCAGCTTGGAGGGAACCGGCGCCGCGGACGAGTAGTCCGAGAGGATGATCGGCTCCTTCGTGCTCCACATGACCCCGACGAAGCCGTAGTCGATCGAGAAGGATTCCCCGATCATCTCCGCCACGTTCGACGAGACCGCCACGAATTCGGTTTTGGCCGGGTTCACCTGCAGGATGCAGCAGAAATCCGCCCGGAAGATCCGGAGCAGCTCCGCGGAGGCGAACTGGATGGTATCGGATAGCTTCAGGCTGCTGTTGAGCCTTTTGGTCAAATCGTTGATCAAACGAAGTTCCCCGACGAGGATGTTGGCCTGCTCGTGAAGCTTCGCTTTCTCGAAGGCGGCGCCGGCGGAGCCCGCCAGCATGGAAAGCAAGCGGCTGTCCGCCCCGTCGAAATCGGACTCCGGCACGTCCAGGCGGAGAACGCCGTAAACGCCTTGCTTGCCCGCAAGCGGTACCGCCAGGCGGCGCCAGCCTTCGAGGCGCTGGTCGCGCATCGTGCCGTCGAGAAACGCCTGCCGGCACAGTTCCATTCCGCTCTGATGAAAGGCAAGCGGTTTCACCTTATCGTTCATGCTGCTGTAATCTTGGGATAAAAAGAGGTCCGCCCGGGAGGAGGGATACAGCCGCTCCAGGGAAGCCAGCAGCTCGGACAGCACCTGCTCCACTTCCATGTGGTCGTTCAGCCTGCGCAGTACCTCGAACAGGATCTCGCGCCGTTTTTCCTCCCGTTGGACGCTTCTTTGCTCCCTCAAGAAGCCGGCCACGAACAGGTGCTCGAACCGGCGGTACAGGCACCCTCGGTAATGAAGGGCCGCAGACTGGAGCAGCTTCAAGTCGTCGGCTTGGGCCGTGCCGCCGGGCAGCAGGCACGCCAAAACCGCGCAAACCGTTCCGGAGGCGCGGGTGAAGACCGGCACGGCGACGGAATCCCACGATCGCAGGGAAACGGCGTCCCGTTCGTCCGCGCGGGACAAAGCCGGGCGGCAGGATTTCAAGGCCGCGGAAACGGCCGCGGGCATGGGTTGGCCGGCCAAGCCGGCGCGCGATTGGAAGGCGCCGTCTTCGAGGCCGCTCCGCATCGCCGCGCAGGTTCCGTCCGCATGGTAGACGAGAAACAATCCGGTCAGCCAGGGAAAGCCGTCCGCCTGTTCGAACCAATCGGACAGACTGTCCGCCAGCATTTCGTGTATATAAGGAAGATCCGAATCGGTCAGTTCCTGATTTTGGAGCCATGGGGGCAATTGAAGAAGGTTGCCGGGATTCGGCGTCCCGCTCGAATCCGAAACGCCGGGGTGCTTATGATGCCTGCTTTCCGCCATAACCCTCATCACCTCCATGGGCGTATACCATTCCTTTCATATTACAATGAAAGCGTGAAATTTGCACTAGGTTCAAAGATTGATTGTTGGGTCTTTTTGCTTAATTTATCCAGGCCCTTCCTCTTTCGCTGAAACTGCTTGGAAAATTTCCTTGACATCCATACTCAATTTCTTATAATATATCTGTTGAATATTGGGCTCAACTTGTGTCACCCTCACGGGTCTCCCACCGGCGGGCAGCGGCTGAACTTCCCGGCGGAAACCGATCGCGATCGGTTGCGGCGAAATCCGGCACCAGTAAAACCCCATTTTTCAAAAATTCCCTTTTGGAAAAAGGAGTCTGCATAACATGTCCCGCTATACTGGTCCCAAGTTTAAATTGAGCCGCCGTCTCGGCATTTCCCTCAGCGGCACCGGCAAAGAACTGAAACGCCCTTTCGCACCGGGTCAACACGGCGCTAACCAACGCCGCAAGATCAGCGGTTACGGCGTTCAGCTTCAAGAAAAGCAAAAGCTTCGCCACATGTACGGACTGAACGAAAAGCAATTCCGCAACCTGTTCGACCGCGCGACCAAGCTGAAAGGCATCGCCGGCGAGAACTTCATGTTCCTGCTGGAAAGCCGCCTCGACAACCTGGTTTACCGCCTGGGCTGGGCCAACACCCGCTACGGTTCCCGTCAGCTCGTGTCCCACGGCCACGTAACGGTCAACGGCAAGAAAGTCGACATCGCTTCCTACACGGTTCAACCGGGCGACGTCATCGGCCTGCGTGAGCGCAGCCGCAGCCTGAAGTCGATCAAAGAGGCGAGCGAAGCCCGCCATCACCTGCCGACTTACCTCGACTACAACGCCGCCGCCATGGAAGGCAAGTACGTTCGCCTGCCTAGCCGCGACGAGCTGTCCCAAGACATCGACGAGAAGCAAATCGTCGAGTTCTACTCCCGTTAATCTCTTTCCTGCCTGGCAGGATCGCGAAAGCACCGTCTTCGGACGGTGCTTTTTTCGTTTTCCCTCTGGACCCTCCTGCTCTCCCTGCTATAATGGGGGAAATCGAGCCTTCCAGGAGAAGGAGATATTGAGGATGACGAGACAGCGGGTTTTCACCGGCTCCCCTTGGGAGCCCGTCGTAGGCTATTGCAGGGCCGTGCGCGTCGGCGACCGAATCGAGGTCGCGGGAACGACCGCCATGAAAGACGGAGAAATCGTCGGAGACGGCGATCCTTACGAACAGACGAAATTCGTCCTGCAAACGATCGAAAAGGCGCTGCGGGAGCTGGGAGCGGAATTGTCGGACGTCGTCCGGACCAGAATGTTCGTGACCGATATCTCCCGATGGGAAGAAATCGGCAGAGCGCATGGAGAGTTTTTTCGCGAAATCCAGCCCGCCGCCAGCATGATCGAGGTCAAGGCGCTCATCGACCCGCGCCTTCTCGTGGAAATCGAAGCCGAAGCCATCGTTGAGAAATAATTCTTACATTATATAGAGGAAAAACGGTCCCCAAGCGAGGGGGACGCTTGGGGACCGCTTCGGTCTCTTTTTTTATTTCTTCATGATGTCTTTCACGGCTTTGTCGAACTTCTCGAGCAGCTGGTCGCCGGTGATCCGCTTGCCGAGGTATTCCTGCATGGCGGAGCCCCATTGCTGCGTGATGCCGTCCGGGAAACGGTCCCAGTTCCAGTCTTTGATCTGGTCCGGATGCTGCGTGCTGAACGTCGCGAAGTCTCCTCCGATTTTGCCGACGGCTTCCGGATTGGGGGCGATCGTCGTGAGCGCCGGCACGAATTTGAATTCGGTCGCGATGTATTTCTTGCCCACCTCTGAGGTGACCATCCAGTTCAGAAAGGCTTTCGCCTCTTCCGGATGGGCGGACTTGCTGTTCACGATCCAGTTGTTCGGAACGCCGGCGAAGATGTAAGGCTTATCGCCGAGCGGAACCGGCATCATGCCGAGGTTCAAGTTCTTGTCGACTTCGTCGACCATGCCTTGGATCCAGTTGCCGTGTTGGACCATCGCGCCTTTGCCGGCCGCGAATTCCGCCACCTGCGTGTTGTAGTCCGTCGTCAGCGGTTTGTCCTGCCCATTGGCGAACATAATGTCCACGAGGCGCAGCCACTGCTTCATGACCGGATCGTCCTTGAACGTTTTCTTGCCGGCTTTGACGTCTTCGATCCACGCCGCCGGGTCCGGTTGATTGGCGAGCGCGATGTTGAGCGTATGGATGCCCATCGACCACCACTCGTTCGTCAGCTCCCAAGGCGTGATCTTCGCCGCTTTGAGCTTCTTGGCCGTTTCTTCGAGCTGGTCCAGCGTTTGCGGCAGCTCGGTGATGCCGGCTTTGGCGAACAGGTCTTTGTTATACGTGAAGCCGTAAGCTTCCATGTTCATCGGCATGCCGAGCAGCTTGCCGTCCTTCGTGATCTGGGCGACCGTCGCGGGGACCAGATCCTTTGCCCACGGCTCGTTCGACAGATCGGCCGCGCGGTCCATGTAAGGAACGATGCCCGCCCATCCGCCGGAGTTGAAAATTTCCGGCTCTTCGCCTGCCGCCAGCGTCGCCTTCAGCAGCGCGTTGTAATCCTCGCCGCCGCCGTGCGTCTCCACGACGACCTTCACGCCGGTTTCTTTCTCGTACTCGTCCGCCAGCTTCTGAAGCGCGTCGGCGATTTCGACCTTGAATTGGAAAATCTTGATCGTGACGTCTTTCTTCGGCGCGGGGGTTGTCGCCGAAGCGCTCGGGGACGCCGATGCGGATTCGCTCGGAGATGCGGCAGGACTGCTGCCGGCAGCCTCGTTGTTGCCGCCGCTCTTGCCGCATGCGCTAAGCACGGACAGCATGAGCATCGCGGTCAGGACGAGAAAGGAAAGCTTCTTTTTCATTCGTGGACCTCCCAAATGGATTCGTAATTACAGTGTCATTGTAAGTTGGAAACGTTTTATTCCGACACCGAGAATATTGAACAATCAGGTGTAAAATCTTGATTATTTCGATCGGTGTAGATGGAATATTACCCTTTCACGGATCCGGCGGTAATGCCTTCGACAATGTGCTTCTGCAAGAGCAGGAAAAACGCCACGATCGGGATCGTGCTTAACGTCAACGCCGCCATCGCCATGTCCCATTTGCGCAAATACTGGCCGAAAAACTTCTGGATGGCAAGCGGGATCGTCGTGAATTTGGCGTTGACGACGAGCACGGGAAGCAAATAATCGTTCCAAATCCAAAGCACGTTCAGGATGACGACGGTCACGACGATCGGCTTGAGCAGCGGGAACACGATTCGCCAGTAGACGCCGTAAGGCGAGCACCCGTCCACGACGGCCGCTTCTTCGATTTCCTGCGGCACGGTTTTGATGAAGCCGTGGAACAGGAACATCGAAAGCGAGATCCCGAATCCCAGATAGCAGATGACGATGCCGTACAGTTCCCCTCTCAGTTCGAACACCGAAGTGATCCGCATCAGCGGCAGCATGACCGATTGGAAGGGAATGATCATCGCCGCGACGAACGCGGTGAACAACAGCCGGTTAAACCGAGTCGGCCTTCGGACGATCCGGTAAGCCGTCATCGAACTGACGATCACGAGGCCGATGACGCTGAGCCCCGTCACCGCCAGGGAATGCAGGAAAACGGTCGGAAAGTCGATCGCCGTCCACGCTTTCCGGAAGTTGTCCAGCCCCCATTCGGCCGGCAGGGCGGCGGCGTTCCTCAAGATGTCTCCCAAGCTTTTGAACGAGTTCACGATCAGGAAATAAAACGGGGACAAAAACAGCAAAGCCAGCAGGATCCCGGCGGCTTCGACGGCCAGAAGCCCGGCGGAATATCGGTTTCTTTCGGGCATGTCAGGCTTCTACCTCCCGTTTCTTGGTGATCAGGACCTGCGTGACGGTGATCGCGGCGACGGCGATGAAGAAAATCATCGCTTTGGCGGTGCCGAGCCCGTACCGGTTGTTGACCAGGCCTTCCCGGTAGATGTTCAGCGCGATCGACTCCGAAGCGTAGCCCGGTCCCCCGCTGGTTAGCGAGAGGTTCAGGTCGAACATTTTGAAGGCGTTGGACGAAGTGAGGAACAGGCAAACCGTGATGGCCGGCATGATCAGCGGAACGATGACGCTCCGCAGTACCTGTCCCCGGCTCGCTCCGTCGATTTTGGCCGCTTCAAGAAGTTCTTTCGGCACGCCGACGAGCGCGGCGATGTAAATGATCATCATGTAGCCCGCGGTTTGCCAGACGAACACGATGACGATGCCCCAGAAAGCCGTGTTCGGCGTGCCCAGCCAAGACAGTTCAAACCAGCCGAATCCCGTCTTCTCGCCGAGCGTGCCGAAGCCGCGGACGAAGATGAAATACCAGATATAGCCGAGCAAAAGGCCGCCGATCACGTTCGGGAGGAAAAACACGGTGCGCAAGACGTTCCGCGTTTTGAGTCTCCGGTTCAGCATCAGGGCAAGCGTGAAAGCCGCGGCGTTCGTGAGGACGACGGAGACGATCATAAAGCGGGTCGTGAACCAGAACGACAACCAGAAGCGGCTGTCGTCCGTAAACACCCATTGCAAATTGTTCAGGCCCGTCCATTTGGCATTCGCCGGATCAAGGCCGTTCCACTCGGTAAAGGTGTAATAAAACCCCATGAAAAACGGCGCGACCACGATCAGCAGGAAAAAGACGAGACCGGGTCCTACGAATACGGTTTGCTGCAGCCACTCGCTCCACCTTTTCGGATTTTTTCGCATCGGGACTTCCCTTCTTTCTGTCAACGGTGGGACGTATTCAAGCGATCACATTCCCTCGAAGCTAGTATAAAGGGGCTCCCCTCCTTGCAACTACCGAAGGAAATGATAAAAAAAGTGGAATATATTGACCTGCGCACCGGTTATCGCTTACTGTTTGTATCGAAGACGAGACCGCCCAAAGGAGACCCGAAGGCATGCCCGCCTACTCCCCGTTCCGCAACACGATCCGCAACAAGCTGATGCTGCTGCTCCTTCTCGCGACGATTCTGCCGATCGCCTCTTCGATGGTCATCTCCTACAACTCGACCAAACGTTCCATCTCCGACGAGACGATCGAGAAGAACGCCCGGCTGCTGTCCCTGGGCACGACGAACCTGCTCAATTACGTCAACAACATCAACCAGAAATCCCTCGCGGTCTACAACTCTATCAACGTCCCCCGCTCGCTCTATTACATCCTCGAGCACAACATGGAGGACGAGGTATTCCCGAACGACCTGTCCGACGTCATCGCCAACCGCAATCTGCTCAAAGACCACTTGTACAACATCTATCAGAGCGTCAGCGAGTTCAACCAGGTCCGGCTGCACGTCGTCAAACAGAAAGTGACGTATATCCTGAAGAACGACAGCATCAAACTCGAAAACGACGCTTCGCTGACGTTTTCGGGAGCGCTTACCAAAACGTTCATCGAACCCTCCCACCTCGGCAGCACGTTCGGCGTGGTCAGCATGTCCGCCGGCACCCGGGAGATGGTGTTCACGCTGCACCGGCCGATTTTCCGCGCGCCCAGCGACGAATTGATGGCGGAGCTCGCGATCGATGTCCGGCTGAACGTGCTGAAGGACTTGACCCGGCAGCTTTATGACGACGGAAAAGAAAAGTTCATGATCGTGGATGCCAAAAAGAACATCGTGCTTTCCTCCGATCCGGATGCGACGGGACGCCTGGAAACGGCATCATGGCTGCCTTTCATCCTCTCCGACAACCGGAAGGACGCGGAAGGCGGACATTTCGCCTGGAGCGACGGCCGATTCTCGGGCCATGTTTTCTATGACCGCGCCGTGACGCCCTTCATGGACTGGTACCTGGTCAAGCTGACGCCCGACAGCCACCTGTATTCGGCGGCGGACGGCATCGCCCGCATCAACGTCTGGGTGGCGGCGGGGTTCTTAACGGTGGCGGTCGCCGCTACGCTGCTCGTGTCGCTCCTGTTCACGAAACCGCTGCTGCGGCTGATCGGATACGTGAACCAAATCGAACGGGGCAACCTGAACGTCGACATCGACATCCGTTCCCAGGACGAAATCGGCGTGCTGGCGCGGCGTTTCCGCTCGATGATGCAGACGATCAACAACCTGATCCTCAAGGAGTACCGGCTCGAACTCGCGAACAAGACGAACCAGCTGAAAGCGCTTCAGGCGCAGGTCAATCCGCATTTCCTGTACAATTCCCTGCAATCGGTCGGAACGGTCGCTTTGCAGCATAAAGACCAGCAAATCTACTCCCTGATCACGTCACTCGGGAAAATGATGCGTTACAGCATGAACACGGACGAGTCGGTCGTCACGCTCGACAAGGAACTGGACTATTTATCGGCTTACCTGGATTTGCAAAAACAAAGGTTCGACGCTTCGCTCGAGGTGGAGCTGGACGTCGACCCGGCTGCACGGACCCTCCAAGTCCCTAAAATGATCCTGCAGCCGCTCGCCGAAAATTTTTTCAAGCACGGCTTCGTGCCTGCGGAAGGGCAACCCGCTTGGCTCTCGGTCGCTTGCCGGCTCGATGCGGACCGCCTGCTCATCCGGATCGAAGACAACGGCAAGGGAATGGAACCGGAAGCGCTTGAAGCGTTAAACCGGTCGATCGAGGCGGGCGAGTCTCCAGGTGCCGGTCCGGACGGCGGCGGCATCGGACTGGCCAACGTGATCTCGCGGCTTCGCCTCCATTTTCACGAGGACGCATCGATGAAGCTCTCGGCCAGAGAGCCGAACGGATTGGAAATCCGTTTGGAAATCCCGCTCGACAAGGAGGAAACCGCGCATGAAAGCTCTGATCATTGACGACGAGAAACACGTCCGGGAAGCGATCCGCCTGCTGGTGCCCTGGGAGTCGTACGGCATCGGGACGGTGCTGGAAGCTTCGGACGGCCTGGCGGCCATGGAGACCATCGAGCGGGAGCGGCCGGCCATCGTGTTCACGGACATGATGATGCCCCGGCTGGGCGGCATGGAACTGATGGAATGGATCGCGAAAGAAGTTCCCGGCAGCAAAATGATCGTCATAAGCGGCCACGAAGATTTCTCGTTTGTCCGCCACGCGGTGAAATACGGAGGCATCGACTACATCCTGAAGCCGATCGACCCCGACCAGCTGAACGCCGCGGTCGGGAAAGCGGTCGACGGCTGGCGGGCGGATGAAGAGGCCCGGAACCGGGACTTGAGCCGGTCGATGGAGATCCACCGCTTGAAGCCGGTGTACCGGGATCAATATTTCAACTCGCTGCTTCTGGAAACGAAGGACGACCCGTCCGTCCGCGAAACGCTGCGGCAGGAATTTTCCCTGCCCGGCCCGGTGAATACCGCCCGGGCGGCGGTGCTGAGCTTGGACTTCGCGCCCTCCAGCATCCGAAGGAAGTTCGCGGCCGGCTGGGATCTCCTCTTCTTCAGCGTCACGAACGTGTGCAACGAAATTCTCCGAGGACGCGACGCCGGGTATGCGTTCCGCAACCGCGAAGAAGAGAACGAAATCGTCCTTATTCTTTGGGGAGCCGCCGTCACGGCGGAAACCCTCCTGAAGGAGCTCGGTGATGCGATCGCCCGCTCGCTGAAAGTCCGGTTCCCCTTCGGGCTCGGCGCCCCCGCCGCCTTCCCAGGCAAGCTGCAAACCTCGTACCGGCAGGCGCGCGCGGCGCTTCGCCATTCGCCGGTCAGCCCGGTCGGCTCCGGCGTCCGGATGTTCGAGGCCGGCCAAGAGACGGAACCGGTCGGCGAATTTTTCTACCGGTACGAGGAACGGATCCGGTTCGCCGTCCAAAGCGGTTCCCGCGAACAGGTCCAAGCCGCGCTGGAGCCCTGGTTCACGGTGCTGGAGGGCGCGCAAACCCGAACGCTCGAGCAGCTTCGCGTATGGTGGCGGGAATTCCGCCTTGCCCTGTCCATATGGCGGCAGCAAGCCGGTTTGCCTTCGGGCGAAGCCGAGGAAAACGGAGAAGACGGTTTTCCACCCGTGCTGGAGGAGGACGGTACGTTCGCTTTGGCCGCCTGGAAGGAACGATTTCTGCTGGAAACCTGCGAGCTGGCCGAAAGGCTGCCCCGGCACGGACATGGCGATGGCAGCACGATGAAAAGCATCGCCGCTTACGTCGAGCAATTCGCGTTCGAGGACTTGTCGCTGCAGGACATCGCCAACCGGTTTTACTTAAGCCGGGAATACATTTCGCGTAAGTTCAAGCAGGAAATGAATGAGAACCTGACCGATTTCATCGCGCGAGTGCGGGTCGAGCGGGCCCGGGAGCTGCTGCTGAACCCGCAGTTCAAAATCTCGCGCGTGGCCGAAATGGTCGGCTTCCAGGACGAAAAATATTTCAGCAAAGTCTTCAAGAAGTGGACCGGGTGCTCGCCCGGCGAATTCCGGAAAAACGCCAAAACGCCGCCTTCTCCTTAGGGAGACAGGCGGCGTTCGTGCGCTCGCGCCGAACGAGGGCGATCAGGCGAACGTGATGCCGGCGTAATTCTTTTTGCCCCGGCGAAGGACGGCGTACTTGCCGAACAACCGTTGATCGGCGCCGATCACGGTGTCGATGCCGGATTGTTTGACGCCGTTCACGTAGACGGCCCCGCTCTCGATGTCCTGACGCGCTTGCCTTTTGGAAGGCGCCAAGCCGCACGCGACGAGCAGATCGATCAGCGGCACGTCTCCCTCTTGCTCGATCTTCGCGCTCGCCATGTCCTTCATCGCCTCGACCAATTCGTCTTCACCGAGGTTCGACACATCCCCAGAGAACAGGGATACCGTCACTTTCTCCGCCGTTTCCACGGCTTCTTGGCCATGGACGAGCCGCGTCACTTCCCGGGCCAGCGTCTTCTGGGCGACGCGTTGTTCCGGATTCGCCTTCAGCTCTTCCTCCAGCGCCTCGATTTCCTCGCGGGACAGGAAGGTGAAGTATTTCAAGAACTTCACGACGTCCGCGTCGTCGGTGTTGATCCAGAACTGGTAGAACTGGTAAGCGGTCGTTTTGTTCCGGTCGAGCCATACGGCGCCCGACTCCGATTTGCCGAACTTTTTGCCGTCACTTTTGGTGACGAGCGGCATCGTCATGCCGTAAGCGTCGCCTTCTCCGCCCATTTTGCCGATCAGGTCCAAGCCGGCGGTAATGTTGCCCCACTGATCGCTGCCCCCGATTTGCAAGGAGCAGCCGTGATCGGCATGCAGCTTGTGGAAATCGTACGCCTGCAGGATCATGTAGCTGAATTCCGTAAAGGAGATGCCCTGCGACATTCTCGAGTCGACGGAGTCTTTGGCCAGCATGTAGTTGACCGTGAAGTTTTTGCCGACGTCCCGCAGGAACGTGATCAGGTCGAGCTCCGCAAGCCAATCGTAGTTGCTGACCAGCTTCGCCGCGTTCGGCTCGGCGTCGAAATCGAGGAACCGGGACAGCTGGCGTTTCAGGCTGTCGGTCCAAGCGGCGACGGTTTCCGGTCCGTTCAGCGAACGTTCGGTCGAGCGGCCGCTCGGGTCGCCGATGAGGCCGGTGCCTCCCCCGACGAGCGCGATCGGGACATGGCCGCCGTTCTGGAACCGGCGGAGCGTCAGGATGGGCAGCAAGCTGCCGATATGCAGGCTGTCGGCGGTCGGGTCGAAGCCGCAGTAGAGCACGACGCGCTCGGAGCTCAGTTTTTTGCTCAAGTTGTCGCGGTTCGCGACCTGGTAAACCAATCCCCGGTATTCCAAATCGTCCAGGATATCTTGCGGAGTCACGTTTTTGAGCGTAGTCGACATTCTCATCACCTCATTCGGATTTTGGAACCTTGCTTGAAAATAAAAATGCCCCTGCCGAAGCAGGGGCGAATGATCGCGGTACCACCCTTGTTGAACGCCGGCCGAAAGCGCCGTCCGTTCCACTCGTATCGGATATCGGCCGATTGCCGTCTTCTCCTTCCGCCGTCGGGCGGTTTCGGACGAAGAAGCTCCGGGACGTAATTCGCGTCCGTTCACGTACCGGCTTGCACCGACCGCCGGTTCTCTGGAACGTGGATTCCGAACGCTACTGGTTTCCCATCGTCGCTTGGTTTGCATGTGTTGATACACGTTATATCATGTTCGACTCGACGTGTCAACAACCGCGACGGGCCGACTTTTGGTGGAAGTCAACGATAACCATTATGTGCTATAATTATTTCTGATTGCTTAAGGAGGCCTCATCATGGATCAATCGAAACAACCCGCGCAAAATCCGTCCCCGCCTAGGCGTAAAGGCCAAGGTTTCATCGTCGCGGGCAAAATCGCCGGCTTTACGTTCCTGTGGCTGGTGCTGTTCGGCGTCCTTGCCGGGCTGACTGCCGCCGGCGCGGTCGCAGGCTACGTGGCTTCGCTCGTCAAAGACGATCCCATCCGCAGCCGTCAATTGATCGAGGAGAAAATCAGCGAAAACGCCCAGACCGGTTTCGTATATTTCCGCGACGGCTCGCTCGTCGGCCAGCTTCGCACCGAAGAAGACCGCCGGCCCATTACATACGACGAAATCCCCAAACCGATCCTCGACGCCGTCGTTTCGATCGAGGACAAAAACTTTTTCCAGCACGTCGGCATCGATACGAACGGCCTGCTGCGGGCGGTAAAACAGCAACTGCTGAACGAAAGCGTCCAGACCGGGGGCAGCACGATCACCCAGCAGGTGGCCCGCCGCGTGTTCCTGAGCCTGGACCAGACGCAGAGCCGCAAGGCGAAGGAAATTTTCCTGTCGCTTCGGCTGGAGCGTTTTCTGAGCAAGGAAGAAATCATTACCGCCTACCTCAACAAAATCCCGTACGGCAACGGCTCTTCCGGTTATAACCTGTATGGAATCAAGGCCGCCGCCAAAGGCATTTTCGGAGTCGACGACCTGAATAAGCTGAATATCGCCCAAGCGGCCTACCTGGCCGGCGTTCCACAGCTGCCTTCGCTGTATTCCGCCTTCTCCAGCAAAGGAGAATTCAGGGAAACGAACTTCAAGCGGGCCATGGAACGGCAGAAGCTCGTGCTTCGCCGGATGCTGGAGGAAAACAAAATCACCCAAGCCGAGTACCAGGAAGCGCTCGATTTCGATATTTACGGATCTTTGGCGAAGCCGGTCGAAAAGGCTTACAACACGTATCCTTACTTGATGCTGGAAGTCGAACGCCAAGCTTCGGAGCAGTTCGTGCTCGCGCAAAACCCGAATTTGACGCAGGCGGACCTGAAGAAAAAAGAAAACGCCTCGCTCGTCGAAGATGCGCGCCAGCAGCTGCTGCGCGGCGGCTACAAAATCACCACCACGATCGACAAGAAAATTTACGATCTGATGCACGACATCGCCGAGGATCCGAAAAACTTCTCGCCCGACAACAAGGTGAAGGGCGTCGAGCAGACCGCGGCCGTCATGCTGGACCACAAAACCGGCGCGATACTCGGGATGATCGAAGGACGCGATTTCCATCTGGAGCAGATGAACTTCGCTACCCAGATGACGCGCCAGCCAGGCTCCGCCATGAAGCCGATCGCCGCTTATTTGCCGGCGATCGATAAAGGGCTCATTTCGCCCGCTTCCGTCATCGACGACGCACCGATCATTCTGAACGACCGCGGAAGCTCCAAGCATATTCCGAAAAACGTCAACAACAAATACGCGGGCCTCGTTACCGCGCGATACGCGCTCAACCAATCGCTGAACCTGCCAGCCCTGAAGATCTTCCTGGACAAGGTGACGATCCCCGAAGCTTGGAAGTTCGCCAAGTCGATGGGCATTACGACGCTGACCGAGATCGACAACCATGCGCAAACCGGGGTTATCGGCGGTCTCAGCTACGGCGTCTCCGTCGAGGAGCTTACCAACGCCTACGGGACCATCGCGAATAAAGGCGTGTTCAACGACGCTTATTTGATCGAGAGCATCACGACTTCGGACGGACAGCCCGTCTACGCGCACAAGTCCGAACCGAAGCGGATCGTCAGCGAACAGTCGGCTTACATCATGACGGATATGCTGAAGACCGTGGTCTCGAACGGCAGCGGCGCGCTGGTGAAGGCCAATTTCAAAAACTACGGCAAAATCCCGATCGCCGGCAAAACGGGCACGACGCAAAATTACGGGGACGTGTGGTTCGAAGGCTTCACTCCGGACGTCACGCTCGGCGTATGGGTCGGCTACGAGAAGCAGATCCACGAGTTGTCGCCGGAAGGCCGCAACCGCGCCAAGCTGATCTGGAGCAAAGTCATGAATACGATCACGGACGCCAAGCCGGACATGTTCAAGACCAAGGAGTTCGCGAAACCGGACGGCATCGTGTCGATGACCGTGTCCAGCGTCAGCGGCAAACTGCCGACGGAGCTGACGAAGGAAGCCGGCAAGCTCGTAACGGATATATTCAACCGCAAGTTCATCCCGACCGAAGAAGACGACGCGCTCGTCAAAATGAAATATATTTCCTATAACGGGGTCAATTACGTGCCGCTGCCGGAGACGCCGGAAGACATGCTCCGCGAAGCCGTGATGGTAAAACGCGAGCGCCCGCTGGACGTGCTGATGGAAGAAATCAAGGCGGCGCTGGGGAAAACGACGAATGCGAAGCCTCTCTCCTTCTATTTACCGGCAGACGCGGCCAACAGCGCGCCCGGCAAGCCCGACCCGCGCGTCGACGACGGCAAGGCGCCACCCGCTCCGTCCGAAGTGTCGGCCGAAACGGTTGGAACGACGGTACAGGTATCGTTCGCGCCGGTCGCGACCGAGGACGTCGTCGGATACCGGCTGTACCGCTCTTCCGACGGCACCAATTATCAGAAAGTGGAAAATTCCATCCTGACCGGCGAGCCGGCAAGATTCGTCAACACCGGAGCCGGCGGCGCGGTTTACAGCTACTACGTTACCGCGGTGGACGTCAGCGGCAACGAATCGCCGCGAAGCTCGGTCGTTTCGACGGACGGCTCCGTCACCGGTTCGGATCCGAACTTCCCGTCCCCGGGGGACGGCGTCGGTCAGAATTCCGATGATCCCGGCTCGATCCTCGATCCGGGCAGCGGAGATAACGGCAGCGGCGGCAGCGGCGGCGCGTCCGTCCCCTCCGCTCCGACCGGACTGAAAGCCGAGGCCTCGGACATCGGAGTCACGCTGACTTGGCAGGAAAATTCTCCGGATGAAGGCGTCACGTCCTACCAAGTCTGGTTCGCGGCGAACGAGCGCGGCAAATACAAGCTGCTCGGCACGTCGGAGAAAAACCGTTTCGAGTACGTATCGCCGCTCAGCAACGGCTGGTACCGGATCTCGGCGATCAACGGAAATGGCGAGTCCAACCCGTCCGCGACGGTCCAGGCGAAGACGGGCGGCTAAATCAGAAAAAGAAATCCCCTTAAGCGGCGAACGCTTAAGGGGATTTTTTATTGCGCTAGAATGGACGCGAAAGTTTAATCTTCGATCGTGGACAGGTCTCCCGTCGGCAAGTTCAGCTCCCAAGCCTTGAGGACGCGTCTCATGATTTTGCCGCTGCGGGTTTTGGGCAGTTTGTCCTTGAACTCGATCTCGCGCGGAGACGCGTGGGCGGACAGCCCTTCCTTCACGAACTTGGCGATGTCGGCTTTCAGCTCGTCGGACGGCTCGAAGCCTTCGCGCAAGGAAATGAACGCTTTGATGATTTCGCCGCGCAGCGGATCCGGTTTGCCGATGACGCCGGCTTCGGCGACCGCCGGGTGCTCGACGAGCTTGCTCTCGACCTCGAACGGCCCTACCCGCTCGCCCGACGTATTGATGACGTCGTCGATGCGGCCCTGGAACCAGAAGTAGCCTTCGTCGTCGCGGTAAGCGGAATCTCCGGACACGTACCACCCGGGAATCCGGAAGTATTCCTCGTATTTGGCCGGGTTGTTCCAGATTTTGCGCATCATGGACGGCCACGGCGTGCGGATCGCCAGGTTGCCCATCCGGAGCGAAGGCAGTTCGTTGCCCTGGTCGTCGATGATCGCGGCTTGAACGCCGGGAATCGGACGGCCCATGGAGCCCGGTTTGATCGGCATGCTCGGGTAGTTGCAGATGAGCTGCCCGCCGGTTTCCGTCATCCACCACGTATCGTGGATGCGCTGGCCGTAAACTTTGTAGCCCCACCGGACGACTTCCGGGTTCAACGGCTCGCCTACGCTCAAAACGTGGCGCACGCTCGACAGGTCGAACGGTTTGACGACGTCTTCGCCGGCGCCCATGAGCATGCGGAACGCGGTTGGCGCGCTGTACCATACGGTGACTTTATATTTTTGGAGGGTGGAATACCAGTCCTGCGGGCTGAATCTACCGCCGCGGACGACGTTCGTGACGCCGTTCAGCCAAGGAGCGAAAACGCCGTAGGACGTCCCCGTGACCCAGCCCGGATCCGCGGTGCACCAGTAAACGTCGTCTTCCCGGAGGTCAAGGACGATGCGGCCGGTGTAATAATGCTGGATCATGGCGTTCTGGACGTGGAAAACGCCTTTCGGCTTGCCCGTCGATCCGGACGTGTAATGGAGGATAAGTCCGTCTTCCCGATCGAGCCACTCGATTTCGGTTTCGTCCGAAGCGCCGGACATCGCCTTGGCGAAATCGACGACGCCGTTTCCTTCCTCGACGCCTTCCCCGTACACGATGACGTGCTTGAGTTCCGGCAGCTGTTGACGGTCTACGCGGGGAAGCAGCGAAGGCGTGGTGACGATCGCCGATGCGCCGCTGTCCTGCAGGCGGTCCCGGACTGCCGTTTCCATAAACGCTTCGAACAAGGGACCGACGACGGCACCCACTTTCAGCGCGCCAAGCAGGCTGAAGTACAATTCGGGCGTCCGAGGCATGAAAATGAACACCCTGTCGCCTTTGGTGATGCCAAGACCGCGGAGCACGTTGGCGAACTTGTTCGACTGCTTGGCCATCTCCGCGTAGGTGTAGCTTTCATCGCGGCTATTGTCGCTGTAGTGCAGGGCGATTTTGTCACCGCGTCCCGCGGCGACATGCCGGTCGATGGCTTCATGGGCCATGTTGACCTTGCCCGTCTGCGACCACGTGAATTGCGCTTCCACGTCTTCCCACCGGAAATTCGCCACCGCTTCCTCGTAAGGCCCCAAATTGGAAACGGCCGCCTCCGGCGCCAGTTTCTCGTTGTGTTCCAGTGTCATCTTCTTCACCTTCCCGTCTGGTTTCCGTCTTAACGAAATCGCTTACAAACAGGGAGAACGAAAGATCCCGTCTCCGACATTAGCCATTATAACATAGCGATACGGCATGGCGCACACGTATGCCGGGGGAATTTCCTCCTGCGAAGGGACAAATTCTCCCGCCTGTTGTATAATGACACCAAACTCGAGCGGCATTCGGCGCTTCGCTTCTTGCGTCGGTACAGGGCCGCGATAATGGGGAGATCGCATGCAGCACGTCAAGATTCAGGTTGCCCATACGATCGAACGCGACGGACGTACGCTCGTCGTCGAAGGTCCGGTTCCGCCGGAACGGCTGCGGACGATGACCCTGCATCCTAAATTGGACGCGTTTCGCCGTCCCAAGGACCAGCATGAAGCTTTGGTGGAAATCGCGGGTCTGCCGGAAGGCCGCGTGGTGCTGGCCCGGGAAGGCGATCTGGTCGCGGGATACGTGACGTTCCACTACCCCGACGAAATGGAACGGTGGTACGAAGGCGGCATGGACGACCTGATCGAGCTCGGCGCCATCGAGGTGGCGGACGATTACCGCTCGATGGGGCTCGGCAAAGCGTTGATCGCGGCCGCCTTCGAACATGGCCAGCTCGACAATGCCATCGTCTACACCACCGAATATTACTGGCATTGGGACCTGGAAGGCAGCGGCCTGTCGGTCTGGGGTTACCGGGAAATGATGGAAAAGCTGATGAAGTCGGTCGGCATGGTATGGTTCGCGACCGACGATCCGGAAATTTGCGCCCATCCGGCCAATTGCCTCATGGTTCGGATCGGCAAAGACGTCCCGCTCGCGTCCGTCGAGCGTTTCGACCGCGTCCGGTTTCGGCAGCGTTTCATGTATTAGGGCTCCGATCGATTCAGAAAGGCAGGAGACGTAAGTTGAACTCGAGAACCGTATGGATCGACTCCTCCGCTTCGCAGCGATACCGCTTTCATGACGACCATCCGTTCCACCCGATCCGCCTGATGCTCACGGAACGGCTTCTCCGCCAAGCCGATGCGCTGCGGCCTTCGCAAATCCTCGATTCTCTCCAGGCGGAAGCCGCGGAAATCGCGGTGCGGGAGCTTCACCGGCCCGATTACGTCGACGCCGTGCAAGCGTTAAGCGCAGAAAAACCGGCCGCCGAAGCGATCCGCCGCGCGGCCGAATTCGGTTTGCAGCAGGACGGCGATACGCCGTATTTCCCCTGCATGCACGAAGCCGCCCTCTCCGTCGTCGCCGGATCCCTGGCCGCCGCGGAGGCCGTCATGTCGGGCGCCGCAGGGAGAGCCCTTCATTTGGCGGGCGGCTTGCACCACGCGTTCCCGGAACGGGCTGCGGGTTTCTGCGTCTACAATGACGCCGCCGCGGCCATCTCGATGATCCGCCGCAAGTACGGCGCCCGCGTTCTCTATGTCGATACCGACGTTCATCACGGCGACGGCGTGCAATGGTTCTACTACACCGATCCCGACGTGTTCACCTTTTCCATCCACGAAACGGGCAAATTCCTGTTTCCCGGTACCGGATTCGCGCATGAACGCGGCGAATCGAGCGGCTACGGCGCTTGCCTGAACGTGCCGATGGAACCTTATACCGAGGACGAGTCGTGGCTGGAATGCTTCGAAACCGCGCTGCATGCCGCCATCGCCTCGTTCCGGCCGGACGTCATCGTCAGCCAGCACGGCTGCGACGCGCACGCGTTCGATCCGCTGGCCCACATCCATTGCAGCATGCGCATTTACCGGGAGATGCCGCGCATCATCCGCGAAGCCGCCGACCGATACACGGAAGGCAAATGGGTAGCGCTCGGCGGCGGAGGTTATGACCATTGGCGCGTCGTGCCGCGAGCCTGGAGCCTGCTGTGGCTGGAGATGAGCGGGCATCCCCTGCTCGCCGCCATCGACGCCGCGGAGGCCGGACATCCGCTGCCGGCGGATTGGCCCAGCGCGGATTTGGGAGAGTGTCCGCCGCGGATGCCGGACCGCTGGCTCGACGATACGGCCGTATGGACGCCGATGCCGAGACGGGCGGAAATCACGGCGAACAACAAAAAAATGCTGGAGCTCGCGCTCCAGCATCTCGGGTAAACGGCCGGCGGCAACGCCGGCTTTTATCATGCCTCTTCCAGGTTCTTGACCATCTCGTCCACGATCGCGAACGAACGGTTCGCGGCTTCCACGGTGAATTCCGCGAAGTTCACGTGGGCGGAGCCGTCCGCCTTGTCGGACATCGAACGGATGATGACATGGGGAATGGCGTTCATGTAACAAACCTGCGCCACCGCCGCTCCCTCCATCTCCGTGCAGGTGCCGCCCATTTCCTCGTGCAGCATTCGGACCGTGTCGCGGTCGGCGATGAATTGGTCGCCCGACAGCACCTTGCCGACCCGGCAGCGTCCCGGGAAAACCCGTTCTCCCGCTTGCTCGGCCAGCCGCGTCAATCGTTCGTCCGACGGGAATTCCGACACTTCCTGATACGGTATCGCGCCGCGGGGAAAGCCGAGCGCGGTGACGTCCATATCGTGCTGTACGCTGCTGCGCGAAACGACGATGTCGCCGATATTCAACGCCGGATCGAGCGCGCCGGCGACGCCGGTGAAAATGACGGCCTCCGCGCCGAACTTGTCGATGAGCACCTGCGTGCACACCGCGGCGTTCACTTTACCTACTCCCGATTTGCAAAGCACGGCTTTCCGGCCATGGAAGCTGCCGACGTAATACGTAATGCCGGCATGGTTCTCCACCCGCTCGTCTTGCATCCCCCGCAGGAGCAAATCGATTTCCTCTTGCATGGCTCCGATAATGCCGATCGTTCGATAAGACAATCCTCTCATCCTTTCTTCACGAAGACGCCCCGCGGCGGGACCGGAGTCCCGAGCGGGGCTTCTCTATGTTTGCGATTTCGTCCTTCTCGCTTAGCGACCCTTAGGCGCTGCGACCGAACGGCGCGTAATCAGCTCGTGCGGCAGCGTGACTCTCGCGTTCTCGACCGCTTCCTTCTTCATGAGCTTCGTCAGAAGCCGCATGGAGACGGCGCCGATGTCGTACATCGGCTGCGCCACCGACGTCAGCAGCGGACGGACCATGGAAGCCATGCGGCTGTTGTCCACGCTGATGACGGAGACGTCGTCCGGTACCGTCAGCCCGGCGTCTTGCAGGCTGTGGATCGCCCCGATCGCCATCTCGTCGGTCGCCGCGAAAATCGCCGTCGGACGCTCGGACAGCTCCAGGAAGTACTGCGTCGCCTCGATGCCGGACTCATAGCGGTAGTTGCCTACCCGCACGTAATCTTCGCGGTACGGGATGCCGGCCTTCTCCAGGGCGCGCTTGTAGCCTTGGAAACGGGCATAGCCGTTCGCCGGATCCTGCAGCGTTCCGCTGATCATCGCGATGTTGCGGTGGCCCTCGGAGATCAGTTTCTCTACCGCGTCGAACGCGGCGCCCTCGTGATCGATGTCGACCGAAGGCATGACGCCCTTCTCGTCGGTCGTCGCGCAGAGCACGATCGGCACGCTCGACGTGTTGAACGCCTGAATGTGCTCGTCCGTCACGACGCCGCCCATGAACAGCAGGCCGTCGACTTGTTTCTCCAGCAGCGTGTTCACGACGCGGATTTCCTTGTCCTTGCGCTTGTCCGCGTTGCTCAGGATGATGTTGTAGTGGTACATGTTCGCGATGTCTTCGATCCCGCGCGCCACTTCGGCGAAAATCGCGTTGGCGATGTCCGGGATGACGACCCCGACCGTCGTCGTCTTCTTGCTTGCCAATCCCCGGGCCACCGCGTTCGGGCGGTAACCGAGCCGTTCGATGGCTTCGTATACTTTCTTCCGCGTCTGCGGCTTCACGTTCGGGTTATTGTTCACGACCCGGGAAACCGTGGCCATCGATACCCCGGCTTCGCGAGCCACGTCATAAATGGTTACCGTCACAATTGTTCGCTCCATTGCTCATGCCGGACGATGAAAAACGGCTTGTCCGTTCATGGATATTTAAGGTAATGATACGACAAATCTATCGATTTCGCAACGTGACATGGCGCTCTGCGGGCGGATTTCCGCTTATTCCGAAGCGCCTTCCGGCTTGCCTAACTTTTCAGAGAGAAATTCATAGGTAATGCGCCAATGCGACTCGTCCCATACCGGTTTGCCGTCTTGGACCAGGATCGCCTGCGGCGATTTGTGCTGGACGCCCAAACGCTCCGCGATGGCGTTGCTGACCGGACGGTCCTCGATCACGTGGACGATGGCGAAATCGAACTTCCCGTCCGCCGAATCCTTGACGAAATTCGTGTATTCCTCGTGCGCTCCCGCGCTGATCGGGCAGCTGGTGCTGTGCTTGAATACGAGCAATGGACGTTCCGAAGAGCTTTGGACCGCTTCCTGCCACTGCTCCAGCGTCTGTAATTGATGAATCGTCGTCATGATTTCCGTGCCTCCTTGAAAATGCTTCGTTAATTTTCATGGTATCAGAAATCACGGGCTATCGCAAAAGGATGGCCCGGTAAAGGAAAAGCGCGAGCAAAACGAAAAAAAGGGCCCGCGAAGGGCCCGGATAGGATTGGCTATAAGTACTTGGCAACGCCTTACGATATGTAGGGAACGCGGAGCTGCGACAATCTGCCTTGAAGTTCGGATTTCCATTGCTCGTCTCCGAGCGACGCGGCGATCAGCCACAAATCGAGCAAATCGTTCGTCCGCTGCTCCGCCGCCTGGGCCACGTCCCGTTCGCGGAGCGAATCTTCGCCCGCGGCAAGCGCCAGCGAGAGAACGCCGGCCAGCTCGTTGACCTGGTCGAACGGGATCGTCCGGGGAACGGGCTTCGCGCCGAGTTGGCCGATCAGTTTTCCGATATCGTCCTTGACGCCGGTATATACCTCGCTGCTTCCGCAACCGGAACAACTGTACACCGGCACCCGCGTGATGTTGACTTTGCGGGCGTAAATCACCGTGCGGAGGTGAAGCTGTTTGGTGTCTCCGCAATCGCATCGTTTTTTCAAAAGAGGTTCTCTCCTTACGAAAGCTAAGAGCTTACCTCCACTATATTCGCGGTGTCCGAGAAGAAATCCTTCCGGAAGCGCTTCAGTATTTTCTGGAAGTCGGGACTCTTCCTTGCTTGCGGAAAAGCCGGTAAATCAACAGCAGCACGCAGGCAGCCGCAGCTCCGATTCCGTCGTGCAAGAGGTCGTTCCAGTCGGGCGTGCGGTTCGGCACGTAGGCTTGATGCCATTCGTCGGTGGCGCCGTACAGGACGCAGACCGCGAGGATCCACAAATAGCCCTTCCAGGAAAACGCGCGGGAGCCGAGGCCGAACGCAACGGTCAGCGCCAGCACGAAATAGGCGGCATAGTGCATCGGATTGAAGTCTTCGAGTCCGGGCAGCAACCGCCGGAAGAAAGGCAGCCAAGTATCCAGCTCTCCCCCGCTTTGGGCGGACAGGAGGAAGATGACGGCCATCCAGACGACCATCGGCGCGAAGCGCCAAACGCGATAGGATGCCGTCGCGGGTGACCCGGGCGATTGGAACGAACGGCGAGAAGGCAATGGGTTCAAGCTCCTTTGTGCCGGTCCCCGCGCAAGTCGCGTGAACAAAGGGACCGGTTCTGCTAAAATGGAATCTCGTAAAGAAAGAATGGGAGGCGAAAGCATGTCCGCATCGAAAAAGGTCATCTGTTTCGTGGACGACGAATTCGAAGATTTGGAGTTGTGGTATCCGGTTTACCGAGCTCGGGAAGAAGGCGCCGAAGTGCTGCTGGCAGGCCCGGAGCGCGGGCGCAAATACGTCGGCAAATACGGCGTGCCCGCCGTTGCCGACTTGTCATACGAGGAGCTGGACCCAGACTCCTGCGACGGCCTGCTCGTCGTCGGCGGCTGGGCGCCGGACAAGATCCGCCGGGACAAGCGGGTGCTCGAATTCGTCCGCCAAATGGACGAGGCCGGCAAGCCGATCGGCCAAATCTGCCACGCGGGATGGGTGCTCATCTCGGCGAAAATCGCGGCAGGACGCACCGTCACCTCAACGCCGGGCATCCGTGACGATTGGGAAAACGCGGGCGCGACGTGGATCGACGAGCCGGTCGTCGTCGACCGCAACTGGATCTCCGCCCGCCGGCCGCCGGACCTTCCGCCGTACGCCAAAGCGTTCTGCGACAAGCTGTACGGCCGGGCATAAGCGGCAGCCACACAAGGAATCCCCGAAGAGCACGCCGGCGCCATTACGCGCCCGCACCGCTCCCGGGGATTTTTCTTTGTCGCGCCAAAGCGGTCTTATCCGCCTGCGCAGGACATCGCGGACGCGTGGAAGTTTTCCGCCAACCGGCGGATATCCGCCGCGGTACGGCAGCGCAGCATCTCTTCCAGCACGCTGCGGCAGTCGGTCGAACGGGTGCGCAGCATGCACTCTTTCACCGGCAGGATCGCCTGGGCCGACAGGCTCAGTTCCTCGATGCCGAGGCCCAGCCAAATCGGCAGCGCGAGCACGTCGCCGGCGAGCTCTCCGCAGACGCTGACGGGAATGCCGCGGCGTTTGGCCGCTTCCACGACATTGGCGAGCATGCGGATGACCGCCGGATGGAACGGCTCGTAGAGGTGGCTGATCTTCTCGTTCATCCGGTCGACGGCCAGCGTAAACTGAATCAAGTCGTTCGTTCCGATGCTGAAGAACGCGACTTCCTCGGCCAGCAGGTCTGCGATCGCCACCGCGGCCGGCACTTCGATCATGATGCCGGCCGGAATGCCGGAACGGTGCGGAATCCCCTGTTCTTCCAGCTCGCGGCGGGCTTGATCGAGCACCGCGTTGGCCTCCCTCACCTCTTCGACGGAAGCGATAAGAGGGTACATGACCTGGACGTCTCCGTAAGCCGCCGCCCTGAGTATCGCGCGCAGCTGGGTTTTGAACAGGTCCTTGCGGTCCAGGCTGAACCGGATCGCCCGGTAGCCGAGAAACGGATTGTCCTCTGCGGGCATCTCGTAGTAATCGAGCTGCTTATCCCCGCCGATGTCGAGCGTGCGGATGATGAGCGGTTTGCCCTGCAGCTTTTCCGCGGCCGCCCGGTACACCTCGAACTGTTCCTCTTCGGAAGGGAAATGGTTGCGGTCCATGTAGAGAAATTCCGTCCGGAACAAGCCCACGCCTTCCGCCCCGCAGTCGAGAGAAGCTTCCAGCTCTTTGATGGAGCTGATGTTCGAAGCGAGCTGAAGCGTAAAGCCGTCCGGCGTCAGGGAAGGAACGGCGATGAGCGACCGGAGCTTCTCCCGCTGCTCCAGATGACGCGATCGTCTGCCTGCGTATACTTCTATCGTGCTTGGATCCGGATCCAAGAACAACTGGCCGGTTCCGCCGTCTACGATGAGCAAGTCTCCCGTGGCGATGGGCGCTTCCAGCTTGCCTTCCGCCCCCATCACGAGCGGAATGCCGAAGGCGCGCGCCATAATGGCCGCGTGGGAAGTCGGGCTGCCAACCATCGTCACGATGCCGAGAACGAGCTCGGGACGCAAATGGATCAACTGAGAGGGCGACAGCTCCCGGACGACGAGCACGAACGGCTGCGTATCCTCGGGCAGCGAGATTTCGGGCACGCCGAGCAAGTGTTTGAGCAGCCGGTTGCCGACGTCCTTGATGTCGACGGCCCGCTCCTTCATGTATTCGTCGTCGAGCAGGTCGAACATCGTGACGAAATGGTCGATCGCTTCTTTGACGGCAACCTCTGCAGCCTTATACTGCCGCTGAATGATGCCCTGGATCTCGTTCATGAACACGGGATCCTCCAGAATCGCGATGTGGGCGTCGAAAATGCTGGACTCCTGCACGCCGACCGCCTCGTCGAGCTCCGATTTCATGCGCGCGATTTCGCTTTTGGACCGTCGAACGCCCTCGTACAGCCGCTCGAATTCCTTCGCCAAATCCGCGACGTCGATTTTTTTCTCCGGCAGCTCCCACTCCCAATTCGGCAGGACGAACGCTTTGCCGATCGCGATGCCGTTCGATGCTCCCAGCGCCTGAATCATGACTCCACCCCCTGGCCCTTCTGTTCTCTCTTTTCCACGACGACGGACATGACGGCCGCCTGCCCTTTTTTGACCGGTTTAAACGGCGCGAACCTCCAAGACCGGACGATTTCCGGGTTCGTAATGACCATGGGGGTCGCGAGCGATTTGGCCCGTTTGCGCAGCGTCGGCAAATGGAACCGCAGCAGCGGCTGCCCCGGCGACACCTCGTCGCCTTCCTTGGCGAGGGCCGTGAAACCTTCCCCTTTCAGCAGCGAAGTGTCGATGCCGACGTGGAGCAGCACCTCCAAGCCGTCCTCCGTGCGCAGGCCGACGGCGTGCAGCGACGGATGCACATGGATGATCTTCCCTTTGAGGGGCGCCACGAGCTCTCCTTTATCCGGGATGAACGCGACGCCGCGGCCCACGAGCTTGCCGGCGAAGATCGGATCGTCCACTTCCTCGATCGGGATCATGCGGCCTTGAACGGGCGCATGGAATTGCACCTGCTGCACGTCCTGCTGCATCAGCTTCTGGATTTCTTCCCGGATCAGCTCCGAATACGTGCCGAAAACGACCTGCACGTGTCCGCCGCCGAGCCGGATGACGCCGGCCGCGCCCAGATGGCGCAGCGCCTGCGCGTCGATCCTCCCGTCGTCGTCCAGAGTCAGGCGAAGCCGCGTGATGCAGGCTTCCATGCGGACGATGTTTTCCTTCGCGCCCAGCGCCTGCAGGATGAGCGGAGCCCGGTAAGGCACGTCCCCCGCCCAATCGTCCAAGCGGGTCGCGTCCTCGCGTCCGGGCGTCGTCAATTGGAAGCGCCGGATGCTCCACCGGAAAAGTACGTAATAAACCAACCCCGTCACGAGCCCGAGCGGGATGATCATCCAGCCCTTCGTCGCCAGCGGCAGGTTGATGAAGTATTCCAGCGCGCCGGCCGAGAAGCTGAAGCCGTGTCGGATGCCCATCTCGTAAGTGAGCCACATGACGCCGCCGGACAGTACGGCGTGCACCAGGAATAAGTAAGGCGCAACGAACAGGAAGGCGAATTCGACCGGTTCCGTCACGCCGGTGAGGAAGGAACCGAGCGCGGCGATCCGGAATTGCTTGGAAATTTTGGGCTTCAGGTCCTCCCTGGCCTCATGAATGATCGCGAACGCGACGGCGGGAAGGGCGAACATAATGACCGGGTACAGCCCCGCCATGTAAGCGCCGGCCTCGGGATCCCCGGCGAAAAACCTCGGCATGTCGCCGAAATAGACGGCCCCCGTTGCGTCTTTGTATTGCCCTACCTGGAACCAGAAAACGTGGTTCAGCAGATGGTGAAGGCCGAAAGCCACGAGAATCCGGTGCAGGAAGCCGTACAGGAAAATGCCAAAGCCTCCCGCGGAACCGACGAGGGTGCCGGCCGACGAGGCCAGGTTCACCAGGCTCTGCCCCGCTCCGATCATGATCCACGCGAACAACAGGGAAAAACCGCTCATGAACAGCGGAACGAATCGGGTTCCCCCGAAAAACTGCAGAAACTCCGGCAGCACGAACGATTTGAACCGTTCATGCGCCCAGCCGGACGCGATCCCGATGACCGCCCCCGCGAACATCGAGGGCTGGACGCCGTTGGGATCGTAAGCATACGTGATCGCGGTGAAAATGAACATTCCGGCAAGGGACGAAATCCCCGCCGCGGCCGATTGGTTCGACAAGCCGAGCGCGATGCCGACAGCGAACACGTGCGGCGTATATTGGAACATCACGAGTCCCGCGGCGTGAAGCAGCTCCGGCACTTGCGGCCAGCCGAGCGCCTCCCAGGGCAATCTCGCGAGCATCAGAAAAATGGCGGCGGCCGGCAGCACGGTCATCGGCAGCATCATGGCCCGTCCCAGCCTTTGGAGATAGCCCACTCCGAACATGCGGCGATACCCCTCCTCTTCCTCGATGGTAAGCCGAGGCCTGGCGTTTGTCAAAGAAAAAACCGGGCTTTCGCCCGGTCCCGGCGGCTCCGCTTCACGCTTTGCCGTGAGGAAGCAAAATCGAATCCTCCACCTTGATGCAGCGATCCATGATGACGTTCAGCCCGGCTTCCCGTGCGATCTCGGCCGCTTCGTCGTTCGCGATCCCGAGCTGCAGCCATAACGTCTTGGCTCGAACGCCTACCGCTTCTTTCGCGATCGGGGGCGTGTGCTCCGGACGCCGGAACACGTTGACGATGTCGATCGGCCCCGGCACGTCGGCCAGCGACGGATACGCCTTCTCCCCGAGAATCGATTCCGCGTTGGGATTCACGGGGATAATCTTGTATCCTTTAGCCTGCATGGCCGCGGATACCATATGCGATACCTTAGAGGGATCGTCGGACAGGCCGACGACCGCGATCGTTTGCGACTCCTGCAAAATCCGCTTGATCTCGTCGCGCGACGGATTCTCGAACGCCATGATCGATCAGCTCCTTTTATTTTTCTTCTTGTACCCACTCCACGTTGGCGCCAAGCGCCTTGAGGTGGTCGAAATACTGCGGATAGGATTTGGCCACGTGATGCGCGTCGCGGATCCGGATCGGCTTCGCCGCGCGAAGGCCGACGACCGTCAGCGCCATGATGACCCGGTGGTCGAAGTGCGCGTCGATCTCGACGCCGCCTTCCACGCCTTCCGGCCGGCCGTGCACGATAATCTCGTCCCGCTTCTCCTCGACGTTCGCCCCCGCCTTGCGGAGCTCCGCCAAGTAGTCGGTAATGCGGTCGCATTCCTTGTAACGGAGGTTCTCGACGTTATAGAAACGCGACGTCCCTTCGGCGAACACGCTTGCCGCGACCATGGCGAGCACGCCGTCGGTGAACTCGTCCCCGTCGAACTCTCCCGCCGTCATCCGTCCGTTCCCGCGCACGTGCACGGTTCCGTTTTCGTGGGTCAGAGGTACGTTCATCGCGCGCAAAACGTCGACGACCGCCCGCTCGCCCTGCTTGCTGTCTTCCATCAGCCGGTGCAGCTTCACGTCGGAGTCCGTGACGGCGGCCGCGGCCAGCACGGCGGCGGAGCCGGGGTAGTCGCCCTGAACCGTATAGGTTTGCGCCCGGTACTGCTGCTTGCCCGGCACGCGATAATGCATGAGGTCATCCGAAGCTTCCACGACGATTCCCGCCTGCCGCAGCACCTCGAGCGTTTGCCCGATGACGACCTTCGATTTGAGGTCGTGGAGCACTTCGATTTCGCTGTCTTCGTCGAGCAGCGGGGTCAGGAACAGCAGCGAGCTGAGAAATTGGGAGCTGACGCTGCCCGATACGCGGATTTTGCCTCCGCGCGGTTTGCCGCCCTTGAGCGTGATCGGCAGTTTCCCGCCGTTGTGCTCGATTTCGACGCCCATGCTTTGCAAGGCAACGATCAAGTCGTCGTGAGGACGTTTGCCCAGCGACTGCGGATAAGCGTTGACGAACGTCACTTCCTCCGGCAGCAGGGCGGCGATGGACAGGATAAAACGGAGAACCGCGCCCGCGTTGCCCACGTTCAGCTCCTTGACCGGTTTCGGATGGCGGCCGAAGCCCCGGATGACGATCTTCTCGGCATCCTCTTCGACCACTGCTCCCAAATCCCGGATGCAGCGGCGCATCGCTTCGCCGTCTTCGCTGTGGGCCGGATACAAAATGGTGCTGGTTCCTTCCGCGAGCGCCGCCGCGAGCAGGTAACGGGTGGTGTAGTTTTTGGACGACAGCGCTTGGAGTTCCCCTTGCAGCCTGCCCGTCGGCGTTACGATCATATCCATCTTGTACGTAACACTCCCTTATTGTATGTAGGACTGGCGCGGCCAGCCGCCTTTGAATCGAATTGACACGCGGCATGGCGTTTCTTATGATGATACCAAACGAAAGCGAAAGGGAGAATCCCCATGAATCCCCAAGAAACGATTACGGTGGAAGAGCTGAAGGCGCGGCTCGATGCCGGGGAGAAACCCCTGATCATCGACGTTCGCGAACCGGAAGAAGTCGCTTACGGCATGATTCCGGGCGCCATCCACCTGCCGATGGGCCAAATCCCGCAGCGGCTGGACGAGATCCCCCGCGAAGGCGAAGTCATCTTCGTCTGCCGCAGCAGCCACCGGAGCGGCCAAGTCTGCGATTACCTGAACATGCTGGGCTTC
The DNA here is from genome assembly GCF_003713065.1 of Cohnella candidum. Lineage (NCBI taxonomy): Bacteria > Bacillati > Bacillota > Bacilli > Caryophanales > Paenibacillaceae > Cohnella > Cohnella candida. Next base: position 938,123 of record NZ_CP033433.1, on the reverse strand, counting down.
GAGAAGCCCGTGAACATGGTGGGCGGAATGCTGGCCTGGTCCCAGCTGCCATAAGGAAAGGCGGAGCGAAAGCTCCGCTTTTTTTATGGACCTGTTGCGGTTTCTTGCACGCTTCTTCGTATCATAGCATAACAGCCGCGGCACAGGTATAAAACCGGTTTTTTTTCCGTAAGGTGGTAGTGAAAGCCGAAGCCGAACCTGCAGGTGATCCGAATTGGCCAACACCTCCCATCCCCGGGCTCAAGAAAGCCCGCTTAAACGCCTATTGGACCCTTCCCAGCCGTTTTGCCGGGAAGATGTCCTGTGGGCTCTTCATCATGTCAAAAGAAAAGCGGCCGAAGGAGCGCCCGAATGGTCGGGGCTCGATCGGCCGCAGCTTATCGAATGTTTCGCCTGTTTCGCCGAAATGGCGCTCCTCCTGCTGCACAAGCAAACGCCTGGCCAGCCGGAGACTGCCTGCTTCCGGGTTATGCTCCGGACGCTGTTCGCGGCCGAAACGGCTTAGTTGTGGATCCAGTCGTGGTGGAACGTGCCTTCCTTGTCCAGCCGCTTGAACGTATGCGCGCCGAAGTAGTCGCGCTGCGCTTGCAGCAGGTTCGCCGGGAGGCGCTCCGAGCGGTAGCTGTCGTAGTAAGACAGCGCGCTGGAGAACGACGGTACCGGAATGCCGTAGCGAACCGCCGTCGCCACGACTTCGCGCCATGCGTCCTGGTAATTTTCGACGATTCCTTTGAAGTACTCGTCAAGCAGCAGGTTGCGCAGGTTGGCGTCGCGGTCGTACGCGTCTTTGATGTTCTGCAGGAAGCGGGCGCGGATGATGCAGCCGCCGCGGAAAATCATCGCGATATCGCCGTAGCGCAGGTTCCAGCCGTATTCCTCGGAAGCCGCGCGCATTTGCGCGAAGCCTTGCGCGTAGGAGCAGATTTTGCTCGCGAACAGCGCCTTGCGGATGCTTTCGATGAATGCCGCTTTGTCGCCTTGGAACGGCTGCGTCTTCGGACCGCTCAGCACTTTGCTGGCCGCGACGCGCTCTTCCTTGATGGCGGAAAGGAAGCGGGCGAATACCGATTCCGTAATGATGGACAGCGGAACGCCGAGATCGAGGGCGCTTTGGCTCGTCCATTTGCCGGTACCCTTCTGGCCGGCGGCGTCGAGGATGACGTCGACCATCGGCTTGCCGGTTTCCGAATCTTTCTGCGAGAAAATGTCCGCGGTGATCTCGATCAGATAGCTGTCGAGCTCGCCCTTGTTCCATTCGGTGAAGATGCCGTGGAGCTCGTCCGTCGACAGGCCGACGACGTCCTTGAGCAATTGGTAAGCTTCGCAGATGAGCTGCATGTCGCCGTACTCGATGCCGTTATGCACCATTTTCACGTAATGGCCGGCGCCGTCCGGTCCGATGTACGTGCAGCAAGGATCCCCGTTCACTTTCGCGGAAATGCCCGTGAGGATCGGCTCGACGAGACGATAAGCTTCTTCCGGGCCGCCCGGCATGATGGAAGGGCCTTTCAGCGCGCCTTCCTCGCCGCCCGAAACGCCGGTTCCGATGAAATGGAAGCCCTTCTCGGTCAGTTCTCTGCTGCGGCGCTGCGTATCCGGGAAGTAGGCGTTGCCGCCGTCGATGATGATGTCGCCTTTGTCCAGGTGGGGCAGCAGCGACTCGATCGTCGCGTCGGTTCCCGCTCCCGCTTGTACCATGATGAGGATTTTCCGCGGCTTCTCGAGCGCGTTCACGAATTCCTCAACCGAGAACGTGCCGACGAGGTTTTTGCCTTTGCCGTCCGTCGCGAGCAGGTCGTTCGTTTTGTCCGGCGAGCGGTTGAATACGGCTACCGTAAAACCGCGGCTTTCGATGTTGAGCGCCAGGTTGCGTCCCATAACGGCCATGCCGACGACGCCGATGTTTGCTTTGGTCATCATTCTTCATCCTTACCTTCCGTATTTACAACATCCCTTATTGTACTCTTTTTGCCCCGAGATGAAAACCATGCTTTAACATTTTCAGTCCATGGGCAAATGATGCCAAAACTAACTTGCTTTTTTATAGTTAGTTATATTATAGTATGTGCTAGAGATTATTAAGGAGGAATTATTACATGGCATCGTCCAACTGGAACCTCGACAAATCCCACAGCAACATCACGTTCAGCGTCCGTCATATGATGATCGCGAACGTACGCGGCAGCTTCACGGAATTCGACGCCGTCGTTACCGCCGATCCGGAAGATCCGACCACCGCAACCGCAACGATTACGATCGATGCGGCGAGCGTCGACACCAAAGACGCCGGCCGCGACGGCCACCTCAAATCGCCGGACTTCTTTAACGTCGAGCAGCACCCGAACATGACGTTCAAAGTGACCAAGGTGACCTCCAAAGGCGGAGAAGATTACGACATCACCGGCGACCTCACGATCGCGGGCGTTACGAAGTCGGTTACGCTGAGCGGCGAAATTTCCGGTCCGGCCAAGGATCCTTGGGGCAACGAGAAAATCGCCGTTTCGGCCAGCGGTTCCCTGGCACGCTCCGAGTTCGGACTGACGTGGAACGCGGCGCTGGAAACCGGCGGCGTGCTCGTCAGCGACACGATCAAGCTGAACGTCGAGCTCCAGTTCGCGAAAGCGGCTTAATTCCTCCTTCATAGGCAAAAAAGCATCCTTCCCCGCGTACGGGGGAGGATGCTTTCGTTCATGGCGGGTTTTCCCGCGCTTCTCATTTTACAGCTCCAGCTGCAGCATTTCGGTCCTCATGCTCCTGAGCTTCGTTTTGGAGGCTTCCGCGTCTTCGGCGTTGCCTTGGCGGAGGGCTTCGTAAAGCACGGCCAATTCGTAATCGATTTCCAGTCGGAGGACGGCTGCGCGCTGCTCCGCCCGATTCGATTTGAAAGCCTGAATCATGTCTTCTACCGTAACTTGGGGTTTCTTCTGATAAATGATCCGATGTTCCATGCCTGACACCTCCACCAGACGGATGATTTCCCCGAACATGATGCTTTCGATCAGCACTTGCCGGTCGCGAAACCGTTTGACGACCGCGTGTCCCTTCGAATCGTTGATCAGCTTCTCCATCCATTGCGACAGCCTGGCATCTTTGACGACGTAGTCCCCGACCATCTTGTAACGTCCGTGGACGCGCTGGAATCGGAGCTTGAGCAGCCGGCGCCCGGTGCGGACGGATACGATGAAATGATGGTCGCTTTCGTTCCAATAGAGCGAGTACCCTTGCTGGATCAATTCCCGGATCAGATTCTGCACTTGCCGGCGTTCGAAACGGACTTCCAGGTTGCAATATTCCACTTCTTGGCTGCGATTCACGGCCACCCACCTCCTGCGGAGTCCGCACGACCCGAGTTTGACCGAATGTTCTGAAAATTCGTTTCTTGCTATTATCTTATACTCCATCTTATGTTCTGGCAACTTGGTTTCTTGACTATTTTCCCTTATAGTGAGGGAAGTGTTCCGACATCATTGCGAGGTGACTTTTTTGAACGATTTGCGTTTTCCCGGCTTCGGACAAGCCGACTTCAAAGCCATGGAGGCCGAAGGGCTCGAGGGCCGCATGAAGGCGATCATCGGCACGGTCCGGCCCAAACTCGAAGCGCTCGGCGCCGAGCTCGCGCCCATGCTGTCCCGCCTCTGCGGCGAGGAAATGACGGCGCACGTGGCGAAGCATGCCCGCCGTTCGGTCAATCCGCCGGCCGACACTTGGGTCGCCTGGTCCAGCAATCCCCGGGGCTATAAAATGCATCCGCACTTCCAGGTCGGCATTTGGCCGACGCACGTCTTCCTGCAATTCGCGATCATCTATGAATGTCCGGACAAAACGGTATTCGCGGAAAACGCCCTGCGGGAGCTGGCTTCCGTTCGGCGCGCCGTCCCGGACGGATACGTGTGGTCCAAGGACCATATGGTACCGGAGGGTACGCCGCACGGCCGGCTGACGGACGAAGAACTGTCGGACTGGCTTCGAAGGCTGAAAACCGTCAAAGCGGCCGAGATCACCTGCGGCATCCATCTGCCGCCGGATAACCCGGTGCTGAAGGACGGAGAAGCTTTCCTCCGGAAAGCGGAGGAGACGTTCGCGGTGCTGCTTCCGCTCTACCGCATGGCGAGCGGAACCTGATCGATCGAACGTGAAAGGGCATTGTCGGCGTGAAGCCGGACAATGCCCTTTCTTCCGTTCGGCGCGGCAGTTCCTTACGCTTCCAGCCAAACGGTCTTTTCCGTCCCCGGCGTCCTGCGTCCTGCCGGCGCCGTCATGTCCGGATATCCGATATAGACGAAGCCGACGACTTCCTCGGCGTCGCCCAATCCGAGTTCCCGCTTGACGGCCGGGTGATTCAATTGGTCCCCGGTACGCCAGACGGCGCCCAGCCCGCTCTCATGCGCGGCGAGCAGAAGATTCTGCACGGCGGCATGCACCGCCGCGCGGTCTTCCTCGGCGATCGCTTTGGGCGATGCCGAAGGAACGCGGACAGGCGCGATCACAACCGGCGCCCGCCGGGCCTTCGCCTCCTCGCGAAGGCGTCGCTGCTCCCTTTCTTCGTCCGTGTGCTCCGGTCCCGCCATCGTCTCCGCCACGATTTCGGCATACGCCCTGCCCAGCCGGCTCCGCCCCTCTCCGATCAGCACGACGAATTTCCACGGCTCGGTATGGTGATGGTTCGGCGCCCATACCGCCGCTTCGATGACGCGTTCCACCAGCTCGCGCGGAACCGGATCTTCCTTCACTTTGCCGATGCTTCTCCGGGTACGGATGGCTTCTTCCACGTTCATGTACTTCTCCCCTTTTTCTTCCCCTTTACCCGCAATCGTACCGAACGCCGCCTGCGAATACAAGCCGCATTCGTCACGGCAGGCGATTCGGCCGCGATTATGCCGCGGCTTGCTGTCCGGCGGAACGGCGCTGGCGCGCCGACTTGCGGAAGAAGAACAGCTCGTAGAGGCAAGGCACGACGACGAGCGTCAGCAGGGTCGACGTGATCAACCCGCCGATGACGACGATAGCCAAGCTTTGCGAAACGATGCTGCCGCTTTCCGAAGAACCGAACACGAGAGGCAGCATGGCGCAAATCGTGGCGGTGGCGGTCATCAGGATCGGGCGCATCCGGGTGCCGGCCGCTTCCAGCAGCGCTTCGCGGATCGGCATTTTCTCTTCGTTGCGGCGCACGCGGTCCATCAGCACGATCGCGTTCGTGACGACGATGCCGATCAGCATGACGACCCCGAAAATCGCCGTGAAATCGGGAGAGATGCCCGAGATCAGCAGGCCGAGCACGGCGCCGATCGCGACGAACGGAATCGAGCACAGCACCGCGATCGAAGCGCGGATTTTCTTGTACGTGAAGACGAGAATCAGGAACACGATGCCGATCGAGACGAGAGCCATCGTAAACAGGCTCATGATGTCCCCGGATTGATCGGCCGAGGCTCCCCCGACGTTCAGCTTGATGCCGGCCGGAGGCGTGATTCCTTTCATCGCTTTGGTGATTTCCGCGCCTACGATGGACAACTGGGAAGGTTCGACCGTCGCGGTGACGCGGACATAAGGCTTGCCGTCTTTATGGAAGAACTGCGTCGCTTTCTCTTCCGCCGTCCATTTGGCGACGGCGGATACCGGTTTCGGTCCTTGTTCCGTCATGATCGTCAGGCCGTCCAAGTCGCTTTTCGTTTTCGGATTCAGCACCGGTTCCACCGAAACCGGCAGCGCTTGGCCGTTCACGGTCAGCATGCCGATCGGCACGGCGTTCAGCATGCCTTGGAGCTGCTGCGCGATTTCGCCGGCTTTGGCTTGCGTCGGATCTACCTGCAGCGTGTAGACCGTTTTCTTTTCTTGTTGATTGCTTTCCACTTTAAGGACGTCTTTGATCGGTTTGATTTTCGCGATCGCCTCTTCGGCGGTTTTCGAAATCTGCCCAAGGTCGTCGCCGGTCACGTCGACGAATACCTGCGTTGAGCTTCCTCCTCCGAAGAGCTCGCCTTTGCCCGCGTTCAGGTCCGCTCCCGGGAACCGGCTCCGCTGGCCTTTGATCGCCTCGATCAGCTTCTCGGCGTCCGCGCCGTCTTTCATGCCGATCGTGTAGCTGACGAGCGTCGGGGACGTGACGGAACCCCATTTGGCCGCATCCGAGCTGTTGCCCATGCTCATACTGACCCACTTTTGGCCTTCCTGTTTGAGCAGGAACGACTCGAGCTTTTTGCCGTTTTCCAGCACTTGATCCGTCGGCGTATCCGGTTTGTAGGCCAGCGAGACGGTCAAGTTCTTGGCGTTCGACGAATCGATGGCGCCCTTCGGCATGCTGACGTAAGTGGCGACGGATCCGATCAGCAGCAAGACGGCGATCAGGATCGGCACCCATTTGAAGCGGAGGTTCCATTCCAGGAAAGCCTTAAACCGTTTGGAAGGCTGGTGCTCCTTGATTTGGGACGATTTCAGCATGCCCGAGCTCATCAGCGGCACGACCGAGAGCGCCACGAGCAGCGAAGCGAGCAGCGAATACGTAATCGTCAGGGCGAACGGCAGCAGGAAGGATTGCAGGGAGCCCTTCAGCAAACCGATCGGCAGGAAAATCGCGACGGTACACAGAGTGGATACCGTAATCGCCGTGGACACTTCGCGGGTCGCGTCGATGACCAGGCCGACGGAGAAGGGCTCTTTCTGCAGCCGGCGAAAAATGTTCTCGATGACGACGATGCTGTCGTCGACGAGCCGGCCGACCGCGACCGCCACGCCGCCGAGCGTCAGGATGTTCAGCGTGACGCCGGACAAATCCAGCAAGTAAAGCGTGAGCGCCAGAGACAGCGGGATCGACACGATCGTGACCAGCGTCGCGCGGACATTCCTCATGAAGAGCAAGATGACGACGGTGGCGAACAAGGCGCCCATCAGCACTTCGCGCATCATGCTGTTCACCGAGTGGACCACTTGGTCGGAAGTGCTCATGATCACGCTCAAATTGACGCCTTTGTTTTCTTCGGACAGCTTCTTGACCGTATCCTCGACGCCTTTGCCGACGCTGACCGCATTGGAGCTCGCGCCTTTGGAGACGACCAGCATCAAAGCGGGCTTGCCGTTAAAGTTGTCGATGCTTTCCGCTTCGGGAACGATGCTCACGTCGGCGACGTCTCCAAGCGTCGCGCCGTTCGCGACAGGCAGCTTTTTGAGCGTTTCGATATCGCCGAGGTTCGCGGAGACGTTCAGGTTCGCCGTCGTGCCGTCGATCGCTTTCTCGCCGATCGAAGCCGAAGCGTCCCGGCCTTGGAGCACGCCGTACAGCGCCTGAAGCGGCACGCCTTTGGCGGCCAGTTTGGCCATGTCCGGAACGATGCTCACCTTCGCCTTCGACTTGCCGGACAGCTGCACGCTTCCGACTCCATCGATGGAATTGAAGGCGTCGACGACGCGCTGCTCGAGTTTTTCTTTTTCGGCATCCGTCAGCTTGTCGTCCGAAAACGTCATCGTCACGAACGAAATCGGGATCATCGAAGTATTAAACTGGATGACGTAAGGCTGGGAGACGCGCTCCGGCAGCTGCACGGCGTTCACCGCGCGCTCCACCTCGTTTTTCGCTTCCTTCATGTCCGTGTTCGAATCGAAATTCAGGTTCACCTGGGAGACGCCGTCGCCCGAAGTGGAAAACACGTTCGTCTTCCCTTTGACCGCGGCTACCGCTTGCTCCAGCGGGTTCGTGACCGATCGCTCCATCGTGGACGCGTCATAACCCGGACCGATCGCCGTAACCGTCACTTGAGGATTGTCGGCCTCCGGCAAAAATTCCATGGGCAGCTTGAAATAACTGAAAACGCCCATGCCCAAAACCATGATGATCAGGATGACCATCGCGGATTTGTTTTTGAATGCTCCTTGAATGAAACCCTTCACAGTTCATATTTCCCCTTCCGTCACTCGGTTTCTCTTTCGCCGATACCAGCATATCGAATCCGGCGGTCTCCCCGACAACGGCTGGGGACCGGACTTCGACCCGGACTCTGGTCGGATGGTAACTACGGCCGGAGTCCTTGCTTGCTCGGTTTCGCCATCCCCGATTATCGGTCCCGATTGTGAACGGAGTATGAAGGAAAGCTAAAGAACGGGTAAACAAAAAACGCCGTTCCTGTCGGAACGGCGTTGGCATCTTGCGGAATGTCAGGTTGGTCAGGCCGACTCAGCCGAAGTCACGCCGTCCGCCGCGCGGAACCGGGCCAGCAGCCCGAGCGCCGCGAGGGACAGCAAGCCGGACACGACGAAAGGCAGCCAAGAAGTGACGCTGAGCAAGGCGGAACCGAGAATCGGACCGACGATGCGGCCGAGACTGTCCATGGAGGAGCTCAAGCCGGACGCCGTTCCCTGGTCCACCTTCGTCTTCTGGGTAATCAAGGAGGTCACGCAAGGACGGAGCAGCGCGTTTCCGATCCCGAAGACGCACAGGTAAATGGTGGCCATGATCCAGCTGTTCGCCGTCAGAAGAAGGAAGAAGCCCGCCGCGGAGAACACCAGCCCGATGGCGATAAACCGCCCCTCCTGCCCCTTTTTCACGTGCCGACGGACGATGCCGCCCTGCACGAGCGCGCCGATCAACCCGCAGAAGAAGAACATGTACCCGACCTTTAGCGGGGTGACGTTAAAGCGTTCCATGCCGTACAGCTGCAAGGTCCCTTCCAGAATCGCGAGCGAGAACGTCACGAAAAACGCTAACGTATACAGAAACTTGAGCGCTCCCTGGAACGCGGTCCAGCGCGATACCCGAACCCGCTTGCGGGCCGCTTCGCGTTTTTCCGGTGTGAGCGATTCCTCCAGTTTGATTAAAGCGGCCAGGAAAGTGAACAGAGACAGAATCGCCGCGGCGAAAAACGGGGTATGGTGGGATACTTTGCTGAGCAGCCCCCCGAACAGCGGTCCGAAGGTGAACCCCATGCCGATGCTCATGCCGACGACGGCCATCCCTTTGGTGCGCTGCTCGTTCGTCGTCACGTCCGCCACATAGGCGACGATGCAAGCGGTGACCGCGCCGGAGAACAACCCGCCCAGGACGCGCGACACGTACATGAGCGCCAGGCTGTCGCCGGACAAGCCGAACAGCAGGAAGCTCACGCTGAAGCCGAGCACGCCGATCATGATGACCGGACGCCGGCCGATCCTCTCCGACAACCCTCCCCACACGGGAGCGAGCAGGAACGACATCAGCGAATATAACGTCAGCATGAGGCCCGTATGCCAGTTCGCCGATTCGGGACTGACGTCCGACACAAGCTGGGGCAATACGGGAATAATGATGCCGAAGCCGATAAATACCGTGAACAACATCAAGCCGACGATGATCAATTTGCTTTTCAAGACGGTTTCTCTCCTCATGCGGGAATGGAACGGTGAACCTCAACACTTCAAATGGTAGCACAGTCGCGCGGATTGTTCCAAACGGGAATGGATGACGTTTATGTGAACGCCGGCGCGGCGGTTGATTTCCCCCCTGAATTTGCTATACTCATGCTTATTCGACAAGGTCAGTCCCCACGATATATTGAACGGAAAGGCAGGGAGCCGCTTTGGACCATTCCCGCACCCCTTTATTCGACGCGCTTCGCCGCCACGCGGAGCAAAAACCGGTGCAATTCCACATCCCCGGCCATAAGGGCGGAGCCGGCATGGATCCGGAGTTCCGGGATTTCATCGGAGACAACGTGCTCTCCATCGACCTGATCAACATCGCGCCGCTCGACGACCTTCACCAGCCGGTGGGCGTCATCCTGGAAGCCCAGAAGCTGGCGGCGGACGCCTTCGGCGCGGACGCGACCTTCTTCTCGATCCAGGGCACCAGCTCGGCCATCATGACCATGATCCTGTCCGTGTGCGGCACCGGAGACAAAATTATCGTGCCCCGCAACGTCCATAAATCCATCCTGTCCGCGATCATTTTCGCCGGGGCCCGTCCGGTCTTCCTGTCCCCGGTCCGCGACCATAACCTGGGGATCGACCACGGGGTCACGACCAAATCCGTCCGCCGGGCATTGGAGCGCCATCCGGATGCGGCCGCCGTTCTGGTCATCAATCCGACGTACTTCGGGATCTGCGCGAACTTGAAGGAAATCGTGGACCTCGTCCACGAATACGATATTCCCGTGCTCGTGGACGAAGCGCACGGCGCCTTGATCCACTTCTCCGACGAGCTGCCGCTTTCCGCCATGCAGGCGGGCGCCGACATGGCGGCCACCAGCGTGCACAAGCTGGGCGGCTCGATGACCCAAAGCTCCGTCTTGAACGTGAGGGCCGGATTGGTCAACATCCAGCGTGTCCAAACGATCATGAGCCTGCTGACCACGACGTCGACCTCCTACCCGCTGCTGGCTTCCCTGGACGCCGCAAGGCGCCAGCTCGCTCTCCGCGGCAAGGAGCTGGCCGAGAGGGCCGTCCGTCTCGCGAAGAAAACGCGGGAAGCGATCAACGAAATTCCCGGGCTCTATTGCTTCGGCGAGGATATTCTCGGCGAAGAGGCGACGTTCGATTACGATCCGACGAAGCTCACGATCCATGTGCGCCACCTTGGCATCACCGGCTACGACGCCGAGAACTGGCTCCGCGACCGTTACCGGATCGAAGTCGAACTGAGCGACATGTACAACATCCTTTGCCTGGTCACGCCGGGCGACGACGGCGAAGCCTTGGAGCTTCTCGTGGAGGCGTTGAAGCAGCTGGCCTCCGAGCACCAGGACGCATCGGAGATCAAGGAGATCGCCGTCGAAGTGCCGGAAATTCCGCATCTGTCGCTCACGCCGAGGGATGCGTTTTACGGGGAAACGGAGCTCGTTCCGTTCCGCGAATCGGCAGGACGGATCATCGCGGAATTCATTTACGTCTATCCGCCTGGCATCCCGATTTTGCTTCCCGGCGAAGTCATCTCCCAGGAGAACATCGACTACATCGTCGACCACATCGAGGTCGGCCTTCCGGTCAAAGGTCCCGAAGACAGGACCATTACGAACGTGAAGGTCATCGTCGAAGAAACGGCGATTTCCTGAGCCGGCACACGATCAAAGAAGGTCCGCTCCCTTGGCCGGGAAGCGGACCTTCTTCCGTTTCAGGCAGTCATTGCCAGCGAATAGGGAACGTGCTATCATGGGCGTGGAGGTGGCCAACCGATGAGTCAAAGCGCTTACATATCTCTCGTGCAAGGGTCCCAGGTCCAAGACATCACGCTGGACGGCGTCAAGGACCAGCTTCGGCAATACCGCGAGCAAACCGAGCTCACCGGCCGCCAATTGGGGTGGGATTACGCCGACGCCGCGTTTCCGTACGCGATCGAGCAGAAGCCGGAAGCGGAAGGACAATGGTTTTATTTGAAGGGGAACAACCCGTTGTACCGCCATATCGTGATCGGAACCGGTTCGCGCGAAGACGGCGAGACCGTCGTGCCGTATATCCAGGTCGTCCTTCCGGACGGCTCCACCCACGGCGACAAAGCCAAAGCGAACGAACTGTGCAAGTGGATCGGCAAACGCCTGCAAGCCGAAGTGAAAATGTTCAACGGTCGGACTTTCTACTTCAATCCCCGCAAGTAATTCAATACTGTTCGTGAGAACCGATCGTCGGAAGCCGCTGCCCCAGCAGCGTCCGCAGCTCCTCCGCTGCCTGGGGATGCTCGACGAGGAATCGGGTGCGAAGAACGTCCGCATCCTTCAGATCGTCCGCGCACATCGGCGCCGACCTTCCCGTCTGCATGCATACGACCAGCGGCTTGCCGAAAAACAGATTCGTGTACACGATCGCGAAATCGAACCGGCTTTCCTCGGAAGCGCAGCCCACGAAGTTGACGTTCGACGATTCCGTGACGTCGTAGAGGTTCTCCATCATCATCCGTTCCCTCCCCGATGAATTGTCTGAATATTTCACTTATTTTACCATCGCGGATTTGTCCCTCACAAGCGGCGGTTCGCCCATTTTTCGGAACGCAAAAAAAAGAAGGCCGCTCTCCCCCGACCGGGGAGGCTTCGGCCTTCTTTTTTCATGCAGCGCCGGCAAGCAGCGGACTAGACGTCCGATTGCTCGGCTTCCTTGGATGCCAGCTCTTCATATACTTTCATGACGCGTTCCCATTCTTCGTCGTCCTCGATGTTGACGAGCACTTCATCCTCGCCGTCTTCCTCAATGCGGAAAATGACGCCCTCGTCTTCCGGATCGTTGCGGTCGAGCAGAACGGCATAGGCGCGGTCGCCGGTTTCGAACGTGTAGACGAGCACCATTTCGTGTTCAATGCCGTCTTCGTCGGTAACGACAAACACCGCTTCTTCGTCGTGCTCGTGGTTGCAGTTCTCGTCGTGGACATGATCGCTCATGGCGAACCTCCGTTCAATCGGTTAATATTGGGTTTCCCACGTATCGTACCATGTCCCCTACCCCGGGTCAAACGAAAGCGCCTCTCCGCGGTGCGGCGAGGCGCTGGCTGGTTTGCCTTATTTGATGATGATGCTTTTCTCCGACACGACTTGCATGGACGAATCTCCGACGGCCTTCATCCAACAGCGGACCACGTAACGTCCGGCGTATTTGAAATTGTAGGAGATGTCCTTGGTATTGAGGAGGAAGTCCTCCTTGTCGGACGGGAAATTGTCGTCTCCCGCATAACGCGCCTCGATCAGGGTCTCGTCCCCGTAAGGATCCGTGATCGTGAATTTCAGGCTCGAGATGTCCGTCTTCATGCTGTCGATCTGGGCGTGGACGTGGAATTTGTATCGGTCTTTGGGCACGCTTTGGAAGGCTTGGTTATCGTTCATCGTGAACATGTGCACGTTCGGTTTGCTGATGGTGACTTTCTTCTCGTCATTGTCCCAGGTCACGAAGGCTTGCAAAGACTTGGCCAGCGTTCCGACTGCCAAGTACGCCTTATTGTCGACCAGGATCCCGCCGTCGATCTCCTTCTTGTTCACCAGTACCCGGACATTTTGGGAAATCGACTCCGCGAAGGCAGCCGTGGCGAATAAGAGGGTAAGCACCATCGTCAACATCAATATTTTCCGAACTTTCATAACCTGCAACCTCCGTCGTCTCTCGCTTCATGTCTGCATAATGGTTATACCGCAGAGAGCGAGGAAAGTTGCGGGACCGGATGGGCGTTTCATAGAAAAATCCGGACATTCTTCATTTCTTGCCCGGAAGCGTCAACACGCAAGGCACGCCCGTTCCCACGGCCCCCGGCTGGCGCATGCGTTCCAAATAGGCCAACCCTCTCGTGCATGGCGTACGGCAAACGGCGCATACATCGGACATCACGATTTTCATTTGCGGCTGCACCCGGCCTTCCGGCACGGCCTTTTTCTTTTTCACGGCTTTCGACATCGGCTGTCACTCCCCGGATCATCACGATTCCCACCGTGACAGCATATGCGGCCCTAATCCGAAAGTTCCAGACGGCACCGTTCAGATTTCGTTCAGAAGTCACGCTTATAATGACTTTTGCGCCGAGGTAAATTATGGTACATTGTTTAGAGGCTGTCGAAAACGATAGAGGCGCAGCGAGATTGGAGGTCGCGGCTTGAAACTGCAGATGTTGGGAACCGGCAGTGCGTTCGCCAAAACTTTCTACAATAATAACGCCTTGCTGGAAGCCGGCGGCCGCACCTTGATGCTCGATTGCGGCATCACCGCCCCGCGGGCTCTGTACGAGCTCGGCAAAGGCTTCGACGAGATCGACGCGATTTTGATCTCGCATATCCACGCCGACCATGTGGGCGGACTGGAAGAATTCGCATTCCAGATGAAATTCATTTACCGGCGGAAGCCGGTTCTATACGCCGCGGATACGCTGCTCGTCCCTCTTTGGGAAAACTCCCTGAGGGGAGGGCTTGAGCAGGACGGCTGCCATACGCTGGAGGATTATTTCGAGGTGCGCCCTTTGACGGAGGGAGTCAAAACGGAACTGCTGCCGGGCATCGAAGCCGAATTGCTTCGGACGTCGCACATCCCGAACAAGCCGAGTTACTCGATCCTGTTCAACGACCGATTCTTCTACACGGCGGACATGACGTTCGACGGTGAGTTGCTGGAGCGGATGGTCAAGGAGCGCGGCGTTACGGCCATTTTCCACGACTGCCAGCTTCACCCTCCGGGCGTCGTCCACGCGGACCTCGCCCGGCTGCTTACGCTGCCGGAAGAGCTCCAGCGGATCATCTACCTCATGCATTACGGGGACGACCAACCCGATTTCGTCGGACGGACGGGCCGGATGAGATTCGTCGAACAGCATAAAATTTATGCCATCGAACACGGAACGGTAGTATCGGCGGCCGAAAACCGTTATGATGGGAAGGAATCCGTTCGAAAGGATGCCTAAACCTTGCTGACGACTTACATCATCTCTTTCATCCTGTTGGTCCTGATCACTTGGCTGTGCCTTTGGGTCACCAAGAAAGCCTATTCCAAAAAGTGGGACGAGGAATAAAGTTCCGCTTTCATACGCGAAGCTCCGGCGATGAGCCGGAGCTTCGTTCGTTCATTCTTCCTTTTCCTTCTCATAATCTTGCCAGAGAAACCGCCGGTCATATTCGGTCGTATCCCGCTGCACCAATCTGGCGACGCCGGCAATCACGACGCCGATCAGCGCGAACAATCCCGCCAGGCTGACGACCAGGTAAGCCGCATCATCCATTATCGCCGTTCCTCCCGACTGATTCCGTTGTTTCATGGATACGCCGGACCGCCGCAAATCATCACATAAAAATCCCGATTTACGGTTGACTTCGAGGAAGACAGTTGGTATGATAACAAATGTCTCTGACGCGGACATGATCTCATAGCTCAGCTGGGAGAGCACCATCTTGACAGGGTGGGGGTCGCAGGTTCGAACCCTGCTGAGATCACCATATTTTGTTCTTTACAATCGGGTTACGATCCGATATAATTATAACTTGTGTGAATGACTACGATCTCATAGCTCAGCTGGGAGAGCACCATCTTGACAGGGTGGGGGTCGCAGGTTCGAACCCTGCTGAGATCACCATACTTACACAACCAAGGAAGCCGTTACGGCTTCTTTTTTTGTTGTTTTCACGCCCCTTTCGCGAGGTGAAAAATTTCGAAGATCACGATGCAACCTTTTCCAATCCATGTGCGTCCATGACACCGACAGCGGTAAATCGCCGCACCCAATACCCAAGGAGGTCAATTACATGAATGGGATCAAACGCAGAACCGTCCTCATGCTGCTCGTCATCGCTTCCCTCGTCTTCTCCCTCGCCGGATCGGCTTACGCCTTCAGCGACACCCAGAAGGACAAGGAAAAAGCAGCCATCGAAAACTTGCAGAAGCAAGGCATTCTGAGCGGCACCGGCAAGGACAAATTTTCTCCTCAAGGCACGCTCACCGTGGGCAACGCGGTCGCGCTGATCGTGAAAGCGATGGATCTGAACATCGACGGACTTCGGTTCATTAAAGAACCGAAAGCCAGCGACTCGTTCACGAAAGTCAAAGACGACGCCTGGTATGCTCCTTCGTTCATCATCGCCTTCTACAACGGACTGGACATTCCGCAAGACATCGACCCGAACGCCAAGGCGACCCGCGAGCAATTCGCTTACTGGCTGTACAACGCATTGGCCAAAAAAGGCGAATACGCTTGGGTGAAAATGTACGTCACGATCCGCGACGAAAACCAAATCAACGCCGGTTACATGGACGCCATCCAAAAGCTGCTGATCGGTAAAATCGCGACACTCGACGCGAAAGGCAACTTTAGGCCGGAGCAAGCGGTCACGCGCAGCGAAGCGGCCGGCATGCTCTACCGTGCCCTTGAATTCGTCAAAAACACGCCGCCGATTGAGCCGGCCAACCCGGAAACCTCCGTCCTTTCGGACGTCAAGCTGACCTCGGAAAAGGTGAGCGACGATCTGCTGAAAGTCACCGTATCCGCTACCGTGCCCCATTTGGGATACGGGCTCGAAATCGCGGGCATCGCTTTCCACGGCAGCGAAGCGGTCGTCAGCTACCGTCCGATCCTGCCGGATCCGTCCGCCATGTACGGCCAGATGGTCAACACCGTGAAGGCGGTGACTTACGTCTCCTCGATGTATACGCCGAAGCTGGGCGATCAAGTGCCGGCGGAGTCCCGGAAACAGGAAACCGGCAATGGCACTCAAACCGTCCCCGTAGATAACGTTACGTCTCCCGTAAATACGAAACATCCGATCCGCAACCCGGACGGCTCCTCGGGCAGCTCCGGCGGCAGCGCCGGCGTACCGAGCGGTTACTAACTTTATGACAAAGCGGTGCCGACGAATCCGTCGGCACCGCTTTTTTTTTACTCCGGAATGCACCAATCGATTTCCGTCTGGCCCGTCGAGCGAAGAAACTCGTTGCTTCGGGAGAAAGGCTTGCTGCCGAAAAAACCGTTCCGCGCCGACAACGGGCTGGGATGTGCGGTCGCGATGACCAAGTGCCGTCGCTCGTCGATCATCGCCCTCTTCTCCTGCGCGTGACGGCCCCACAAAACGAAGACGAGCGGCTTTTCCCGCCGGCCCAACGATTCGATCACGGAATCCGTGAATTTCTCCCACCCCAGCTTGCGATGGGAATTCGGCTCGCTCTCGCGAACCGTCAGTACCGAGTTGAGCAGCAGTACGCCTTGCTCAGACCAAAACTCCAAATTCCCGTGAGCGGGGATCGCGCAGCCCAGATCGTCATGAAGCTCCCGATAGATGTTCTTCAAGGAAGGCGGAAGCTTGACGCCCCGCTTGACCGAAAAGCTGAGGCCGTGGGCTTGTCCCGCCCCGTGGTAGGGGTCCTGTCCGAGAATGACCACCTTCGTCCCCGCGTAAGAGGTATCCCGCAGAGCCCGGTAAATATCTTCTCGCGCAGGGAATACCGCTCCGTTCGCGTATTCCTCCCCCAGCTTCCTTTGCAGGTCCGCGAAATAAGGCTTTTCGAATTCCCCTCGCAGCACCTCTTCCCAATCGTTTTCGAACACGTCCGTCAGCCTCGTTTTCTCAAAATGTCGTCTCCGGCTCCTGAATGAAACCGATCCGGATGTCGTTCGCCAGCAGATCGCGAATATCGTCCACGATCTCCACCTCTTCGAGGGTTTTCCATAAAGGCGGCACGCCGAGCAGGCTTTGCGTCAACGGCTCGGTGAAGAATGCCTCCTCCTTGCCCGCGAAGTCGTCATAGCTTCGGAACAGGAACGGCTGTTTCCAGCCGATCGTGTATTCGAACGCGATTTCTTTGTCCGCATTGACGAACATCCGCATCAGCGTGCCGTATTGATGCTCGAATCTCATGACAAGCGTAATGCACCCTGCAAAATGCTGCTTGACTTCCGCCCGTTCCACGACGTGTTTCAGCGGCATGGACAACACGTCCGGCGAATCGGCGATTTCACGGAGCTCTTTCGCGAGTGCCGGTTCCTCGTTCAAGACGAGGACGAATGCCGCTCCGCGGATTTTGAAATCGAATCTCGTTTCCGAGTCTTGCTCGGGCACCTCGATCTGTTCCGGTACGGCACTTCCCGTATCCAACAGCATGCGCCGATAAAGACCGGTCAAATCCCGGAATACTTCTCGCGTCCGCTCTTCCACTTGCTTGACCAAACGTTCGTATTGCTCCCGGACGGCTAACGATTCCGCCAGTTCCATCGTGCATCGCCTCCCATCAACTGTAACCCAAGCCGGATGGAAGTCAATCGGAAAATGATGAAAAGAGCGCCATCGCTGGCGCCCTTTCTTTAATGGAATATGCCTTTGTTTTTGATCTCGATGTGTGGGTAAAGTTTCCTGACTCGCTGAAGCTGGGTAGAAGATATCGAACAGAAGACCTCGTCATCGCTGTCCCGGAAACGAATCTGCCGCATGTCCGCGTAAATGAAGGCGATCTTGTCCAGGTTTACGAGCGCGCCGCGGTCCAGCTCGACGAAGTTGCGGTCCTCCAGGAGGATCCGCCATTCTTCCAAAGCGGACTGCAATTGATAGAGACCGGATGCGCTGTAGAAATGGACGTCTTTCCCGAGAACCCTGAGAAAGTAGATGTCGTCTACGGAAAGAATGAATCTTTCGCCGCGGTCATGGCGGGTTCTTTTCCAAATGACAGGAATCTGGAAGGCTCCCATTCTCGATCATCCTACTTCAGTTCTTCAGGGGTCTCCGGGTTGCTCCACCAAAACTTGGCAACCGCGAACACGACTGCAAGGCTAGACATCACTTGAGAGAGAATTCTGACAGATTTCCGCATCTTTCTCACCTCTTTTCATTGTAACTAAAGTTAAAGATTGGCACAAGATGGATAATGAGACAATTGAATCCTGAAGCTGGGCGGTGAAGACGACAATTGCCACTGAAATCCATTTGAAAATGTGCCACTGTTTCTTAGATCGGATTTTTTGTCCGTTTCCTGTAGGGGAAAAGCAAAAATTTAGGAAAATTGATAAAATATTGATCGCCCAAAGGAACGTTTGAGAGAGTTGCGGCATGAGCAGGATCGCGGTCACGACCCCGACAGTGAAGAAGACGCACTGCATCCCCGTTTTCATATGCCAGCCCCCCGAGAAATAGCGGAGCGCTCCGATGACGGCCAACACCAGGTAAGCGTCCGCCGTTCTCGAGAAGATCAGCCCAACGATGCCGGTGCCGAACAGGATGAACAAAGTGCCTAAAATCAAGATGGCGGAAAATCTCAGCACGTCGACGGAGACTCTCTCGTCCCCCCCGTTGTTTCGGATCGCCACCGCCAACGAAGCGGCCCACCTCTCAATCATGGAGCCGCTCCCTCCTTTTCAGCAGATGGAAAATCGCGAAGGTGGACAGGATCAACGGCACGATCGCCAAAATGAACCATTGGAAATGCGTATACGTATAGAGCATGTAGGTGGCGGCCAGCGTCACGAAAGTGGCGACCACCATCAACGCCAAATACCGATTGATCCGATTCCACTTCAAATGGCTGCGCATGGAGGTCGGTACGAAGGTGTAGCCGATATAGCGCTTCTGCAAATACCACGCCAGCAGGAAATTGATAACCGCGAACGTGATTTGAACTTCATAGGTGGTCGTGCCGGTAATGGAGAAGTCCTTGCCTTCCGGGAAAAATCCGTTGATGACCCAGATGACGCCCCCCTGGATCGTGACGTAAGCGACCGTATAAGACAGTGCCATCAGGGCGGAATAGAAAAAGGCGATTTGGAACAGAAGCCACAGGAAGAGGATCAGCACGACCAATTGAACGATCGGCGCATAGCTTACTTGGTATTTCAGAGACAAAGCGTGCGAGAGGAACGAGCACGCTACGGAGGCGAAAATGATCTGCGGGATGTAGTATCTCAATTGAAAGCGGAATAAGGAAAGCAGGCCGCACAAAATGCCTACGTATTCCACGATGCTGATGAAAAGAAAATCCATATGCTCCAACCGTTCTCCCGCCCTTCCATCTTATCCTTCCAAGCCTTCGAAGAAATCGTAGTTTTGCAGCATCCGGTCGATCGTATCTCGAATAAGTAATAGGAGCCACCCTGCGGCCCATTTCTTCAAATTCAACCAAATTCCCCCTATATGTATGGCCCCACGACAATTTTACCAATAATCCGGTAACTCGTTAAGCATAAATGACAAAAAAGCCCCCTTCGCCGTGTCTGATCTTCGTCAGAACCGGCAAAGGGGACCGTTCATTTCGTCGTGGTGCCGAGGACGGGGGTCGAACCCGTACGGTGGTCACCCACCGCAGGATTTTAAGTCCTGTGCGTCTGCCAATTCCGCCACCCCGGCAAGGGAACAAAAACTAATATAGCACGCGGAGCCGAACTTTGGCAACTGCCAACCGAACGCCCGCCTTTCAACAAAAAAACCGCCTTCTGCGGTTTTCGTCCTGCAAACCTATGAGTTCGCGTTTGTGTTTCTTGGTGGTGGGCCCTGAGGGACTCGAACCCCCGACCAATCGGTTATGAGCCGACAGCTCTAACCAACTGAGCTAAGGGCCCTCGTCTCGGTCCCGAGAAAAGGTTGGTTGCGGGGGCAGGATTTGAACCTGCGGCCTTCGGGTTATGAGCCCGACGAGCTACCGGACTGCTCCACCCCGCGTCATTGACCTGCAATGTCCTTTAACAGCGACAAAATTTAGTATACAGCAAAGACAAGCCCCGCGTCAAGGATTTTCGGGCGGTTTCTCCCCGGAAACAGTTTCGTCTTTCTTCTGTGATTGAGCCGCGTCCGCCATCGCCATTTCGGCCAATTTCTGAAGCATGATGTGCTGAGGCATATGCATGAGATGCTCCAGAGGAACATTCATGAACGCCGCCAGCTTTACTGCGGTATCCGCGGATATCGGCATTCGTTTCAACTTTCTCGCCTCCCTCAGGCGCCGGGCGCCGATACCAGCTTACCATATCGCCGCCTGCTCCGCCAAGGAGGCGTAAACGCCTCCGTTCCCGCGCCCGTGGTCACGGAATATAGCGCACGCCATACCGCCCTTTGCGCGAGCGGAACACTTCGATTTCCCTCGGCATGTCGATGCCGAACATCCACCCGTCGTGTTCCATCCGCCTCACCAGGCAGCCTGCCTGAAACTTGCTCTCGTAAAGCCGCAGCCAATAGACCCAATTCATCGTTATCCATCCTCCGGAACTTGGCGTTCATACCTGTAGAATACGCCTGGAGGAAGATTTTGAAACGGATGCAGGCCATGAAATCATAAAAGCCGCGCCGCCGGGAAAGATGCTCCCTGCGCGGCGCGGCTATTCGGATCACTTCGCGGGCACCGCTTCGGCGCTGGCGGAATCCAAAGGTTTCACGACTCCGCCGCCTCCGTACACGTCGTCGAAGATGCCGTCGATCGGACCGTTCGGATTCGTTTTGATTTTTTGCAGCAGATCGTTGCCTTTCGTGTCCAGATACTCCAGCGCCTCTTTAACCGAACGCTGTCCTTGGAACACGGACATATACGCCTGGTTGACCAGTTGCTGCATCATGTTCAGGTTCGGTTTTTCCTGGAGCAGACGCTGTTCCGCGGGCGAACTGCCCGGCATTTGCGCGGGCTTCATTTCCGTGAACGCCTTTACGTTGTAGTTCATGCCTTCCCGGACTTTGATGAAGTCCGTGCGTGCCGGCATTTCGTAGGTGCTGCGGGATTTGAGCTTCGCCCATTCCTCGCCGTTCATGAATTTCACGAATTCCCAAGCGTCATCCTGGTTTTGGGCCTTCACGTTAATGCCGGCGAGCGAGCTGAGGTTCGTAGGCGCGCCGACGCCCGGGACGGAAGAATGGAACGGAACGGATACGACGTCCCAATCCAGCTTTTGGATTTTGAGCTTGTCGGCGTTGTCGTTCATTTGCTGGATGTCGTTGATCATGCCGTATTCGCCGATCGTCATGGCCACCCGTCCGTTCATGAACAGGCGTCCTTGATACGGGTTATACTGCTGGGGTTTGCCGTCCGTCGGCATGTCGACGTTCATGTCTTCCTGGTGCGGCACGACGTGCGCTTTGTACAGGTCATAAACGGTCTGCCAAAGGTTCTGCCATTGCGGCGTGTTCACCGTCATTTTCTCCGCTTTGTCGTCGTACAATTTCAGCTGCAGCGGAGCGGCGAAGTTCTGGATGTCGTAGTAGTTTTCGCCGGAGCCTCCCCATTGGCTGAAGGAGAATCCGAACACGGCGTCTTTGCCGGTGCCTTTGGTCATCTGCTTCGCCAGCGTAAACACGTCGTCCCAGCTCATGCCGTCGCGCGGAGGGGTAACTCCCGCTTGCTGGAACAGCTTCTTATTATAGTAGAGAGCGAAGGGCATGAAGGTCGGGGTCAACGCGTAAATGTTGTTGTTGCCCTGTTCCCGGATCCCGTCGATGACGGTCGGCACGAACGCGTTCACGTCGATTTTGTCTTCCTTAAGCATCGGATCGAGCTGTTTCAAAAGATTCTCGTTAACCAGCGAGCTAAGCAGCGAATAATCGAAAATCATGACGTCGACCGGTTGGGACCCGGTCATGATTTCCTTGACTTTGCCGAGCGTGTCGGGCTGCTTGTAGTTTCCGTTTTCGTCCATGTTGTCGAACTGCTGCTGGGACCAATCGACGGCCGGAACGATTTCGATATCGATGCCGGGATGGGAAAATTCGAACAAGTCCGTGAATTGCTGGCGGAAATAAGATTCGTCTTGCTTGCTGCCGTACATCGTGCCGATGCGGAGCGTGCGGCGGTTAGCCGGGTCGTTCAGGTCCTTGGACTGGCTGCAGGCGGCGAGCACGGGAATGAATAAGCTCAGCGCCAGGCCGATCAGCGTCCAGCGGCGGACGCGGCTTGCTTTCTTTTTCATGCGGTTTCTTCCCCCTCCATTTGTTTCGGTGCGCGGATGACGATTTTATCGCCGTCGATTTCCATGCTCGCCTTGTCTCCGATCGCTAACGCCTGCAAATACTCTTTGGGCACCTGCAGGCGGCCGACGCGGTCGACGACGACGAACGCTTCGTGCACTTCGCCCAGCGGCTGCCCGCCGATCGTCGGGGCGGACAGGTCCAGGTTCGGATTTCGTTTGATGAACTCGGTGCTGGTGAGGCCGTCGCGGATGGCGACGACGCGGTCGACTTTGCCGGCGAGCGACAGGTCATGGGTGACGATGACGATCGTAACGCCGAGCTCGCGGTTAAACCGCCGGAAAATGTCCATGATGATGTCCGATGTCCGGGTATCGACCGAACCCGTCGGTTCGTCGGCAAGCAGCAACTGGGGCTTGTTGGCCAGCGAAATCGCGATCGCGACCCGCTGCTGTTCGCCTCCGGAAAGCTGCTGCAGCTTGTTGTGCATGCGGTCCTTCAGCCCGACCCACTCCAGCAGCTGCTTCGCGTAAGCGCGGTCGAGCTTGCCGGAGAACATCATCGGCATTTCGACGTTTTCCAGCGCGGATAAGAACGGCAGCAGGTTGCGCGCGTTATTCTGCCAGATGAAGCCGACCGTCTCTCTCTTGTATTTCACGAGGTCGTCGTCGCTCGCCTTCAGCAAATTCCACGGGCCGACGGTCACTTGCCCCGCCGACGGACGGTCCAGGCCGCCGAGGATGTTCAGCAGCGTCGATTTCCCGCTTCCGCTGTTGCCGATGATGGCCATCATTTCCCCTTGCTTCACCGTCAGGTTGAGGCCTTGGAGCGCGACCACCTCGAGATCTTCGGCTTTGTAGATTTTGACGAGTCCTTCGCATTGGATCACGGATTATCGCTCCTCTCCCAGCTTCACGGCCTGGTGGACGCGCAAGCGGCGGATATGGGTGATCAGCAGGCCGGCTCCGATCAGCAGCATCGCGGCCACGACGACGGACAACCGCATCGTATCGACCGACGAGAACACGACGTGGAACGGCGGGACCTGCTGCGCCGAATTGTCGGTCGTCTGCAAGAACGGCAGGAACAGCAGGCTCGTCACCTTGCCGATTCCGACGCCGAGCGCGATCGACAGCCCCGCGGTGAAAATCTGCTCGAGGAGCAGCATCCCCGTTAACTGCTTCCGGGAAAGTCCCATGGCGCGAAGGATGCCGATCTGCACGATCCGGGACGACAGGTTGAAAAACCAGTAAAGGACGTAGCCGGACAGCGACACGATGACGGTTACGAGGAAGCCGAGGCTCAAAATGCCGAACACGCCGCCGCGGGCAGGATGCTTGCTCTGCGTGACCAGTTCGCTGCGCATGTCGTCTACTTGGGCCAGCTCGACCCCCTTGCCCTGAAGCACCGGGATGATCGGCGCCACCTTGGCGTCAGGTTCCATTTTGAGCCAGACGTCGTACGGGATGAGCGGAGCCTGATCGTAGATATAATCGAGATTGGCGACGAGGAACGGCGCCTGATCCGGGAACTCGCTCGGCCAGTAAGGGACGATGCCGATGATCACGAATTCGATCACCTGGTCCTGCAGCACCGCTTGGACGGTGTCACCTTGCTTCAAATCGAATTTCTTGGCGACGTTCGAGGAGATGAGCGCTCCTTCGGGCACTTGGCCCATCCATGCCAAGTAGCGGTAAGGGCTCGTCGGGTACATGTCTTTGCGGAACCAGGCGACCCGCGCGAAGTCGACGTTGTCGATCCCCATCACGATGCCTTGGCCCGCCGTTTTGCCCGACACCGTCAGGCTCGACGTCGCTTGGAGCACCCGCGCGGCGTGCTGGACGCCGGGCAGCGTGCGGAAAATCTCGAAGGGCGGCTCGCTGTAATTGATCCGCGAAGGCGCCGGCCGGCTGGGCTGGCCGCCTCCTCCGTTTCCGCCGCCGTTGCCGCCTCCATTGCCGCCTCCATTCCCGCCGCTTCCGCCGCCGTTATTACCGCCGCCCTGTTGCCCTTGGGGCGGTTGCTGCACTTCGGCTTGCCCTTCCCATACGGTTTTGACGACGACGTCGGAGCCGTATTTGTACATGATCCGCTCTTCCGAGTTGAGGCCGATCGTCCGGGCCGCCGAAGAGTTGTAGACGCCCAGGCCGAGCGTCAGGATCAGCAAAATCATGAGCGGGTAATAGGATTTGGCCGATCGGGACAGCTGCGTGATCGTCAGGTACAGCGGCACCGGAAGCAGCCTTTTCCAGATCAAGTTGATCAGTTTGAGCAGCAGCGGGAACAACCGGAGAAACACGAGTCCCCCTGCGAAGATGCTCAACGCCGGCACGAAAAACAGGAAAGGCTGAACGTTCAACTGGTCCGTCGTCATGCCGGTCTTGAAAGAGACCATCTGCCGCTCGTTGAACAAGTACCATCCGTAAGCGGCCACTCCGACAAGCCCCACGTCGAGGAACCATTTCTGCCAGAACGGCGTCTGCGCCGTCCGGGCGACTTTGTGTTTATAGTCGACGATCGACGTGCGGGTGAAGACGAGCGCCGGAATCACCGCGGCGAGAATGGCGACGACGACCGCCGCGAGTCCCGCCAGGGCGCCGTCCGTCGAGAAGCCGACGGGAATGGCTTTACGGTTGACGAACTCCAGGAAGCCGTTCGCCGAACCGATGCTCTTGGCCATGAACCAGCCGAGGAACGGACCGGTCACGAGAGCCGCGGCCCCGAGAATGACCCCTTCAAGCAGGAACAGCAGGAAGATTTGCCGGGTGCTCGCGCCGCGGCTGCGAAGGACGGCGATGTCGGATCGCTGCTTCTCCAGCGCCTGCCTGGAGTTCATCGTGATGAAGTAGAACACCATGGCGATCATCGGCGCGGCGAGCGTAAACAAGAGCGTCTGCAGCTGGATGCTGCTTCTGCGGAATTCACCGAGCATATCGGCGAACGAAATCTCGAGCCGCGTGTCGTTCGACCGCTTGTAAACCTCGATGTCGATGCGGCTGAGCGTGCCGGCCAGCGGCGAAAGCCGGCTCGTTTTGATCTCGCGCAAATCGTATGCCGTGTACCACTTGACCGTCTGCAGCGGGATGCCCCGCTTCTGCGCCAGATCCTGCAGCAGCGCGGGCTCCGCGATGAACAGGTTGTTCATCAGGGAGTCGAGACCCTGATACCAATAAGGGCTTGCCGCATTCGTCGGCTTGAACGACCCGACGATCTGTACGCGCACCGTCTCGTTCGAACCGCCGTACATCGGATAGAGCAGCACGTCCCCGACGTGGAGGTCGTTGCGGAACAGCGCTTCCTCCATCATGACCGCCTTCACCGTGCCGTCGGCGTCCGGATGGTCCGGATACCAAGCGCCGCCGACTTGCTCTACCTGCGCCTGCAGGCCGGAGAAAGCGGCCAGCGTCATTTTGCGCGTTCGGCTGGCGTCCACTTTGGTCGGATCCTCCGGCACGACTTCCGTGCTCCGCAGCGTCGCGCTGCGCTGGGAGGCTTCCGCAGGGAATCCGATATCTTCGGGCACATCGGTCCGGATGTACTTGTCGACGTTATCGAACGAGGGCCAATCCGTCTTGCCGCCGGTCGACTGGTACGTGATGAGCAGGGCGCCCGCCGGCAGCCCTTCGCTGTTGTCCTTGAGCGATTGCGCGACGACCCGTTTCAAGGCGCCGTCAGCGTAGATCGGAATGCTGGTCGTGAAGGCGACCGCCACGAGCAGCCCCGCCAGCGTGCTGAGCGTCAGCCAGCGGGTGTTCCACATTTTGCGGAAAAGAAACCGGATCAGCGCGTTCATGGATTATCGACCAACCACTTTCTGTCCCGGCGTCAGCCCTTGGAGGATTTCGGCGTCCGTCGACGTCTGCTGCCCCACCTCCACGTCGACTTCCCTCTTCGATCCGTCGGCTTCGGCGACTTGCACGTAAGTGCGTCCGCCGATCGTCCGGAGCGCGGCGAGCGGGATGACGACCGCATCCTTCCGGCGGTCGAGGATGATGGAGACGGACAGCGGCGTGCCGCGTTCCACCGTGTTCGGCAGCTTCGGCACGTCGACCAGCAGGTACTGGTCCAGCCGGAGCGGCGGCGTGCCGCCTCCGTTGCCGTTGCCGTTTCCGTTGCCGTTCGAGTTCTGGTCGGCGACGGGAAGCTGTTTGATTTTGCCTTGCAGCTGTCCGACGTTGCCGATGTCGACCTGGGCTTCCATGCCGAGCGCGACCTTCTGGAGATCGTCCTTCGACAGCGTCGCCGCGACGGTCAGTTTGCTCGGGTCCGCGATGACGCAAATCGGATCGTACGCTTTTATAGAAGCGCCTTCCTGTACGGAGACGGATACGACCGTTCCGTCGAAATCGGCGGTCAGCGTCGCTTTGGCGATGTCCGCTTCCAGATCGGAAAGCTGCTGCCGCTGCTCTTCGAAGCCGAGCATTTGCTGCTCGAAATCGACCGGATCCATTTCGTCTTTCTTGCGGAGCAGGTCCTTGATCTCAAGCTCCTGCTTCTTGATCGCGAGCTGCTGCGTCCGCAGCGATTTGCGCATGTCCTCGACGTCCAGCTCGGCGATCGGCTGACCCGCCTTCACTTTGTCGCCGGTCTGTATGTACAGCTTCTTCAGACGTTTGCCGTCCAACGTAAAATAGAGCGTTTTTTCTTTCGTCGACAGTACCCTGCCGGAACCCGACACTTTCGTCTCCAGCGTTTTGGTCGTCACTTCGTATTCCGGCTTCTTCGAGATTTGGGGAAGCTGGATCGCCGACAAATCCTCCTCCTGCGGCTCGCTGGGAAGAAGTCCGCAGCCGGCTACGGCAACGGACAGCACCGCCGCGGCGAGCACCCCGGCCGTCCGGCGTCCCGCCGAACCTTTCCCGGCCGTTTCAGCCGTTTCGGGCGAATACGCCGTCCACCATTTCATAAACATGGTCCGCTACCTCCATAATCGTTGGATCGTGTGTGGTCATGCAGATCGTCACGTTCTCCCGGGCGACGATTTCCCGGAACACGTTCATGATCTGCGCCGCCATCTGGCTGTCCAATTCGGCCGTCGGCTCATCCGCCAGCAGCAGGCTGGGCCGGTGCGCGATCGCCTTGGCGATCGCGACCCTCTGCTGCTCGCCGCCGGACAGCTCGAACGGACGATGGTGCATCCGTTTGCCGAGGCCGACGAGCTCCATGCAGGACGTGACCCTGGCTTTCCATTCCGACCGGGGCACGCCTGCCATCCTGAGCGACAGCTCGACATTCTCGTAAGCGGACAACAGCGGCAATAAGGCATAAGCTTGGAAAATGAATCCGATATCGCGCCTGCGGACCTCCGTCCGCCGGTCGTCATTCCACTCGTGAAACGGGCGTCCGCGAAAATGGATCGTTCCCTCGGTCGGGGTATCGAGTCCCCCCATGAGGTTCATCAGCGTCGTTTTGCCGGAACCCGAACGTCCCCGGAGCATGATGAGCTGCTTCGGATACAGATCCAGGTTGATCCCTTTCAACACCCGCAGCTTCGCTCCCCCGACGTCGAAGGACCGCTCCACGCCGCGTACCGACAGCAGCGGTTCTTCCGTTGCCGCCACGCTTTCCGGAGCGGGGTTCGTTTGCGTCCCCTCGGCCCGGTCCGCTTCGGGCGCCGGCCGGCGCCTGAGCCAAGCAAGCATGGCTTTTCCTCCCTTTCTTGGCATTCAACATTATAACGAGGCATCCGGAGGAAAAGTTACGGGTTTTATTAAAGCTTTATCATTTTTTTAACCGTCCGTCTGACAAAATTCGGCCCGCCCGTGAATTCCTCTTTATAAGAAGCGCGTTTTTTGTGTATGATTAGGAGATAAATATGAAACGCGAGGCAGGTTGAACGATATGGAAACGAAGTCGTCCTCATCCAATTTCATTAAAAACGTCGTAGTCGAAGATCTCGCCGCCGGCCGGGTGAAGGAAGTCGTCACCCGCTTCCCTCCGGAGCCGAACGGCTATCTGCATATCGGGCATGCCAAATCGATCTGCATCAATTTCGAGCTGGCCGACGAATTCAAAGGACGCACGAACCTGCGGTTCGACGACACGAACCCCGTCAAGGAAGACACGGAGTACGTCGAATCGATCAAACAGGACGTCAAATGGCTCGGCTTCGAGTGGGACGGCCTATTCTTCGCGTCCGACTATTTCGGGGAAATGTACGAGCGCGCCCTTCTGCTCATCCGGAAGGGTTTGGCGTTCGTCGACGACCAGACGGCGGACCAAATCCGCGAAACGCGCGGCACGCTGACGGAGCCGGGTCGAGAAAGCCCGTTCCGCAACCGCTCCGTTGAGGAAAATCTCGATCTCTTCAACCGCATGAAAGCGGGAGAATTCAAAGACGGGGAGAAAGTGCTTCGGGCCAAAATCGACATGGCTTCCCCGAACATCAACCTGCGCGACCCGGTGATTTACCGAATCCTGCACGCCCATCACCACAACACGGGGGACCGGTGGTGCATCTACCCGATGTACGCGTTCGCCCATCCGATCGAGGATGCGATCGAAGGCGTCACCCATTCGATCTGCACGCTGGAATTCGAGGACCAACGTCCTTTCTACGACTGGGTCGTCCGGGAGTGCGAGATGCCTTACGTGCCCCGTCAATATGAATTCGCGAGGCTGAATCTCTCGAATACGGTCATGAGCAAGAGAAAGCTCAAACAGCTCGTAGACGAGAAAGCCGTCGACGGCTGGGACGATCCCCGCATGCCGACGATTTCCGGCCTCCGCCGCAAAGGCTACACGCCGGAAGCGATCCGCGCGTTCTGCCGCGAGCTCGGCGTGAATAAAGGCTACGGGGTCGTGGATGAGCGCATGCTGGAGCACTTCATCCGCGAGGACTTGAAGCTGAAGGCGCTCCGCACGATGGCGGTGCTCGATCCGCTCAAGCTCGTCATCACCAACTATCCCGAAGGGCAGACGGAGTGGCTGGAAGCCGAAAACAACTCGGAAAATCCGGAAATGGGCCATCGCCAAATCCCGTTCTCCCGCGAAATCTACATCGAGCGGGACGACTTCATGGAGAATCCGCCGGCCAAGTATTTCCGTCTGTTCCCCGGCAACGAAGTCCGTCTGAAGCATGCGTATTTCGTCAAATGCGAGGAAGTCGTCAAAGACGCCGGCGGCAACGTGGTGGAAATCCGCTGCACCTACGACCCCGAGACGAAGAGCGGCAGCGGCTTCACCGGACGCAAGGTCAAGGGAACTATTCACTGGGTCGACGCTTCCCAAGCCGTCCCGGCCGAGTACCGGCTCTACGAGCCGCTGATTCTGGACGATTCCGAGGATGAAGACAAGCCTTTCCTGGAAAACCTAAACCCGAACTCGCTTACCGTCGCGCACGGATTCGTGGAACCCGGCATGAAGGAAGCGGCCGGCGGCGAGAAATTCCAGTTCTTCCGCCACGGGTACTTCAACGTCGACCCGAAAGATTCCGCGCCGGACCGCATCGTGTTCAACCGGATCGTTTCGCTCAAGAGCTCTTTCGAAATCTGACCGCCGCCAGGCGCTTCCGCTCCCGCCCCGCAACCTTGCGGACGGCGGGAGCGTCTATTTAACCGCGAATGAATCCGAACGGAGGATGGACGATGAAACGGACAGGATGGATCGGCATATTGACGGTAATGGCGCTGCTGGCCGGCAGCTGCGGGATGAAAACGCCCGCGTCGCCTCCGCCGGTGCAGGAAACCTCTTCCAACACGGCTGGCTCCACTCAGCCCCCGTCGGTTCCGGCTTCACCGCCCGGCTCGCCGTCACCTTCCCAGCCTCAGTACTCACCTTCCGCTTCCCCTTCACCTTCTCCTTCGGAGAAAGATCCGGTCGCGGAAAAGCTGGCCTCTATGTCGCTGGAGGAGAAAGTCGGCCAGATGGTACTGGCCGGCGTGGAAGGAACGGTGCTTGACGCGGTGGCGGCCAAGATGATCGCGCGGGATCATGTCGGCGGGATCATCTTGTTCAAAAACAACCTTTCCGGAGGCATCGGCTCCTCCGTGAAACTGCTGAACGCGCTCAAAAAAGCGAACCGCGGCAATCCCGCTCCGCTCTTCCTCAGCGTGGACCAGGAAGGAGGCCGGGTCAGCCGCCTGCCGCCATCGTTCGAACCGATGCCGGCGAACGCGGTCGTCGGCCGTACCGGCGATCCGAAGCTGGCGAAAAGGATGGGTTCCCTAATCGCGCGGCAGCTCAAGCTGCTCGGTTTTAACGTCGACTTCGCCCCCGTGCTCGACGTCAACAGCAATCCGAAAAACCCCGTCATCGGCGACCGTTCTTTCGGAAATACCGCCGCACTGGTTTCCCGGATGGGGACGGCTGAAATGGAAGGTATTCGCGGAGACGGCGTCATCCCGGTCGTGAAGCATTTTCCGGGTCACGGCGATACGGCGGTCGATTCGCATCTGGACCTTCCAGTCGTTCGGAAAACGGCCGCTGAGGTGGCCAAGATGGAGTGGATCCCGTTCCAGAAAGCCATCCATGACGGCGCGGATGCGGTGATGGTCGCGCATATCCTGTTTCCTCGCATTGACCCCGA
The DNA here is from genome assembly GCF_003713065.1 of Cohnella candidum. Lineage (NCBI taxonomy): Bacteria > Bacillati > Bacillota > Bacilli > Caryophanales > Paenibacillaceae > Cohnella > Cohnella candida. The sequence goes on along the minus strand of NZ_CP033433.1, from coordinate 907,328 downwards.
TGCTCCCGCTTCCCTCTCCAAAGTGATCATCGGGCAGCAATTGCGCGGAAAGCTGGGATTCGACGGCGTTGTCATTACGGACGACCTGACGATGGGAGCGATCGCCAAGCATTACGGCATCGCGGAGGCCGCGCTGAAATCGGTGGAAGCCGGCAGCGATATCCTGCTCGTCGCTCATGGTTACGACACGGAACACGGCGTTTACGAAGCGCTGCTGAAAGCCGTACGGGACGGCCGTATCACCGAAGACCGCATCAACCGGAGCGTCGAGCGCATCCTGAAGCTTAAGCGGAAGTACGCTTTGTCCGACGGCGCCGTGGCCGTGCCGAAAACAAGCGACTTGCCCAATTCGGCCATCCGGCAATGGCTCGCCGATGTGAACGCCGCAACGAAAGCAAAGAAATAGATCCAACACGCAGAATAGAAAGAGCCTGTTCTCCATCGGAGAACAGGCTCTTTTCGGGTTGAGCGCCGAATTACTTCTTGCTGATATAAGCGTTCGCCGAACGCAGACGTTCTTTCATCAACCGTTCCTGCTCCAGCGTATTCGCGAGATCCGTCTTGATCCGCATCGAGCAGGCGTTGCACAAGTGTCCCGCACGGATCGGAGCTTGGCACAGGTCGCATTGGTCCGTTAAGTTCGGATACTGTTGCAGCCGGATTTTCCCCGCGCGGATCCAGGAGCGGATCTTCTCCTGCGGGACGCCGGCGGCGTCGGAGAGCGATTCGTTATCGTACTGGCGGTTTCGAAGCAAAGCCCGTTCCGCCGACTCGAACTGTCGGTCCTCTTCCGCTTGGCAGGCGGCGCACAGGTTGCGCAGGTTTTTCTGATACACCTTGCCGCAGGAAGGACAATGAGCGATGTTCAATAGGTCTATGGACATGGGCGCAACCCTCATTTCGGCTGGTTCTATTGATTTAATTCTAGCACGAAAGTCTGGGAGTTTTCACCACAAAAATCGAAATTACGACAAAAAATGATCCCTAAGACTCAAAAACCCGTCCGCCGGGGACAGGTCCGATCCTCATCGAGCGATCATGCGATAAACAGCAAGTTTTCGAACATCGTAAGCAGTCGGACCTTCATGCCCGCAAGCTGCTCCAACACGGCTCGATCCGGCTCGCCGGCGTTCCCTCTGCGTTTGATCTTCTCGCACGTTCGCTCCATTTTCGCAATTTCTTCCCGGTAGGTCCGGTTCCTGTCGTATGTTTGGACCCGTTCGAGCAGGCCGCCGACGTCCGTCATCATTTGTTCGAACACATGGTTCATTTGCTTCTCCCTCTCTCTATCTCTCTTTTTCATTTGCTATAGGCATACTTGGATCATGATATGCTCGTCCGCTGTCATTCATTACCCCCGGATTCCTTTCTGAAAACGAAAAAAGCACCGGAACCCGTTGAGGTTCCGGTGCAGAGATGCCATTTTACGCCCAAACGTTCACGCGCCAAACGACTTCGGATCGCTTCGCCAAGCTTGGAGCAGGGCGACGTCTTTCTCCTGGATCGTGCCCTTCGCCAAAGCCGTTTCGATCAGCGCGGTGTAGTTCGAGAGCGTACGGAGCGGAATGTTTTCAGCCTGGAAAGCTTCAGCCGCGTTCGCGAACTGGTAGGTGAAGATCGCCGCGACGCCCAGCACCTCGCAGCCGGCATCGCGAACGGCGACGGCCGCCTTCAGCGAACTGCCGCCCGTGGAAATCAGATCCTCGATCAGGACGACCTTCTGTCCGGGCGTAAAATGCCCTTCGATCTGGTTCGTTTTGCCGTGGCCTTTGGCTTTGTCCCGCACGTACAGCATGGGAAGGTTCAGCTTCTGCGCGACCCAAGCCGCGTGGGGGATGCCGCCCGTGGCGATGCCGGCGACCGCCTCGCAAGCCGGGAATTCGCTGCGGATGACGGCCGCGAATCCTTCCGCGATGAGATCGCGTACGGCGGGAAAGCTCATCGTCAACCGGTTGTCGCAGTAAATCGGCGATTTGATGCCCGACGTCCAGGTGAACGGTTCGTTCGGTCTCAGGCTGACGGCCCCGATGTCCAGCAATCCGGCCGCGATATTGCCGGCCAATTGCTCCAGGTTGGCGTTGCTCGAACTCATGCTCCGGTCATCTCCTTCAAAATGGTTTCTAGCGCTTGAGAGGGGCTCGAGGCACCGGTGATCGGCCTTCCGATGACAAGGTAATCGGTGCCCATCGCCACGGCATCCGCCGGTGTCGTCACGCGCGTCTGGTCGCCGATTTCGGCGCCCTTCGGGCGGATCCCCGGCGTCACGGTGACGAAATCGGTGCCGCACGCCCGTTTCACCGCGCCGACTTCAAGCGGCGAGGCGACGACTCCCTGCAGTCCGGCCTCCCGGGCCAGACGGGCATAACGGACGACGGCTTCCTCTACGGTGCTCGGGATTCCGATTTCGTCCCTCAGCACCGTTTCGCTCGTGCTGGTCAGCTGCGTCACCGCAATGACTATCGGCGTTTGCCCCGCATCGCCCGCTTCCAAGGCTTCCCTCACTCCGTCCATCGCGGCGCTCATCATGGCCTTTCCACCCGCCGCATGTACGTTGAACAGGTCGACGCCCAATCTGGCGATGCTCCGCGCGCCGCCTCGCACCGTGTTGGGGATGTCGTGCATTTTCAGGTCCAGGAAAACCCGGAACCCCCGGGATTTCAGCTCCCGGACGACCGCCGGCCCTGCCGCGTAGAACAGCTCCATGCCGACCTTCATCCAGCAACCCGCGCCTTGCAGCTCGGAAGCGAGCCTCAGCGCGGCATCGGCATCGGGCTTGTCCAGCGCCACCATGACTTTGGCCGCCGCTTGGCTTTGCGTTAATCCGGACATTGTTGCCAACCCCCCTTCATTCATCGTTCTCTTGCCATATAGAAGCCCGATCCTTCGTCGCCTTAGAGGCGGAAAGACCGGGCATGCTGGTTCGGTTATGCCTGCTGGAATGCCGGCATCGGAGCGCTGGAGAAGCGGAGCGCCTGCAGCATGTTGAGCAGTGCGCTTACCGTATCCAGCGACGTCAGGCAGACGACGCCGTTCTCGACCGCTTCCCGGCGGATGCGGAATCCGTCGCGTTCAGGCGTTTTGCCTTTCGTCAGCGTATTGACGACGAACTGCGCTTGGCCGGTCCGGATCAGGTCGACGATGTTCGGCGAACCTTCGGACAGCTTCTTGACGCGGCGCACTTTCAAGCCCGCCGCTTCGAGCGCGTCGGCCGTGCCGCCGGTCGCGATCAGCTTGTAGCCGAGACGGTAGAAGCCTTTGAGAATCGCGATCGCCTCTTCTTTGTCTTTGTCGGCGATCGTGGCGATGATGGCGCCGGATTGCGGGATTTTCATGCCCGATCCGATCAAGCCTTTATACAGCGCCTTCGCATAGTGCGTATCCCGGCCCATGACTTCGCCGGTCGATTTCATCTCCGGTGTCAGCGTCGGGTCTACGCGGCGAAGCTTCGCGAAGGAGAACACCGGCACTTTCACGGAAACGTAGTCGTCTTCCGGCCACAAGCCTTCGCTGTATCCGAGGTCGGCGAGCTTCTTGCCGAGGATCGCCTGCGTGGCGAGATTCGCCATCGGCACGCTCGTGACCTTGGACAGGAACGGCACCGTACGGGACGATCTCGGGTTCACCTCGATCACGTAAACCTTCTCGTTCCATACGACGAACTGGATGTTCACGAGGCCGATCGTTTTCAGTTCCTTCGCGATCCTGATCGTGATGTCGATCGCTTGGCGCTTCACGTCATCGGACAGCGATTGCGGCGGGTAGACGGCGATCGAGTCGCCGGAGTGGACGCCCGCGCGTTCCACGTGTTCCATAATGCCCGGAATGAGCACCGTTTCGCCGTCGCAGATGGCGTCGACTTCGATTTCTTTGCCGAGCATGTAGCGGTCGATCAGGACCGGGTGCTCCGGATTGATTTGAACGGCTTCTTTCATGTAGGCCAGCAGCTCATCGTCGGAGTAGACGATTTCCATCGCGCGGCCGCCGAGCACGTATGAAGGACGAACCAGGACCGGGTAGCCCAGCTGTTGCGCCGTGCCCACCGCTTCATCGACGGAGGTGACGGTGCTGCCTTTCGGCTGCGCGATCTCCAGTTTGCGGAGCAGCGCTTCGAACTTCTTGCGGTCTTCGGCTTCGTCGATGCTTTCCAGCGACGTGCCGAGAATTTTCACGCCTGCGCGGGACAGAGGCGCAGCCAGGTTGATGGCCGTTTGGCCGCCGAACTGCACGATGACGCCGACCGGACGCTCTTGTTCGATGACGTTTAGGACGTCCTCGAAGAAGAGAGGTTCGAAGTACAAGCGGTCCGACGTGTTGAAGTCGGTGGACACCGTCTCCGGGTTGTTGTTGATGATGACCGCTTCATAGCCGGCGTTGCGGATCGCCCATACGGCATGCACGGTCGAATAGTCGAACTCGATGCCTTGGCCGATCCGGATCGGGCCGGAACCGAGCACGACGATTTTCTGCTTGTCGCTCGGAAGCACTTCGTTCTCGGTCTCATAGGTCGAGTAGTAGTACGGCGTCGACGCTTCGAATTCCGCCGCGCACGTATCGACCATTTTGTACACCGGCTTGAGGCCTTGGGAGTGACGGTAGGTGCGGACGTCGTCCTCCTTCGTCATCGCGGCGGAAGCGCCTTGGCCTTCCTTGCGCAGTTCGGCGATCGCGCGGTCCGTGAAGCCGTAACGCTTGGCTTTGTACAGCGTTTCCGGCGTCAGGCCCGGTTCGCGGCGGATGACGTCCTCGAATTGCACGAGCCGCTCGAACTTGTCGAGGAACCACCAATCGATGCTCGTAATGTCCTGGATCCGCTGCAGCCCCCAGCCGCGGCGGAACGCTTCGGCGACGAGGAACAACCTTTCGTCGTCGGCTTTGGCCAGACGGGATTCGAGCGTGGCGTCGTCGATCTCGTTCGCGCCTTTCAGCAGCAGCCGATGAACGCCGATCTCCAGCGAGCGGACGGCCTTGTGGATCGATTCCTCGAACGTGCGGCCGATCGCCATGACTTCGCCCGTCGCTTTCATTTGCGTGCCGAGCTTACGGTTGGCGGACGTGAATTTATCGAACGGCCAGCGCGGGATTTTCGTGACGATATAGTCCAGCGTCGGTTCGAAGCAGGCGTACGTCTGGCCAGTAACCGGGTTAACGATTTCGTCGAGGGTGTAGCCCACGGCGATTTTGGCGGCCATTTTGGCGATCGGATATCCGGTCGCTTTGGAAGCGAGCGCGGAAGACCGGCTGACGCGGGGATTCACTTCGATGACGTAGTATTGATAGCTGTGCGGGTCCAGCGCGAACTGGACGTTGCAGCCGCCCTCGATGTTGAGCGCGCGGATGATTTTCAGCGACGCGGAGCGGAGCATTTGGTATTCGCGGTCGGACAGCGTCTGGCTCGGCGCCACGACGATGCTGTCGCCGGTATGGACGCCGACCGGGTCGATGTTTTCCATGTTGCAGACGACGATGCAGTTGTCGTTGGCGTCGCGCATGACTTCATACTCGACTTCTTTCATGCCGGCGATCGACTTTTCGATCAAGCATTGCCCGATCGGGCTGTAACGGATGCCGTTGGCCACCGTCTCGCGCAGTTCTTCTTCGTTGCCCGTGATGCCGCCGCCCGTGCCCCCCAGCGTATAAGCCGGACGCACGATGACCGGATAACCGATTTCGTTCGCGAAATCGACGGCTTCTTGGACGGACGTGACGATGACGCTCTCGGGTACCGGCTGATCCAGCTCCCGCATCAACGCGCGGAACAGGTCACGGTCCTCGGCGCGTTCGATCGCCGTCAGCTGGGTGCCGAGCAGTTTGACGCCTTCCTGCTCCAGCACGCCTGCGCGGGCCAGTTCCACGGCCATGTTCAGGCCGGTTTGGCCGCCCAGCGTCGGGAGCAGCCCGTCCGGGCGCTCCTGGCGGATGATCTGGGAGACGAACTCCAGGTTGATCGGCTCGATGTAGACTTTGTCGGCCATGTTCGTATCCGTCATGATCGTCGCCGGGTTGCTGTTGATCAGCACGACTTCAAGGCCTTCTTCTTTCAGGGCTTGGCAGGCTTGCGTGCCGGCGTAGTCGAATTCCGCGGCTTGGCCGATGACGATCGGGCCGGAGCCGATGACGAGAATCTTTTTGAGCTCTTTATTTTTGGGCATATTGCAGTTCTCCTCTCAGCGTCTCCGCCAATTGCGCCTGACGCGGCCGCTCAGGGTTATTGCGCTTGTGCTCGCGGATCATGTCCAGGAAGCGGTCGAACAAGTAGCCGCTGTCGAACGGTCCCGGAGCGGCTTCCGGATGGTATTGGACGGAGAAGGCCGGGTAGCGCTTGTGTTTCAGGCCTTCGATCGTTTTGTCGTTGTTGTTGATGTGCGTCACTTCCAGCTCGGTGCCCTGGATCGACTCTTCTTTCACGGTATAGCCGTGGTTCTGGGAAGTGATGTAGCAGCGGCCGGATTCGAGCTCCTTCACCGGGTGGTTGCCGCCGCGATGGCCGAATTTCAGCTTGTCGGTATCCGCGCCGCAGGCGAGGGCGAACAGCTGGTGGCCGAGGCAGATGCCGAAAAGCGGGTACTGGCCGATCAATTGCCGCACCGTTTCGACCGCATGGGGAACGTCTTTCGGGTCCCCAGGTCCGTTGGAAAGCTGGATGCCGTCCGGGTTCAGGCGGCGGATTTGGTCCGCGGTCGTGTCGTGCGGCACGACGACGACGTCGCAGCCGCGCTTGGTCAGCTCGCGCAAAATGCCGCTCTTGGCGCCGTAGTCGATCAGCACGATGCGTTCCTTGTTGCCCGGGCTGGAGTAGATGTGCTTCGTGGACGTGCGGGCGACTTGGTCGCGCAGCAGCGGCGTCGCGCCGAGGCGCTCGCGAAGCTCTTCGATCCGCTCGGTTCCCGTCGTCAGAAGGCCTTTCATCGTGCCGTGATTGCGGAGAATCCGCGTCAGCATCCGCGTGTCGATCTCGCTGATCCCGATGATGCCGTATTCCTTCATCAAGGCATCCACCGAATCCTGGGCGCGCCAGTTGCTCGGCACCGGCTCATGCCGGCGCACGACGAAGCCGTGGATGTTCGGCGCTTCCGACTCGAAATCGTCGCGCGTAATGCCGTAGTTGCCGATCAGCGGGAACGTCATCGTGACGATTTGGCCGCAGTACGAAGGATCGGACACGACCTCCTGGTATCCCGTAATGCCCGTATTGAATACGACTTCGCCGGTCGACGCGCCCTCCGCGCCGAATGCGAGTCCCGTGAACAGCGTGCCGTCTTCCAACAGCAATCTCGCTTGCTTCTGCATTTTCGCTCACTCCCCTTGTTTAGCGGTTGATGCCCTTATCTTCCGTCCATACGACCTTGCCGCCGACCATCGTCCAAACCGGCCAACCGTGCAATTTCCATCCCGTGAACGGGGTGTTGCGTCCTAAACTCAGGAACGACTCGGGATTGACTTCCCGCTCGTTCTCCAGGTCGATCAAGGTAAGATCCGCCGGCGCGCCGGCTTCCAGCGTTCCGTACGGAAGCCCGAACACCCGGGCGGGGTCCGCCGTCATTTTGCGAAGAAGGAATCCGAGGCTCCAGCGTCCCGTGCGCACGAATTTCGTATAAAGCAGCGGGAACGCCGTTTCGAAGCCGTGGATGCCGAATGGCGCTTTCGCGAGCCCGCGGGATTTCTCCTCCGCGCTGTGCGGCGCGTGGTCGGTCACGATGATGTCGATCGTGCCGTCTTCAAGCCCCCGGATGCAAGCCTCGACGTCTTTCGGGGATCGGAGCGGCGGATTCATTTTCCAATTGGCGTCCATCGAGTCCGGAATGTCCTCGTCGGAGAGAACCAGATGGTGCGGGCAAACCTCCGAGGTGACGTTCACGCCGACCGATTTGCCGAGCCGGATCAACCGGACCGACTGCTCCGTGCTGACGTGGCAGACGTGGTAGTGAACGCCCGTCGCTTCGGCGAGCAGGATGTCCCGGCCGACGTGGATCGCTTCCGATTCGTTCGGAATGCCCTTCAGCCCGTGCCGCTTGGCGAATTCCCCGTCCGTCACGGCCGCGCCTTCGACGAGCGAGTCGTCTTCGCAGTGCGCGATCACCGGCCGGTCCAGCGAATGGGCCAGCGCCATCGCGTTTTTCATCATTTGCGCGTTCTGGACGCCGACGCCGTCGTCGGTGAAGCCGATCGCGCCGGCTTCTTTCAGCGCCGGGAAATCCGTCAGCTCGCGTCCAAGCTCGTTCTTCGAGATGGCCGCGTACGGCAGCACCCGGACGACGCCTTCCTTGGCCGCTTTATCCAGTACGAACTTTACGGTTTCCGGCTTATCCGTCACCGGCCGGGTGTTCGGCATCGGGGCGATCGTCGTGAATCCGCCCTTCGCCGCGGACTCGGTGCCGCTTCGGATCGTTTCCTTATACTCGAATCCGGGCTCGCGCAAATGCACATGCATGTCGATGAAGCCCGGGGACAGCAGCTTGCCGTCCGCGTCGACCACCTCGCAGCCCGCCGTATCCGGCCGTTCGCCTCCGCTGAGAGACAACTCGATTTTCCCGTCGGTTATTTTCAAATGCCGTTTTAAAAGCTCTCCGGTCGTGGGATCAACGGTAGACGCGTTTACGATCCAAATCGCCATTCCTTGCCGTGCCTCCTATGATTTCGCGCCCGTTCTCCGGCGTATGATTCCTGACTACCCGCGTGGATGTGAATTTTTATTCACTTTATTGTATACCTATTACCTCGCGTTGTCACTCATGCGCAGTCGAATTCACGAATTTGTATAAAGATTCGCCAAAAAGGTTCCGTGTGAGCCGTTATCCTTCCGCTTCCAAGGGGTGAAGAATCTGTACGTTATCGTCCCCGTCGATCTCCTGAAGCGATACGCGGATTTGTTCATGCCGCGAGGTCGGAACGTTTTTGCCCACGTAGTCGGGTCGGATCGGAAGCTCGCGGTGTCCCCTGTCGACCAAGACGGCCAACTGGATCGATTGCGGCCTTCCCGAATCCATCAAAGCGTCCAGAGCCGCCCGGATCGTCCTGCCGGTATACAACACGTCGTCGAACAGGATGATGCGCTTGTCCTTCGTGGAGAAAGGAAGCTTCGCTCCGTCTTCCGCGGAAGCGACTTGCCCGGAGGAGGTATCCTGGGGCCGGTCGTCGCGGTATCTCGTGATGTCCAGTTCCCCGACCGCTACCGGCACTCCCTCGATTTCAAGGATCCGCTCGGCCATCCGCTTGGCCAAATAAATGCCCCGTGTCCGGATGCCGACGAGCACGCATCCCTCGATGCCTTTGTTCTTCTCGACCATCTCGTGCGCGATTCTCGTCAGCGCTCTTCGGATGGCCGATTCGTCCATGATTACGCGGGATTCCAGCATGTCCTGTTCCCCCTCTGCCGGCTTTCCGGCCATAAAAATACCCCCTTGCGTCAGACGCAAGGGGGATTTCGGCAGTTGTTCATACCTGCGGCACCGCCAGCCTTATTCCCGCAGCGGGATAAGGGTATGGTACGGTCCGGGTTATGGATATCCTGCGCCACCTTGCCAGCCTCACGGGACTGAATTAAAGGCAACCGATTCACTAGAGGAATTATCCCATGCCGGACAACGGGTGTCAAGGCAGAATACGCGTTTTAAAACTCAAATTCGACATCGGTGAGGCGGCGTTTGATTTCTTCGATGACGCGGCGCTCTTCCGCTTCGCCCTGGGCGATGAACGTGACCGAGAACCGGACGAACCGGCCGGCGTCATCCCACGGCACCGTGGAGATCAGCTTCTCGCGGATGAGGTATTGGGAGAACTCCTCGCCGGACTCGAAGCGTTGGCCGCCCTTGATGCCTTTCGGCGCTTCCACGTACAGGAAGAAGGAGCCTTTCGGTTTCTCGGCGCGGAAGCCGATTTCGTTCAGTGCCGCAACCAGCATGTTGTGGCGGCGGGAATATTTGGCGGAGATCACTTCGGTGATTTCCGGGTGGTCGAGGCCGTAAGCCGCCGCTTTCTGGATGGCGATGAACTGGCCGGAGTCGCTGTTGTCCTTCACGTCTCCGAACGCTTTGACGATCAGCGGATTGCCGGCGATGAAGCCGATCCGCCAGCCGGTCATGTTGTAGGACTTGGAGAGCGAATGCAGCTCGACGCCTACGTCCTTGGCGCCCGGCACGGACAGGAAGCTGAACGGCTTCACGCCGTCATAAGTGAGCGCGGAATAAGGAGCGTCGTGCACGACGACGACCTGGTTTTTCTTTGCCCATTCGACCACCTTCGCGAAAAACTCAGGAGTCGCCGCGGCGCCCGTCGGGTTGTTCGGGTAGTTCAAGTACAGCAGCTTCGCGCGGCGCGCGATGTCTTCCGGAATGGCGTCCAGGTCCGGCAGGAAGTTGTTTTCCTTCGTCAGCTTGACGTTGTACACTTCGCCGCCGAGGTACTTCGTGTGCGTGCCGAGCACGGGATAACCCGGAACGGTCATGATCGTGACGTCGCCCGGATTGATGAACACGGAAGGCAGCATGGCCAGCGCCGGCTTCGCGCCGATCGTGTGCAGCACTTCGGTGACCGGATCGATGCCGTCGACGCTGAATACGTTCTTCAAATAACGGGCAGCCGCTTCCTTAAACGCCGGGATGCCGTTGTCGGCATAGCCGCGGTTTTCCGGCTTCGAAGCTTCTTCGGCCAGCTTGGCCACGATTTGCGCATCCGCCATTTCGTCCGGCTCGCCGACGCCCATGTCGATCAGCTCGACGTCCGGGAACGCTTGCTTGGCCGCCGCTTTGGCGCGTTTGATTTTCTCGAATTTATAGATGTTCGTGTCTTTCCCGTAGTTCGAACCGCCGATGCGGCCCGCGAATTGTTCTTGGATGAAGGTGGATTGGTATTTTTCGACGCTCACTTGTGCGACACTCCTTCGGATTTCTTTCGGTAGGATTCGATTCCCTTACTATGCCTGACCGGGCCGCCGACCGCCATGGATTTATGCAACGAACTTTTGCAGAAATCCGCATTACGGGCAAGGACGGTCCCTAGAAACGAAAAAATAGCGGATGCGGGGTCCGTTATTCCGAGGGTAAACCGGCATTTCGGCCAAATAACGAACCAGGGGTACGCTATTTGGGTGCTTTTTCGGTTTTTCGGCGAAATAACGAACCTAGGGTACGTTATTTGGACGCTATTTCGATTTTTCGCCGATATAACGAACCTGGGGTCGATATTCGCTCCGACCCACCCTTTTCGCCCGAAATAGCGAATATGGCGAGTCGCCGCTTTCAACGAAAAATAGCGACGCTGGGTATTACTAAATGGCCCAACAGACGCTCTTCCGCCGAAATAGCGACTCTGGGTGCCACTAAATGGCCCAACAGACGCTCAACCACTAAAATAGCAACATTGGATGTCACTAATATGCTTTTTGCACGAACTAACGAACCTGTGGTTCGCTAGTCCGGCGAACAGTTGCCTACAACAAAAAATAGCGGAACCGAGGTTCCGCTATTTCCGCTGATTGCCGCCAGCCGAGGTTCACCTCGTCCGCAATATGTTCAGCGCATGCTCCATATCTTCCGGCATCGGGGCCGAAAACTCCAGCGACTCGCCCGTCCGCGGGTGAACGAAGCCGAGCACGCCGGCATGCAGCGCCTGCCCGGACATGCCGAGCGTCCGCCCGGCCCTTCCTCCGTACACGGGATCGCCAACCAGCGGGAAGCCGATGTACTTCATGTGGACGCGGATTTGGTGCGTGCGCCCCGTCTCCAGCTTCAGCTCGACGAGCGTATAGTCGCCGAACCGTTCCAGCACGGCGAAATGGGTGACCGCCCGTTTGCCGCCCTTCTCGGTGACCGTATACAGCTTGCGGTCCTGCGGATCCCGCCCGAGCGGCGCGTCAATCGTGCCGCGGTCATGCGGGATGACGCCGTAGACGATCGCCAAATACCGGCGGTTGACCGAGTGCTCTTTCAACTGTTCCGCCAGCGAGGCGTGGGCGAGGTCGTTTTTCGCGGCCATCAGCAGACCGGACGTATCCTTGTCGATGCGGTGCACGATGCCGGGCCGCATGACGCCGTTAATGCCGGACAGGTCCTTGCAAAGGTACAGCAAAGCATTGACGACCGTGCCGTTCGGATGGCCGGCGGCCGGATGCACGACCATGCCCCTCGGCTTGTTGATGACGACGACGTCGGCATCCTCGTAGACGATTTCGAGGGGGATGTTTTCAGGCACCAGCTCCACGGGTTCGGGCTCCGGAATTTCTACGACCACCCGGTCTCCTTCGGCGACTCTGGCGTTCGGCTTACATGGCGCACCGTTCAAAGTCACGGCGCCCGTGCGGATCCACTCCTGCACTTGGGAACGGGAAACCGCCGGGTCTCCCATGCTATCCGTCACGTGCTTGTCCGCCCGTTCGCCGGCCTGTTCCGCGTTTACCGTCCATTCGTGCATGCGTTCATTTTCTTCCATGGCGGTCTGCTCCCATTCTTCAGACGGGCTGCTCTTCGCCGGATTTTTCTCCGTTGCCATTCTCGTTCTTCTCCTGTTTGGACGACAGCAGCGAATCCAGAATCACCAAAGCCACACCGACGCAAATGCCGGTATCGGCCAGATTGAAAATCGGAAACGTGTAGCTGCCGAAATTGAATTGCAGAAAATCGACGACTTCCCCGAACAAGGCGCGGTCCAGGAAGTTGCCTACGGCGCCGCCCAGGATCATGCCCAGCGCGACCATGAGCAGCCGGCTTCCCGTCCGGTAAGACCGCCCGAAATACCAGACGATCGCCGAGACGACCGCGACCGTGATCACGATGAAGAACCACCGCTGCTCTTGCAAAATCCCGAATGCGGCTCCGCGGTTGCGGATCGAAGTCAGCACGAAGAAATTGCCCAGGACCGGAATCCGGTCGTTCAATTCAAGGTTGTTCGCGACGATTTTTTTGCTCGCGTAGTCGATCAAAAACACCAACACCGCGACCGCGTAATAAGTCCAAAGGGGCCAAATGCGCCGTTGCATGGATGATTTCCGCCCTTCTCCCGATTATCCAACGTGCCCATTTTATCACATCGCCGGAACCAGCGTCCATGAACCGGGAGAAAACGGCATGCCCATGCAAATCAAGGCAGAATTGGCCGATCTTCACCCCGCCCGGCGGTACGTAAAACCGGCGGCGGCAGAGAACAATAGGTGTCAGGACGAAAGGAGTGGGCGTCAATGAGCCTTCCGATGAACCAGGAACGGATGCAGGCTTTGCGGCGGCGGCTGCTGAAGGAAAAAAGCGACCTCGAGCAACGGGTGCACGCGAACGACCATTATCAGTTGTCCTCCGCCCAACGCGATTCCATAGACGAATTGTCCGCGTACGACAACCATCCGGGGGATCTCGGAACCGAAACGTTCGAACGCGGCAAAGACCTCGCCTTGCTGGAACGGGACGCTTTCCGGCTTGAACGCGTGGAAGCCGCGCTCGAGCGGATGGATACGGGCGAGTACGGCCGGTGCAAAGAATGCGGGGCATTCATCCCGCCCGAGCGGCTGGAAGCCCTGCCGACGGCTGACCGCTGTGTGGAGCACGAGCCCCGTCAAAACACCTCCGCGCGCCGGCCGGTCGAAGAGCAGTTCCTGCAGCCGCCGTTCGGCCGCACCAGCCTGGACGCAACCGAATATACCGGCTTTGACGGCGAAGACGCGTGGCAGATCGTGGCGTCCTGGGGCAACTCGAATAGTCCCGCCATGGCCGAAAATAACGATATCGAAGATTACGACTCCGTGTATATCGAAGCCGGCGAAAACGAGGGCTTCGTGGAGCCGATCGAGAGCTTTCTGGCCACGGACATCACGGGGAAACACGTCTCCGTCGTCCGTAACCGGGAGTACTATCATTATTTGGACCGCAACGAAGGCGATCCCCTGCTTGAGCCCGACGAAATTTACGACGAGCGGTAAGCCGCTTCTTTAATAAGGATTGATTTGGAGCTGCCGTTGCACGATACGGACGATGTCGGCGATATAATCCCCGACGATGGGAAGATTGAGTTTGCCCAGGACTTGCAGCATCCAAACGATCGTCGCCGCGAAAAAGGTGAAGCCGAGCGCGATGCCGATCCCGCGCGACAATCCGGAGATGAAGTTCCGCCAAATCAGGAGCCACGGCTTGTGCACCAGGTCCACGTATTCGCGAAGCTGGGCTTTGTCCATGTCCATCGCCAAACGCTCGATGCGTTCCGAGAGCAGGGACAGCGTGCCTTGCAGCGCGCCCGCCTCAGGTGCCGGGGTAATTCCGCCCGCGGCGCCTATTCCGGGGGCTGCCATCTCGGACATTGCCGTCGCGCCAGACGGCCGGGACGCCCCGTCCTTGACGACGGCAGCCGGCCTCGGGTTGGGCCGGATCGTGATCCGCCGCGGCGTACGATCGTCCCGTTCCTTGTCCGTAGGTTCCGCCATTCCGCTTCCTCCCTTCCGCCAAAAAACGAGCCCGCGCCGGGCGGTCGACCAGGGGCCGACCTCCGGCGGACGGAGCTCGTTTTCTTCGTATGTCCTATTAGGTTGGCATTTCCCGCCCGGTTTATCCTCCGGTGACGATGCGGATTCCGATCGTCCGGTCGCCGGCCTGAACGGATTCCGTCTCCTCCGAGCGGCCGAAGGAGAAGTCGCCCACAAGCACGTTTTCCTTCAGCACGTGCGGGAACGCGCGCAGCGCCGCTTCCGTCTCGGCGTCCACGTCCAATACCAAGTCTACGCGGAGCTCGATCGGCAAATTCATTTTTTTGCGGGTGTCCTGCACGGCCCGGATCACTTCGCGCACCAAGCCTTCCTGTTCCAGCTCCGGCGTGATCTCGGTATTGAGCGCCACGGTGACGCCGCCGCCCGAAGCGGAAGCGAAGCCGGACTTGGCTTCTTTCTCCACCAGCAGCTCCTCGAGCGGAATCTCGAGCGCATCTCCTTCCGGCGTCGCGAACGCGAACTTCCCGCTACGAACGACGTCGCGGGATTCGTCCGCGGACAAAGCCTTCAAAGCCTGCTGGATCGGCGCGACGTTTTTGCCGTATTTTTTGCCGCCGATTTTCAGGTTCAGCTTCAGGTTGAAGCTGACGAAGCCGCTGTCGTCCGACACGATCGAAATGCGCTTCACGTTGATTTCGTCCTTGACGATGTCTTCGTAACCGGCCAGGTCGAAATCCTCCGACAAGGAGACGAGCAGCTCGGACAACGGCTGGCGCGTTTTGATGCCGGATTCGTTCCGGACGTTGCGGGCCAATTCCACCACCGCGCGCACGGCTGCCATTTCGCGTTCCAGCGCCTCGTCGGTCGCCGAAGCGTCCTCCACCGGGAAGTCCGCCAAATGAACGCTTCCTTCTCCTCCCAAATTGCCGTAGATGTCTTCCGACACGAAAGGCGCGTAAGGCGCGATCAGGCGCGACAGCGTCATCAGCGTCTCTCTCAGCGTCTGGTAGGCGGCGATTTTATCCTCCGTCAGCCCGGTGCCCCAGAAGCGGTCTCGCGAACGGCGAACGTACCAGTTGGACAATTCGTCCACGAACGCTTCGATCGCGCTCGCCGGGTTCAGGAAATCGTTGGCGCTCAGGCCCTTGCGGACTTCCCCGGTCAGCGTGTTCAGGCGGGACAGGATCCAGCGGTCCAGCTTGTTGCCGGGAACCCGCTCCGGATGCTCCGAAGGCACGAAGCCGTCGATGTCCGCGTACAGCGCGTAAAACGCATGGGTATTCACGAGCGTATCGATCACTTTGGACTTCGCCTCGGCGACGATGTTTTTGGAGAACCGTTTGCTGTTCCACGGCGCGCTGTCCGCGAGAAGCGCCCAACGGAACGCGTCCGTGCCGAATTCGTTGATGATTTCCCAAGGATCGATGACGTTGCCCTTCGATTTGCTCATTTTCTGGCCGTTCTCATCCAAAACGTGGCCGGTCGAGATGACCGATTTGTAAGGCGCTTTTCCGTTGAACAGCGTGGATACGGCCAGGAGGCTGAAAAACCAGCCGCGCGTCTGGTCGATGCCTTCGCAGATGAAGTCCGCCGGGTACTGTTCCTCGAACGCCTTCTCGTCGCCGAACGGATAGTGGTATTGCGCGAAAGGCATCGAACCGCTGTCGAACCACACGTCGATGACTTCCGAGGTCCGTTTCATCGTACCGCCGCAACCGCAGCGGAGGGTGACGTCGTCGACATACGGCTTGTGCAGCTCCAAATCCTCCGGCACCGAACCGATGGCGAGAGCCCGCATTTCCGCGTGGCTGTGCGGCGCTTTCTCCTTGCCGCAGGTTTCGCAAACCCAGACGTTGAGAGGAGTGCCCCAGTAACGGTTTCGGCTGATATTCCAATCGACGAGGTCCTCGAGAAACTTGCCGAAACGGCCGTCGCGGAGATGCTCGGGATACCAGGCGATCGTCTTGTTATTGGCGATCAGTTGATCCTTGACCGCGGTCGTCCGGATGAACCAGCTTTCGGTCGCGTAGTACAGCAGCGGGGATTTGCAGCGCCAGCAGAACGGATAGCTGTGCTCGTATTTCTCCTTATGGTACAGCAAGCCGCGCGCGGTCAAGTCTTTGACGATGTCGAGATCGCAGTCTTTGACGAAGCGCCCCGCGAAGTCGGTCACTTGTTCGGTGTACTTGCCCGCATTGTTGACGACCATGAGCATCGGCAGCCCATGCTGGCGGGCAACCCGGTTGTCGTCCTCGCCGTGCGCCGGCGAGATGTGGACGATCCCCGTACCGCTGGCGTCCGTGACGTATTCGGCGTCTACGACGCGGAACGCGCCTTCCAGACCCGCGGCGAACGGGAATACCGGCTCGTAGGCCAAGCCGACCAATTCGCGTCCGCGAACCGTGCCGACCGTCTCGTATTCGCCTTTCATGACCTTGTCGGCCAGCGAAGCCGCGACGATGTACGTTGCATCGCCTTGGCGCAGGCGGGCGTACTCGATGTCCGGGTTAACGGCCAGACCGACGTTCGCGGGCAGCGTCCACGGCGTCGTCGTCCAGGCGAGCGCGAACTCTCCGCTGTCTTTGAGCCGGAATTTCGCCGTCGCGGTCAAGTCCTTAACGTCCTCGTAGCCTTGCGCCACCTCGTGCGAGCTAAGCGTCGTCTGGCAGTCCGGGCAGTAAGGGCTGACGCGGTGCCCGCGATACAGCAAGCCCTTGTCGTGGATCGTGGCGAGAATGTTCCAAACACTCTCGATATACTCGTTGCGCAGCGTGATGTAAGGATCGTCGAGATCGGTCCAGTACGCGATCGCTTCGGTAAGCTCGCGCCATTGCCGCTCGTATTCGAACACGGACTCCTTGCACTTCTTCACGAACGGCTCGATGCCGTACTTCTCGATTTCCTGTTTGCCGGAGATGCCGAGCTGCTTCTCCACGCCGAGCTCGACCGGCAGCCCGTGCGTATCCCATCCGGCTTTCCGGACGACGCGGTAGCCGGACATCGTTTTGTAGCGGCTCACGAAATCTTTGATGACGCGACCCAGCACGTGACCGATATGCGGTTTGCCGTTCGCGGTCGGAGGCCCTTCGTAAAACACGAAATTCGGTCTTCCCTTGCGGTTTTCGATCGACTTGCGGAACGTTTGCTCCCGGTCCCATTCCGCCAGAATGCGGAGCTCGCGGGTTCTGGCCTTTTCTTTGACGTCGACGCGACGCATGCAGCATCTTCCTTTCCGTTGTACGAAAATAAAAAAAGCCCCATCCCATGAAGGGACGAGGCGCGCTCGCGGTACCACCCTTGTTCCGTCTGACCGCGTGACTTGGACGCGGCAACGGCACTTGTCGGCCGACGGCGAATCGGCCCGTCCGGTAACGGCGGACATCCGGCACCGTCTACTGGCAGCTGCCGGTCGGCAGATACGTTCGAGGGGCGTCTCGGGGACGATGTTCGGCAGGGCCCGAACGTTGGCTCGCAGCGGCCGCCAACTCTCTGGGATCGAGAACCCGCTTACTGTTTCCCGTCTTCGACTTTTCCAACTACCTATTGTTATACGGCTTGGCGCTTACTTTGTCAAATACGGCGGCGCGAATCATGAGAAACGCCCAAGCTCGTTTTGCGGCTCGGGCGCTAGATCCTTTCAGTACTGCCTTATGCTTCGATTTCGCGCGGTTCGCGGATGTCGAGCGACTCCCATCCGTCTTTGCCGAGCAGGTCGAGCTGCGTCTCTACCAGCGCGCGGAACCGGGCACGGTAGATCGCCGCCTGCTTCTTCAGCTCTTCCACTTCCAAAGCGACTTTGCGCGATTTGGCCAGCGAGTCGTTGATGATGCGGTCGGCGTTCTTCTCCGCTTCCTTCACGATCAGCTGCGCTTCCTTCTTCGCGTTGTTCTTCACTTCGTCCGCCGCTTCCTGGGCGACGATGATCGTTTTGCTCAGCGTCTCCTCGATATTGGCGAAATGGCCGAGCTTCTCCTGCATCGTCGCAAGCTGACTTTGCAGATCTTTATTTTCGCGAATCATCGCTTCGTAATCCTTGATGATCTGGTCGAGAAACTCGTTGACTTCATCTTCGTCATATCCACGCAGGCGACGGCCGAATTCCTTGTTATGGATGTCCAGTGGAGATAGTGGCATGGGTGTGCCTCCTCGTTTCTAATGTCCGCAAAAGCTTGGCGAGCTTTTTGACTAAATTCGACGGAACCGGCGAAAATCCTTCTGCCCGCCCTACACAAATTTGCCGATGCGGACCCTCGTTCTGCCGCTTTTCGACACGCCCTCGATTTCCATCACCTTGAAACGGCCGAAACCTTTCATCGAAACGATATCTCCCGCCCGAAGCGGAGTGGACGGATCCTCTTCCGTTTTCCAGTTGACCCGGCAGCGGCCCGCGCGGATCGGATCGACGATTTTCGTCCGGCTGAGCCGGAAGGCGTCGCTCGCGATGCCGTCCAGGCGGAGAGATGCGACGGAGATCGTCTGCTCCTCAAGCTGGGGCCGCACTTCCTTCAGAGCGGACAGCGGAAGCACCGAAACGGAGACGTCGACCCGGTGGGCCTGCTTCATGTGGCCGACCAGAAAATCCCCGATTTCTTCCGCGATCAGAGCATGGCAGCCGTCGGGCCGGACGTGGAGGTCTCCGATCTTGTCCCGTTTGATCCCGAGTCCGAGCAGCGCGCCGAGATAATCCCCGTGGTCGAGCTCGGACACGCGTCGGTCTCCCGAGGCGATCTCCAAAACGGCGATCCCCATGTCTTCATCCTCCAGCGGCCGGTAATCCGGCGCGATGAGGGCTCTTTGGCGCTCGGCGTCCGCGCTTCCTCCGTCCAGCCGGACCGCGGCGTCGGGATGCCGGTTCGCCAGCGCAAATAAAATATGCGCCTGGCGGGGGTCCAGAAAATCGGTCCGCTTCGTCTCGTGACGTTCGGCGGCTCGTTCGACCCATTCCCAGGCGCGGTCCACGAAAGCTCTCTCATCCGGATGGAAGTGAGCGTAAATCTCTTGATGGGGCATTCGGCACCCTTCCTATCGCATGAAAAAATCCACGATGGCCTTAAGTCCAAGCGCGACGAAATTGAGCGCCAGCAAAGCGACGATCGGCGAAATGTCCAGCACGCCTCCGAGCGGAGGAATCAGGCGGCGGAAAGGCCGCAAGTACGGTTCGACCAGGCGGCCGAGAAGTTCGCCCACGAAGCTTTCGCGTACGGCTGGAAGCCACGACATCAGCACGTAGATCAGGACCATGTAAAAATAGATTTGGTAAAGCAAATCGATGAAATTTTTAACGTCATTCAATCCGGAGTCACCTCATTTTGGGATAATCGGCTTCCTCCGAAAGCATTTCCGTGATGGTGCCCGATACTTCCACGGAGTCCGGAGTGCAGAGGAAAATGTCGGGTCCAAGCTTGGATATGTTGCCGCCCAAAGCGTACACCGTTCCGCTGAGGAAATCGACGATCCGAATGGCCTGCTCGCGGCGGATTCTCTGGAGATTCACGACGCAGGAGCGGCGGCTTTTCAGATGGTCGGCGATTTCCTGCGCCTCTTCGTAGGTTCTCGGTTCGGTAAGAACCATCCGGGCGGATTTCTGGGAATGGATGCTGACCACATTGTTCTTCCCTACATTCTTACGCGACTCGAAAGCCGGGGTTTCAATTTCCTGCTCCTCCTGCATCGAACGGCGCTCTTGTTCCCGGTCGATTTCCTCTTCTTCCTGCAAGCCCAAGTAATTCAAGAATTTGTTCATGACTCCCACGGTATACCCTCCTCCATGTCCGTCCTGCCCGCCGGTCGCGGCGGGCAAGATCAATTGGCCTCTATCTCTTCTTTCCCTACGAGGACGGTTCCCAAACGGACCCAGGTCGCGCCTTCCTCGACGGCGACTTCGAAATCGTTCGACATGCCCATCGACAGCTCCGTCAACGGGGCTTCGGTGAGCGCCGCCCGGTTCAGTTCGTCCCTCAGCTCCCGCAGCGCGCGGAACACCGAACGGGTACGCTCCGGCTCGTCTTCGAACGGGGCCATCGTCATCAGTCCGATCGGCTTGACGCCGGTCAACGGCCTCAATTGCCGGATCAGTTCCGGAACTTGCTCCGGCGCCAGTCCGTGCTTGCTTTCCTCGCCGGAAACGTTGACCTGGAGCAAACACGGCACCTCGATGCCCAGCGAAGAAGCTTTCTTGTGAATCGCTTCCGCGAGCGACAGCCGGTCCAACGAGTGAATGTATTGGAAACGGCCGACGACGTCCTTCACTTTATTCGTCTGAAGGGATCCTATGTAATGAAATTGTGCTTGTTCCTTCAGCGCTTCCCATTTGTCTTTCGCGTCGGGCCAGCGGTTCTCCCCGATATGCCGGGCTCCCGCTTTCACGACCGCCGCGGCCGTCGCCGTCGATACGTATTTCGTCACGGCGATGACGGTCACGTCTTCGCGTTTCCTTCCGCTCGCGGCGCACGCCCTCGCCAGCCTGTCCTCGACGTCCCGTATCCGGCTTTCCAGCGTCACGGAAACGCTCACCTCGATTTCCTGCCCAGCCAGCTCATCATGCGGCCGGTTTTCCCGTTCTCCGCCCGGTGGGAGAAAAACAGGTCGGTCCGGCAGCCGGTACACCAAGTTGACAATTCGATGCGGCTCGGCAATATTCCTGCTTTTATCATAAGATGTCGGTTGCATTCTTTCAAGTCAAGCCTCGCCCGTCCGTCCGACGTCGGCGTCAAGACGCGATCGTCCCGGATTGTCTCCCGAACGCGGGAGATGACCGCCTCGTCCACTTCGTAGCAGCAAGCTCCGATGGAAGGCCCGATGGCCCCTCGGATATCGGACGGCTTTGCGCCGTACGTTTCCGCCATCCGGCGGACCGTATGGCCGGCGATGTCCGCGACCGTCCCTTTCCAGCCCGCGTGCGCCAAGCCCAGGGCTCCGGTGACCGGATCCAGGAAATAAAGCGGCACGCAATCGGCGAAAAACTGCACGAGCAGAATATCGGGCTCGTCCGTGATCAGCGCGTCCGTATCCGCGACCGCGCTGCTTCGATCCAGCCGCCCGCGCCCCGCGTCCTCCGGCCGTACCGCGTGTACGGCGCAGCCGTGAACTTGCTCTCCGCAAGTCCAGGCCTCGAACGCCCACTCCAGCGATTCCGCGAGCGTGTTCCGTCTCGCGGCGACGGCCGCCGGATCGTCTCCGACATGGAGCGCGGTATTCCCCGCCTGACGGGTCGTGAAGCCGGCCGAAACGCCGCCGAATTCCGTCCAAGATTCCAGCTTCAGCAAGGCGGTTTCTCCCTCTGCGCCGAGGGGGATAAAAGGTTCCATCCGCGCTTCACCTCCGCCATCAGTGTACCATACCGGCGTCCGAAAGCCATCCTTCGCAGGTCCCGCTCACGCCTTATCGGCCGACGGTAGTCTCGTGCTCCTCCGCACGGTACGCTTTCGCGTCGTCCAGGCGGACCAGCACGACGTCCGCTCCGATCTTCACGATGTTGCGCCAAGGAATGACGACCTCGTTGCCGCCTCCGAACATGCCGAAAAACCGGGTCGCGGCCGGCACGACGATGGAATCGATTTTCCCTTGCCGCAAATCCAGTTCCAGATCGCTGATTTGCCCGAGCTTTTTGCCGTCCACGATATTGATGACGTCCTTCGTCTGGAAATCGGAAATTTTCACGTTCCGATACCCCCTTCCGCGACTGCCTATCCTTACTTATATGAGACGGCCAGGCAAAAAGTGTCCGCGGCGGACATAAAAAAGCGGGCCCTGAAGGCCCGCTCCCTACGATTTCACGTGTTTCTGCATTTGCTGGATGGCCGATTTCTCGAGCCGCGACACCTGCGCCTGGGAAATCCCGATTTCGTCGGCGACTTCCATCTGCGTCTTCCCTTCGAAAAACCGCATCGAGAGTATCATTTTCTCCCGGTCGTTCAGCTTGCGCATCGCTTCCCGAAGGGCGATTTCCTCGATCCATTGAATGTCCTTGTTGCGTTCGTCGCTGATCTGGTCCATGACGTAAATCGGATCCCCGCCGTCGTGATAGATCGGTTCGAACAGCGATACGGGATCCTGGATGGCGTCGAGCGCGAACACGATGTCTTCCTTGGGGACGCCCAGCACCTCCGAGATTTCCGAAATCGTGGGTTCCCTCGCGTGCTGGTTCGTCAGTTGGTCCCTGATCTGCAACGCCTTATAGGCGATATCGCGCAGGCTCCGCGACACCCGAATCGGGTTGTTGTCCCGCAAATAGCGGCGTATTTCCCCGATGATCATCGGAACGGCATAGGTGGAAAAACGGACGTTTTGGCTTAAATCGAAATTGTCGATGGCCTTCATGAGCCCGATGCAGCCGACCTGGAACAAGTCGTCCACGTACTCCCCGCGGTTGTTGAACCGCTGGATCACGCTGAGCACCAGGCGCAGGTTGCCGTTGACCAGCTTTTCCCGGGCTTCCCACTCACCGCGGGTTTGCAGAGCGAGGAACAGTTCCCTCATTTCGGCGTTGGTCAGCACAGGCAGCTTTGAGGTGTCTACTCCACAAATCTCCACTTTGTTGCGGGTCAATGGCCATTCCTCCCGGGAGCAAACGTTACTGTAAAGTATCTCCGGGGCGGGGCATTTTATTCTTTTACACCATTTTATTGAACTCTTTGCGGAGCCGCTTGATGATGCGTTTCTCGAGCCTGGAAATGTAGGATTGCGAGATCCCGAGCAGGTCCGCGACGTCCTTCTGCGTTTTCTCTTCCCCGTCGGCGAGGCCGAAGCGAAGCTCCATGATCGTCCGCTCCCGCTCGCTCAGCTTGTCGAGGGCCTTGTGCAGCAGCTTGCGGTCCACTTGCTCCTCGATGTTCCGGTAAATCGTATCGTTTTCGGTCCCCAGCACATCCGACAGAAGCAGCTCGTTGCCGTCCCAATCGATGTTCAGCGGTTCGTCGAAAGACACTTCCGTTCTCGTCTTGCTGTTGCGGCGCAAATACATGAGGATTTCGTTCTCGATGCACCTGGAGGCATACGTCGCCAGCTTGATCTTCTTCTCGGGATCGAACGTGTTGACCGCCTTGATCAGCCCGATCGCGCCGATCGAAACCAAGTCCTCGATATGGATGCCGGTATTTTCGAATTTGCGGGCGATGTACACGACGAGGCGCAGGTTGCGCTCGATCAGCATCGCGCGGATCGCGGCGTCACCCGTCGACAGCCGTTCGAGCAAGTACTCCTCTTCCTCCCGGCTGAGCGGCGGGGGGAGCGCTTCGCTTCCGCCGATGTAATACACTTCCTCGCTCTTCCAACCGAGCCAAAACAGCAGGCGGTAGAGCGACAATTGGGACATCAGCTTCCATTTGACGAGCATGGGCGGCATTACCTCCTGTCAGGCAGGTTGGGATGGGGCGGGCCTTGCGGCCCCGGACGCGATCATGTCGGGGTGGAGAATGGCCCGATACGCGCCGTCGGGCGACAAGGTGCCGCCGTCAAGACCGATCAGCAGCCTTTGGATCAGCAGCGGGGAATGTCCTTCTCTGGACAGCGATACCGAGTCGGGTTTCAGCGCCAGCATCATGCGGGTTCCGCCGTTGACTCCCCGGTAGGGGACGAAGCGCAGGCGACCCAGCCAGGGAAAGCCGCCGTCCCCCTCGGAGTCTCCGAGTTCGGTGACGAGCCTGTCCGCGGATTCGCCCTGCAGCCTTTCGCACCAGCCGTCCGGAAGCTTATCCCGCCACACGGAGGCTTCCAGGATCATGACCGGAATGCGGGAAATCGGATCATAGAGCCGGTTTCCCGTATCGAGCAAAGCGGGAACCTCCCACGATTCGCCGTCGATCCGGATTTCGGCGGTCCACAGCAGGGCGTCCGTATCGGCTTGTTTTTTTCTCCCTTCGGATGCTCCGATGAACAGCCAAAGCGACAAGGCGAACGTCACGGCGAACAAACCCAGCTGCATCCGCCAATCCAGCACCACGCCGCCTTGCGGCGTAAAGGTCATGCCGCTCCAAGGGGATCCCGCGGACCGCAGCAGCGTGCTCAGCCCGATCACGCCTCCGAGCGTGGCGAAATTGACCGCGTAGAAGACGCCGAAATTCCGAACGAAAATCAAGGGACTTCCGTACCCGTACGCCAACAGCAGCATGAGAACCGACACGAACAGCTTCGCGCCCAGCGAATACAGATAGGGCACGTCCGCCCAGAATAGGGCGGCCGCGTAGGCCGCTCCCAGTACGGCGGCTCCCGCGACACGCAGCCTGGCCGGACGAAGGCGCCTCGCTTTGGCGGTTGCCAGGAGGACGGTGCCGTCGACGGCCAAGTTCGTGAGAAAAACAAGGTCCACGTAGACGATCATCGAAAACCCACCCTATGTCCCTCGCTCGACCGATAAGGGCCGGGATGGAATGAACCCAGTATAATCGCTTTCCCGGCCGATGTCTGTCTAATCCTGCCGCCCGTTCCGGGGCTTATTTTGGCGAAAAAAACGGCAGTTTGCGGGGGACGGGAACGCAAAAAAGGGATGGCCTGAAGGCCATCCCTTGGTCGTGCCGATGATTACCGGCCGTCGCGCGGACGGTTCCGGAGGAAAGCGGGAATGTCGAGCTGGTCGCTCGAGAGGTTCTGGCTGCCGAACGGACGGAGGTTGCCGGCTTGGCGTACTTCCGAAGACGAGGAAGACTGCTGAGTCGCTTCCGTCGGCATCGGCGAGGACGGACGGCGGTTTGGCGCCTTTTGCTCGAAACCCGTGGCGATAACCGTCACCTTGATATCCTCGCGCATCGAGTCGTCGATGCTGGCGCCGAAGATCATGTTGACTTCCGGATCGCATGCCGCGATCACGATTTCGGCCGCTTCGTTGACTTCGTACAACGAAAGGTTGGAGCCGCCCGTGATGTTCATGATGACGCCGCGCGCTCCGTCGATCGACGTCTCCAGCAGCGGGCTCATGATCGCCTTGCGTGCCGCCTCCGTCGCGCGGTTCTCTCCGTTCGCGGTTCCGATGCCCATCAGGGCGGAGCCGCGTTCGGTCATGATCGTCTTCACGTCGGCGAAGTCCAAGTTGATCAATCCCGGCACGGCGATCAAATCGGAAATGCCTTGAACGGCCTGCATCAGTACGTTGTCGGCAATGCGGAACGCTTCGGTCATCGGCGTCTTCTTGTCGACGATTTCGAGCAGACGGTCGTTCGGGATCACGATCAGCGTGTCGACCTTTTCTTTCAGCGCTTCAATGCCGAGCTCGGCATGCTGCGAGCGTCTCCGGCCTTCGAACGTGAACGGGCGGGTCACGACGCCGACCGTCAGGGCTCCGCTTTCTTTGGCCAATTCGGCGATCACCGGCGCGGCGCCGGTGCCGGTGCCTCCGCCCATGCCGGCGGTAACGAACACCATGTCGGATCCGCGCAGCGTATTCAGAATGAATTCACGGGATTCTTCGGCCGCTTTCTTGCCGACTTCCGGGTTGGCGCCCGCACCGAGACCCCGGGTCAGCTTGTCCCCGATTTGCAGCTTCTGTTCGGATTTCGTCAGCTGCAGCGCTTGCGCATCCGTATTCACGGTGATGAAATCGACATTCTTGACGCCGCCCTCGATCATTCGGTTCACTGCGTTGCTGCCGCCGCCTCCGACACCGATAACCTTGATCTTCGCGAGCGGTTCCATTTCAAAATCGAACTCCAACATGTACCCTAACTCCTCCTCGCTTCGCTTGAACCTATCGTAAGCGGCGGCTTATATGAATTCTTTGAACAGGTTTTTGAACCATTCCTTGACGCCGGGTTTCGGCGCCGAGGAAGTCGAAACTCCCGCGGCCGCTTTCGCTTTGGCCGGACGTTTGGCGGCAGCCGCGCCGCGGCTCCGGAAATACTTCGTGACGTACTGGATCATGCCGACACCACTGCTGAAAGACGGGTCCCTCACGCCGATGTAGTCCGGCACCGCGATCCGCACGCTGGCTTCCAATTCGCTCTGGGCGAGAGGAAGCACGCTCGGCATCGACACCGAACCGCCGGTCAGCACGTAGCCGTTGATTTTCTCCAGGTAACCGAGACGTTTGACCTCTTGCCGCACCATGTGGAAAATTTCCTGCATGCGGGGCTCGATGATGTTGGCCAGATCGACCTGCGAAAAATCCTTCTCGACGTTCGTGCCGACGCGCAGCACCTTGAATTTCTGGTCCTCCGCGGCGTCTTCGATGCGGGCGCAGCCGTACTTCAGCTTGATTTTCTCCGCGTGTTCCGTCTGGGTTTTCAAGCCGTAGCAGATGTCGCTCGTGACGTAATCCCCGCCGATGGGCAGCGTGGAGACGGCAGCCAGGCTTCCGCCCTCGAATACCGCCAGCGTCGTGGAGCCCGCGCCGATGTCGACCAGCACGGTACCCATTTGCTTTTCGTCTTTGGACAAAGCCATCATGCCGGAAGCGAGCGACATCAGGATGATGCCGGAAATCCGGAGGCCGGCTTTCTCCACGCAGCGCATCAGGTTATGTACGGCTGCTTTCGTGCCGGTGATGATCGTGCATTCCACCTCGAGGCGGACGCCGATCATGCCGCGCGGGTCCTGGATGTCTCCAAGCCCGTCAACCAGAAACTGCTTAGGGACGAGATTGATGATTTCGCGTTCGGGCGGAAGCGCCACGACCCGGGCGGCTTGCATGACGCGCTCGATGTCCTCTTGGCCGATTTCCCGATCTTCGTTGGACACGGCGACGACGCCGTGATTCGTCTGCAAGGCGATGTGGTTGCCGGCGATGCCGACGTAAACTTCGTCGATGGTGATGCCAACCATGCGTTCCGCGTGGTCGACCGCGCTGCGGATGGATTGAACGGTTTGGTCAATATCGACAATGGCGCCTTTACGGATCCCTTCGGAATCCGCGGAACCGACGCCAATGATGTTAATGGCCCCGTTGCTGATTTCCCCGATAATCACCCGGACCTTGGAAGTCCCGATATCCAGGCTGACGATGAGGTCATTGCTGCTCAAACGGTGGCACCTCCCGTGGATCGATGAAAATGAGAGAGATGAAAGGATGCATCCATATGTAATTCCACATCCGCGAGGTTTTCCCTCTTTTTTCTACAATTTTTTTATCTTTTTTATCTCTTGTGTCGATCGGGCGGCAAGGGGCTTGTCCTCATTCCCCCGCGACCCATAAATGAAATTCTAGCATTCTTTTCGAGGATTGAGTAGTGCCGTTTTCCTTATGTTTATCGGCTTTCTCCGGATTCGGGAGGGACGTTTTGTGCCGAAAAGGGCAAATAAGTGTCCGCTTCCAGCATGAGGATGCGTCCGGGTTCCCTGTTTTCCACGATTTCGCTTAAATAGGGTATTTTCTCCGGCAGCTTGGAGACGGTCGTCTGCACTTCGAACCGCGACCGCGTAAAAAGTTTGATTCTGTCGGGATACGATGCCGACGGGTCCGGTTTGATCTCCGACAAATCCGTCAGCAAAGCGGCCGGCATGGCCGCAAGCACGCGGCACAGCTCCTTGCGCACCTCCGAATCCGGCTTCCACCCCGTCAGGATGGGCTTGTCCGGCAGCGCGCCGGCTTTCGCCGGCAAGGCCAGGCCGTTCTCCAGCACGACCCGGACGGTACCGTCCGGGCCGATCTCGGTGGCCACGTCCCCATATTCTTCGACATGAACTTCCACGGTTCCGGGAAATTTTTTCACGACCCGGACGTTCTTGACCGGAGGCAGCGTTTTGACGTTGCTCTCCAGCTTGCCGGCACCCGGCGAAAAGAAAGAGTCTCCCGGAGCGATCCCGAGCGCTTTCTTCACGTCGGCTTCCGACAAATGGTTCGTACCCGTCACCTCAATGTCCGCCACCTTAGAGAGGGAAGACCGGAAAAACAAAATGACGAGCAATACGGCAAAAAGCGCGATCAGGATGGCCAGCAGTTTGCCGACGCGCCGCCGCGGGACTTGGGGATCCCCTTTCAACGCGGGAATCCGCTCCTCATTCATGTTCCGTCCCTCCCTTGTCCCATCCGGCGGCAAAAAACGTCCCCGCGTCCGGTAAACCGCCCGCGCGGGGAATGTTGTCACCTTGCATGATAAGCTTCCAACGTTTTATTCGACTCCCGGCGAATGTCCCCTCCGAGCTGCCGAAACATCTCTTCAATCCGTTCGTACCCCCGGTCGATATGATGCACCTGCTCGACGGTCGTCCGCCCCTGCGCCGCGAGCCCCGCAATGACGAGAGCCGCGCCGGCGCGCAGATCGGTCGCCTCCACGGACGTCCCGTACAGCTGGGGGACTCCCCGGATGAAGGCGTTGTTCAAATCCACGCGGATGTCCGCGCCCATTCGGCACAGCTCCTCCACGTGTTTGAAACGTCCCTCGAACACCGTTTCCTTCATCAGGCTCACTCCGTCCGACAAGGCCAGCAGGGTCATCACCTGCGCCTGCAAGTCGGTCGGAAAGGCCGGATAAGGAGACGTCACGACGCGTTCCACCGCTTTCGTGCGGGCGGCCGCGCGTATGGCCATTATATCACTGCCGACCTCGATTTGAACACCGGCTCGCCGGAGCACGTGGATCAGGGAGGTCAGATGGGCGGGTTGGACGCCTTCGATCGTCACGTCCCCGCGCGTCGCGGCCGCGGCGACCATGACGGTGCCGGAAACGATCCGATCGGGAATGACCGCGAAGTCGCCTCCGTGGAGCTCCGTGACGCCGTCGACGGTAATGGTGTCGGTGCCGGCGCCCCGCACCTTAGCTCCCAGGTGGTTCAGGAAAGCTTGCAGGTCCTGGATTTCCGGTTCCCTCGCGGCGCCGACGATCGTCGTCCGCCCTTTCGCGAGCACGGCCGCCATCATGATGTTCTCCGTCGCCCCGACGCTGGGGAAATCGAGGATGACCTCGGTGCCCCTCAGCTCGCGTGCTCGGCATACGATAAGGCTCCCCTTCTCCTGGATTTCCGCGCCGAGCGCCGCTAAACCCCGCAGGTGGAGGTCGATCTTCCTTTCCCCGATGGCGCAGCCTCCGGGTTGGTACAGCTGTACTTCGCCGAATCGGGCGAGCAGCGGCCCCGTCAGGAAGACCGACGACCGCATTTGGCGCATCAGGCTTTCGGGAATATGGGAAGAGGACGCGAGAGAGGAATCGACGACGACCGAGCGGTCCGCGTAGCGGGCGCTGCAGCCCAGATCCCTTAAAATGTCGAGCATGACGTCGATGTCCAGCAAATGGGGAACGTTGCGTATCGTGACGGTGTCTTGCGCAAGCAGGCTCGCGGCCAGAATCGGCAGGGCCGCGTTTTTGGCTCCGTGGATACGAATGGTGCCCGAAAGCGGATTCCCGCCTTCAATCACCAGTTTGTCCAAAGGGTTTCACCTCCGGGTTACCGTTCACCCATCAGGAGAACCTCCGGCACGAGCTGGATTCCGAACTTTTCTTCGATTGTGCGCTGAGCTCTCTCCATGAGGGTGAGAACGTCCTCAGCCTTGGCATCGCCGAGATTGACGATGAAGTTCGCGTGGATCGTGGAGATTTGGGCCCCGCCTTCCCTCGAGCCCTTCAGGCCCGCGGCTTCGATCAGCCTTGCGGCATGGTCGCCCGGCGGGTTGCGGAACACGCTGCCCGCGCAAGGCTCCTGAAGAGGCTGCGTACGGCGCCTTCTGTCTTTGTAAGAAGCCATGGCGGCGGCGATTTCCTTGCGGTCTCCCTGCTCCAGCCGGAAAGCGGCGCCTGTGACGATACCCCGCTTCTCATGCAGCACGGAATGCCGATAGGAGAATTTCATCCCGTCTCCGTCCAGCGTCTCTTCGCTGCCGTCTTCCCAAACGATGTCGGCCGACTTGAATATGCGTGATACGTCCGAGCCGTGCGCCCCTGCGTTCATATAGACGGCTCCGCCGACCGTGCCGGGAATCCCTCCCGCGAATTCCAGCCCGGTTAGCCCCTCTTTGCCGGCCAAAACCGACAGCTTGATGAAGGAATACGAGGCGCCGGCCGTCACGGTGTTCCCTTCGAACCGGATGTCGTCGAAGCCTTCGCCCAGCTTGACGACGGCCCCGCGAACGCCCTTGTCGGATACCAGCGTATTCGATCCGCGGCCCAGCACTTGCCAGGGAACGCCGTGACGGTGAAGCAGCGCAAGCGCGGCGGCAAGCTCTTCGCGGTTCTCGGGGATGATGAGGACGTCCGCGGGACCTCCGATTTTCCATGTCGTATAAGGTGCCAGCGGTTCTTGGACGCGCACGCGGCCCGCCGAAGCCTGCTGTAATTCCGCGATCAACTGCTGCATTCGGATGTTCCTCCTTTCGCGAACTCACAGGCCGTTGTCGTTCCGGGCTGCGGCTCGCTTTGCGAATCAACGTCCCCGAGGACCGGTCGCCGCCTTGCCGGCGGTCCGGTAAACGGCTGCGGCGGTCACGATCACCCTGTATCTTATGTCGCGCCGGGAAGCAAGGTGACAGACGCCCATGGCGGAGCGGCGTCCGAGCCCGGGACGCGTCGATTCGGATTATGATGATGGATGAAAAGATAGCGTTATTTCCGACGGACGATCCGCTCCAGCTGCCCGACGATGGTGCGTGCCGCGTCCGGCATGCCGAGCTTCCTCGCGGCTGCCGCCATCGCCTCCCGCCTGGCGCGGTCTTTCATGATGGCGTGGACGTGCCCGAACAAGGCTTCCCCCGTCAAATCCTTTTCCAGGATCATGACGGCCGCCCCCGCTTCCGCGAGGCTGCGCGCGTTCGGTTCCTGGTGGTTGTTCGTGACGTTGGGCGAAGGCACGAGGATCGAAGGCATGCCGACCGACGTGAACTCCGCGATCAAAGAAGCGCCCGCGCGGCTCACGACCAGGGAAGCGGCGGCCAGCACTTCGGGCATGTTGTGTACGTACGGCAGCACATGCACCCGATCGGCGGCTTCGGACCCCAATCGGCCGATTCGCGACAGCGTCTCTTCGTGGAACCTTTCGCCGGTCACGAACACGAAATGGACGCCCGGCAATTTCGGAATCGACGGAACCATCCCGATGGCCGCTTCGTTCAACGCCCGGGCGCCTCCGCTCCCCCCGACCGTCAGGACGAACGGCGTATCCGGAGCAAGGCCGAGCGAGGCGAAGCCTTTGCGGGCGTCCGCGCCGATCACGGCCGTCGCGCACGGATTGCCGGCGTAAACCGAGTCGGACACCTTCCGGAAAAACGGAAGCGAGTCCTGAAAGCTGACGGCCGCGGCGTCGACGTATCGGCTTAAAAATTTGTTGGTCAAGCCCGGCACCACGTTCTGCTCGTGAATCAGCGTCGGGATGCCCAATCTGGCGGCCGCGTAAACGACCGGCCCGCAGACGTAGCCGCCGGTTCCCACGACTGCGTCCGGCTTAAATTGCTGGAGCATGGCCCTGGCGCTGCGGACGCCCTTCCAAAAACGCACGACGGTCCGGACGTTCTCCCAGGAGAGCGAACGCCGGAACCCGGTAATGTCCAATTCGCGGAAAGCGATGCCGTGCTGCGGTACGATTTTGCTTTCCATCCCCCGCCGGCCCCCGATGTACAAGAGCTCGGTTCCGGGATGTACGGCCTTCAGTTCCTTGCCGACGGCGAGCGCGGGATAAATGTGTCCTCCGGTCCCTCCGCCGGTCAGTACGACGCGCATGTACGGTCACCTCGAGTAACGGGATAAGTTCAACAGGATGCCTAGCGCCGTGAGCAGCAGCGTGAGCGAAGAGCCTCCGTAGCTGACCAGGGGCAGCGTGATCCCCGTGACGGGCATCATGCCGATGACGACGCCGATATTGATGAGCACCTGGACGGCGATGATGCCGACGATGCCGGAAGCGAGCAGGCTTCCGAACGGATCGGTCAGGGTGATCGCCGTGCGCATGCCCCTCCAGATCAGGATCAGGAAAAGCAAGAGCAGCAGCGTCCCTCCGATGAAGCCGAGTTCTTCCGCCAGGATGGAGAAAATGAAATCGGTTTGCGGTTCCGGCAAATAGTTGTACTTCTGCCGGCTCATGCCGAGGCCGAGGCCGACCAGGCCGCCCGGCCCGACCGCGTACAGCGACTGGATCGATTGGTAGCCGGCCCCCAGCGGGTCCTGCCACGGATCCAGGAACGCGGTGATCCTCTGCAGCCGGTAAGGGGCGGCCGCGATGAGCGCGCCCAGACCCGCCAGGCCGAGCAGCCCCAGCCCGCCGAGATGCGCGACCCTCGCGCCCGCGACGTAAATGACGAGCAAGGAAGCTCCGAACATGACGACGCCCGTTCCCAAGTCGGGCTGCAGCATGATCAGGCCGAACGCCAAGCCCAGGATGGCGAGCGGCGGAAGCAGGCCGGAGCGGAACGACGTCAGTTTGTTTTGGCGTTCCGACAGCAGGCGGGCCAGGAAAAGGATCATCGCCAGCTTCATGAATTCCGACGGCTGAATCCCGAAGGAACCGATGCCCAGCCAGCTTCTCGCGCCGCCGCGCACGACGCCTACGCCCGGCACGAGCACGATGAGCAGCAAGCCGAAGCAGACGAGCAGCGCGGGAAGGGCCCATTTGCGCCAGGCGTGGTAGTCTACGTTCATCGTGACGAACATGGCGCCGACGCCGAGCAGCGCGAACACGAACTGCCGTTTCACGTAATAATAGGCATCGCCGTAATCGTGGAAAGCGGCTACGGCGCTGGCGCTGTAGACCATGACCACGCCGATGGCCAGAATGCCGAGCGTGGCGGCGATCATCCAGAGATCGGGAACGGAGCGGGACTTGGCCATGAAACCGGACACCTCGCGTACCAGTGGAAGTGGGGACAAGCCCCCTTCTACAACGTATGCGCCGATTGCTTAAACATGCGGCCGCGGACTTCGTAAGACGG
Organism: Cohnella candidum; assembly: GCF_003713065.1. Lineage (NCBI taxonomy): Bacteria > Bacillati > Bacillota > Bacilli > Caryophanales > Paenibacillaceae > Cohnella > Cohnella candida. The sequence goes on along the minus strand of NZ_CP033433.1, from coordinate 874,155 downwards.
GAACATGTCCCAGCTTGCGCAAGCCGGCGAAAGCAAGACCGTGTCTCCCGGCTGCGCCATGCCGGCAGCCTCTTCGACGGCCCTCCGCAGCGTGGCTTCGGCGTCCCCCACAGGTTCGACGATTTTCACGGCCGTTAAACCGGCCGCCTCCGCGACTTTGGCAAGCTTCTCCCTCGTCTCCCCGAGCGCGACGAGCCCTTTGAGCCTCGTCCGGAAAATCGGGATCAATTCCATGTAGTCGGAACCGCGGTCCAGCCCTCCCGCGATCAGGACGAGCGGCGAAGGCAAAGACAGCACCGACATGGTCGTGGCCATAGGATTCGTCGCCTTCGAATCGTTATAGTAGTTCGCGCCGCCGAATTTGCCCACGTATTCCAAGCGATGTTCGACGCCGCGGAAGGTCCGAAGAGGTTCCTCAAGCGCCGCGGGATCGGCGCCGGCCGCCAGCGCGACGGCGATGGAAGCCAGCGCGTTCGCCGTATTGTGCCGGCCCGGAAGGCCGAGGTCGCCGACGCGGAGAATCCGGGTTTCCGTGCCGTCCCAAGCGCGGTGCACGATCCATCTTTCCTGGTCCGCTTCGTCGTCTTTGGGCTTGACCGCCTCGTACGCAGGCACGACGCAGACGCCTACAGGCAGGTTTTCCACGAGCGAAAACGGCAGCTTGCGGGCGGCGAAGCGTTCCGACAGCTTCCGGCAAACGGCGTCGTCGGCATTGTAAACCGCGATGTCGTCCGCCGTTTGGTTTTCGAACAATTTCGCCTTCGACCCGACATAATCCTCCATCGTCCCGTGATAATCGAGATGGGTTTCGGCGATGTTGAGCAGGCAGGCGATCCGCGGCCGGAAATCGCGCGTTCCTTTCAGCTGGAAGCTGCTCAGCTCCGCGACCAGCCAGCCGTCCGGAGATACCTCTTCCGCCGCTTCCGAAAGCGGGCGGCCGATATTCCCCGCGACGAGCGGCGTGAGGCCGGCGGCTTCCAGGAGCACGCCCGTAAGCGTCGTCGTCGTCGTTTTCCCGTTGGAGCCCGTAATGCCGATGATCGGCGCGCGGGAAAGCTGACCCGCGACCTCCACCTCCGTGACGACCTCGACGCCTAGCCGCATGGCGTCGGCCACCGGCGGCGCGGAATACGGAATGCCCGGATTTTTGACGAGAAGCGACGTTTCCCCGGACACCAGCCCTTCCGGATGACCCCCGCAAACAACAGAAATGCCCAAAGCCGTCAGTTCGTCGGCTTCGGGACATTCATTCCTTTCCTTGCGGTCGTTCACCACCACGTCGGCTCCGGCGCGATGGAATAGCTTGGCGGCGGCGACGCCGCTTCTGGCCAACCCGAGGACGACGACCTTGCGTCCCCGGTACTCGTCTAGCTGCATCATATGGCGATAGCCCCTTTACATCTTGTACAAGAACAGACCGGCCGCGGCGAGCACGAGACCCGCCAGCCAGAACGTCGTGACGACGCGCCACTCCGACCATCCCGACAGCTCGAAGTGGTGGTGAATCGGGCTCATTTTGAATACCCGTTTGCCTCTCGTCTTAAACGAGGCGACTTGGATGATGACGGAGAGCATCTCGAGCACGAACACGCCGCCGATCACGATCAGCAGGAATTCCGTTTTCGTCAGGATGGCCACCGCCGCCAGCCCGCCGCCGATGCCCAGGGAGCCCGTGTCTCCCATGAACACCTTCGCCGGGTGCGCGTTATAGACCAGGAAGCCGAGCACGGCGCCGACGAGCGCGGCCGAAAACACCGCGGCTTGCGGCTCCGCCGCTTCCACCGCGATGACCGCATAGGCACCGAACGCAAGGGCGCTCGTCCCGGACAGCAGCCCGTCCAGCCCGTCCGTGAAGTTGACCGCGTTGCTGGCGGCGAAGAACATGACGATCACGAGGACGTAGTAGCCCCAGCCCAAATCCCAAGTCCCTTCGACGCCCGGAAAGCCGATCGTGGTCGGGTGGTCATGGTAGTATAGGATGCCGCAAAAAACGATGGAAAACAGCAATTGCCCGAACAGCTTCTGCTTGGCGGTAAGGCCGAGCGAGCGTTTGAACGCGATTTTGATGTAATCGTCGAGAAAACCGACGAGCCCGAACCCGAGGCAAGCCACCAAAATGGCCCAAAACTCGAATCCGCGGTCGGAGAACTTCAAGTAGGCGACCGTCAAGGCCAGCAGAATGATCACGCCGCCCATCGTCGGAGTTCCGGTCTTCTTCAGGTGGGACTGCGGGCCGTCGTCCCGCACTTGCTGGCCGAACTTCAGCCTGCGGAGCAGCGGGATGAGCAGGGGCCCGAACAGGACCGCCAGCACGAACGATACGCCGAGCGTGAGCAAAACCGATCCGTAATCCATGGCTTAAACGACGTCCCCTTTCTGCAGCGCCGCGACGACCTCTTCGAGCTTCATGCCGCGCGAAGCTTTCACGAGCACCAGGTCATCGGGTCCCGTTTCCCGTACAAGCGTCTCGATCAACGCCTGTTTGTCGGCGAAATGCCGTACCGCGCCCGGAGGAAACGCCGGTTTCGCCGCGTCCGCAAGATGAGCGGACAGAGGTCCGTACGCGTACAGGGAATCCGCGGCTTCCGGCGTGACCGCTTTGCCGATCTCCGCGTGATAGGAAACCTCGTCCGGCCCGAGCTCCAGCATGTCGCCGAGCACGAGCCGTTTGTTCGCGTACCCGCTCAGGCCGCCGATAAGCGCGATCGCCGCCCTCATGGACGTGGGGCTGGCGTTGTAGGCGTCGTTCAGGATGACCGCGCCGTTCGCCGCGTGGGATCTTTCCACGCGCATCTTGGTCAGCCGCACGCTGCCCAGGCCTTCGGCAATCTCCTCGTCCGACAGTCCGAACGACCGCCCGACCGCGACCGCAACCAGGGCGTTCAGCGCGTTGTGCCTGCCGGGCACCGGGATTTCGAAATCTTTCGACTCTCCGCCGGAGAGAACGGTGAAGCCAGTCCGCTCCGCGGTTACGCGGATATTCTCCAGCACAAGGCCGCAGGATTCGCCTTCGCCGAACGTGATCACCCGGCTGTCAGCCGGAAGCGCGATATTCGGCAGTTCCTCGGCCAGCAGCGGCTCGTCTCCGTTCAGGATGAGAAGGCCTCCGGGCCTCAGCCCTTCGGCGATCTCGAGCTTCGCTTTGGCGATGTTGCGGCGCGAACCGAGCTGCAGCAGATGGGATTCGCCTATGTTGGTAATGATGGCCGCGTCCGGCCGGGCGAGCCGGGAGAGCAGCGAGATTTCCCCGAATCCGCTCATGCCCATTTCGAGGACGAACGCCTCCGTGTCCGGTTCGGCGCGAAGGATCGTCAAGGGCAGCCCGATTTCGTTATTGTAATTCCCATCCGTCTTGTGGACGCGGAACCGCGTCGAAAGCACGGAACAGATCAGGTCTTTCGTCGTCGTCTTGCCGTTGCTTCCGGTGACCGCCACCACTTTGGCGCCGATCGACTCCAGATAGCGTTGGGACAGCAGCTGCAGAGCGGCGAGCGTGTCGTCGACGAGCAACAGCGGCAAACCGGCATCATCCGGAACGGGACGGCTCCGGTTCCACAGGGACGCGGCAGCTCCGGCCTCCTTGGCCGTCGTTAAGTAGTCGTGCCCGTCGAACCGTTCACCGGCGAGGGGCACGAAGAGTTGACCCGGCGTTATGCTCCGGGTATCGGTGGAGACGCCGGCAAGCATCGTGCCGCCGGCCGCCTCGTCGTATGTTGCGCCGCACCATTCCGCGGCTTTCCGAAGGGTTGCTTGCATCACGATAATAGGCTCCTTAAGGCGTCTCTCGCCACCAGGCGGTCGTCGAAATCATAGGTGACGCCGCCGATCATTTGATAGGTTTCATGGCCTTTCCCCGCAATCAATACTACATCTCCCGGGCTTGCCATTTCAACCGCTTTTTCGATCGCTTCGCGGCGATCGGGCACCATGGCGTAGCGGTCCGTGCCGACTTGAGCTTCCGCAAGTCCGGCCTCGATCTCTCTCAAAATGGCCGCAGGATCCTCCGAACGGGGATTGTCGCTGGTGAGGATCAACGTATCCGCGAGAGAGGCGGCGACTTTTCCCATCAACGGCCTCTTCGTCCGGTCGCGGTCCCCGCCGCAGCCGAACACGCAGATGACGCGGCCGGAAGCGAGCTCCCGCACCGTCTTCAGCACGTTTTCAAGGCCGTCCGGCGTATGCGCGTAATCCACGACGACGGCGAAGGACTGTCCTTCGTCCACCGCCTCCACGCGGCCGGGCACGCCGGGTACCGATTCGAGGCTGGAAATCGCGTCGTTCATCGGAATGCCCTCGCAATACGCCGCGCCTAAGGCGGCGAGGGCGTTGTAGACGTTGAATTTGCCCACGAGGCGAAGCCGCACCGTCCGTTCTCCGTGCAGCGTCGTCAATTTGAAAGAGGTACCCCGGGCGTCGATCGCCACGTCGGTCGCGCGCAGGTCAGCCGCGCGCTCGATGCCGTACGTCAGCACTTGGGCGGCGGTCAACTTGGCGAATCGGGCCGAGGCGGGGTCATCGGCGTTGAGCACCGCGTACGTCCGGTCTTCCGGACGGGCGGCATACTCGTTGCCCAGCCGCGAGAAGAAAAGCCCCTTCGCCGCCTCGTAAGCTTCCATCGTGCCGTGGTAATCGAGGTGGTCCTGCGTGAGGTTCGTGAAAACCGCGGTCCGAAACCGGGTGCCCTTGACCCTTCCCTGCTCGAGCGAGTGGGAGGAAACCTCCATCACGCAGCGGTCCGTTCCCGCCGCCACCATCGCGCGCAGCAGGCGTTGAAGCTCCAGGACGCCGGGCGTCGTCCGCGACATCGGGAAGCTCTGCCCGCCGTAGCGGGCTTCGATGGTGCCGATGACGCCGGTGTCGACCCCGACGTCCGCGAGAACCCTTTCGATCAGGTAAGTCGTCGTCGTTTTGCCGTTCGTTCCCGTCACCCCGATCGGCCGCAATTTGCGGGACGGCCGTCCGTAGAAATAATCGGCCAGCACCGCGAGCGCAAGCCGGGGATCCGGCACGACGAGCTGCGGCAGCGCGATCGGAAGCTCGCGGGAAACGACGAGGGCGGCCGCCCCCTTCTCCGCGGCTTCGAACGCGAACTTGTGGCCGTCCGCGGCGTGCCCGGGCAGGCAGAAAAACAGCACGCCGGGTTTCACTTGCCGGGAATCCGTCTCCAGGTCGCGTATCGCGGCGTTCCCGTCGCCGACGATCCGGGAAATAAGCAGCTGTTTTGACAAATCAAGGAGATACATGAAGCGCGGCCTCCTTTGACCTGAGTACCCCCATTATCGACCAAGCAAACATCGCGTTCAAGGGACTCCGGGCGTTTGGAAATATCAGTTATCCGCGCCGAGGTAAATCCGAATGACCGAACCCCTCTCCATCCGCGTGCCCGCGGCGGGCGCCTGGCGGATGACCGTGCTTCCGGAGCCGGAAGCGGCCAGCTGGAAGTTCATGTTCAGGTCCTCGTAAATATCCGATACGGTCTTGCCGACGAGATTCGGTACGGTCACGATCGGCGCATCTCCGTATTTATATTCTTTCTCCACTTGTTTGGTCCGCGGTTTCACGCCCAGGTAAGGCAGAGCGTCCGCCATGATGCCGCGCACGATCGGAGCGGCCACGAGTCCGCCGAACTGGATGCCCTGCGGATCGTCTACCGCCACGTACACGATCAGCTGCGGATCGTCCGCCGGCGCGAAGCCGATGAACGACACGATATGCTCGTCGGGGGAGTAGCGGCCGCCGATGACCTTCTGGGCGGTCCCCGTTTTGCCGCCGACCCGGTAGCCGTCCAGGAACGCGTTGCGCCCGGTTCCTTGCGCGACCACCTTCTCCAGCGCTTCCCGAACCGTCTTGGACGTTTCCGGGGAGATGACCTGCCGAACCAGCTCCGGCTGCGTCTCTTCCAGCACCATGCCGGTTTCCGGCTGAATCCAAGCCTTCGCGACATGAGGCTTGAACAGCTTGCCGCCGTTGATCGCCGCGGACACGGCCGCGATCTGCTGGATCGGCGTAACGGATACGCCTTGGCCGAACGCCGTCGTCGCCAGCTCGACCGGGCCGACGCGGGACGGCTTGAACAGGATGCCGTTCTCTTCTCCGTTCAGGTCGATACCCGTTTTCTTCCCGAAACCGAAAGCGTTGATGTACGAGAACAGCGTGTCTTTGCCCAGCCGCTGCCCCAGCGCCACGAACCCCGGGTTGCAGGAGTTTTCGACGACTTCGAGGAACGTCTGGCTTCCGTGGCCGCCCTTCTTCCAGCAGCGCAGCCTCGCGCCGCCCACTTCCACGGAGCCCGGATCGTAAAAATGCTCTTTTTCGAGGTTCACTTTCCCTTCCTGCAATGCCGCGGCCAGCGTAATGATTTTGAACGTCGATCCGGGCTCGTATGTCATCCAGATCGGAAGGTTCCGATTATAGACCTCCGAGGACACTTCCTTGTACTTATCCGGCTCGTAGTCGGGACGGCTTCCCATGGCCAGGATTTCCCCGTTTTTCGGGTTCATCGCGATGGCGATGACGCTCTTCGCCTGGAACTTCAACATGGCCTGGTCCAGTTCGCGTTCCACGATCGATTGAACGGACTGGTCGATCGTCAGCTGCAGGGTCAGCCCGTCCTTCGGAGCCTTGTACTGGTCGGTGGAATTCGGCATTTGCCTGCCCGCCGCGTCGGTCAGGAACGAGACGTTGCCGGGAATTCCTTTCAGGCGATCGTCGTACCTGAGCTCCAGCCCGGTCAGCCCCTGATTGTAGCCGCCCGTAAAGCCGAGGATGTGCGAGGCCAGGTTTTTAAAAGGATAATATCGCTTGTTGTCCTCGCCGATCACGATGCCGGGAATCCCGAGGTTGCGCACTGCCTGCGCTTTTTCGAGCGTGATCTTTCGGCCGGCCGGCTTCAGGTCGACGTACATTTCCTTCTTCGTCAATTGGGCAAGCAGTTTGCTCTCGCTCGCGCCGAGCACGGGAGCCAGCTCCCTCGCGGCCGCCTTCGCGTCCTTGATCTGCGCGGGAATCGCCCAAACGGTCGGCGAGCTGATGTTATAAGCCAGGCGGACGCCGTTGCGGTCGGTGATTTCGCCGCGTTTGGCCTGGAACGGGATTTCCCGCCGCCAGTTGTCCTCCGCCATCCGGGAGAGCTCGGCCCCTTTCCATAACTGGACGTACCCTAACCGCACGATCAAGGAAGCGAAGGCGAACACGACGAAAATCATCGCCCAAAACAGCCGTTTGCGAACCGTTACCTGGGATATTTTCACGCAAAAAAACCCCCTTACCCCGCTAGAGACGCCAAGCGCGCATTCGCACGCTTGTTCATCCCTATTCAGGGGCAAGGGGGATTTAGAACAAGCCTTCACTCTTTCGTAGAAGGAGACGGTTCTTCCTCCGCCGTCGATTGGACCGCTTCCGGCGGCGCCAGCGTCAGTTTGACCGTCGTTTTTCCGTTTACCTGCGTGACCTCTTGCGATAAGACGTAACCTTCGCCTTGCACGGTGCAGCTCGCCTTGAGGAGCGAGCACATTTCCATCGCGTCGCGCAGCGACAGGCCCTTAAGATCCGGCACCTCGCCGGCGTTGGCGTCGGTCAGCAGGTAAACCTGCTGGGACGTCGGCAGCATGCTGCCGGATTTCGGAAGCTGCTGGATGACCTTCGTCCCTTTGCCGAGGACCTTGGCGTCGAACGAACGCCTGCCGAGCTCGGTTTTGGCTTGAGACGGGGTCATGCCGGTTACGTCCGGCACGCTGGCCGTCACGTCGGCTGCCTTGGCGGCGGCTACCGCCGCGCTTTGCGCGTCTTTGTCGGCCGTATCGGGCAGATTCGGAGCGATGCCGAGATGGCGAAGCGATTTTTCCATGATTTTCTTGAAAATCGGCGCCGCCACGGAGCCGCCTCCGGCCGTTTCCGACTGAGGCTCGTCCACGATAACGTAAAGCACGATTTTCGGATCTTCGACCGGCGCGTACCCGATGAAGGAGACGACATATTTGTCCGCCGAATAACTTCCGTCGATAACCTTCTGAGCCGTACCCGTCTTCCCGGCGATGCGGTATCCCGGGATATAGGCGTTTTTGCCCGTGCCGATTTTCTGGTCGCTGACGACGGTTTCGAGATAGTCTCCGACTTTACGAGACGTTTCCGCCGAGATGACTTGGCGGATCACTTTGGGCTCGAACACCTGCTTGGTTCCGGAAGCGTCGGAAATCGACTTGATCAGGCGGGGCTGCATCAGCTTGCCGCCGTTGGCGACGGCCGCCACGGCCGCGACCTGCTGGATCGGCGTCACCTGCACGAGGCCTTGGCCGAACGCGGCGGTAGCGACCTCGGTAGGGATGTTGTTGTGGAACGAAATGCTTCCCGGGGATTCTCCCGGCAGTCCGATATTCGTTCTTTGCCCGAAACCGAAAGCGTCGATGTAGCTGCGAAGCTTCACGGCGCCCAGTTTCTCATAGCCGAGGTGGACGAATGCGACGTTACTGGAATGCTTGAGTCCGTCCAGGTAAGAGATTTCTCCCCAGCCCGTGTAGTTATAGTCGTGGATGACCTTGCCGGGAACTTTGATGCCGCCGGACTTATACATTTCGTTCGGATTGAACAAGCCTTCCTGCACGGCCGCCGCCAGCGTGACGATTTTGAACGTGGACCCGGGCTCGTAAACCGACATGATCGCGTTATCCTTGAAGTTTGCCTGATCTTTCGTCGTCCAGTACTGGTTCGGATCGAACGAAGGAAGGCTGGCCATGCCGAGAATGTCCATCGTCTTCGGATCCGCGGCGACGGCCGTAATGCTGACCGGATGGTACTTGTCGTAAGCTTCCTTAAGCGCTTCTTCGATGTAAAACTGAATGTCGCGGTCGAGCGTCAGCGTGACGTCTTTGCCGTCGACGGCCGGCTTCGACTTCACCTGGCCGTTCGGCAGCTGCGCCCCCGTATTGTCTTTCTCGTATTGGATGAAACCCGGCGAGCCTTTGAGGACGTCGTCCATTTTTTTCTCGAGCCCGAGAACCGCTTGACCGTCCTTGTTGGTATAACCGAGAATATGGGCGGCGAGGGAACCGTTCGGATAATAGCGTTTCTGCTCCTCCACGAAGTAAAGGCCGACGTCTTTCTTTTTGGTCAACGTTTTCAATTCTTCGCGGAACTTATCCAGCCGGTCTTTGACCTCGGCGTCCACCTTCCAGCCGTCCGGCCGGATTTCTTTCTGGTCCAGGTATGTACCGTCTTGCTTCTTCGCCCCGATCATGGCGCGAAGCTGGCTCTCCGGCGTGCCGAGGACAATATGAAGCTTGGATACGATCCGGTCGGCGACCCGCCAATCGGGATTTTCCTTATCCAAATCCGCGATTTTCTTCGGCCCTACCGCGATGGTATATGCGGCCGCGTCGGCCGCCAATACCTTGCCGTCCCGGTCCAGCAGTTTCCCGCGCTCTTGGGGAATCGTTTTGCTGGTCATCCAGGTTTCCCGCGCGTTCTCCGCCCACATGGCGGAGGCGGGTCCTACCTGCACCCAGTAGATCCGAAAGATCAAGCCGACAAAAAGGAGGGTGAAAAACCCTCCCATGAGCAACGTGCGCAGTTTGATCCTTTTGGTCATTCTTCTTACCTCTTATTTCTTCGCCGTATTCATCGCGACGGCGTCGTCTCCGACCTTGATGCTGCGGCTCGGATCGATTTGAACCATACCCATTTCGATTGCCTTCTTGGTCAGGTAGTCGGGATCGCTCAACTTCTCCACTTCCCGCTGCAGCTCTTTCGTTTGGCTCGTCGTTTGCTGGTAGGTCCGGTTCATGTCCTGGATTTGGCGGTTGATTTGATAGATTTCCGCGTAGCGGTAAATGATGATGCCGGCCACGACCGCGCATACGGCGACCGTGAACATGTACAGCAGCTTCTCTCCGATCGGAATCTGGCGACGCCGGACGACGGTCTCGCGCTGCCTCGCCGGCTGCGGAGTCTCTTGCGGCTTTCTTTCCGGACGTAGCGCCAGGTTGCCGTAGTATGCCATAAATCGATTTTCCCCCTTCGTTCTTTCGATCGTTTATCTCAGGATTCGACAGCGTGAAGTCAAATTTTTTCCGCGACCCGGAGTTTCGCCGACCGGGCGCGGGGATTGTCGGCCAATTCGCGTTCGGAGGGCAGGATCGGCTTTCTCGGCGTGAGCTTCAACCGTCCGCCTCCGCCGCCGCACACGCACACCGGGAAATCCGGCGGGCATGAGCAGGAGGCAACCTCTGCCGTGAACATCGTTTTGCAAATTCGGTCTTCCAGGGAATGGAACGTAATGACGGCCGCCCGTCCGCCGGGCTTGAGCACGTCGATCGCTTCCGCGAGCGCGTCGCGGAAAGCGCCCAATTCGTCGTTCACGGCGATGCGGAGCGCTTGGAAAGTCCTCTTCGCCGGATGCGGTCCCGTTCTCCGCGCGGGCGCGGGAATGGCCGCCTTGATCAATTCGACGAGCTCCCCGGTTTTCTCAATCGGGGCTTTCGCCCTCGCCGAAGCGATATGGCGCGCGATGGATCGGGCGAACTTCTCTTCGCCGTAATCCCGCAAAATGTCGGCGATTTCTTTCTCGTCCCATTCGTTGACGATCGTCTTGGCCGTGAGCGACTGCTCCCGGTCCATTCTCATGTCCAGCTCCGCGTCGTGGTTGTAGCTGAATCCGCGGTCCGCCTCGTCGAGCTGGGGGCTCGAAACGCCGAGATCGAACAGCACGCCGTCCACGCGGGGCATTCCATCCTCTTCGGGAACCCCGGCTGTCCGAAGCGCCTCGATGAGATCGCGGAAATTGCTTTTCACCAGCGTGACGGTTTCGCCGAAAGGCGCCAGCCGGACTCGCGCGTTCTCGAGCGCGGCGTCGTCCTGGTCGAGGGCGATCAGCCTGCCGCCTGGGCCGAGCTTAGCCGCGATGGCCGAGCTATGCCCCGCTCCGCCGAGCGTGCAGTCCACGTAAATGCCGTCGGGACGTACGTTCAAGCCCTCGACCGCTTCCTCTAACAGAACCGTGATGTGGTGAAACATAAGCAAGTCCCTTTCGTCGTGCATCATTTTCTTTGTTAGAAGTTGAAATCGAAATCCACCAGCTTCTCGGCGATTTCGTTAAACGAGTCTTGGGATTGGCGGGAATATTCTTCCCAAGCGGCCTTATCCCAAATTTCCACGCGGGAGGAAACGCCGATGACGGTGCAGTCCTTCTCCAGCCGGGCGTACTCGCGCAGATGGTTCGGCACGTTTACCCTTCCCTGCTTATCCCACTCGCATTCGGACGCGCCGGAGAACAATAGCCGGGTGAACGCCCTGGCGTTCGCCGCCATCGAGGGCAGCGACTTCATCTTTTGCTCGAGCTGGTTCCATTCGGCGCGCGGATACACGAACAAGCAATTGTCCAAGCCGCGGGTGATGATGAAATCGGAGCCGAGGGCTTCCCGGAACTTGGCCGGGATGATGATCCGGCCTTTGTCGTCGATGCTGTGCTGGTACTCGCCCAGAAACATTCGCCCTCACCCCCCCCCATTCTTCACCACTTTCCACCACAAAGAACCACTTAGCTTGAATAATTCGCGCCATAAAATAAAAATCCTGCTTCGGCAGCAGGATTCTTTTAAAAATTATTTTAGGCCATTCATGCCGACTCACTCGGGTTTCAGACCGTCTTCCGGAGGTTTCTCGGCGAGTGCCGCCGCATTCCACTCTTGGCGCTTGCACGCCGCCGCTTCTTTGCGGTTATTGCGCTGGCGCCGGACCAGGATAAAAGCGGGCACGCCGACGATCGCGACGACCGCAGCGACCGGAAGAAGCGCCGCCAGGAACACGAGCAGCGCCTGGCCGAACTGTCCGAGCGCTTTGGCGCTTCCCGTCAACGCGTTCGCGAGCCGATGGCCGAAGCCGTCTTGGCCGTCTTTCTCCAGGGCACGGACAGCCGTACCTTCGTACAATCTCACGTTCACCGTCGAATAGGCGACGTTTTGGTCCAAATACCGCATACGACCTTTGATTTGCTCAATTTCCTCTTGCACGGATGCCAGCTCATTGGAGAAGCGGACGAGATCATCGCTCTTCGTCGCTTTGTCCATGAACGCGAGCAACCGCGCTTCTGCCGTTTTCTTCGCTTGCAGGCGGGCGTCCAAGTCGACGTATTCCTCGGTGACGTCGCTCCCCTCCATCTGCAGCTGCAGGTCCTTCTCGATCTCCCGCAGACGGTCGATAAATGAGGAGAATCCGTCCGCCGGCACCTTGATGACGTAAGTCGCCCCTTTGCCGCCGGCGTCCATGCTGTTGCTGAATTGGAGCACGTAGGACCCGCTCAGATGGATGATATCGCGCAATTTTTTCTCGGCCGCATCGTAATCCGGCACCGGCATGGCCACGTTCGCTTTGTAGATCACCTTGCGGGTCGTTCCGGCGTCCGCGATCTGCCCGATGCCCGCGGCGCTTCCGGTTTGCACGACAGGCGCCCCGGCTTCGGCCGCGGTGGAAGCCCCGGATGTCGTTGAAACCGTGCCGTTGTGCAAGGCCTTCGCGGAATCCATGTCGGAAGCCGGCGCCGCGGCAATCGAGTCCGCAGCGGCCGGCGCTTCGGCGACCGAGTCTTGGCTCGAGCCGCTGCCGCACGCCGTGAGGAGCAAGAGGAGCGCAAGTGTACCTGCGAATGCGATGCGGCCGGCCGAAAGTCTCTTTTTCCTTTTCTCACTGTTCGTGGACATGGCAATCGTTTCCCCCTTTTTGCTTTCTCCCCATCAGACGAGAAACAAGAAGGAAAAGTTGCCTATATTTGTTATTAAAAAAACTCCGTCCCGCCGAACGGCGGAAACGGAGTTTCGCTATGATACCGATGCTCAGTGAGCGGCCCAGCTGTCCAGATATGCCTTCTGCTCCTCGGACAACGCGTCGATCGTGATGCCGAGCGCCTCCAGCTTCGTGCGCGCCACTTGCTCGTCGAGCGCGTACGGCACGTTCACCACGCTGTTGCCGATTTGCTCGTAGTTCTCGTTCACGTACCGCAGCGACAAGGCCTGCAGCGCGAACGTCATGTCCATGATTTCCGCCGGGTGGCCGTCGCCGGCCGCCAGGTTGACGAGACGGCCTTCGGCCAGGACGTAAATCTTGCGGCCGTCCTTCAGCGTGTATTCCTCGATGTTCCGGCGAACGACCCGCTTCGAAACGGACATCGCGGCAAGCTCGACGAGGTTGACCTCCACGTCGAAATGGCCGGCGTTCGAGAGAATCGCGCCGTCTTTCATGTTCGCGATGTGCTCGCCGCGGATGACGTCTTTGTTGCCCGTCACGGTGACGAAAAAGTCGCCGGCCTTCGCCGCTTCCGCCATCGACAGCACGGTGAAGCCGTCCATGTAGGCTTCAACGGCGCGGATCGCGTCCACTTCGGTGACCACGACGCGAGCGCCGAGTCCTTTGGCCCGCATCGCCACGCCTTTGCCGCACCAGCCATACCCGTTGACGACGACCGTCTTGCCCGCGACGACGAGGTTCGTCGTCCGGTTGATGCCGTCCCATACGGACTGTCCGGTGCCGTAACGGTTGTCGAACAGGTATTTGCAGAATGCGTCGTTGACCGCGACCATCGGGAACTTGAGCGAGCCGTCTTTCTCCATCGCCTTCAGGCGCAGGATGCCGGTCGTCGTCTCTTCCGCCCCGCCGCGCACGTTCGCCAGCAGGTCCTGGCGCTCGGCATGCAGGATCGTCACGAGATCGCCGCCGTCGTCGATGATCAGGTCCGGCTTCGTTTCCAGCGTTTTGACCATCAAGTCCTTGTATTCCTGCGGATCCGGGTTATACTTCGCGAACACGGCGATGCCGTCTTCCACGAGCGCCGCGCAAACGTCGTCCTGGGTGGAGAGCGGATTGCTGCCGGTGATGACGACTTCCGCGCCGCCGGCTTGAACGACTTTCGCCAGGTAAGCCGTTTTGGCTTCCAGGTGCAACGAAATCGCTACGCGCAACCCTTTAAAAGGCTGATCCCGCTCGAATTGCTCCCGGATTTTGTTCAGCACCGGCATATGCGCCTGCACCCAATCGATTTTCAATTTGCCTTCGGGCGCCAGCGACGGATCGCGGACGATGCTCTCAATGTTCGTTTTCATGAACTAGCCTCCGTGTCGATCTATTCATCATTATTCCATGCCGATTCCTTCACTTTCAGGCCATTTCCACCAGCCGGTGGCTGCCCGTCGCTTCGTAAGGCACATCCCGGAAAAGGTTGAGCCAATCCGGACCGTATAAATTCAGGAAATGCAGCGTGCCGTAGACACGTTCCTGCGGCTTTCCGCCGGGCGCAAGCGAGGAGCGAATCCGGTCCCACTGCCGAAGCGCCGCGTCATGCTGCCGCTCGAACGCTTCCCGGGACCGGCTTTCGAGGTAGGCGATTTGCTCCAGAATTTTGTCCCGGTTGCGCTGCGACAAATCGGCGAGGCCCGGCTGCAGCTTCGAAACCGTCTCGATCACCGGAGCATAGGAGGCGATAAACTGGCTTTTCGCTTGGGCGAACGTGCCGTCCAAATCCCATCGGTCCTGGGCGGCCAGCCACTTGGCCTTCCGCTCCTCCCATTCCTTCATCGCCTGTTCCGGCGTTAAGCCGTATTTGTCCAGCAGCTTGTGCAAGGACGGTTCCATGTAAGTAAACGACTGTCTCGGGACCAAAATCGGCATCTGCATGCCGAACGTCTCGAAAGCGGGTCCGAGCACTCCCCAATAAGCCAGCTCCGAAGGTCCGAGAACGGCGGCCAGCACCGGCAGCAGGAAATCCTGCATGAGCGGCCGGGACAGGGCGTTCGTGCTGAGCCGGTCGGGCGCGTCCTCCGTAAAGGCGAGAAGCTCGTCGCGGGCCAGCGAAACCGTTCCCTTGCGGTCCGTGAAGCGGCCTTCCTCCTTGGAAAGCAGCAGCCTGCCCAAGTCGTGGTGAAGGAACAAGCTCGCGCTGCCCGGAGCGGTCTCCGCCTGAAGGGGATACCCCATCTCCGTCACGGCGCTTTCTCCCCGTCTCAGCGCTTGCTCCAGGTCGTCATTGCGTTCGATCAGTTCGCGGAACATGGGTGCTTCCAGAGCCCGAAGTTCCGGATCGTCCGCGTCCAGCAGCACGAGGCCGTCCTGTCCGAACCATTCGGCCAGCAGCCGGGCGAACGCCAGACTGAGCGTCGGAGAATCGGAAGCGTGGCTCCGGAGCCCGGACAGCAAGCCCGATTTGAATTCCGTGTCGGGCAGCGTGTCCGCCAGCTCCGTCAGCGCCTGCTCCCAGTCCTCGGGCGCAAGCGGGGTGCGGCTCACCGCGCGGCGGAATCCTTCCGGCCGTTCGATGCGGATCCTTCGCGCGCTGCCGTCCGTTTCCTGCACGTAGACATGGTTGGCTTCGTCGAAATCGTGGTCCTCGCCGGCAATCCAAAAAACCGGCACGACCGGACGGCCCAACTGTATTTCCGCGCGGCGCGCGGCCTGGATGACGGTCAAGGCTTTATAGAAAATGAGCAGCGCGCCGCCGAACAAGCCGGCCTGCTGCCCTCCGACGACGACAAGGCTGCCCGGCCGGCCCAGCAGGTCGAGCGAACGCGACGCGGCGGGATGGGCGGGCAGCCGGTTTTGGTATTGTCTCAAAGCGTTGGCGAGCCGTTCCCTGTCGGCGCGCGCCGGCTCCAGGCGGTCGAGCCAATCTGCGCGGCGCCGCCAATCCTCTTCGTTCCCGGGATGGGAGCCGAACAGCGAAACGGTTTGCGGGTCTTGATGCCGGTACCGTTCCGCCAAGGACCGGAGAACCGGCTCTTGCAGCGATATAACTTTCAACGGGCCGTTTCCCCCGATCAGATCAAGTAAGATGCCATTTTTGATTGTACACAACGGGCGAAAACTCGTCAAAGCGGGATAAGGCGCCCGATCCGGCCGTAAACGCTAGCTGGAGGACGGTAAAATCAGTTTTAGCGACATCAGAAGGAGGTATAGGATCGCCATCGCGAAAAAAGACAATCGCCAGATCGCCCGGAAAATTTTCCTCGGATCGATCTTGCCCCGAAGCCGGTTCTGGGCGTTGCCGATGAGTCCGGCTCCGATCAGCATCACGAGCAGGATGAAAAAGAAACCGAAACTGGATCCCGTCAGCGTGCTGAGCAAGGCGGCCACGATGCCGATGAGGAAAACGTTCGTCACGTCCATCGACAGCCGGATCGCCTTCTTCTTATCCATTCCCTTGACGGCGCAAGTAAAATAAACGATCAGAAAAGGGATAAACGGCAATGCAGCCAATACCATGTAAACATCCGTCAGTGCGTTCCACAAACCACTCATACCCCGCGCTCCTTCGGCGATAGGATGGCTTTCACGAGAGCCGTCACTGCGGCGTTCCACGGCGCCTCCATACCCGAAGCCTCGCCCATCCGGCTGACGGCGCCGTTCATGGCGTCGATCTCCGTCTCGCGGCCGGCATCGACGTCCTGAAGCATCGACGAGCGGTTGGCGGCCGTGGCCGTGCAGACCCCGAGCACGGTTTCCCACAGCTCGTCATCGTCGGCATTCCGCAACCCGTGCAGCCGCAGGATCCCTTCCGTCTCCCGGAAAAGCGCCCGCATGGCCGAAAGCCTCTCGGGAGTGGCCGGCAGTTCGCCGTTCGTCACTCTCCAGAGGGCCGTCAGCGGGTTGATAACCGCATTGACGAGCAGCTTCCGCAGCATTCTCTCCCGGATTTGATTCGACACAAAGACGGAAAATCCTGCCTTTTCCAACGCGTTTGCCGCGGCTTCCGGCAAGGACGGTTTCCCGCTATCCGCCGGCGTGTCCGCTTCCGGTTCCCATCGGCCGATCCAGGTTTCCCCCGAGCCGGTATGACGGACGGCCGTTTCCCCGATCCGCAAAGCTCCTTCCGTCGTGACTGCCGCCAGCAGCTCCCTTCCCGGCAGGAAGGAAGCCGCGCGCTCCACATGCCCGATCCCGTTCTGGAACAGCACGATGCCGGCGCCTTCCCCAAGCTTTCTCCTCATCTCGGCCAACAGCGGTTCGTTTAGCGACGTTTGCTTGAGCGCGACCAGCACGATCCCCTCGTAGCCGGGGTGCACATCGCCGAAAGCTGCCGCGTCCAATCGAACCGCTTGCGCCGGATCGCGCCCCGGCTGTTCGATCGAGATTCCCGCCTCCCGGATTTTCGCGGCTTGCCCTTCCGTTCTCGTCCATACCGTTACGGGAACCTCGGCCAACGCCAGCTTCCCCGCCAGCAGCATGCCGAGCGCGCCTCCGCCGAATACCGCCACACCTTTCATCGTTTCCTGCATCCTTCGTCACGTTTTTTCCTATCATACCAAGGATTTCCGTTAAAGTCGCCCGATCGCGGAAAAACGGGGACAAAACGCGAACAACCCGCCCGGGTTTCTCCGTGCAGGTTGTTTGGCGGGATTTCGCCGGCTATTCGATTCGTTCCAGGTTCCCGTTGGCGTCCATTTTGAAACGCGCCCGGTCTTCCTCGGGCTCTTCGGCCAGAAACGCAAGCCGGCGGGCCCTGTCCATGATCCGGATCAGCGCCTTGTAATCGTCGTTGACGACCTGATAGTCGGTCTGGACTTCGTCCACTTCCTTGCTGAGCTTTTCGTTCTGTTCTTTGAATTCTCTCAGCTGTTCGTCCTTCTCTTTCACTTCTTTCTCGAGCTGGCGGATTTGCCGGCTCATATCCTGCACGGTACCCTTCCATTGGCGCAAATACCGGATGATCGCGTCCAGGGATAAAGATTCCGCGGAAAGGAGATCCGCTTTAACGGCGTCCCCGTCCTCGGCGACCAGGCGTTCGGCGCCGGAGATCGAGGAGATGCCCTGTTTTTTCAAATAGTTGCGTTTTTGGCGCTGCTGCTTGGCCATTCCGATCGCTTCATCGTACCGTTTGCGGACGCAGCTGTTCCACCGGAACCCGCAGGCGGCGGAAGTCCTCCCGATGCGCTGGCCCACCTCCTCGAACGCGGCCAATTGCGTGCTGCCGTCCCGAATATGGCGAAGCGTGACCTCCGCCAGGATCAAATCGTCATCCGGGCTCCATGCGTCTTGTCTCACAGCCGTCATGGGATAATCGAGCCTCCTTGCTCCACTTGAATTCGTTCGCTTCTTCATTCATTTCTATGCCCGTAGTAGAATTCATAGAATCTATCGGATACTCCTAGGTATATCCATTTTTCCAACCGCTATACCTTCGGACGAAGGGAGAATCGGCGAAACGCGCATAAGGGCGAAACGCACGGGGAATAATGGTTGCAGGACGAAAAGTTTGCCACTTCGTCACTTCTTGCGGTTTACACCCGCCTGGTGAAAACGGTATAATATGCTGTAGAAATCGGGTGGATTGGAAGAGAGGGGGATACTTCGTGGCACGTATGTTCCGGGTTTTGGGCTTCTGGACGCTTGCGATCGCCCTCATGGCATTCGCGGGCGACATGTACGAAATGGCGCTGTTGTTCTTCATTCAGACGGCCGTGTTTTTCCTGGTCGGCTACTTGAACTTCACCGAACGCGCATACTTAATGATGTTCTGGGGCTATATGGTCGTGGCGTTCGTCGCCTTCACCTATTGGTCCGTATTCGAAATGGGCCTGCCGCTGTAACCGCCGGCCGACATGGCGGTACATATACACCGCATAACGCAAAACCTCCCGCCCGGATCGCCGGACGGGAGGTTTTTTCCTTAGCTATAACGATTTGTCCCAAATCTGCACCTTGAACAGCTCGCTCATCCCATCCGACAGTAGAAGCTGGCGGATCGCGCGGTTGCGTCTGGCGACGGGATGGAACGGATCCGCTATCGCGTGATCGGCCAGCTTGGCCAGCACGCCCGACTCCACCAGGAACGCCTTCTGCGTGCCGTACCAACGTTCCCGCCAGCCCGCGGAAGACGCGCGGTCTCGAATCAGTTCAAAATCCACGTGGGCCGTCATATCCTCCTCGCCCGGTCCGCGGAACGGATCTCCATGCGCCCGGTGGCGGCCGTAGCACAGCAGCGTACCGTCCATTCGGTGACGGCCCGTCAATTCGGCGGTCGAGTCCCCGTAATCGATCAGGACGAGAAGCGCATTTCCGAGGCGGGAAGCCAGCTCCACGGTCCAATCGGCGCCGTCCAGGCCGATTTCCGTCGTCTGGCCTTCCGCGAGCGAGACGGATTGCCGCTCCAGCCACTCCGTCAGCCGCGCGTCGCTCGGCTCCGTGAAGCAGTCGGCCAGCTTCGCGCTTTCCTCGTCCCAGCAAACTCCCCGCTCCAGCAGCCGGCCGTCGCTTCTCGTCACGCGATGAACCGGAAAGGCGTCCAGCAGCTCATTGGCGACCACGATCACATGACGGCTTTTCCAGTCCTCCTCGTTCGCCGCCTCAGGAGCCATGATGCGGGCTCTGCCTGAGACGACGGAATCCGCGAGCGCCTCTTCCGCTTGCCGCCGATGCGAAGGGTTGGCGTCCAGCACCGTAAGCGCGAACCGTTCACCGGCGCCGCCCAATGACTTCCACGCTTCGAGCATTTGACTGCCGAGCCGGCCCGTTCCGCCGCCCCAATCGACGACTTCCACTCTCTTTCCGTCCGGAAACGACTCCGAGGCCAGCTCCGCCAATTTCTCGGCCAGCTGCGTCCCCATGATGTCCCCCACGAAAGCGCTCGTATAGAAATCGCCTTCCCGGCCGACGCGGATTTTCCCGGAACGGTAATAGCCGAACTCCGGATGGTACAGGCACAACGCCATATAATCGCGGAACGTGATGCAGGGAACGGAACCGCCGTCCCGCCGCCAACCGTCCCTCGGACGCGACGCGATTTCCCCGCGGACGGCTTCGATCATCGTTTGGACTTGCACGACCTTTCCCCTTCCCTTCCGTCATATTATAATAGACGGACACATATGTTGGACTACCCGCGCCGCCTGCGAGGCCGCCGAAAGGAGGGTCCCGATGCGCCGCCTGACCTGGGCCGCCACGCTCGCGATCATACTGCTGCTCGCCATATCCCGCGCCGCCGCTCCGCTGCCGGCTTACGCCGACCCTCTTCCCGAGGAGACGAAGAAGCTGCTCGAAAAAAGCTTGTCCGTCGTCGAGATCGATCGCGAAATCGGCCGAATCGGCACCCTGAAGCAGGAGACGGAAACGAAAATCGGGCAAAGCGAACAGAAGCTCGCCGAACAGGAAATCGCCATTTCCGCCCAACGGGAGAAAGCCGGAAGGGTGTTGCGGGCTTACTATATGGGCCAAAAGGATTTCGTCCTGTCCGCCCTGCTGAACGCCGGCTCGCTCTCCGAGCTGCTCCGTACCTGGGAAATGATGGACCTCTTGATCAGTTCCGACCGGCAGGTCTTGAACCAATACACCGACCAATACCGCCTTCTGAAAGAAGGCTACGTTTCCCTCCAACAGGACAAAAACGAGCTCGCCGCCGTGGAAGACAATCTTGTAAAGCAGCGCGAAAGGCTGCTCGCCCTGCAGGACGAAATCGACAAGGCACTCGCTTCCAGCGGCGACGAAGCCCATCTCCGCCAAATGATGGCCGAGCTCGAAAGCTATTGGAAAAACGTCGGGCTGTACGAAGTGCGGCGGAACTTCCGGGAGCTCACGACGGCCATGCAGGATCTTCCAAAGTGGATTCAGGAACATCCGGAAACGATGCAGACCAAAGGGTTGAAAACGAAACTGACGATTACGGACAAGCAATTGAACGAGTTCCTGCGCAGCCGCAATCCGGATTTCAAGCAATTCAACATCCGGTTCGAGCAAGACCGCATGGTGCTCACCGGAGACAACGGCGATCTGCAAGTCACGATCGGCGGCCATTATTCGCTGCAAGACGAACCGGAGAACGCCATCGTCTTCCATGTCGATTCCCTGAATTTCAACGGGCTGGATCTGCCGGATACGACCCGGGCGGATCTGGAACGCGAGTTCGACCTGGGCTTCTACCCGCAGAAGCTGATCAAGTTCGTGAAAGCCCAGAGCGTCGCGATCGAGCCGGGGCGGTTAATCGTCGAGCTGAAAGTCGGCTGACGCCTCGCGCCAGCGCCCGATCCATTGCTCGAGTCCGATCGTGCCCGACGTGAATTCTCTCCACAGCTTTTGCAATTCCTGCAGCCGCGCCGGAAGCTCCGGACCGAAGTCTACGGGCGACCGGTAGGGAAACGACGACGAGGAGTTGCCCGGAAATAAGGAGGATACCGAGCTTCCGCTCCGGTATGCGGACCGGTAGACGGGCAGCTTGCCGTTCGTCGACAAATTGTCCGTCTGGACGGACGCGTCGGTCATCGCCGCGATCCACCGGCGGGCGGCATCTTCCGCTTTCGTGCGCGAAGAAATGACGAAGCTGCGCCCCCGCGGCCAAGCGTAGGGCTGCTTCCATGCGGCTCGATCCATCTGCAGGATCACGCTGCCCGCTCCTTCGCGTTCCGAAGTCAGCTTCCTCGCTACCGAGTATGGCAGGATGGCCGAAACGACCGAGCCCGCCGCCAGCGTCTCCGCGATCGCCCGCGAACCGTTCCCGAACGCCGCCCCCTCCCTCTCCCGCTCCAGCAGCGCCATCGCTTCTCCTCTAGGCGTACCGCTCCAAGGATTCCCATTCTCACTCCATAACGTATCCGTACGCTGTCCCGACACCGCCTGCACCCAGGCGAGCAGCGCGAACGGGTCTCCTCCGTCGATTGCCAGCCAGCGTACCGGGTCTTGCAGCGCACGGCTTTTGGCCGCCAGGTCGGACCATTGCGCCAAGTCCTGCGGAGGGGTTGCGGATTCTCCCGTGACCGTCCGCAGCGCCGCAAGGTTCCACACGAGGACATAAGGATCGAAATCTCGCGGCACGGCCCAGATGTAGCCGTTCCATTTGAGCGGCGCGGCTACCGCGTCGAACTGCTCGGCCAGCGCTTCCCCGACGAACGCTCCGTCCGCGGGCATCAAGTAGCCGGAAGAGGCGAACGTTTTCACCCACTCGTTATCGACCAGCATGACATCGGCCGCCTCCCCGATCCGGGAAGCTTGGCCGAACGCCGCGAACGCTTCCTCTGGGGGCGTCCGTTCCAATTCCACCGTCACGTCCGGCAATTGATAGGATTGTCGCTCAATCGTTTTCCGAAAGTATTCGAACTCCTCTTCGTTCAGAGCAGCCGCCACCCGCAAGCGGACGGGCTCTTCCTCCGCGATCGCGGGCAGTGCCGGCTCCTCCGTCTGGCCGGCGGCGGGACGAGGGGGCGAAGAAGCCTCGGGAACCGGAGCGGATGCCCAAGGAGACAGAATCAGGGCGAATAAAAACAAAGGCAGGAATATCAAGGCGATTTTTCGACGGGCCACATCGTTCACCTGATCTTTCGCGTTCTTGCCGTTCTTCCATCCATGATAACAGGACGGCAAGCCGATGTCTTGTTTTTTCCGGAAGCGCTTTACCGGTTATAATGGGAAAAACGCAATCGAACGGAAAAGAGGCCGAAACGGATGAAACGCGTGTACGGATTGGAGATGCGGCTGCCGGAGGGCAAAACGCCGGGCTTTTACGCCCAAATCGTCAAAGGGATCGCGGAACGGACGGTGCTGTACGACCGACACAAGGAATTGCTCATTTTCGGCGATTCGTCCGGCTTGCCAAACGTGCTGGAGCTGCTCGCTCACTACAAAGTGGAAGCCGAACCGGTCGATTTGCTCTGCGCTCCTTCGGAGAACGTACGGGGCACGGACCGGTTCGACGATTTCGCGTTCGTCAGCCGGGAAGGCCGGGCTTACTTCGATTTGGCTTACGCCGCCGCCTTCCGCTTAAACGAGCAAAGGCCGGAAGCGGAAACCGCCCCGGCCTTGATGCAGCTGGAAGAACATTTGCTCGCCGAAATCGTGGAGGGCGACACGCGTTGGCAGGTGATCGAGAGGCAGCTCGCCGACCTCGCGGAACGAGTCGCCCGCGCCTACCATTGTGGTGTCGAGTGGTGGAACCCGGACCGCTTATAACCGTTCCGCCGCCAGCTGGGCCAGGCGCGAACGCTCTCCTTTCTCGAGCGTGACGTGTCCGCTGACGCCTTCCTCTTTGAACCTCTCCACCAAATAGGTCAAACCGTTGCTTTGCGCGTCCAGGTAAGGATGGTCGATCTGCTCCGGGTCCCCGAGCAGCACGATTTTGCTGTTCTCCCCGACGCGGGAGACGATCGTTTTCACCTCGTGTTTACTGAGGTTCTGGGCTTCATCGATGATGATGAATTGGCCGGGGATGGATCGTCCCCGGATATAAGTCAGGGCTTCCACCTGGATGCTGCCGAGCCCCATGAGGATTTTATCGAGGTCCCCGGATTTCTTGGTGTCGAACAAAAACTCCAGATTGTCGTAAATGGGCTGCATCCACGGACGCAGCTTTTCTTCTTTTTCGCCCGGCAAATAGCCGATGTCTTTCCCCATGGGCACGACGGGACGGGCGATCAGGAGCTTCTTGTACTTGTGCTCGTCTTCCACCTTCATCAGTCCCGCCGCGAGGGTGATCAGCGTTTTCCCCGTTCCCGCGCGACCCGACAACGTCACGAGCGGAATCTCGTCGTTCAGCAGCAGCTCGAGCGCCATGCGCTGCTGCGCGTTTCGCGCCGTGATGCCCCAGACGGGATCGTTGCTCAGGTGCAGCGGCTCCAGCCGGCGACCGTCCGGCGTCACCTTCAGCAGCGCCGACTTGGAGGTGCCCAATTCGTCCTTCAGGATGACGAATTCGTTCGGCAGCAGCCGGTTCGCGGTGCCCAAACCGGCTATGTTCAGCGAGCGCTGGTTGTAAAATTCGTCGATGACCGAAGGATGGACGCGCAGCGTTACGTGCCCGTTATACTGGTCGGAATCCGCGCTGATCCGGTCCGTCAAATAATCCTGCGCCGTAATGCCCAGTACGTCGGCTTTCACCCGGACGAGCACGTCTTTGCTGACGAGGATGACCGGCCTGGACTCCTCCTTTTCCTGTTCTTCCATATGGTAATTGAGCGCCACCGCGAGGATGCGGTTGTCGTTGGTCATTTCCCCGAACGATTCCTGGACGCGGACGAATCGGCGGTGGTTCATCTCGACCTTCAGAATGCCCCCGCTTTCCAGCGCCACGCCGTTATGCAAATGCCCTGACGTCCGCATGCGGTCGAGCTCGCGCGATACGAAGCGCGCGTTGCGCCCGATTTCGTCCGCCAGCCGTTTTTTGGAGTCGATCTCCTCCAGCACGACGGACGGAATGATGACCTCGTTCTCCTCGAAAGCAAACATCGCGAGCGGGTCATGAAGCAGCACATTCGTGTCGATGACGTAAATTTTTTTCAACGGTGGTCCCTCCCGGATTCGATGATTCGGACATAGCGCCGTGACTCAGGGGAAATACTAGCAGGGCAAGCCGTCACGGTTCCGGCGATCTCGGGTCCCCGAACGAAGCCGGAACCTGGATTCGGGAGATACTCTGGGGTGGTGATCACAGTTGAAAACATACAGGACATCGGTCCGCGCGTTGTTGCTCGCCGCAGCCGCGGCCGCGGCGCTCAGCGGATGCGCCGCGAATAAGCAAGGAGCGCCGATGCCGAACGGAGGCGTTCAGGTCAGAACGCAGAACGCCGCGTCTCCGGCACCGATCAACACCGCGAACGCGAAGTCGGCCGCGGCGCACTTGGAGGCGCTCGCGAAGCGCATTCACGGCGTGAAAGGCGCCAACTGCGTCGTCTTCGGCAAATACGCCGTCGTCGGCATCGACGTCGATCCGGCCATGGAGCGGTCGCGCGTCGGAACGGTCAAATACGCCGTCGCCGAAGCCTTCCGGAAGGATCCGATCGGGATCAACGCGCTGGTGACCGCCGACATCGACATGGCGCAGCGGCTTCGCGAAATCCGGGCGGACGTCAGGCGCGGTCGCCCCGTCGCCGGATTCGCGGAAGAACTCGCCGACATCGTGGGCCGCATCGTTCCGCAAATTCCGCGGAACATCGTACCGCCGGCGTCGCCGGAAAACACCGGAGCTCCGAACGCGCACGCGCCCGGAAGATGACAGAAAGCCCAGTGAATAAGCTCACTGGGCTTTCTTCATGGCCTCGAACACTTGTCCGTCCAAGCGGTCCGCGGCTCTTTTGTCGTACGTTTTTTCGTATTCGGGTTGAACCGACAGACGGGCGCCATAGAACATGGCGTCGCGCACCGCCGATACTTCGATGTCCACGCACGCCAGCGGGAAAGGCACGCCTTCCAGCTTATCGGCCACGACTTTCGCCTGGCCGTACACGGCATGGACGCTGCCGGCTCCGAACAGCGTAACGCTGACCTCGGCACGCGCCTTCAAGTTCTCGATCAGGCGCGATCTTCCGTCAAGGGCGAAGCGCAGTCGGCCCGTGTCGGGCGCGTAGATCCAGGAGATGGCGCTGGAAGTCGGGCTTCCGCTTTCTGCGTCGACCGTGTGAAGAAGGACGAAGTTCTCGTGCTGGAGCTGGGTGAACAGCGATTCGGGCAATGCCGTTAACGTCTCGGCCATCCGCAGCCCTCCTTCGGCTTAAGATGGCACCATTATAGCACACGCCCTGCCCGCTTTGAAAGCGGCGCAAGTCCCGTTACTCGCTGCCCGCGGCAGCCGTTTCTTGCGGAGCGGCGGAAGTTATCGCGCGGCCTTCCGGCTGCATTTCCTCCTGCAGCGCCTGCTTCGCCTCTTCGAGCTTGGCTTGGTCGAGGTAGACGTAAGGGCTCTTCCATTCTCCGGTCAAGGCGATGAACCGGACGTTCTGGCGGCTGATTCCGAAATAGGTCGAGATCATGTTTTGGATTTGTTCTTTCGGAATGTCGGTTTTGACGTTGTCGCCGACCGCGTCCATGACGTTCCCGATCTTGGTGACGCTGCCGAACGATTTCAGCTTGTCGACGATCGCCCCCAAGACGCGGTCCTGGCGGTCGTTGCGGGCGAAGTCGCTGGAAGGCGCCGTTTCGCCGTTTCTTGATTTCCGGTAACGGACGAAACCGAGCGCGCCTTCCCCGTCGAGCTTCTGGTCGCCTTTCTGCAGGTCGATGTCCGTGCCGTCGGCTTTGTCCCAGTATCTCATGTCCTGGTCGACATACACGTTAACGCCGCCGAGCGCATCGACCACGTCCACGAATCCTTTGAAATCGAGGATCGCGGTATAATCGATTTTAATGCCGCCGAAAAACTTTTCCATCATGCTTCTCATTTGCTCGTTTGCATACTTGCGGGCGCCGTCGCCCGACAGGTTCTCTTCCGTCCGAGCGATCGAGAGGAAACGGGCATAGTAGGCGTTGGCCTTACGCGTCTTGTAGCCGTCCAGGTTAAGGTCCGAATCCCGGGGGACGGACACGACGGTCGCGGTTTTCGTTTTCGGATTGAAAATGGCGGTCATGATGACGTCGGTATTCATGCTTCCCGTCTCTTCCCGCGTGTCCATGCCGAGCAGCAGCAGGCTGATCGGTTTGGATTCGGCGAGCTGATCCTTCGGAACGCTGGAAGCATCGGGATCGGCGACTTTCGTGATGTTTTGGTTGGCTTTGACGTACAAGTAACCGGCATATGACGCAAGCGCCACGATGACGATGGCAAGAAAGGCAAGTACAATCCGCCCGATGCGCCGCGGTTTCCGGGGAGGAGCCGCTTTCGGCGGTTTGGCCGCCTGCTTTCTCATCCTCGGGGGAAGCGACTGGTCGTAACTCATGATGGTCCCTGCTCCTTCTCTTCTTTTTCTTTTTCGTCTCTGCTCAGTATCGGGTTAAGCATCATGTGCTCGGCGGCTTCCCGGTCGAACCAGACGGTCCGTTCGGTGCCTTCCGAGTTGCGATAAGTCACGTAGATTTTGGCGTCGTCCGCCGAAGTGACGTCAAACGACGCCAATCCGTGGTCTTCCGACAAAATTTGCGCGAAAAACGCGGCGGTCTCCCGCGCGGCCGTATCGCCGGGCCGGGAGTCGCACACCAGCTTCATCTGAAGCCAATAGAATAACGCGTCCATCAGGCTCAAAGGCTATTCCTCTCCCTGAATCGAGTTACGGCCGGCCCGGCGCGTTCGTATTGGGCTTGCCGGCTTCGCCGGACGGACGGGAACCGCGCCGCTTATCGTACAGCTGGCGAAGCCGCAGCATGAGCATCATGATGACGGCGACGCCCATGCACTGGATGATCGGAAGTTTATCGATCTGAAGCACCAGCAGCACGAGGCAGCCGATCGCCATGATCAGGTAAACGAGGATCTCCTTAAGAATCGGAAGCCGCCCCATGCGGAAGACGGCATTGAAAATATAGATCGTGAACCCGAGAATCAGCACGTAGCTGATCCATGGATGCTCCGAAAACCAGTGCTGCATCGCGATTCCTCCTTACGTTCCGTCCGTTTCCGGTTATACCCCGGCTTCCGCCATTTTGCGCTGCTTCTCGTAACGGTCGCGTTCGCTCTTGTTCAGCACTTTCTTGCGAAGGCGAATGCTCTTGGGGGTAATTTCGCAATATTCGTCGTCGTTCAGGTATTCCAGCGCTTCTTCCAGAGACATCAAGCGCGGCGCCTTCATTTTCACGGTTTCTTCCTTGTTCGCCGTCCGGATGTTGTTCAGGGCTTTCTCTTTGCAAATGTTGACGATGATGTCGTTGTCGCGGGTATGCTCGCCGACGATCATGCCTTCGTAAACGTCCGTGCCCGGCTCCATGAACAGGATGCCGCGGTCCTCGACCGACAGCATGCCGTACGCGGTGGAGGTGCCCGTCTCGCTTGCGACGAGTACGCCTTGGTGGCGCCCGCCGACCTGGCCGCCGACGACCGGTCCGTAGCTGTCGAACGCGTGGTTCATGACGCCGTAGCCGCGGGTCATCGTCAGGAAGTTGGTGCGGTACCCGATCAGGCCGCGCGCCGGAATGAGGAATTCCAGGCGGACTTGGCCGTTGCCGTTGTTGATCATGTTGACCATCTCCGCTTTGCGGGTGCCGAGGCTTTCCATGACCGCGCCCATGCTTTCTTCCGGCACGTCGATCAGGAGGCGTTCGATCGGCTCGGATTTGACGCCGTCGATTTCCTTGATGATGACTTCCGGTTTCGAAACTTGAAGCTCATAGCCTTCACGGCGCATGTTCTCGATCAGGATGCCGAGGTGCAGCTCGCCGCGGCCGCTGACGACGAACGCGTCGGGGCTGTCCGTTTCCTCCACGCGGAGGCTGACGTCGGTTTCGAGCTCCTTGAACAGGCGCTCGCGCAGCTTGCGGGAAGTGACCCATTTGCCTTCGCGGCCGGCGAACGGGCTGTTGTTGACGATGAACGTCATCTGCAGCGTCGGCTCGTCGATCTTGAGGACGGGCAGCTGCTCCGGATTCGCAGGATCGGCGACCGTTTCGCCGATGTTGATATCTTTCAGGCCCGCCAAAGCGACGATGTCGCCGGCGGCCGCTTCTTCGATTTCGTGTCGCTTCAGCCCTTGGAAGCCGAACAGCTTCTCGATGCGGGATTGGCGCACTTTGCCTTCGTGGTCCATCACGGCCACGACCTGTCCTTGGCGGATCCGTCCGCGGTTGACGCGGCCGATGGCGATCCGTCCGAGGTATTCGTTATAGTCGAGCAGCGTCACCAGGAACTGGAGCGGCTCTTCCGTGTTCTCGGTCGGGTGCGGGATTTTCTCGATGATCGTCTCGTACAGAGGCTCCATCGTGGTACCAAGGACGTCGGGATCCAAGCTCGCGATGCCGTTCAAGCCGGACGCGTATACGACCGGGAAATCGAGCTGCTCGTCGTTCGCTTCGAGCTCGATGAAGAGCTCGAGCACTTCGTCGATGACTTCCGCAGGGCGCGCGGCCGGGCGGTCGATTTTGTTCAGGACGACGACCGGCGTCAGTCCGTGCTGCAGCGCTTTGCGAAGCACGAATTTCGTTTGGGGCATGCAGCCTTCGAAAGCGTCGACGACGAGCAGAACGCCGTCCACCATTTTCATGATCCGCTCGACTTCTCCGCCGAAATCGGCGTGTCCGGGCGTATCGACGATGTTGATGAGGTAGTCCTTATACTGGACAGCGGTGTTTTTGGCCAGGATCGTGATGCCGCGTTCGCGTTCCAGATCGTTCGAGTCCATCGCGCGCTCCTGGACTTGCTCATTGTCGCGGAACGTGCCGGATTGGCGAAGCAGCTGGTCGACGAGCGTCGTTTTGCCATGATCGACGTGGGCGATGATGGCGATATTGCGGATACGGTCTCTCGGATGCATAATGCGGGATTCCACTCCTTAAATTTTCTTATCTCTATTCCCGTTAGGGATTTGTGCCCGATGAATCAGAAAACGCCGACGCGAGGCCGACGTTTCTCAACATGCGCAGAATTCGAGCCGGTATGCAGGTTTTAGACAGCCCTTCCGGTCGACATCCCTTCTATTATACGCCACGCTTCATGAAAAGCCAAGGTAACATTTTCATGCGGCGCGCTCGCGATCAGTACAGCGGGTATTTCTGCCGGAGATCTTCCCGGTGCAGCACGTTCGAGTCCTCCCGGATGTAATGGCAGACATAGGAGCGGCGCCAGCGGTCCCGACTCCGGTTTTTATTGGAAGAGTGGATAAGCAGCTCGCTGAAAAACAGGATGTCCCCCTTCTCCATGACGACGGGAATTTGGCGGGTCGTATCGACGCCTTCCGTCTCTTCCGTCCAAGGCTCGTGCTCCTCGATGTTTTTCACCGCTCCGTGGGGCAGCAAGCCCAGCTTATGCGTGCCCGGCATGACCCAAAGGCAGCCGTTCTCCTCGTCGACCGACTCCTCCATCGCGGTCCACGCGGCAATCATCGTCATCGGATCGTTTTTGATATAGTAGTAGTCCTGATGCGCCGCCTGGCCCGGTGAACCCGGCTCCTTGTAGAAGTACATGCTTTGGACGCACACGGCCTCCATGCCCATCAATTGCGCCAGCGCGCCCCGCACGATCGCGTTCTTCATCAGCTGCCGCGAGAAGCTGTCGTTCTGGTGGGGGTTAAACAGCCGCAGCGAAAACCGTTTGGCGGGATCGACCGCCGCCCATTCGGGCATCTGATCCTGGTTGCGGATATCGTAAATGTGTCCGTTAAAGGCATCGATCAGGTCAGCCGACATTCCCTTCTTGAACAGCAAGTATCCCTGTTCCCGGAAAAAATCGATTTGCTCCTGCGTGAGCGGAGTCAGCGGCTTCGTGTACGTAACGTTGTGCATGCGGATTTCCCCTTTGGACGGATTGGAAGACTCGCTTTGAGCATACTGCCGGGGAAACCGCGCCACAATGGCTGTGAATGGCCAAAATGTGTCCATGATTGATTTCGGGGCGCGTGCCTCTTAAAATGGACCCAAAGGGGTGAGACTCCGTGATGGCGCAAAGTGAGTTGGACATTCCGTTCGAGGCGGTTCGCAGCGCTTCCGCCGGTTCGGTCGTGTATCCTCCGGGAGGCCGGTTCGGCCCCCGCATCCAGCAAGACCTGCAGCTCGTCATGCTCTATACGGGCGAAATGACGGTGGCGATAGACGGGCGCGAGCTTCATGTCGGCCCCGGGCATGTCGCATTGCTGAAGCCGGGACACGAGGAATCGTTCGTCTTTTCGAAAACGGAGGATACCTGGCACCGATGGATCGCCGTCCACGTCCCGGAGCTCGCCTCCCGCACGATGGAAGAGATCCGAAGGCTGCCGGAGTTTCTGCCGTTGACCGAAGAAATGAACCGGCTCGTCGATCTCATGTTGAACCTGCAGCCTCAATCGCCGCCGGACGCCCCGTTGCTGCTTAGCTTGGGCTTGGCCGCCTTGCATCTGTATCCGTCGG
The DNA here is from genome assembly GCF_003713065.1 of Cohnella candidum. Taxonomy (NCBI): domain Bacteria; kingdom Bacillati; phylum Bacillota; class Bacilli; order Caryophanales; family Paenibacillaceae; genus Cohnella; species Cohnella candida. The sequence continues at coordinate 843,468 of NZ_CP033433.1, read as the reverse complement.
TGTCCTCCATGGCCATTCAACGGGAAAAGCATCCCGCCGTATATGCCGCGCTCGCCTGGATCCGCGGCCATTTCCACGAAGACGTGTCGCTTGCCGATATCGCCGCGGGGTCCGGCGTCTCCCCGGAACACCTGGTTCGCCTGTTCAAGCGGTTCGAGCGGACGACTCCCGTTTCCTATCTGTGGCGTTGCAGGGTCGAACGGGCGGTCGAGCTCCTCACCAATACCGGCCTGAGCGTGTCGGAAATCGCCCACCGCTGCGGGTTTAAAACCTCGCACCACCTGGCCCGCCTGATCAAGCGGGGTACGGGCAGGACCGCTACGGAAATCCGCCGGTGGTCGTGGAGCGGATTCCGGAAATCGTAACGCCTGAACGAAAAAAGCCGCCCGCTCCCATGAGCGGACGGCTTGTCCCGTTGTTACCAAATGCGCGGGCGCCGGAGCACCAGCCAGGCGCCGAATCCGATCAGCGCGAGCGCCAGCAAATAAATCCCCCAGGTCCACAAGAGCGTCATGCCGAACAGGACGAGGGAAAACACGGCCAAGCCGATCGAAGCCGTCCACAACGTCTTCGAGCGCGAATAGCCGAACACGTAATATTCGTAGAGACCGACGGCGACCGCGAACGGAAAGAAAGGCCACAGGTATTTCATCAAATCCCACCCGAACCAGTTGCCGATCAGCAGAATGACCGATACGACCGTCAGAATGCCCGCCGGCACCAGCGCCACGGAAGGAACCATTCTCCCGAAATATAGCACGTGAAGCAGCACGCCCGGTACGAGAATGAATAATGGCCAAAAAACGCTGCCGATAAAAGCGAATACTCCCCACTTGCCCAACAGAATGACCAATCCCGCGGCCAACACCAAAACGCCCACTGCGGCGGATTGCTTGTTCACGACGGTTCCCCCACTTCATAGACAGACTCTCGGACGCAGAAACCGTTGTCGGTTTATGACATCTTTTTCTTCTTAGTGTACTGGAAGTCCGGGGAAAAAACCAGTCGCGAAATAGGCGGGCATCCTTTTCTTCTTTCGCCCCTTCCGACTATGAATTCCGGGTTCGTCTGATGACGAGCGCAGCGCCCAGCAGTACGGCGGCCGCAACGTACGGCAGCGACTTCTGCCCTTCCCCCGCAAAGGCGGGAATGAGCCGCGCAAGCCCCTCGTCGTGGAGCATCATTTCCCCAGCGGTATAGGCAAGGAGCGCTCCGCCCGCGTAAGTTAATCCGGGCAGCCGGTCCAACAGTCGCATAATAAAAGAGCTCCCCCAAATGATAATCGGAATGCTCATGACGATCCCGATGACGAGCATCGCCACATCCCCGTCGGCCACCGCGGCGACCGCGAGCACGTTGTCCAGGCTCATGACGAAGTCGGCGGCGACGATCGTCCATACGGCGCCGGCAAGACTGGAGGCGGACGGCGTCCGGGTGTCGTGCCCGCCCCTCTCGAGCATCAGCTTGAGCGCGATTCCAAACAGCAGCAACGCCCCCGCCGTCTGCAGGAATGGCACGCCCAGCATCGCGACGGCGCCTAATGTAAGTACGCAGCGAAGCAACACGGCGGCCGCCGCGCCCCACCATACCGCTTTGCGGCGCTGCGGGAGAGGCAGTCGGCGCGCGGCCAGCGCGATGACGACGGCGTTGTCTCCGCTCAGCAGCAAGTTGATCAGCGTGATCTCCAGGAAAACGAAAAGACGGTCCAGCAGCTCCATTCCGGGCACCTCCTCCTAACAGATGTATGTACAAGCCCGATTGGATATGTGAACGGAAATATGAATCCTTTTGTCGCATCGGACGTATTAGTCACTGCAAAGAGGTTAGGGGGAACGAAAGTGGACTGGATTTCAGGATTCATTTCAGATTTGGGGACGCTGCAGTTTTGGTCCTCGCTGCTCACCATCGTGTTCATCGATCTGCTGCTGGCGGGAGACAACGCGATCGTGATCGGCCTTGCAGCTCGCAATTTGCCGAAGGAAACCCAGAAAAAAGCGATTCTATGGGGCACCGCCGGGGCGGTCGGCATTCGGATTCTCGCCACGGTGCTGGTCGTTTGGCTGCTCGAAATTCCTTTCCTGCTCGCGCTGGGAGGCGTGGTCCTCGTTTGGATCGCCTACAAGCTGCTTGTGCAGGAAGACCAGCATGATAACATCAAACCCGCGGCGACGCTCATGGCCTCCATTCGGACGATCATTATCGCCGACGCGGCGATGGGGCTCGACAATGTGATCGCGGTAGCCGGAGCGGCACACGGCAGCTTCGAGCTGGTCGTACTAGGCTTGCTGATCAGCATACCGATCGTCGTCTGGGGAAGCACGCTGTTCATTAAGATCATCGACCGTTACAAATGGATCATCTATGCCGGTTCCGGCGTACTTGCCTACACGGCAGCCAAGATGATTACGCACGAGAAACGCTTCGCGGACTTTTTCGGCGACAATCCGGCGCTGGCTTGGACGTTTCAAGCGGCCATCGTCGCTCTGGTCATCGTCGCGGGAATATGGACGAATGCCGTGAAGGCACGACAAGTACAAAACAAAAGCAGGGAAACGCTATAACGCGTTCCCTGCTTTATCTTCATCCCCCAAAAGTGACGCGAACCTCCGAAGCTTATTCCGATTACTTTTGGGGGAGCCCCCGTTTTATTTATTTAGAACCATTTATCTTCAGCAGCCGCCGGAGCATCCGAGCGGCTGTTTTCGGTCAGCACGACCGTCTCCGTCCCGTTTACCGCCTCGTCCACCAGCCGTTCCAGTTCGGCGCCGAGCTGGCTTTCGATTTTGAGCACGATGCCCAAGTTCGGGTTTGTCGCCGGCGATTTCGGCACGAACAGCGTGCAGCAGTCCTCGTAAGGCAAAATCGACGTTTCGTAAGTACGGAGCTTCTCGGCGATTCGAATGATTTCGAGCTTGTCCATCATGACGAGCGGCCGCAGCAACGGCAGCGACGTATCCCGGCCGATGACGTTCATGCTGCCGAGCGTCTGGCTGGCGACCTGCCCCAGGCTGTCCCCGGTCACGATCGCCAGCGCGCCGCGTTTTGCCGCCAGCTTTTCCGCGATTTTGAGCATCGAGCGGCGCATGAGCGTAATGATCAGATGTTCCTGGCCGGTTTGCGCAAGTTTCGTCTGCAGCTCCGTGAACGGAACGAGATGCAGCTTGATCGAACCGCCGTAATACGCCAATCTCTGGGCCAGCGTGACGACCTTTTCTTTCGCCTGCTCGCTGGTGAACGGGTAGCTGTGAAAATGGACCGCTTCGATCTCCAAGCCTTTGCGCATCGCCATCCAGCCCGCCACGGGACTGTCGATGCCGCCGGACAGCAGGAGCATGGCTTTTCCGTTCATGCCGAGCGGGAAGCCGCCCGCCGCCTGCTCGACCGACGCGTACACGTACGTGCCTTCCGGTTGGATGTCTACCTTCAGCTCGGTGTCCGGATTCCGGACATCCACCTTGAGATCCGGCGTATTGCGCAGCACGTGGGCGCCGACCAGATGGTTCATTTCCTGAGAGTCGTGCGGGTAGGCTTTCCAGGCCCGCCGAACCGTCATTTTGAACGTTTTGGGCGCGGGCTCGACCTGCCGGATCGCTTGAAGCGCCGTTTCCCGGATGTCCTGGAGGTCATGCCCGCAGCGGATGACCCGGCTGAACGACACAATGCCGAAAACGTCCTTCAAACGCTCGGCCGCCGGCTCATAAGGTTCTCCGTTCAGTTGAATGTACAGGCGCCCGAACGTCTTCGTGTATTTTAAGGCCGGATAAGCGGCCAGCGCTTGCTTGACTTGCCGTACTAACATATCTTCGAACCGTCCGCGGTTCCGCCCTTTGATCGTCAGCTCCCCGAAGCGGACCAAAATCCAATCCTCTTTCATCCCCTGCTCCTCTCCAGCGGCTTCAATTTGTCCACCGTCATGCGCAGCCGCTCGCCGAGGGTGTCGATATCCCGTTCGTCATGCTCGTCGCCGAAGCTGATGCGGATGCTTCCGGACGCCCGGTCTTCCCCTAAGCCCATGGAGGACAGCACGCGGCTGGGCTGCAGGCTTTTGGAAGAGCAGGCGGATTGGGTGGAAACGAGCACGCCGTGTTTCTCCAGCATGTGAACGAGCACCTCGGGCCTCATGCCCGGGTACGACAGGTTGACGACGTGCGGCGAAGTCTTCTCCTCTTCTTCCGCTCCGTAACCGTTCAAGACGAGTTCCGGTATCGTCGACGCCAGCTCCAGAAGCCTGCGCCGCAGCCGGAACATCCGCTCCCTTCTTTCCGGCATGGACTCCGTCGCGAGCCGGAACGCCTGTGCCATGCCGACGATGCCCGGCACGTTGTGGGTTCCTCCGCGGACGCCCGCCTCCTGCGACCCGCCGGCCAGCAAGGGCGCAAGCGCCAAGCCCTCTCGAACGAGCAGGAACCCGACGCCCTTCGGCCCTTGGAATTTGTGGGCGGAGGCGCTGTACATGTCGATTCCCCATTCCCGGAACCGAACCGGCACTTTTCCGATCGCCTGAACGCCGTCGACGTGAAAACGGACCTGCGGATAGCGCGCGAGCGCTTCCCCGATCTCCCGGATCGGTTGAACCGTGCCGGTCTCGTTGTTCACGTGCATGACGCTGACGAGCGCCGTGTCCGCCCTCAGCGCCGCGGTCACGTCCTCGACCCGGACGCTTCCGTAACGGTCGACGGGTAGCCAGGTCACCTCCACGCCTTGCTCTTCGAGCTGCTTCGCGCAGCGGTAAACCGAGGCGTGTTCGACGGAAGAAACGATGACGTGTTTGGCCGAACGGGCAAGCGACCCGATCGTGCCTTTAAGCGCAAGATTGTTGCTTTCCGTGCCTCCGGAGGTGAATACCACTTCGTCGGGCTTCACCCGGAAGCCGGCGGCGATTCCCGCGCGGGCGCGATCGACGAGCTTCATGGCTTCGGCACCCGCCCGGTGCAGCGCGGCAGCGTTGGCAAAGTGGATTTTCATGACCTCGAGGACGGTTTCGGCAACCCGTCCATGTATCGGCGTTGAGGCGCAGTGGTCGAAATAGAGCGTATCCATGTGTTCCCGCCTATCTATGTCCGAATAAAAGAAAAAGACCAAACCGGGCGGCACAGGTCGCGCCCGTCTTGATCCCCGTAACTTGCGAAGCCCGGTTACCCTTGCCGGCTCCATTGCCGGGCGGCGGCGAGCACCTTCCCGATGTAACGCTGCGTCTCCTCCGGCAGCTCGGCCAGCCTATCGCGGATCGCCTCATCGGTCGTCAGACCGAGACGGTCGACCCGACCGGGCCCGGCATTATAAGCAGCCAAAGCCGAAGAAGCGTTACCGTCATACTTGCGAAGCAAATACGACAAGAATCGGGCGCCCCCGTCAATGTTCTGGGCAGGGTCGAAGGAATCGTTGACGCCGAGCCCCTTGGCCGTATCGTCCATGAGCTGCATCAAGCCCTTTGCGCCTGCCGGCGAAACCGCCCCCGCGTTAAAGCCCGATTCCGTTTGAATGACGCCTTTGATCAGCGCGGGGTCCAAACCGTATTTGGAAGCCGCGGCGGCGATCAGCCCGTCGTAAGCCGAACTGCTGCCGCTATCGGCGGTCAAGGCCCCTAACGCGCTGCCGTTCAAAACCGATGAATAAGACAAATTAGGCAATCCGCCGGTCATGACGGAACTTGCCGCCTCCGAAATGCCGGTATCCGAGGAATCGGAAGACCCGAGCAAATCATTCAGCAGCAAGCCGAATACGCTTCCGTCCTCCGTCTGAGCGGACGGATCGAGAGAATTGGCGTTGTTGATCCATTGGGACAGAAGCAGCTGTTTGACGACCCGCGGGTCCATGGTTACGTTCAAGTCCGTTCGCTCCTGGTTGGGCATGTTTGCCTGATGCATCCATTGTACATCATGTCCAACCTTTCGACCAGTCCCGACAAGCGGCGGATTCCCGTTCCCCGGACCTATTTTCGAAATTGAGGCCTGAACGTGAGACAGCAGGTAACGGAAGAGGCCTTGGCGTAATCCTGATGGTCGCGGAACCCTTCTTCCCCGAATTCCTCGTTCAGGTTGACGGTGGAATGCTCATCGATTTCCACCGCGATCTCGTCGGCTCCGCACCGGTTGCCTTGATTCCAGAACGCACAGTTGCTGACGCTGCAAGCGACGCCTTTCGGCAAGCAAATCACCCCCCGATCCTATTGTGCGCCCGTCGAAAACGGGTATGCGGACCGGGGGGTGGAGGTTAAAGGGAGCGTCTTGACGCTCCGTACGGGTTTATTTCGACTGGCCCATCATGCGGCGCTGGGTCAGGTAGTCGCTTTCGTAATAAGAGAGATCGTCGCGCAGCTCTTCGTAGACCCGGGAAACGTTCAGCACGACGTCGCGTGCGGCACGGAGCGGCTTCATGCGGAAACGGATCGCGTCCTGGCCGGTATAGGCATAACGGCCGTCTTCCGAGTAGCATTCGTTTTTCGGATAAAAGAAAGCGTTGACGCAATGGTGATAGACTTCGTACAGCGCGCGTTCGGCTTGATCCGTATCGAGATTCGGCCGGCGAAGCAGCGCGCCGAGCTTCTCGTAAGCCACTTCCGAGAAGACGAGCAGGTGGCGCAGGTCGGAGAGCAGGCCGCTGTAAAAGCTTTTCGCCTCTTCGCTATCCTCTTGGACGAGCTCAGGCAAAGCGTGCCCATTCAGGAATTGCTCCAGTTCCAGGATGGCGGTTTTCAGTTTTTCCCGGCTGGTCTCGGCGATTCCTTTAATATTGGCTGGCATGATGGTTCCCCTTTCGTTGTCCCGAAGCGTATTTCACGATAGGTGTTCGGATGCAAAAAACCCGCGGGCATAGTCCGCGAAATTCTACCTCATCGTACCATAAATCCGTCCCGAACGGTACTGGCAAAGAAGCAAAGCGCCGTATATTTTTCCCTTTTCCCCTTCATGCTAACGGGGAATGCATCGGCTACGCAAGGAGGTGCGCTTCGTGCGCAATAAAACATGGATCGGGACCGCCGGGGTGGTGCTCGCCATCGCCGCCGGACTGTTGCTGTTTCCCCGGAATCACGGACCCGGCAGGACCGCGGAACCGCCAGTCCCGCAAAGCTCTCCCCTCGCGGCCGCGCGCGAATCCCATTATAAGGAGCTCACCGTGCGTCAGGACATGGAGGCGACGGAACGCCTCGGACGAATGCAGAGCATCCGCGACGCCCGTCAGTTCGCCATCCGGGTCTCCCGGTCGCAAACGGCTTCCGCAAAACCGGATCAAGCGCTGCTCGGCTATCTTCGCGAACATCCCGAGCTGGCGGGAGCCGCTTGGATCGCAGGCCCGGGCGGGAAGGACCGCACGGCGGGCACGGCGGTCTCCGGCATGCAAAGCTCCGGGGACGCGCACTGGAAAAGCGCCCGGTCGGCGGTGCTCGGCGGGCAATCCTATTCCTCTCCCGCCTTCTCCGTGAACGGACACGCCTACTTCATCATCGGCGAGCCCTCTCCCGCGCGCAAGGGGCAAGGCGTCATCGCGTTGGTTTCCGCCTCCGCGGTACAGGAGGTCGAACGCCACCAACGGCGCAACCTGCGTCTGATCCCGTTTCCCGCTGAGGGCAGGTACCGTACGGAATCGGTCTTGCCGAACACGACGAAGGACATCACGGTGCGTAAAGGCGAAGATAATGGAAACGCCAGCCACTATTCCGTCGACGAAGTCGTGGTCAAATTCCGCAAGCCGCTTCAGCCGAAAGAGCTGCTCCGGCTCCGAAAGGATCTGGATTTGACCGTTGTGCGCCAAACCCGTCAAACCTATGTCTTCCGGTCCCGTAAACACCGCGCGGAACCGCTGATGGAGTATTTCAAGAAATTCGATCCGGTGTACGTAGAGCCGCATTACCTGTACTTAACCAACGAACTGGACGGGGAAACCGACCCTCAGCCCATCGTGCCGAACGATACCCTGTATTCCCGGTACCAATGGAACCTGCCCCAAATCGACACTGAGCAGGGTTGGAACGTCAATAGGGGCAGCCAAGTGATCGTCGCGGTCGTGGATACGGGGGTTCAGTCGGACCATCCGGACTTGCAGGGCAAACTGGTACCCGGCGTCAACATCGTGGATTCCTCCAAACCTCCCGAAGACGACGTCGGCCATGGCACGCACGTTGCGGGGATCATCGCGGCGCAGATCAACAACCACGAAGGCGTGGCCGGACTGACCTGGTATACGAAAATCATGCCGGTAAAGGCGCTCGACAGTTCCGGCGCGGGGTCCACTTACTCCGTGGCCGAAGGCGTCATCTGGGCGGCGGATCACGGGGCGAACGTCATCAATATGAGTTTGGGCAATTACGCCCAAGCCCAATTTCTGCACGACGCGATCCGATACGCCAACAACAAGGGAGTTCTCGTCGTGGCGGCGAGCGGCAACGACAACACCGACCGGCCGGGATATCCGGCGGCTTATCCGGAGGTAGTCGCCGTGTCGGCGACCGATCCGGGCGGCGGCAAAGCCGAGTATTCCAATTTCGGCGATTATATCGACGTCGCGGCGCCGGGAACGTCCATCGCCAGCACCTACCCGGGCAGCCGGTATGCGTCTCTCTCGGGCACCTCGATGGCCAGCCCGCATGTCGCCGCGCTGGCATCCCTGATCCGCGGAGCCAACCCGCAGCTATCGAACGCGGAAGTGGCGAACGTGCTTCGCAGCACCGCCGTCGATTTGGGCGACAAAGGAAAAGACAAGTATTACGGATACGGCCAAATCGATATTCGAAACGCGCTCCGTTCGGTCGGCGGTCAAGCGTCTTCCCTTCAGATGTATCCCGATCAGGTACGACGGGAGTTAGAGAGTATCGGCATCCGGTAAACCATCAAAGTGTCCGCGGCGAAACTGTCGTCAGTCGGACACTTTTTTTCATGTCTTTTTAAGTCATTTGCTATAAAATAGAAAGGAACATGTCCGGGGACAAGCCGGAGGAAAAGGAGTGTGCTTGTGGAAAAAGCGCAAAGAAAAAAAGAAGCCAGAATCCAGCGGCAGCTGGCGCAAGAAAAAAAACGCCGCAACATGCGGATCATGGTTTGGTCCTTATCCGGATTATTCGTCCTTTTGATCGCGGCCCTAATCGTTTTCTGGCCGAAGCCTGCACCGCTCAGTTTCGAATACGATAAATCCCCGCTGCTCGGGAACGCCGACGCCAAGGTGAAAATCATGGAATTCGGCGATTTCAAATGCCCGACGTGCGCGTACTTCAGCCAAAACATCATGTCTAAAATCAAAACGGAATACATCGATACCGGCAAAGCTTCGCTCTCTTTCCAAAACTGGACCATCATCGGCCCCGATTCCACGACGGCGGCTCTGGCGGGACTGGCCATCTACCACCAGAACAACGATGCGTTCTGGAAGTTCTACGACGCGCTGTATACGAATCAACCGCCGGAGTCCGAATCTTGGGCAACGGTCGATTATTTGGTGGACACCGCGAAAAAGCAAAATCTCGGCATCGACTACGACCTGCTCCGGAAAGACATCGAGAACAAGACGTACGCGGACGAGCTCGCCGCCCAAAACAACTTCGCGGTCGCGCATAACTTCACCGGCACGCCGTCCGTTCTCGTCAACGGGAAGAAGCTCGACGACAACACCGCCCTCAATTACGATAATCTAAAAGCCGCCATCGACAAGGCACTCAAAGAAGCCGACAAATAAAGGGAGGTCCGCATGCGAGCCCTCATCCGGGAATACGGCGTTCTGTTCGCTTTTATCGTATCGCTGGCCGCGACTTGCGGAAGCCTGTTTCTCAGCGAAGTGATGGGTTACATCCCCTGCAACCTATGCTGGTTCCAGCGGATTTTCATGTACCCGCTCGTGTGGCTGCTCGGCAGGGCGGCCATACGAGACGATCGCGGCATCCGCGGCTATGTCCTGCCGCTGGCGATTATCGGGGCCTTGTTCTCCGCCTACCATTACGCCGAGCAGAAGATTCCCGGGGTGGCCGATATCGCGCCTTGCAAAACCGGGATTCCCTGCAACACGGACTATCTGGACTGGTTCGGAGTCATCACGATCCCGCTCATGGCGCTGTTCGCGTTTATTTTAATCATCGTTTTCCTGCTGCTGTCGAGGAAACCGTCCGATCACGCCGAAGAATGACAGAATGCCAAAAACCCGCAAAGCGCGCTCGCGCTTTGCGGGTTTTTGGACTTCCGGAAAGTTTGCCGTAAGCCGGGTTCTGTACTTCAAGTGGTCATCGCGGACGGCCGGAGCCGTCCTCCCACGGACTGAAGCGACAATCATCTTTCTAGGCCGCCCATTGCTGAACGGCTCAAGCGACCAACCCAACGCGCCCCGGGCAAGGGCTTGCGGCCGGCATGCGCCGCCGCTCGCGTTCTCTTAGGTCTTGCTCCGGATGGGGTTTACCAGGATCAGAGTCACCCCTGCTCCTCGTGGTCTCTTACACCACGGTTCCACCCTTACCTGTTCTGCTCCCCACAAGTGGGGAGCAGTCATCGGCGGTCCATTTCTGTGGCACTATCCTTCGGCTCGCGCCGACTGGACGTTATCCAGCATCCTGCCCTGCGGAGCCCGGACTTTCCTCCCGCGGCTCTCGCCGCCGGCGATTGTCTGTCAAACTTTCCGGTTCGCAACGTCTAGTATAGCGTGAAAGCCGCCCGGACACAACGGCAATCGTTGGCTGTGCCGCCAGTTCACCCGCACGCTTTATTTCAAGCGGAACGGCTCCGTATTCACGCGCGAAGCGACCGCCTGCGTGGCGTAGCCTTGGTCATCGAGATGCTGCTGCAGCCAATCCGCTACCTTCCGCTTCATGATTTTTTCCGCATTGTGTCCCGGATCCACGAGAGCGAGTCCCGCCACCGCGGCGTCATGAGCCGTATGGTAATCGATATCCCCGGTTACGAGAACGTCGGCTCCCGCGAACATCGCGTTTTTGATGAAACGCGAGCCCGAGCCGCCGAGCACGGCCACCTTGCGGATGCGTTTGTCCCCTTCTCCCACGACCCGCACGAACGGGACGTCGAAAGCACGTTTGACCCGTTCCGCGAATTCGTCCAAGCTTTCGTCGGCCGGCAGCTTGCCCACGCGGCCCAACCCGAAGGACCTGCCCTTGAGGTCCATCGAATACAAATCGTACGCCACTTCCTCGTATGGATGCGCTTTGAGCATCGCCGCGATGACCGCTTTACGGACGCTCTGCGGCACGATCGTCTCGATCCGGATTTCCGAAGCCGACTCGATTTTTCCCTGCTTGCCGATGTACGGATCGCTGCCTTCCCTCGGCATGAAGGTGCCCGTTCCCGCCACGTTGAAACTGCAATGGCTGTAGTTGCCGATCCAGCCCGCCCCTGCGGCGAACAAGGCGTCCCTCACCTTCGCTTGATGCGATTCGGGAACGAAAACCGCCAGCTTATACAGCTTGTCGGTATGCGCCTCGCGAAGGACGTTCCGGCCTTCCAGTCCGAGCGCCTCCGCCATCCAATCATTCATGCCGCCTTCGGCGGAATCCAGGTTCGTATGGGCGATGTACACGGCGATATCGTTCCTCAGCAGATCGGCCGCCAACGATCCCGCCGGCGTGTCCGTCTGCAAGTGCGCAAGGGGCCGGTAAATGACGGCGTGATGGGCGATGATCAGCTCGGCCCCGATCTCCGCGGCTTCCGCGACGACTTCCGGCGTCACGTCGAGCGCGACGAGCACCTTGGATACCTCTTTACGAAGCGTGCCCACCTGGAGACCGATCTTGTCGTCAGGCTCCGCATAATGCTTCGGAGCCAATCGCTCCATAATCTGGATTACGGTTTCTCCTCTGGCGAACATGCCAACACCTCCCTGATTTCCGCGACGGACGATTCCCATTCCTTGATCTTCTCCGCGGCTTCCGGCGCGGTTGAGCGCTTCATCTGCCCGATGATCTGTTCGCGCTTCGCGATTTCCTGCTCCCATTTCCGGTGGAACGCCGAGCCTCCTTGGCGAAACAGCAGCGGTCCCATTTCGAACAGCAGCGGCTTCGAAACCGACCGGACGCAAGGCGCAAGCGCCCCGGTCCCGTAAAGCTCGCCGTTGCGGCGGTCCGCCTCGCGGCGGTCCGCTTCGCGTTCTGCTCGGAGCATCGTATAGATCACGCCGTCCTCTTCGAGCAGCGCTTCGCGGTCCAGCACGAATCCGTGCTCCGTCAGCCACCGCCGTACCGCCTCTTCGGCCACGTGCGGAGACAAAATCAGCGTGTTGACGCCGTTCAGCCGTTCTCCGGCCGCTTCCAGGAGTCGAACCATCAAACTGCCGCCCATGCCGGCGATGCAGACGGTGTCGACTTCACCGGGCTCCAGCACGGTAAGTCCGTCTCCGTGCCGGACCGATACGAGCCCGGCAAGCCCGGCTTCGGCAACCTGCCGTTTCGCCGCCTCCACCGGTCCCGCGTTCACGTCGCCGGCGACCGCGAAACTGATTTTGCCGGAGCCGGCCAAATAAACGGGAAGCAGCGCGTGATCCGTCCCGATGTCCGCGAACCGGGCGCCCTGGGGCACCCATTCGGACAATGCCGCGAGGCGGCGGGACAGCTTGACGGCCGCTCCCTCTTTCGATACGTTATTCGCGTTCATCGCACAACCCATTCCATCCATTGTTTGCGAAGCCGGAACAAGCCGAACCCCGCCAATATTGTTTTACCCAATAGCCCTGTCTGGATCCATTGCGCATCCAACCGTTCGATCGCGGCGTGCAGTTCAGGCATGAACCACAAAATGAGGCCGGTCGTGAAGAAAACGGCGCCGACCGATTTGAAGCGGACATGCATGTACCACGACAGCCACATGAACAGCAGCGCCGCCGGCAGCCAGAATAGCTGCGTCTCCCCCCAAGAGGGGTCCGGAATGTGCCCGAGCAGCAGCTTCGCATAAAGCGCGATGACCGCCATCCAGCCCAACCATTGCACAAGCGCCATCCGCACGACCAGTCCGCAGCCGATGCACACGGCCGCGCAGATCCCGAGCAAGACGAGGGGACCCGTACCTTCCGTCCATCCGTGCAAGTCCAAAATCGCGGCGCCCGCGCCGAACAGGAACAGCATGCCTCCGACGAGCGCCATCATCGCGCCGATCGGACGGCTTTCCCGCCAGGAACCGCCCAAAGCGACGAATCCCGTCGTCACGAAGCCGACGAGGCCCATTTGCAATGGCAGGGGAAACGCGCTAAAATGAAGAACAACAACACAAATCAAGGCAAAAATTCCAAAAACAAGCACCCAATGTTTGCGCGGCGCCTGACCGATTTTGCGGACCGCCGTTTCCACGGCTCCCTTCGGACGCTGCGTCAGATCGTCTAAATAAAGGTTCTGCAGAAAATCGCAATAATGCTCCGGCAGCAGCTTGCTTCTGCGCCAAGCCTCGATTTCGTTGACGATGAATTTTCGTTTCTCTTCGATTTCCGTCGCCGGCACCCGCCATTCCCCCTGAACGATTCCTGGAACGAAAAGACCTTCAACCCTCAAGGGCGGAAGGCCTCGATATCTCCTATATCGTCTTATTCCAGGAAATCTTTCAGTCTTTTGCTCCGGCTCGGATGGCGAAGCTTGCGGAGGGCTTTCGCTTCGATCTGGCGAATGCGTTCGCGCGTAACGCCGAACACCTTGCCCACTTCCTCCAGCGTGCGGGTCCGGCCGTCATCCAGCCCGAACCGCAGGCGAAGCACGTTCTCCTCGCGTTCCGTCAGCGTATCCAGCACGTCTTCCAGCTGTTCCTTCAGCAGCTCGTAAGCGGCTGCGTCCGCCGGCGCCAGCGCTTCCTGGTCTTCGATGAAGTCTCCCAGGTGCGAGTCGTCCTCTTCGCCGATCGGCGTCTCGAGCGATACCGGCTCCTGCGCGATCTTCATGATTTCCCGGACTTTGTCCACGCTGAGTTCCATTTGCTCGGCGATCTCTTCCGGCGTCGGTTCGCGGCCGAGCTCCTGGAGCAATTGGCGCGATACGCGGATCAGCTTGTTGATCGTCTCGACCATGTGGACGGGAATCCGGATCGTGCGCGCTTGGTCCGCGATCGCCCGCGTGATGGCCTGGCGAATCCACCAGGTCGCGTACGTACTGAACTTGAAGCCTTTCATGTGGTCGAACTTCTCGACCGCTTTCAGCAGTCCCATATTGCCTTCCTGGATGAGATCCAGGAACAGCATGCCGCGTCCGACGTAACGTTTGGCAATGCTGACGACGAGACGCAGGTTGGCTTCGGCCAGCCTTTTTTTGGCTTCCTCGGCTTCGAAGCCGCCGATCTCGATCTTCTTCGCCAGCTCGACCTCGTCATCCGCCCCGAGAAGCGGCACCCGGCCGATTTCCTTCAAGTACATCCGCACCGGATCGTTGATTTTAATGCCCGGCGGCAAAGACAAGTCGTCGTCGAAGTTGAACTCGTCACGCTCGTCCTCTTCCCCGTGCTGTCCCCTGTCGTCGTGATCGTTCACGACCTCGATGCCGTGATCCGCGAGCTGCTCGAAAAACTCGTCGATCTGCTCGGCGTCCTGATCGAACGGAGAGAGCTTCTCCATGATGTCTTTATAGGTCAAGGAAGATTTCTTCTTGCCCTGTTCCATCAGTTGGGCTTTCACTTGCTCCAGCGTCGATTCCGTCTCAAGTCCGGTGTGTTGATCGTTCGCCATTTCCGACTCCCTCCTCCCTGAAAACCGCTTCAAGTCACCATTCCCGAAGCTTTTTTTCCAGGGCGATAATCTCTAACAAAATTTGATCCAACCGGGAATGATCCGCGGCTTTTTCCGCACGCAGCATCTCTTCCTTGAGACGGTCGATGTTCCTCGTCAAAGAAACTCGGCCGACGGCGCGGATGCAATCCTCCAGCTCCCGCTCGCCGAACGGAACCTCCATGAGCGCGATCGCGCTGACGGCTCGTTCCAAGCGGTCGTCCTGCAAATAAGCGGCGTACCGCCCGACGTCGGGTTCGTTGCCTTCGGCGTAGTAAGCATATAAGTAAGCGGCGAGCGCCGCGTGATCCTCCACGTGAAAATCGTCCCCCAACCGCTCTTTCACCCGCGCGGCCGTATCGGCGTCCTGCATCATCCACAAGAGCAGCTGCCGTTCCGCCTGAACATAGGCCGGCGTCACCTGGGGCAGTTTGGAGGAAGATCTCTTTTCATTCCATACATTATTCCACGATCCGGCTGGAATATCCCCTGCGTTTCCCAATTTCTCCTGCCTGCGGAACTCCAGCACCTCCTGCTTCAGCGTATCGAGGGATACCCCGAATTCTTGGGCCAGCTCCTTCAGCAGCAACTCCCGCTCGGTCGGGGAGTCCCGGTGCGCCACGAGGCGGACCGCCTCGCGCAAATACCGGATCTTCCCGTCTTCTTCTAGGAGTATATGGGATTTCCTTAAATATATAAGCTGAAATTTGACCGCGGAAACCGCACCGTCGATAAACTCCCGAACGAAAGCCTCAGGTCCGTGGGCCGAGATGTACTCGTCCGGATCCATCCTTCCGGGCAGCACGCCGACCCGAACGCGGAATCCCGCCGACTCGAGCAGGGGAATGCTTTTGCGCGCGGCGGCTTGTCCCGCGTCGTCGCCGTCGTAGCAGACGACCGCCTCGTCGGCGAACCGCCGAAGCAGCGCGGCATGCTCGGCGGTCAAAGCCGTTCCCATCGAAGCCACGCCGTGGTGCACGCCGGCCGACCAAGCCTTGATGCAGTCCACGTAGCCTTCGAACAAAACGACCTGCCTCGCTCGCCGGATCGCGGATTTCGCTTCGTGCAGCCTGTAAAGAATGCGGCTTTTGTTAAACAGAGGCGTCTCCGGCGAGTTCAAGTACTTCGGCTGCCCGTCGCCCATCAGGCGCCCGGCGAACGCCGCGATTTTGCCCTCGCTGTCGTGGATCGGGAACATGATCCGGTCCCTGAACCGGTCGACGTAACCTTCTCCCTCTTGTTTACGGGAGAGAAGCCCTCCGCGTTCCATTTCGGCGAGATCGAACCCTTGCCGCTGCAGCGCCTGCGTGAGCGTATCCCATCTGGCCGGAGCGTACCCGATGCCGAACTCTTCGATCAGCTTGTCCGTGAAACCGCGGGACCGCAAGTAATCCATGGCGATTTTGCCGGGTTCGGTGTTCCTCAGCACGTAATGGTACAGTTTGGCCGCGTAGGCATGCGCCTCGTACAGCGTTTGGCGTTCCTTCTGCCTTGGGCTCTGCTCTTCCGGCCGGCTGGCGGACCAGGTGACGGGGATGCCGGATTCCTCGGCGAGCCTTTTGACCGCTTCGGGAAACGTCTCCCCTTCCATCTCCATCACGAACTTGATGACGTTGCCGCCTTTGCCGCAGCCATAGCAGTGAAAAATTTGCTTTTCCGGGGTTACCGTGAAGGAAGGCGTCTTCTCCGAATGAAACGGACAGAGCCCCTTCAGGTACTTCCCGTTCTTCGACAGGTGCACGTATCTGCCGACAGTATCGGCGATATCATGCTTCCGAAGCACTTCGTCAATGACCTCTTGGGGGATCATGCCGTAGTTCATATGAAATCACCTTCTTCGATTGCACCTACTTACAATTCGCTAGTGGCCGTCATTCTCCTGCACGCCTTGCAGAAGCTTTGTCAGTTTTTGTTGAAACCTGTTTCGATCCTCGTCGGTAAAAGCGGGCGGTCCCTTCGTCCTTGTGCCCCCTCTTCGCAGCTTGGCCGAAAAATGCCGCTGTTCGAGCAAGCCGTCGATATCGGTCTCCCGGATCTCCTTGCCCCTGGGCGTCAGCACCGCCGCTCCCCTGGACAAACCCAGGGCGGCAAGGCCATAGTCACCCGTCACCAAGATGTCGCTCCGTCTCAGCGCGTTCGCGATATAAAGGTCGGCAGCTTGATCGCTCGCGTCTACCGTGACCACCTCGACCCGATCCTCCGGTACCAGCACGTGGGCGTGACTGGAAACCAAAAGCGCGGTCGCGCCGCACGCCCGGACGGTCCGGGCGATTTCAGGCTTGACGGGACATGCGTCGGCATCGACCACCACGCGGTTCCGGACGCGTTCCATCCGATTCACCACCCGCTTACCCAAAGTTTGCCGTACTATTATATACGTCAAAGAGCTTCGAAATCCTGCCGTCGATTCAGCAAATTTTATCCTTCGTCGAGCCGAACCCCGGCCTGTCAAGACCCAGATAGAATGAAAACCGAAGGAATTTAAAGCCAGTATCAGACAAAATTCGACTTTTGAAGAAAACGCGAAAGCTCCGCCGAACGTAAAAGCACCGCCGCGTAGCGGCGATGCTTGGCTGTCACCGTTCGAACCTTTCCATGATCAGGCTGGCGGTTTCCTCCACGGCTTTGTTCGAGACGTCGATAACCACGCAGCCGATTTTGTCCATGACCTCGTGCGCGTGGCGCAGCTCCCGTTCGATCCGTTCGGACGTGGCGTACGAGGCGGTGTCCGGCAGGCCGAGCGCCTTCAGCCTTTCCTTGCGGATCGCGTTGAGGGCTTCCGTATTGATCGTCAGCCCGATCACCTTGGAAGGAGAAACCGTGAACAGCTCCTTGGGCGGAACGAGTTCCGGCACCAACGGCACGTTCGCGACCTTGAACGTTTTGTGCGCGAGCACCATCGAGAGCGGCGTCTTGGACGTCCGGGAGACGCCGACCAGCACGATGTCCGCTTTATGGATGCCGGTCACGTCCCGGGCGTCGTCGTACCGTACGGCGAATTCGACCGCTTCCACCTTGCGGAAATAATCGGCGTCCAGCACGTGGTTCAGCCCGGGCTCGTGCCGGGATTCCCGTCCGAAGCGCTCCTCCAGCCGGTCGATCAGCGATCCGAGCAAATCGATGGCCGTCACCTGGCGGCGTGACGATTGCTCGACCATATGGTTGCGAAGCTCCGGAATCACCAGCGTGTAGAGCACGATGCCGCGTTCTTCATCAGCCGCTCCCAGCACGGCGTCGATTCCTTCAGGAGAATGGATAAACGCGGCCCGGCGGATCTGCACGGACAGCGGATGGAATTGCGCCGCCGCCGCGCGGACCGCGAGCTCGCCGGTATCCCCGGCGGAATCGGATACGACGAATACCGTTACGCTCGTCTGCGTCATCCCAGATGCACCTCCCGTTGCGGAGTTCCGTTTATCCGGCCAATTTCGAGAAATCGGCGAACGACTTCACGTCGTCCGCGATGCGCCCGAGCACGGCCAGGCGGTTGGCCCGGATCGCGGCGTCTTCCGCCATGACCATGACCGCTTCGAAATAGCGGGCGATCGGCTCGCTCAGCGCGGACAAAGCGGACAAAGCGTCATCCAGCCGTGCTTCCGCCGCGGCCTTCTCGAATTTGCCGTGCGCTTCCTGCCAAGCTTCGTAAAGAGCGCCTTCCGTCGGGTCGGCGAACAGCAGCGGGTCGACTCTCCGGGACTCCGACTTGGCGGCCAGGTTGCAAACGCGGTTGAACGCTTCGACCACCGGACGGAACGCTTCCTTGCCCTCGTCTCCCGCCTGCTTCTGGAGAGCCTGCCCCCGCAGCAGCGTGCGGCGGACATCTCCCGAGCCGGCTCCAAGCACGGCATCGATGACGTCGTAACGGATGCCTTGCTCCGTCAACACATTCTTTACCCGCAGCGCGAAAAATTCCTGCAGATCCTTGCGGATGTCGAACGCCTCGCGCTTCAGGCCGCGCGCCGCTTGGACTTCCAGCGCGATATCGAACAGCTCGGTCAGCGTGAGCTCCATCTTGTGTTCCAGCAGCGTCGAGACGATGCCCGCCGCCTGGCGGCGAAGCGCGTACGGGTCCTGGGAGCCGGTCGGCACGATCCCGATCGAGAAGCAGCCGACGATCGTGTCGATTTTCTCGGCGATGCCGACAATGGCGCCGACGGTGGACGGAGGAGGCGTGTCGCCCGCGTTGCGGGGCGAATAGTGCTCGTTGATCGCGCGGGCGACGGCTTCCCGTTCACCGGCTTTGCGGGCGTAATCCTCGCCCATGATGCCTTGAAGCTCCGGAAACTCGTAGACCATCTGCGAAACGAGGTCGAATTTGCAGATGTCCGCCGCCCGGCTGACGTCCGCCTTCACGGATTCGTCCGCGCGCAGCCGTTCGGCCACCCGATCGGCGACTTGGCGGACGCGCCGCACTTTGTCGGCGACGGTGCCCAGTTCTTCGTGATAAACGATGTTCTCGAGCTTCGCCAGCGCGTCCGGGATCTTCAGCTTTTTGTCTTCCTCGTAGAAGAACTTCGCGTCCGAAAGGCGGGCGCGGAGTACTTTCTCGTTGCCTTTGGATACGACGTCCAGCGACAGCGAGTCGCCGTTGCGCACGGTCACGAAATGCGGCTGCAGCTTGCCGTCCCGGTCCAGCACCGGGAAATACCGCTGGTGCTCTCGCATCGAGGTGATCAGCACCTCCTGCGGAATGTCCAGGAACGCGGGATCGAACGAGCCGGTCAGCACGGTCGGCGTTTCCACCAGGAACAGCACTTCTTCCAGCAAGTCGTCCTTCACGGCGATATGCCAGCCTTGACGTTCGGACAGCTCGCGGATGCCTGCCAAAATGGCCGCTTGACGCTCTTCTACGTCCACCAGCACGTGCTGCTCGCGGAGACGGTCCGCGTATTCCTTCGGTTCTCGGATATCCGCGTCGGCGCCGAGGAAGCGGTGGCCCCTCGTCGTCCTTCCGGAAGCGACGCCGGTGATTTCGAACGGCACGACTTCCGTTCCGTGAAGCGCCGCGAGCCAGCGGATGGGACGCACGTAACGGAGTTCATAATCGCCCCAGCGCATGTTTTTCGGGAACGTCAAGGAAGTCACGAGGGCGGGAAGCGCCTCAGGCAGCAGCGAAGCCGCGTCTACCCCTTTGCTGCTTTTGTTGGCGTACGCGTATTCCACGCCGCCAAGCTCCTTGAAGAACAGTTGGTTCGGTTCGACGCCGTTGCTCCGGGAGAAACCGAGCGCGGCTTTGCTCCAAGCGCCCGTTTCGTCCAGCGCGATTTTGCGGGCCGGCCCCTTCACTTCTTCGTTCAAGTCTTCCTGGCGGTCGGCGAGCCCCGCTACCAACACCGCCAAACGCCGCGGCGTCGCGTAGGCGCGCACTTCATCGTACGCCAGACGGCTGTCCTGCAGCCACTTTTCCGTTTTATCCTTCAATTGCTCCATCGCGGCCCGCACGAAGCGCGCCGGGACTTCCTCGAGCCCGATTTCCAGCAGGAGATCCTTAGGCATGCTCCTCAGCCCCTTTCTTCAGCAGCGGGAATCCGAGGCGTTCCCGTTCCTGCAAATACGTCGCCGCCACTTGGCGGGCCAGATTCCGGACGCGGGCAATGTAGCCCGTCCGTTCGGTTACGCTGATCGCGCCGCGCGCATCCAGCAGGTTAAACGTATGGGAGCATTTGAGCACGTAATCGTAGGCCGGGAAAACGAGCGATTCGTCCATGGCGCGTTTGGCTTCCGTCTCGTACGTGGAGAACAGCTGGAACAGCATCGCCGCGTCGGACACCTCGAACGTATATTTCGAATGCTCGAATTCGGGCTGCTTAAAGACGGCTCCGTAGGAGACGCCTTCGACCCATTCGAGGTCGAACACGTTTTCTTTCTCTTGGATGTACGAAGCCAGCCGTTCCATGCCGTACGTGATCTCCACGGCAACCGGATGGCAGTCGATGCCGCCGACCTGCTGGAAATACGTGAATTGCGTGATTTCCATGCCGTCCAGCCACACTTCCCAGCCGAGCCCCCAGGCGCCGAGCGTCGGCGATTCCCAGTTATCCTCGACGAACCGGATGTCGTGGTGGCGCGGATCGATGCCGAGCCGCTTCAGGCTTTCGAGATACAGCTCCTGGATATTGTCCGGAGACGGCTTCATGATGACCTGGAACTGGTGATGCTGGTACAGGCGGTTCGGGTTTTCCCCGTACCGGCCGTCCGCCGGGCGGCGGGACGGTTCCACGTAAGCGACGTTCCAGGGCTCGGGCCCGATCGTGCGAAGGAACGTCATCGGGTTCATCGTGCCCGCGCCTTTCTCCGTGTCGTACGGCTGTACGACGATGCAGTTCTGTTCCGCCCAGAACTGCTGAAGCGTCAGCATCATTTGCTGAAAATTCATAACTATCTCTCCTTAACATGGGGTGGGGCCCCCGAAAAGTAATCGGAATCACCTTCGAAGGCCATCTTCACTTTTTGGGGATAAAAATTAAAGCTCCGCGTCCCTTACGTCCGCGGTATGCGCAGACGTAGGGACGGGAGCTTGATCCCGCGGTTCCACCCTACTTGGCCCGATCCGCCGAGCGGACCGAAACCCTCTTTTTCCAAAACCCGTCTCTCTGGAGCGCCCTTCGCACGATCCGTCCGTCCGGGCTTCCACTCTCCCCGGATCGCTTCGCTGCCGACGGTGACCGGCTACTTTCTCCTTCATCGAGAACCTTAATGATGACATTCTATCCAACGTCGTCCGGATTGTCAAACGGCCGGCTTTCCCGAACGCCGGTCTCCGGCGCGCGCCCGAGCAGCTCCCCGTGCCGCTCCAGCTGGTCGAGGAAATGCCGGGATTTCAGGTTCAACCCTAGATGGGCGTCCATCCAACGCCTCATGGCCAGCTGAAGTTGGCGCTTGGAGCTTTCTTTCAGCGCGATGTTGCCCAGCCTCGCCAAATCCAGCCCGACGAACAGACGCAGCAGCTTCCACACCGCTTCGTCCAGCTCCAGCGCGGACGGATCCCGGTGCCGGCAAAGCGGGCATAATGCTCCTCCGAGCGCGGGGCTGAACCGGAACTCGCCCTCCGTCCTCCCGCAGTTGGCGCATTCGTCCAAAGCCGGCAGGTAGCCGGCCGCGCCGACGATCTTCATTTCGTAGACCCGCATGAGAACGGCGGGATCCTTGCCTTGCGCAAGTCCCGACAGGCACGCTTTGAGCTGGCGAAACAGAAAAGAGCCGGCGTCTTCGTCGCCGACCGCTTTGTCCGTCAGTTCCGCCGCGTAGGAAGCGTAGGCCGGACCGTCGAGCCCCTCGCGCAGTTCGCGGAAAGGCTCGATGACCTCCCCGCTGTTCAGCGTGCCGAGAGAGCCCGATTTGTAGTACGAATATTCCCCGTATGTAAACAGTTGAGCAAGCGCTCCGTAACGGCTTTTCGGCTTGCGGGCGCCTCGGATCACCAGTCCCTGCTTGCCGTGCGTTTCGGTCAGCAAAGTGACGATTTTGTTGCCTTCCCCGTAATCCGTACTCCGGATGACGATTCCTTCCACCCGATACAGCATCGGACCTCTCCCCTGAATGCGAATGTCCCCCGAAAGCGACGGCAGCTCGCAAGCCAGACCGTATCCTTCCGGGGGAGCCCTGTACCCGTGACTGCCGTTACCGACCCGGCCCCGCCCTCACGGCGTCGCCGACTCTTCCGCGGAAACGCCGGATTCCGGTTCGAGGCTTTCCGCCCCGGCCGCCGGCTCGGCGTTTCCGAGCGCATCCATTTCCTTATAAAGCAGATAGGCTTCAATGTCGCCGGTTTGCGTAAAGACGTGCCAAGTAAAATCCCGCACAGCGCTTCATCCTCTCCGGGCGGAAATGACTTGCTCTTCCTCCGTTAGGATGTCCCGCGGCGCCCCCCGTATCCCTCCCGGCTCACGCCGAAGGCGTCATTCGTGGCGGAAGCCGAGCGATTTGAGCACGGATTCGCGATTGCGCCAGTCTTTCTTGACCTTCACCCACAGCTCGAGGAAAATCTTGGACCCGAGCAGCCGTTCCATGTCTTGGCGGGCGAGCTTGCCGATTTCCTTGAGCAGCACTCCCTGTTTGCCGATCACGATCCCTTTCTGCGAATCGCGTTCCACGTAGATGACTGCACCGATGTTAACGACACCGTTATCTCCCGTTCCCATGCTCTCGATCTCCACGGCGATGGAGTGGGGAACCTCCTCGCGGGTGAGCTGAAGGATCTTCTCGCGGATCAGCTCGGCGCAGACGAATTGCTCCGGATGGTCGGTCACCTGGTCGGCCGGATAATACATCGGGCCTTCGTCCAAATATTTGCCGACCGTCTCCAGCAGCGCGTTCACGTTGTTCCCCTGCAGCGCCGAGACCGGCACGATTTCCGTAAAATCGTGCAGCTTGCGGTACGTCTCGATGATGGGCAGCAGCGCCTCGGGATGGACCTTGTCGATTTTGTTCAGGACGAGGAACACCGGGGTGCTGACGTTTTTCAGCCGCTCGATGATGAACCGGTCGCCGCCGCCGAGCTCTTCCGTCACGTCCGTGAGGAACAGGACCGCGTCCACTTCCTCGAGCGCGCTCACGGCGGCTTTCACCATATAATCGCCGAGCTTGGAGAACGGCTTATGAATGCCCGGCGTATCCAGGAAAACGATCTGCATGTCTTCCGTCGTATAGACGCCGTGAATTTTGTTTCGGGTCGTCTGGGGTTTATCCGACATGATCGCGATCTTCTGGCCGATGACTTGATTCATCAGCGTCGATTTGCCGACGTTCGGGCGCCCCACGATCGCCACGAAACCGGACTTGAAGCCTTCTTTCACTGTTGGTCTCTCCTTATTTCGCCAGGTCCCGTTTGGAGAACGCTCCCGGGAGCAGCTCGGCGACGGTGGTCAACTTATAATCGCCGCGCAGGTTGCCCAGGATGACCGGCATGTCCGGTTCGCACAGCTCCAGCATCACCTGCCGGCAAATGCCGCAAGGGGAAATCGGCCCCTCCGTATCCCCGATCACGGCGGCGACTTGAAATTCGCCCGCCTGCCGGCCGTCCGCGATCGCCCGGAACAGGGCGGTGCGCTCGGCGCAGTTCGTCGGCCCGTAGGCCGCGTTCTCTACGTTGCAGCCCGCGTGCAAATGTCCTTCCGCATCCATGAAAACGGCCCCGACGCGGAAGCCCGAATACGGGACGTACGCGTTTTCCCTGACGGCCTTGGCCGCCTCCAGCAGCTTGACCGGATCCCATTGCCGTTGTTCCGCCATCCGATGTTCCCCTCTCGCCCTTATCCGAATATCGTCCGCCATAAAGGCGGACCCAATACCGCCAAACCTACCGCCGCGGCGAAAACCGCGGTGACGAGCACCGCGCCGGCCGCCGCGTCTTTCGCCGCCCTCGCCAGCGGATGTTCGTCCGGCGACGCCAAATCCACCGCCCGTTCTACCGCGGTATTCATCAGCTCCGCGGAAAGCACCCCCGTTGCCGCAACGCCCAGCCATAGCCAATCGGTCAAGCCGATTCGCAGCCACGCTCCGGCAATGGCTGCGACTGCGGCGGCACCCGCGTGGAACCGCATGTTCCTCTCATGAGCAAGCGTGTAAAAGATACCCCGGAACGCATGCCCGAAGGAAGCGGCCCAGGACGGGCGGCGACGATTCACCGGGTCAGCCCCGCTTTCGCGAGCACGGCCTCCTGCTTCGAGAACATTTCCTTCTCTTCCTCTTCGCTGCCGTGGTCATAGCCGAGCAAATGGAGGAAGCCGTGCACGAACAGGAAGCCCAGCTCCCGCTCGAAGCTGTGGCCGTACTCGGCCGCTTGCGTTTCGGCCCGCGGAACGGAAATGACGACGTCCCCGAGCATGTCGGCGAACGGGTCTTCGGCTTGCGCCTCGTCCGTCCACTCTTCCCCTTCTTCTTCCGTGCCTTCGTATTCTTCGTCGAAATGAAGCTCCGGCTCTTCTCCGGCCGACTCGACCATCGAAAACGACAGCACGTCCGTCGGCTTGTCCAGCCCGCGGTATTGCCGGTTCAACTCGCGAATGCCTTCATCGTCGGTCAGGGTAAGCGTGACGATGCCCTTGGCGACGCCTTCCGATTCGCCCGCCAGCTTCAGCAGCTTCTCGAGCAGCTCCATCCAGGCTTCTTCTTTCGGGCCGGCGCCGCCCTCGCGTTCGTCGATCCATTCCAGGCTTAAAGTCATGACAGTTTCTCCTTTGGCTTGAAATCTTTCTCGTCGGGGTATTCGATGCGGGAATGGAACGTGCCGATGACGGTTTCCTTCAGCGATACCGCGATGCGGTCGAGCTCCCGAAGCGTTAAATCGCATTCGTTGAACTGGTTGTCGTCGAGACGGTCCTTGATGATTTTGCCGATGATGCCTTCGATTTGTTCCACCGTCGGATGGTTCAGCGAACGGACCGCGGCTTCCACGCAGTCGGCGATGCCGACGATCGCCGCTTCCTTGGATTGCGCTTTCGGGCCCGGATAACGGAAATCGTCCTCGGTGTATTCGCACTCTACGCCTTGGTCCTTCGCTTGCTTGACCGCTTTATAATAGAAAAATTTCAGGAACGTCGTCCCGTGATGCTGCTCGGCGATATCGCGGATCGGTTTGGGCAGCTTGTGCGCCTTCAGCATGTCCGCGCCGTCGCGGGCATGCGCGATGATGATCGACGCGCTTACTTTGGGCTCCAGCTTGTCGTGGGGATTCGCCCCGCCGTTCTGGTTTTCGATGAAATACATCGGCCTTTTGGTTTTGCCCACGTCATGATAGAACGAACCGACCCGACAGAGCAGCCCGTTCGCTCCGACCGATTCGGCGGCGGCTTCGGAGAGATTGCCGACCATGAGGCTGTGGTGGTACGTGCCCGGCGTTTCCGTAAGCAGCTTGCGGAGCAGCGGATGGTTCGGATTCGACAGCTCGACCAGCTTCAAGTCGGACAGCAGTCCGAACGTCAATTCGAAGAAGGGCATTAAGCCGATGACAAGCACCGCCGTAAGCAGTCCGCTGGCGAACATGAAGCCGACCGATTGCACAAGCTGGATGCGGTCGGGCTCTTCCGCGATCAAGCCGATCGCGAGCACCGTCACCGAACCGAACAGGCTGACCATAATCCCCGCCTTGAGGATCGCGGAGCGCTGGCTCGCCCGATGGATCGCAAGCACGGCGGTAAACGATACTGCGGCGGCAACGATGCCGTAATGGAAATCGAACAGGTTGTCCTGCCGCACGTTGAGGACGACGCTGGCCAGCATCGTGAACAGGAATGCGCTGACGAGCCCCAGATGCATGTCCAGCAGCAGCGTGACGAGCATGCTTCCGAGCGCCACGGGAGCGAGGTAGCCGATGAACGGCCATTGCTCCGAGTGCGTAAACGCCACCAAATGCATCATCAGGGTGTTCAAGCCGAAAATGAGCAGCAGCATCAGCCATTGCACGTTCGTTAGCTCCCGCGAAACGTCCGTCGGTTCCGTCATCGCGCCGTATCCGTAGATCGCCAGCGTGAACAGGACCGAGAGAAGCAGCACGCCGAGCTGCGGCCAATAGGTCGTTCGCTCTTTCAACAGCTCAAGCGCGACCAGGCGGTCATAGATGTCCTGCGTGATGGCTTGGCCGGCTTTCACGACGACGTCGCCCTGCTTGATGACGACGGGAGGCGTGTTCTGCTTGGCTTCCACCTTGGCCTCTTCCGTCGCTTGCTTATCGTAGAACTTGTTCGGGAGGATGACGAGGCGGGCGAGCTCCTGAACGGCTTCCCGTTCGGTTTTCAGCGACAGGGAGCTGGCGTTGACGAGCTCGGCGACTTTCGTCCTTCCGGTTTCGGCTTCCGTCAGCGACTCCCGCGTGAGCTGCCGGACGACGTCCCGGCCGACCGTCTTCATGTCGGCGATCTGTTCCGGGGTCAATTTCGGCAGTTTATAAAACGTCTCCTCGGGAACCCGGTACAACTGCTCCGAGGTCACCTTCTTCATTTCCTCGAGCAGCGTCGATGAATACGTTTGCGTTCCGGTGTTGGCTTGTACGAACGAATCCAGGTACCGGTTGACAAGGTCCGGGATTTCCCGGCGGTAAATGTCCACCTTGTCGGCTTCCGTAATCTGGTCGTCCTGGTTCAATTGCTCGATCCGCGAAAAAATCTGGTCCAGCAGCGTCTCGTTGCGAAGCGCCACGATCGAGTAGATCGGGGAGATGCTTTCCGCGGCTTTCTCTTGGGCTTCGAGCGTCGCCTTCTCGTCCGTGATCTGATGAGGCGCCTTGATGTCGCGTTCGCTTTTGGCGCCGAGCGTGATGTCGTAAGTCTCGGGCACGAACCGCGAAGCCATGCTGAAATAAAACAAGAACACAAAAAGCAGGAGCAGGAGCCAGCGTAACGCTACGCTTTGCTTCCACCCTGCCCGTTGCAAGGTCAGACGGGTGCCTGACGGGCCGCTGCGATTCCGACTCATCCGGCATTCTCCTTCCTAGGGCTGTTGATCGAGGTCGCGGTTGTAAGCCATGATGATCTTCTGCACCAGGGCGTGGCGCACGACATCCTGCTCGGAGAAATAGACGATTCCGATCTCCTCGATGTCGCGCAAAATGCGCTGGGCTTCGATTAACCCCGATTTTTTTCCTTTTGGCAGGTCGATTTGCGTGACGTCCCCCGTGATGACCATATGGGAACCGAACCCCAAACGGGTCAAAAACATTTTCATTTGCTCGGGCGTCGTGTTCTGCGCTTCGTCCAGAATGATGAACGAATCGTCCAACGTCCGGCCCCGCATGTAAGCGAGCGGCGCGATTTCGATCATGCCCCGTTCGAGCGCCTTGGCGACACCGTCCGCGCCGAGCACGTCGTTCAGCGCGTCGTACAGCGGCCGCAGGTAAGGATCGACCTTCTCCTGCAGGTCTCCGGGCAGGAATCCGAGGCTTTCGCCGGCTTCCACCGCGGGGCGCGTCAGCAGGATCCGCTTCACCCTGCCGTCCTTAAGCGCGGCGACCGCGCTGACGACGGCGAGGTAGGTTTTGCCCGTACCGGCCGGACCGATGCCGAAAACGATGTCTTTTTTGCGTATGGTCGTGACGTAGTGCCGCTGGCCGAGCGTTTTCGGAACGATCGGTTTGCCGCGGAACGTCGTCGTGATTTCGCCTTTGAACAATCCCAGCAGCTGGTCCGCTTTCATTTCGCGCGCCAGCTCGTACGCGTAGCGGACGTCCCGCTCGCTCAACTGCAAGCCTCCCCGGATCAGTTGGAGAAGCGTATCGAAAAGCTGCTCCAGAGATAACACTTCCCGCTCCGGGCCTTCCACGACGATTTCAGCTTCGCGGGAATGGATCGCCGACGTCGTCTCGCGTTGGATCAGCCTCAGGAACTTGTCCTGCGGGCCGAACAACGCCAGCCCTTCCGCCGTGTTTTGCAACGGGATCGTGACGGTATGCTTCAATTCTGTCAAAAAGCCTCATTCCCCCTCATGTGAAGGCGTCTGCACAATGGGCCGTTCGACGGCGATCGATTGTTCCACCTCAAAAAGAACGGTCATGAACACTTTACCATTCTCCTTTTGTTCATGCAAAATGTTTTCCGACGTGATACGGGCGTCCGGCCCGTTCTTCTCCCGCAATTCCAGGCGCGCCTGGCGGAGCCCGGCCTCCTTGGCCTCGGCGGCAGTCAACCGCTCGCGGGTCGTCCGGACCTCCATCTCCGTCTCCTTCATGATGCCCAGCGGAAGCGTCCAGTAGAAAATCCGCCAAGGATGGATCGTCGCCCCGGTCCGAGATTCGGCGTACTCGTCCCCGCCGTAGCCGGAATATTGCAGGGCCCGGTTGCCGATGACCCAATAGCTGCGCTCCTTGGATTCCCCCGTCAGCGTTTTCTGCTCTCGGACCATCGGCGACACGATCCTCATCTCGTGCCAGACGAGGCCCCTGACGGTTCCTTTGGACACGACCGCCTTCCGCAGTTCCCCTTCGCCGAGCCAGCCCGAAACGAGAACTTGTCCTTTGCGGACCCGATCGTTCCGTTCCACCAGCGGCCTTCCGTTCTCCGCGACGATTCCGGTGACGACGGCATCCGCTTTCGCGACGAGATCACGCGGGCCGTCCGTCTGCTTCGTGTCGGGTTTCGTGGAATCCACTACCGTTATGATAACCGTTGTTCCCTTTTTTTCCACGCCGACCCACGCCGCGTCCGGCAATTGGGCCGCCAGCCGCTTCGCGAGCACCCCCGTATCGGCCAGCCGCAAAGACCACTGAAGCGGAAACAGCCCCTCCTGCCTCGCAGCCTGCCGGATTTTCTCCTCCGGAATGAGGCTTTCTCCCGCTATTTTCACGTGCCACACGAATGTGGACAAAATGAACAACAAAGCGGCGAAAGCCAGCATGCCCGCCGCGAACGTTTTACGGCGCCCCAGCCGAGCGAATTGGAACGGAAGCCCCCGCTTGCGCAGGATTCTCGTCCTCGCTCCGCACTTCTTCAGCAGTGGCGGCAGACGGAAAAAATCCGGCACCGTGATGCCGAACGTGAGTTCACCCGATGGAGAATAGGCGATGTTCCACAAGGCGATTCCTTCCGCCACGGCGGCGTTCAGGAACGCCTTCGCGTCTCCGCCGATCAATTTGACCCATACGTAGCCGCGTACCGCGGCCATCCATGTTCCCTTCATTTTTACCGCCCTCTCCCCCTCCCGGGGCTTGTCCGGTGCTTTCTTTCCCGGGCTTGTCCCCGAAACGGCCTCACCCGGAAGGCTTGCCTTTCGGATGAAGCGCGACGCCCAAGATCCGTCCCTCGACGAATACCTCTTCGGCCCCGATGTTGCGGATGACCAAATCTTCCCCGGACACCTCGATTTCTCCCCGTTCCATGGCCAGCCGCAGCGACTGCGGGGAAAAATGGAGCACTCCGCGGTGATTTTCCACCGTGAGCTGGATTCCGCCGATCATCGTGACGCGGGGAAGATCCAGCGCCACGTCCTGCGGCAGGTCGAGAATGGCGGCGGTCCATTTGCGCAGCTTTCGGCTGACTCGCGGCATGAAGCGGTCCTCCTCCCGTACGGTAAAACATATGCGCGGAGGGCGCCGAATATGAAGCCGGAGCGGACGGGCGAAGGGCTTTTGCCGGGCGGGAGGCGATCCGGACGGCTTACGGAAACGCGAAAAAGCCCGCCGCTTTCCGCGGCAGGCTCTTGGAAGTTCTATTGCACCCTTGCTATTCGGTTAACGCCGGAACGGACGCCGGGCTCGCGGCGGACCGAGAATTTCGGCCCAGACGACCGCGCGGGCCATATCCTCGCGAATGCGAGAGCCCTGCGTTTCCTCCGCCTGCATCAATGGGGCGGCGACGAGCGCAGGGGCGGGCGTCGGCGCCGGAGCCGGCTCGAGTGCTCTCCGGTCCCGTGGCGGCTCGGCAGAAACGGGTGCCGTGGCTTCAGTCGACCGGTATACGGTCTGCCGCTGCGGCCGCGGCTCTTCCTGTACGGCGGGGGAGGGCCGGGGCTTTTCGACCTGCGCCGGCTCCTCGGCTCTGCGCGGCTTCGGGGGAAATGCCGGAGCGCCCCCGAAATCCGGCATCCGGTTGACCGGACGCGGATTAGGGCGATTGGCCGGCGGTTTCTCGAGCGGCGACTTGCGGAAAAACATGGAGTAAATCAAACCGACGATGACGATCACGACATAAAAGTGTTTCAGCAAAAAGGAGATGAGCTCCTCCAAGCTTCCGCCTCCTTTCTCGGGCGAGACGCCTTATTTCTTGTCTTCTCCGTCACCGCGGAGGTCGCCTTGCTTGCCGATCGAGCCGCGCATTTGCGTGTCCGCCTCGATGTTTTTCAGGTTCATGTAATCCATGACGCCGAGCTTGCCGCCTTTGAGCGCATCCGCCATCGCGAGCGGCACTTCGGATTCGGCCTCGACGACTTTCGCCCTCATCTCCACGACGCGCGCCTTCATTTCTTGCTCCTGGGCAACGGCCATCGCGCGGCGTTCTTCCGCCTTCGCCTGCGCGATCCGTTTGTCGGCTTCGGCTTGCTCGGTTTGAAGGTAGGCTCCGATGTTTTTGCCGACATCCACTTCCGAGATATCGATCGAAAGAATCTCAAACGCGGTGCCCGCATCCAAACCTTTGTTCAGAACGGTTTTGGAGATCAAATCCGGATGCTCCAAGACGTCTTTGTGCGAATTCGCGGCTCCGTTCGTGCTGACGATCCCTTCGCCGACACGGGCGATGATCGTTTCTTCGCCTGCGCCGCCGACAAGACGATCAATGTTTGCACGGACGGTGACGCGCGCTTTCACCTTAACCTCAATCCCGTTCTTCGCAACCGCCGAAACGAACGGCGTTTCAATGACGCGCGGGTTGACGCTCATTTGGACGGCATGCAGCACGTCGCGTCCAGCCAAATCGATCGCCGCGGCGCGTTCGAACACGAGCGGGATGTTGGCTCGCTGCGCCGCGATCAGTGAGTTGACGACCCGGTCGACGTTGCCCCCGGCTAGAAAGTGGCTCTCCAGTTGGTTGATCGTAAGGCCAAGGCCGGCTTTCGTCGCTTTGATCATCGGGTTGACGATCCGGCTCGGCACGACGCGGCGCAGCCTCATCGCGACGAGCGTGATGATGCTGATCCGTACGCCGGAAGCCAGCGCCGAAATCCACAGCATGAAGGGGAAGAAACTGAGAAATACCGATAATGCGATCACGACCAATGCGATAATCACCAAAACCTGAATGTTCGCGTCCATGGGAAACCTCCGATTGTTCGAATGAATTGTACGTTCTTTTCACTTCGTTAAGCAGGATCGATTTCCTTCACGACGATGCGCGTTCCGTCGACGGCGATGACTCGCACCCTCCTGCCGTGCTCGACGAATTCGCCGGAGGTGACGACGTCCATCCTCCGTCCGGCGATGTCCGCCACGCCGGCGGGACGCAGCGTCGACAGGGCAATCCCTTGTTCGCCGACCAGCCCTTCCCTCGGCTCGTTCGGCACGTAGCCTTGATCCGTCGTCAGCTGATCCTTAAGGATGAACCGGTTCCAGATACCCCTCCGGCGGAATACGTAAGCGACGATGGTCACGATGACGATCGCGACCAAAGCGGCGATCCCGAGCGACTGCAAGGCGTGCCCGGTGTCGAAAGCCGCGTTCACGATCCCGTAGACGACGCCCGCGATGCCGAGAACGCCCAGAATGCCGAAGCTAGGCATGAACATTTCCAGGATCAGCAGTACGATGCCCGCGACGAAAAACACGATCGACTCCCTCCCCGCAAAACCCGCGATGGACTGGCCGAAAAAATACAGGCCGAAAGCCAGCAGCCCGACGATGCCGGGAATGCCGAAGCCGGGTACGAGAAGCTCGATCGCGATTCCGGCGATGCCCACGATCAGCAGCAGGGTGGCGACGCCCGGCTGGGTCAGCCATTCCGATACCCGCTCGGAGAACGTGGGCCGAATTTCTACGACGGTGCGGTCGGACAGCCCTTGCCAGGCGACAACCTCCGCCACCGATTTGGACGTCCGGTCGGAATAGCCGACCTTGAGCGCTTCCTCGGCGGAAAGCGACAGAATTTGGCCTTTCTCTTTCGTCCGCCCAATTTCCTGCATGGTAACGGACGTGTCGGGATCCACCATCGCGGCCGCGATGTCCGGTTTCCGGCCGTTGAGTTCGGCAGCCGCGATCATTTCCGACGTCCAGTGACCGATCAGCTTCGGATCGCGAACCGCTTCGCCCGTCTGGTTGACGATCATGGCCGCTCCGATCGTCGAGCCCGGCGCCATGGCGATGTCCCCGGCGTTCAAGGACAAGTAGGCGCCCGCGGAAGCGGCCTTGCCGTTCACGAAGGCGACCGTCGGCACTTTGGCGCTGCGGATCCGCAAGCCGATCTCCTCGGCGGTGTCCAGCCGTCCTCCCGGCGTGTCGACCTCCAGTACGGCGAGAGCCGCACCGGCCTCTTCCGCTTCCGTCAACGCACGGTCAAGGAAAGAGGCGAGACCGCTCTGGACGGTCATATGGACCGGAATGACATAGACCGGCCCCGCCTTGGCCGTTTTTGGAACGTTGTCCGCCGCGAGCACCGCCGCGTTGCCGGCGCCGAACAGCGAGATCGCCAGCATGATCGGGAAAATCAGTTTCCTCCATAAGCCTCTTCCGCCGGCCAACAAATCGGGTTCCTCCTCTATGGTTTCATCGTCAAGATTATGATGTACTACGCGAATGCGTTTGCAAAGGTTTCACTTCGCTTGCTTGCTCGCAGATTTCGGACGGGAAAATATGCAAAAAACACCCCCCTCATCGGGGAGTGCCTGCTTTTGTTTGGAATCAGGAAAGAAGCTGCTGGACCAACTGGTTGACAAGCTTGCCGTCGGCACGTCCTTTGACCTTAGGCATCAAAGCGCCCATCAACTTACCCAGATCGGCTTTGGAAGAAGCACCGGTTTCTTGCATGGTCTGCATAACGATATCTTTGATTTCTTCTTCGGTTAGCTGCTGAGGAAGATACTGGCTGATAATGTCGATCTCGGCAGAGACACCTGCAACAAGGTCCTCACGACCGCCTCTTTGGAAATCCTGGAGGGAATCCCTGCGCTGCTTGAGCTCCCGGCTGACGACTTGAATCAATTCGTTGTCGTCAAGCGGACGACGCAGTTCGATCTCTTGGTTCTTGATCGAAGAACGAACCATGCGGATCGTCTGAAGGCGGAACTTATCGCCGGCCTTCATCGCCTGTTTCATATCTTCGTTCAATCGCTCCTCGAGGTTCATGATGCAATTTCCTCCTAGAACTTCCGTTTACGCGCGGCTTCGGACTTCTTCTTGCGCTTAACGCTCGGTTTCTCGTAGTGTTTACGTTTCTTCACTTCAGCGAGAACGCCGTCTTTCGCGATGGAACGCTTAAAGCGGCGGAGTGCAGCGTCGATTGTTTCGTTTTTGCGTACTTTCGTTTCGGACACCTGTTTTCCCTCCCTCCGCAACAGACCACAACACACGGTTATCAAACTTCATTATAGGTGATGGGGAAAGGGGGTGTCAACTTGGGCGGGTGTCCGATTCCGATGAATTTTTCGGATTGAGCCCAGCCAATTTTTCCCCGCCCATCACGTGGAGATGAAGGTGGAAGACGACTTGCCCCGCGTCCGGTCCGATGTTGGTGACCACGCGGTAACCGCTGTCCGTCAGTCCCGCATCCCGGGCGACCTGCTTGGCGGCCAACATAGCCCGGCCGAGCAGCTCTAAGTCTTCCGGAGAAGCGTCGTCGAGCGATGCGACATGCTTCTTGGGGATGACCAGCAGATGCACCGGCGCCTGCGGCTGAATGTCATGGAAGGCCAGCACGTGGTCATCTTCGTAAACTTTGCGGGACGGAATCGTCCCCTCGGCGATTTTGCAGAAAATGCAGTCCATCGGCAAGGTCCCCTATTCGCTCCGTCAATCAAACTTCTCCTATCATACCGCAACCGGATGGGGCTCGTCCAATCGCCCGGATGCCGTTTTCAAAATGGGCAGTCGAAAATAGACTGGCGGTCTATTTTTCTCTGGTTTTCCTTGCCGGCTCGACGTATAATGGCAAACGGGAGGAGCGTGGTCGGCGTGAAAATCCCCGGTTTGAGAGCGGCTACACATCGCAAAAGAGCGCTGGTAGTCGAAACGGCTTTGCGGCTTTTCGCCGAACGCGGCTACGACCAAGTGTCGGTCGGCGACATTATCGAAGCGACCGGGACGTCGAAAGGGACGTTCTATCATTATTTCCGGAGCAAAGAAGAGCTTCTATGCGAGCTGCCCCGGCGGCAATGCGAGATTATCCGGCAATGGAAGGAACGCGGGCTTTCCGGAGGCGTTTCGCCCGAAGGGCGCGTCAACAGCCTGCTGCTGGAATTGGCGCACGCCCTTCGGGAGGTTCCGCTCCTCGTCCGCAGCGTCTACTTTTTGAGCAAGGAAGAGCCCCAGCTTGCCGCGGCGCAGGCGGAATGGGCGGCGCAATTGGCAGACTGCCTGACGGAATGGCTTTCCGACCGGCGCAAAGCCACTTACTTATACGATTTGTTTACCGGCACGTTATGGACATGGGCCGCGGGCGCCGGCTCCGATCTGGAGCGGTCGCTGCGGGACAATTTGATGTGGGCATGGCGCGGATTGGCGGAAGTCGGCGGAAGTTCCCCCGCCGGGACCGGATCCGTGCTCAAGGAGGAACCGAACATGGAGATCGCCGTAATCGGCGGAGGTTTGGCCGGACTGACGGCCGCCGCTTATTTGAGCCGTTCCCCGGACATCCGGGGCGTGATTTTCGAACGGAGTCCGCAATGGGGCGGACGGGCATTTACTTACGAGAAAGCCGGATTCACGCTGAACTATGGCGCGCATGCGGTCTACGGCATCGACCGCCATACGATCGGCAAGCTGGAGAAAGAGCTGGACCTCCAATTCTCGAGCCGCCAGGTCGACAAACGCAAAGTCATGTACGAAAAGGGAGACCATCTGACCCCCGCGCCGTTGGACTTCATCAACCTGATGAAGACGGACGTCATTTCCGCCGGCCAGAAGGTGCGTTTCGCCGCGGAGATCGCCGCCATGATCGCGAACATCCACCAGCTTCGCAAATACCCGACGCTCGGCGACTATTTGGCGGAGTCAAACGAAGGCGAGGACTTGAAAGAGCTGTGGGAGCACCTCGTTTGCTCCAACTTCTTCATCTCTCCAGAGGATGCGCGGCGCGTGCCCGGCCATGTCATCGCGGACTACTATCATAACCTGTTCCTGTCGCAGAAGCCCGTCAATTACATCCTGGGAAGCTGGGCGGTCATCACGGGCCAGCTGAAGGATAAAATCGAAGCGTCGTCCCGCTGGGAGCTGGCGCAGCAGGAAGGCGTCGATTCGATCCGCTACGAGAACGGCAAGTACTGGATCACGACGAAAAACCGCGAGCTCGCGTTCGACAAAGTCGTTTTCGCGATGCCCTCGCAGCAGGTCGTCAAGCTGCTCAAGGGAACGCCTTGGGAGCCGTTCATGGCGCCTTACGAATCCAACACTGCGACGGAAGTGCTCGTGTACGACGTCGGCTTGAGCCGGGTCGTGAACCGTCCTTTCTCGTACATCAGCGACATGAACAACAAAATGTTTATCACCGACGTTTCCGCGACGGACCACACGCTCGTGGCGGAAGGCGGGCAGCTGCTTCAGGGCGTCGCGTACCTGTCCGACGAGACGTTCGACGGGGAAACGGACCGCAAAGCGTACCTCGATGAACGGCAGGCGCAGATGGAAGCACTGTTCGACCGCCATTACCCCGGCTGGCGCGATGCCGTCGCCGTGAAGCGCATGAGCAAAAAAGCGATGGTCCAAAGCGTCAAAAACGTCGCCGGCAACCGGCTGCTGCCGAACCGCATCGAAAGCGTGCCCTTCTACTTCTGCGGAGACGGCTGCGTCGGCAAAGGCGAGCTCGCCGAGCGCGCATTCTCCAGCGCCCGCGCGGTTGCGCAGCTGGTGCTGCAAGAGTTGCCGGTCGCGGTACGGTAAGCTGCCATATACGAACGAAGAACCCCCTGATCCTCGTGGATCAGGGGGTTCGTTTGTTTGTTTGGTAGCAGATAGCGGAACGCAGTACGCTATTCCACCGAAACCTTCACTACTTCACCTTCGCCGCGGTGTCGATTAGCGTTTGACCGGCGGCAACGGCTTGGGCGATCCATTCCCCGCCCGCATTCATCGTCCGGTAACCGGAATCGACCGTCGGCGGCCGGAAAACGAGCAGCTGCTCTTTCATTTTGGAGGCGCCGTCACGGACCGCGGTCAGCAGCTCCTTCTCTTCGGCCGTCAGCGCCCCTTCATGCTCGGAGACGCCGTAGACGTTGCCCGCTTGCTCGCTCATGATCCGGGTCATCGCTTCGGAAACCGGCTTGAACGCCTCTTCGAAGGATTGTCCCGTCGATCGGCTCGAAGCCTCGGCCAGGATGCCGACCGTTTCTCCCCCCGCCATGGAGGCTTCGCCGAGCAGCTTCTTCGCTTTCAGGCGGTCCGCGACGGAACCATCCTTCAGCAGCAGGTCCGCCCCCGTGCCGAGCCGGTCCGCGAAAATCAACGCATAATTATATCTTTCCGCCAAGCGTTTGCCTGCATCGGTATACTCCTTCTGCTGCGTGAAGAGCAGCTTGGAGTAAATTAACATCAGCAATATCGCCAATCCCGTGATGATCAGCAGCAGAACCGGCACCGTGTACGATCGTTTGCTTGCCAAATTCGATTCCTCCTATCCGGCTACCAGAGCCGTACCGCGCTGTCCCCGTCGAAAAAGTATACGTAGGCTTCGCTCACCGGGCGCCCCAAAATCCGGCCGGCGGCTTCCCCGTATTTCTCGACCTGAAAACGGTGCTTCTCCGCCGCTTCCTCGGGGCTTTTCCCTTTGAGCAAATCCGTTTTGTAATCGATCAGCACCAGGCTGTCCCCTTCCGAGAAGAGACAGTCCACGACGCCTTGGATGATAACCGTCTCGGACGCGTCAACCCCTTGCATGCCGGAATAGACCTCTCCGGCCTGGATTCCGTACGTGAAGGGAACCTCCCTCCAAACGCGATCCGCGGCGCACAGGCGGGGAAACAGCGGGCCGGCGCAAAACGAGGCGATGACCGCCGGATCGATCGCCCGGCGCTGTTCTACGGTCAGGAGCAGGCGTTCGACCATGCGGTCCAGCAGCTCCGAAATGTCGCCGACTCCAAGATCCGAGCGAAGCGGCAGATTCTGCATGACGAGGTGGAAAGCCGTCCCCCGTTCCGCCGGCGTCAACTTGCTTTCCCCCATAAAACGGGGGCGCCTCAAGCGGAACGAGAGCTCTACTGGAGCCGACGAGGCTCCGAAGGAATCGGCTTCCCCTCCTTCCTCCCGCATCCGTTCTTCCGAGCCGCTTTCTTCCGCTGCCTCCAGCGCAGCGGCGGCTTCTTCCGCCGACAACCGCGACTTCCATGCGGTGATCGAGGTTTTCGCCGCCACCTTGGCGGCGTTCCCGTAAGGATATTCCCAAGACAGGACGGCGCGGATGCGTTCCCCGGCCGGAGTTTCCTTCACTTCAGCCCGTTCGCCGCGCGCCGCTGCCGCCCAAAGCCGTTCGTCCGGCTCCTCTTCCTTGCCCGCTTCCGCGGCAGGCGCGGTATACGCCGACGCGGGGAGGATGCGGCAGCTCCAAGCCGGCGAAGCGCCGCCTTCGGTCTGCGCGCCTTCCGCTTCCCGTTTCGCGCCCGCGAGCACAGCCGCCGGACCCAGCCAATCCAGGTAACGGGAAGCCGCCGCGACCGCATGGTCCGGCAGCGCTCCTTCGGACATGGACGCGGTCTCCGTCCATTTGTCCCATTGCTTGGCGGCGTCCTTGACCGTGCCGATCAGGAACAGCTTTTCTTTCGGGCGGGTGAGCGCTACGTACAGCACCCGCATCTCTTCCGCGAGCATCTCCGCCGCGAGCCTGCGGCGGATCGCCAGCTGCGGCAGCGTCGGATAGGTCACGCGAGTGTCCCGTTCGACCATTCTCGGCCCGAAGCCGAGCGTTTTGTGCTTGAGGAACATCCCGTTCAAATCCCGCCGGTTGAACCCCCGACCCATGCCGGCCGCGAACACGACGGGAAACTCCAGGCCTTTGCTTTTGTGGATCGAAACGATCCGGACGACGTTCTCTCCTTCGCCGAGCGCGCGCGCCGCGCCGAGGTCGGAACCCGTATCGCGCATCCGTCCCAGGAAGCGCAGGAACCGGAACAGCCCCCGGAACCGGGACGACTGCTCATATCCTCGAGCCCGGTCCACGAGCGCCCTCAGGTTGGCTTGCCGCTGCGCGCCGCCGGGCAGTCCGCCCACGAAGTCGTAATACCCGGTGTCGCGGAACAACGTCCAGAGCAGATCGCGGAGCGGCTCCCTTCTCGCGTAATCCCGCCACTCCGACAGCTTGCCGAGGAACGAGCGGACGATGCCTCGCAGCCCTTCCTCCAGCGATTCATCATCGGCTGCCGCCTCCACCGCGTCCCAAAATTCCCCGCGCCGGTCGCACAGCCGGATTCTCGCCAGCTCGTCCGCCGTCAAACCGACGATCGGCGAACGCAGCACCCCGGCGAGCGGGATGTCCTGCCGCGGGTTGTCGATGATCGACAGGAGCGACAGCATGACGTCGACTTCCGTGGCCGCGAAGTAGCCCGTCGCGAGATCCGCGTATGCCGGGATACCGGCGGCCTTCAATTCCTCCAGATAGGCCGGAGCCAAAGCGCTCGTCGCCCGAAGCAGAATCACGATGTCGCGATACTGGACCGGCCGGTAAAGCCCGCTTCTTCCGTCGTAGACGGCGAACGGCGGCTTCCCGTCCTCCCCGCCGTCCATCAGGCGGCGGATTTCCGCCGC
Source organism: Cohnella candidum (assembly GCF_003713065.1). NCBI lineage: Bacteria > Bacillati > Bacillota > Bacilli > Caryophanales > Paenibacillaceae > Cohnella > Cohnella candida. Next base: position 804,512 of record NZ_CP033433.1, on the reverse strand, counting down.
CACGCAGCGAGCCTCCAATTGCGCGGTTTCGAGTTCCTCTTCGTCGTTGTCGTTCCCGGCATGCCCCTCCGGCTCCGACGCCGGATCCTCTTCCGTTTCTCCCGGTCCGCCCGCGCCGCCGTTCCCGGACGACGCTTGATCCAGCACGATCAGCTCGCACCCCCAGCCGTTCGGGCCGTTCGGCGGCGGGACTTCTCCCGCCATTCCGTCGGCATCGGGGTAGCCCTGGCCGTAAACGAGCTCCGCCCGCCCGTCGTAAGTCATTTCCCCGACCGGTTCGTTCATGATCAGCCGAAACACGTGGTTGACCGCGCGGATGATCTCCCGGCGGCTTCGGAAGTTGCGGGCCAGGTCGATCCGCAGTCCTTCCGGAGATTCGGCATCGGCCAATCCGGTTTCCCAGATGTCGTAAGTTTTGTATTTCGACATGAACAGGCCCGGCTCCGCCAGGCGGAACCGGTAAATGCTCTGCTTAACGTCGCCGACCATAAAGATGTTGCCGGGAGCCGATCGGGCGATCAAGGAAACGATCGCTTCCTGCACCTCGTTCGTGTCCTGGTACTCGTCCAAATAAATTTCGGCGAATCGATTCCGATAATCCGCCGCGGCCGCGGAAGGAACTACCTGTCCCGGCACGGAAGCCGGATCCCGTAAAATGCGCAGCGCGTAATGCTCCAGGTCGCCGAAATCGAGCAGTCCCTTGGCGCGTTTGGCCGCCTCGTACCGCTCGTCGAACGCGATCGCGAGCTCCGCGAGCGCCTCCATGTCCGGGGCCAGCTCGCGCATCTCTTCGGCATACCGCTCCGCCGGCCGGACCAGCCATTCCTCGGACAGCTTGGACACGATCTTCTTGACGGCGTCCCGGTAACCTTTCACCCGCTCCTGCAGCGAAGGATCGTAATCATCTCCGCGGCAGGGCTTCAGCCGGCCGAACGCGCAGGAGGCGAACGCCTGCTGCCAAAGCGGCCATTGATCGGTATCCAGCGCGGCCAGCAGGCTGCCTACGGCGGAGAGATCCTCCTGCAGCGTTTCGGCGTACGGCGCCGGACCGCCGGGCTCTCCGCAGAGGCGCAGTCCGAACTCGAGCATGCGGACCGCCCCTCGCAGCTGAAGCTGGGCATCGCCGAGCAGGCTTCGCACCCATAGCGATTGCAGGAGCTCCGCCGCGTCCTGTACTTGGAAACGCTCGGCCATCTCCTTCAGCCAATCCGCCGGCCAAGGATGGCTGCCCGCGAAGGCATGAAGCTCAAGGATGAGCCGGTGAAGCGGCTCGTCGCTGCGTTCTCCGCCGAAACGGTCGGCCAGCCGGGCCAGCGTCCCGTTCTCGCCTTCCTTCTCGTACGTCTCCTCGAACAGCTCGTCCAGCGTGTCCATGCGGAGAAGCTCCGCTTCGGTTTCGTTCGCGATCCGAAAGCCCGGATCGAGGCCGATAAGCGGCGCATAGCGCTCCACCACTTCCATGCAGAAGGAATGGAGCGTCGTGATCGTGGCGCGCGGCAGCAGCGCCAGCTGCCGTTCCAAATGCCGCGACTCCGGATCCCGCTCCAACGCCTCTTCCAGCGCGTGCCGAATCCTCTCTTTCATCTCGGCGGCGGCCGCTTTCGTGAACGTCGCCACCAGCAAGGCGTCCACGCTCAACGGACGCTCGGGGTCGGCGATGCGCTTGATGATTCGCTCGACCAGCACCGCCGTCTTGCCGGAGCCCGCCGCGGCGGCGACCAGCAGATGGGAGCCGTCGGCCGCGATGGCGGCCCACTGCTCGTCCGTCCACCGGCTGCCGTCCGGCTTCACGGGCCAACGTCCCGGTTGTCGGTTCATTCCGGCTCCCTCCTTTCCGCTTCCTCTCCGAGCTTCCGCCACAATTCCTCGCGGCTGCCCGGCTTGGACAGCACTTGATACCGGTTGCCGTCCAGTTCGGGATCGAACTGGCATACCGGCCGATACTCGCAATGCGCGCAAGGGCTGCGCTTCTCCATCCGATACGGAGCGATGGCGACGTCGCCCTCCACGATCCTTTTGCCGATTTTCCGGATCTGTCCTCTAACGGAAGACCGCAAAACGTCCCATTGGCTGCGGTCCGCGATCTGGGATCGGGCGGAAAACGTGCCGTCCTTCTTGAATTCGACGGGAATGACCGTCGATTTCGGGCCGGCTTCGAGCGATGTGTCCATCAGCTTCACCGTCTCGCCGTCCGCCAGCACCAGTCCCTGCATCCGGAATTGCTTAAGCATGGCAGCCTGCGCTTCGGCGGGCGACATGCCGTTCGCCGTAGGCAGCAGCGGATTGCGGACGTGGAAATAAAGCACTCCCGCGGGGTTCGCGGGTTTGCCGAGCCAATGCGGCGCGTGGGTCACGACGACGTCCAGGTACGTTAGCATCTGGAGCGTCAGGCCATGCGCCACTTCGTCGAGCTTTAGCTTCACCGCGCCCGATTTGTAGTCCATGATCCGCAGCAGCAAACCTTCGGGCGTCTCCGCCGCGTCGACCCTGTCGATCCGTCCGGCGATGTCCATCGCCCGGCCGTTGCCCAGATCGAGCGAAAGCGGCGGCAGCGGGGCGTCCGGGCCGAAGCCCAGCTCCAAGCCGACCGGCCGGAAAGCCGACAGCCGGGCCTGTTCGCCGAGCATGGCGGACGCCTGGGCGACGATATCGCGCAGCTTGCGGGCCATCACCCCATGGCGATGGGAAGACAGCAAGATTTGCGATTGCACGCGCGGCAGCAGCCTCTCTACCGCAGCCGCAGCTTCGGCCTGCCAAACCGCCGCGTCCACGGAACCGGCATCAGGCGCGAACAGCTTCTCCGTCGTTTGCCGCAGCGCGGCATGGAACAGCTGCCCGATGTCCGGAGCGTCGACCCGGTACAGGCGGCGTTCGCGCAGCCGGAGCCCATGGGAAGCGAAATGCCGGAACGGGCAAGCGACGAAACGCTCCATGCGGGACACGCTGGCAAGCAGGCGGTCTCCGTACAGCAGCGAGCTCGTCTCCGCGGCCAGCGGCCGTTCTTCGTTCTTGTATCTCAAAGAAACGAGCAGGCGGCTCAGACGTCCCCGCCATTCCTCGCGTTCCATCAGCCAATTGTAAACGGACCACCAGCCCGGCGAAGGGCTTTCCCCGCCGCGCAGCTGACGCAGCCGCGTCAGGACGTGCGTGAGTGCGCGGCCCGGTTGCACCGCGAAGTCGAGCTGTTTCTCCTCGGGATCCCCCGGCTGCGGTTCCGCGGCTTCGAGGGTCACGGGAAGGCCGGGGAAACGCCGCCGCAGACGGCGGATCCATTCGGACGGCAGCAGGCCCGAGCCTTCATCGTCCGCGAGCGGCCAGGACACCCAGAGGTGGACGGACGGCGTCGCGAACGCCAAATAGGCGAGAAACCGCTCGTCCAGCAGGCGCCGTTTGGCGCCCGGCGCCATCTCCAGCCCCGCCTCCGACAACCGTTCCCGTTCCGGCTCCGAAAGCAGGCCGTTTTCGGGAATCCGCATCGGCAGCACCCCGTCGTTCACGCCTAGGAAATAAACGATTTTGAGCCGGTCGGACCGCGTCCGTTCCGGACTGCCGATGAGCACGGCATCCAAGGAAGGCGGCACGGCGCCAAGCTTGAGCTCCTCCAAGCCGGAATCGACCATGCCGGCGAACAGCGGGACGTCCGGTTTGGCGTCGCCCATCAATTCCACGAGCTGGTCAAGCACGTTCATGACGCCGTCCCACAACGGGCGATGCATGACGGCACGGCCGGGCTGCCCGGCGGCGGCGTCCGCAAGGCTCCAGCTTTCCAGCACGTCGGCGGCCCCCGTCTCCTCCAGGAACCCGTACAACGCTTCGCATAACGCCCGCACCGAATCCGCTTTGTTCAGGCGCTTCTCCAGCGTCCGCACCGGCGTCAGCAACGCGTCACGGATGCGGATCAGCTCATCGGCCTCCGATTCCCGTCTCGCCCCGGCTTCACCTTCCTCCTCGAGGTCTCCTCGGGAAAGCGGACGCCAAAGCCGGTCGTCATGCCATCTCCAGCCGTCGATGCCGGCCGCGAGCGCGTAGTTCTCCAGCCGGTCGATTTCTCCCCGGGTGACCCGGCGCTCCGGCGTGCCGAGCAGGTCCGTCTTGGCGCAGCGGAACACCGCTTCGGATTTCCAGCCGCCCACGGCGCACTCGAGCGCCGAACGGATGAATTCCACGAGCGGGTGATGGGCGACGGGAGCTTTGCCGTCCAAATAGTACGGGATTCCATAGTCCGATAAAACGGTGGACAGAAGGTCGGCGTAATCCTCCATCCGGCGCACGAACACCGCCAAATCTCGCCAACGGAAGCCTTCCTCCCTCACGCGGCGCAGCATGTCGCGGACGGCGGCTTCCGCTTCCGCCCTCCGGTTCGACGCGGCATGAAGAGACAGGCCGCACGAAGGATGCTCCGGACGGAGCACCTCGGGGTCATCTTGCCATACGGCGGTTCTCCGTTCCCAATTCCGCTCGAGGAACGCGAGCGCCGGATTGCCGGCGAACCGCGGCCCCGAAGGCGGATCCAGTACGACCGGCGGCTCGACCGGAACGTTTGCCGCGACGGCAAGCTCGCACAGGCGCGCCGACGTTTCGGCCGTCGGATGGAACGGATGCAGCTCGTCCGGCCGTTCGCCCGCCCCGAAAGGCTTGTCCACGCACAAGGCGACCGTCACCCGCTTCGCCCGGCGAAGCAGCCCTTCGATTACGGCCAGCTCACCCGGCGTGAAGCCATGGAAACCGTCCAGCCAAATTTCCGCCTCGGCCAGCCAATCCGAAGAAGCCGCGCCGACGGCCAATCTCGCCAGCATGTCCTCGCCGTCCATCCAGCGGCCCGCGAGCTCCTTTTCGATGTCTCCGTAAATCAGGGAAAGATCGTGCAGCTTGTCCGCCAGCAGCGGCGTCTCCGCTCCCCCGAAACCGCCCCCGGCCGCGTCCGCCACCCGGTCCGCAGACACCGCGTACCGTTTCCACTCCGTCAGCAGCTCGTTCAACCGGGCGATGAGCCCGGCCTCCGAAGGGCCTCCCCGAAACAGCTTCAGTTGTTCGCGCCGAGTCTCCAAAACTTTATGTAAAAGCATCGCTTTGCCGTTTTCATGGATCGGAATGACGGCCAGTCCGCCGGTTTCCTGCAGCACCCGGTACGCCAGCCTGCGAAAGCTGAGCACCTGGACCCGGAGGAAGCCGCCCAATCCCGGCGTCGAAGCCATCGTCCGTTCCGCTTCGAACGTAGCCTGCTCGGGCACGAGCAGCACCAGCGGGGAGCCTTGCGGGTCCTCCCTCAGCTTGCCGCGGATTTCGTCCATCACGAAACGCGATTTCCCGCTCCCGGATCGACCCGTCACGAGCCGCAGCGACATGTTCCGTCCCCTCCCTGCCGGCGGCCAACCGCCGAACGCTTATTTTGTCATTGTAACATACGGCGTTCGATGCGCACAGACGTTCGCCGTTGTCATCATCCTCCAAAACGCCCCCGGAAACGAAAAAACGGGCCCGAATCGGCCCGTTGTCACGAAATGTTCAAGTACCATTTGCTTCCGTCGTCGAACTGGAAAATCGCCGCGCTCGACCACAGCTCGATTTTCGAAACCTTCTTCCACTGGCGCCGGAATTCCAGGTCGTCCGCCATTTCCCGAACGCGATCGTCGAACTTCTTCCGGCTCTCCGCCATCCTGGCGCGGTTGTCGATCGGTACGGCACGCTTGCCGAACAAAATCACGTCTAAATTCAAATGGGTGTTCCTCCCCGGTCTCTGATCTTTCCATGCTTCCAAGATACCACCGAGACGTTAGAACTTTTGGGGGCGGCGGATGAGCGCTTTGCGTTTTTTTCTAACACTTTGTTAACAAACTTTCGCGGCCCGCGGCATCATGTCCGGCTTCGGACGGGCATAGGTTGGGGAGGAGACCAAGCGCAAAACGAAGGAGGACTCCGCTTGTACGCCGCTTTGCTGTTTTCGTCGGTTGTCGGGTTCATCTTGCTGATCGGGGGCATGAAGCTGACGGAAGCCGCCCTGAGCCGTTGGGCAGGCAACCGTCTGAGCGGATGGCTGTCCCGGGCGACCTCCACGCCGCTACGCGGATTTCTGTTCGGCACGGCGGCGTCGGCCGCCTTGCAAAGCAGCACCGCCGTCACCGTGCTGACGATCGGGTTCGTAAACGCGGGCTGGATTCCTTTCGGGCGAAGCTTCGCCATTATCCTCGGTACGAACGTGGGCACGACCCTTACGACCGAAATCATGAGCCTGCAGCTTCACCGTTACGGGTGGGCGCTGCTGGCGGTTTCCTTCATCGGCTGGCTTTGGACCGCCGTATCGGGCGAAATGAACCGCGCCGGCAAAGCCCCGGCCTCCAAGCTGCTTCCGCTCCGGTACGGCTCGGTGGCGCTGGCCGGCTTCGGCTTCCTGTTGATCGGATTCGAGATCCTTCTTGGCATGGGAAACATTTTGCAGCACAGCGGCGCTTTCCGTTCCTTAATGGAGACCGCCTCCGCCCATCCTTACTTGGGCCTGCTCGGCGGTGCGGCTCTGACGGCCGTCGTCCATTCCAGCTCGGCCGTGATCGGCATGGCGATGGCCGTCGCCGGAGCGGGCACTTTGTCTCCCGAAGCCGGTATCGCGGTCGTGCTCGGCGCGAACGTCGGCACCTGCTTCACGGGACTCGTGGCGTCTTTAAGCGGAGGTCCCGGCGGCCGGTTCGTCGCCCTCTCCCAGCTGGCGTTGAACGTAAGCGGCGCCTTGCTGTTCTTTCCCTTGATGCCTCTGCTGCAGGGAGCCGCGGAGCTGCTGGCTCCTTCGGACCCCTCCGCCCAAATCGCCCACGCCCAAACGATTTTCAACGTCGCCTGCTCTCTCCTTGCGCTCCCGCTGGCCTATTGGCCATGGAGGAAGAGGCCGGCGGCCTTGGAAACGTAGTTGCGCTTAAACGCAAAAAAGGTACGCGGTTTTCAACCGCGTACCTTTCTTATGTATCCTTACAGCTCCGTACGGCTGCGGACCTCGAAAATTCCGAACTTCAAATAATGGCCTTCCTCCACGCCCGCCAGCCGCGGATGATCCCGGCCCGCGCCCTGCCACTCGATGAGGCGCAGCGTTTTGCCCGCATCCCGCGCCGCTTCCTGGATCGTCTCCAAGAAGAGGTCCGGCCGGACATGGTACGAACAGCTTGCCGTCACGAGAAAACCGCCTTCGTTCAGCAGCTTCATCGCCTGCAGGTTAATGTCCTTGTAGCCTCGGCAGGCGCCGGTCACCGCTTTCTTCGTCTTGGCGAAAGCCGGCGGATCGAGGATGATCACGTCCCAAGTGCGCCCTTCCGACGTCAGCGGCTTCGACGTATCGACCTTCTGCCCGGACGAAGCGTCCTTGCGCGCCCGGGCCGCCCGTTCTTCGCGGCCCGCGACTTGGCGGCGCAAATATTCGAACGCGTCTTCGACGACGAACTCCACCCGGTCGGAAAACCCGTTGCGCTCGACGTTCCGCTTGGCCGTCTCGATCGCGTGGGCCGACACGTCGAGGCACGTCACTTTTTTGGCGCCGTATTGGCAGCCGTGAAGCGTAAAGCTTCCGGTGTGCGCGAAGCATTCCAGCACCGTCGCCCCGTCCCAATACGGGAACGTCACGGCGTTGCCGTTAGCGTTGACGGGAACGAGCTCCTTGCCGTTTTCCGTCTCTCGCTCTTCCGTCCGGATGCCGCTTCTCTCTCCCCACCCTTTCATAAGCGGGGCGATCGAGGCGCGGTTTTGGCGCTGATCGTGGAAATAGCCGGTCTTCTGTCCGCCTTCGATATCGACCTCGATGCGGAGCCCGTTCTCCTCGATTTCCACGTAACGGGGACACTCGCCGTACAAAACGCCGGTCCGCTCCTCCAGCCCTTCCAGCGTGCGGACGCCGACGTCGCTCCGCTCATAAACGCCCGACGGGCGGAACACGTCGATCAGCACGGGCAGCCACGTGTCCCGGGCGGCATCCATGCCGAGCGACAGTACCTGCACGACGAGCACGTCGGCGAAGCGGTCCACGATCAGGCCCGGCAGAAAATCCGCTTCCCCATAGACCAGCCTGCAGGAAGCGCGCTCGCCGACGAAACGGCTGCGGAAGGAAGCGCAGCGTTCGAACCGGCGGCGGAAAAACTCGGCGTCCATCGCCTCGAGCGGCGAATAAGACACGACCCGGATCGTGATTTGGGAGGCCGGATTCACGTATCCGACCGCGAGGAACTTGCCCCGGGAATCGGTAATGTCCGCCAGGCCTCCGGGGGAAGGCTCGCCTTCCCAGCGCTCGATCTCGTTGGCGTACACCCAAGGATGTCCCTGCTCCAGACGGGGGCGCCGGGTGCGGTACAATACCGCGCGCGGATGATTCGACATATCGGCTTCACGCCTTTCATTGGATTAAGAGGGTACTCGTGCCGATCCGGCCGGCTCCGGCAGCGAGCAGCGCTTCCGCCGCCTGCCGCGTGCGGATGCCGCCGGACGCTTTGATCCCCATCGCGGGGGACACGGTTTCGCGGAGCAGGCGGATGTCCGCCTCGGTCGCGCCCGAGAGGCCGTAACCCGTCGACGTTTGGACGAAATCCGCGCCCGCCGCTTCGGCGATGCGGCAGCCTTCCCGTTTCCGGTCGTCGCTCAGCAGCGACGTTTCGAGGATGACCTTGACCAGCGCTCCGCCTTGCACGGCTTGCACGACGGCGGAGATATCGCGTTCTACCGCTTCGGCGTCCCCGTCGATCAGCTTGCCGATCGGCAGCACCATATCGATCTCGGCGGCCCCGTCATCGAGAGCGGCGGATGCCTCGAACGCTTTGGCTCGCGTTGCGGTCGCCCCGAGCGGGAAACCGACCACCGCGCAAACTTTGACGCCCGTGCCGCTCAGCATTTCCCGCGCCAGCCGGACCCATCCTCCGCCGACGCAGACGCTGTAGAAGCGGTGCGTGAGCGCTTCTTCGCAAATTTTCCGGATGTCCGCGGCGACAGCGTCCGCCCGGAGCAAAGAATAGTCAACCCGTGCTGGAAGTGCGGCACCTTCAGGCAACCGGGTCCACCTCGATTCCCAATTTAGCGAGCGCATTCGCCACTACTTCGTCATTGTTGCCGTAGCCGTTGGCCTTCTGAAGGCGCCAAGCCTCACCCGGCGCGTACCAAGCGACGCCCGAGATTTCCTCTGCCTGCGCCTTCAGCTGCCCGCCATCCGCCTCGACGAGGAAGTAATAAACTTCTTTGTCGATCGTGCCCCGATCCGCCGTCTCGTATTGATAGCGGATCACGGAAATCGGCTCGACGATGCGGCCGGTAATGCCCGTCTCCTCCGCGATTTCGCGGAGCGCGGTCTGCTCGACCGTCTCGCCGGCTTCCATGCGTCCTTTGGCCAGCGTGATTTTGCCGAAGCGGTCCTCAATGATTTGGATCTCCAATTCGCCGTCCTTCTTCCGGTAGACGACGCCTCCCGCCGCGACTTCTTTCATATGCGGTCCCCTCCCGTATGTAGAGAAAAAGATTCCATCACGGTGGATGAAATCTTTCCCTTCGTTTAAGCGTGCAGCGCGATTTCGCGCGCGTCTTCCTCGACCGACAGCAATTCGCCGCGGCATTCGTTCACGCCGGAATCGACGATGCGGACGCGGCAAAGCTTGCCGATCATCGATTCGTCGCCGTTCAGCACCACGTTCAGGTAATTGTCGGTGTAGCCCGACACGAGCCCCTGCCCTTCGGCGCCTTTGGCTTCCCGTTCGGGAATGACGGATAGCTCGCGTCCGACCCATTGCGCGCCGTAAGCCGCCTGCATCTTCTCCGACAGGTCGATCAGCTTGTGGACGCGTTCGTGCTTCACTTCTTCGTCCACTTGGTCCTCCATGCGGGCCGCCGGCGTGCCGGTGCGCTTGGAGTACGGGAATACGTGCATTTCCGCGAAGCCCATGTGTTCCATGAACCGGAAGCCGTTCTCGAACTGCTCCTCGGTCTCGCCGGGGAAACCGACGATAACGTCCGTCGTGATCGCGACGCCGGGCATCGCCTCGTGGATCCGCGCGATTTTCTCCGCGAATTCGGCCGTCGTGTACTTGCGGCGCATGCGGCGCAAGATGTCGTCGTCTCCGGCCTGCAGCGGAATGTGCAGGTGGCGGCACATTTTCGGCGAAGAGTTGAGCACGCGGATCATCTCGTCGTCGATTTGGCTCGCTTCGATCGAGCTGATGCGGATCCGCTCCAAGCCTTCGACCTTGTCGAGATCCTCGAGCAGGTTGGACAGGCGGTAGTTTTCGAGGTCGTCCCCGTAGCCGCCTGTATGGATGCCGGTCAGGACGATTTCCTTGTAACCGGACGCCACCAGCTGGCGGGCTTGGTTCAGCACGCTTTCCGGCTTGCGGCTGCGCGACAGGCCTCGGGACCACGGAATGATGCAGAAGGTGCAGAAATTGTTGCAGCCCTCCTGGATTTTCAGGAACGCGCGCGTGCGCTCCGCGAAATCCGGCACGTCGAGTTCTTCGAACTCGCGGGTTTTCATGATGTTGCGCACCGCGTTGACCGGCTGGCGGTCGCTTTGGATTTGGCCGATGAAGGACATCAGCTTGTCGCGGTCCTGCGTGCCGACGACCAGGTCGACGCCCGGAATCGCCATGATTTCGGCCGGGGACGTCTGCGCGTAGCAGCCCGTGACGGCGATGACCGCTTCCGGGTTGCGGCGCACGGCGCGACGGATGATCTGGCGGCTTTTCTTGTCGCCGGTGTTCGTCACGGTGCAGGTATTGATCACGTAGACGTCGGCGGTCGTCGTTTCGAAATCGACCTGCTCGTAGCCTTCGTTTTTGAACAGCTGCCACATCGCTTCGGTGTCGTAAAAGTTGACCTTGCAGCCCAATGTATAAAATGCCACGCTAGGCATCCGTTTCTCCTCCTAACTCTCCGGATTCGTAAGCGATGCACGCGAGCGCGTACAAGGCCGCCGTTTCCGTCCTTAATATGCGTTTGCCCAGTCCGACGGGTATGGCACCGGCCGCGGACGTTTCCTCCGCCTCTTCCGGGGCGAAGCCGCCTTCCGGCCCGACGAGCAGCAGCACGGCCGGCGCATCCGCCTTCGCCCTGCCGCGGAAATCGGCGAGCGTTTGGCGCAATCCCGCGCCGGCTCGTCCTTCTTCCTCATAGCAGAGCAGCACCAGATCGTACTCGGCGAACCGCCGTACGAGGTTTTTCCAGGAGCTGACCGGCTCGATGTCCGGCACTCGGCTCCGGTGGCTCTGCTCGGCGGCTTCCTTGGCGATTTTGCGCCAGCGGTCGAGCCGTTTGGCTTCCTTCCGCTCGTCGTATTGGACGACGGTCCTCCGCGACAGGAACGGCAGAAAGGCGAAGGCTCCGGCTTCCGTTCCTTTTTGGATGACCGTCTCGAGCTTGTCGCCCTTCGGCAAGCTCTGGGCGACGCTCACCCGCCACGCCATCTCGGCGGTGACGGGAAGCTCCTGTATGATGTCCGCGAGTATCGCGTCTTTGTCGATGCTCTTGATTCGGGCCAGCGCGTCCCGTCCGGCGCCGTCGCAGGCGATGAATTCATCGCCGGGTTTGGCCCGCATGACGGATCCCAAATGCCGGGCGTCATCCCCCGTCAACGTGACGGAGTCGACCGACATTTGCGCCGGCGCCACGAAATAACGCTGCATGCGCTCTTGGCCTCCCGCGTTTTGTCCATCCTCCATCATAACCTGTTCGGAGCGGCCGCGCTACTCCTTGGAATCAAATCCCTAGAGAGGATCTGTACTCGAAAAACGGAGAGGCGGGCTGATGGAAAAACCATTCCAGCATATGCTGAATGCCTTCCAAGATCGGCCCGACCAGCGAAAACAAAGGATCGATCGTGACGTTCCGCAGCGGTCCCACGAAAATCAACAAAAGAAAAAGGAAAAAAGTCCATTGCTCGTATTGGATCATGCGGATCCGCAGACGAAGAGGGAAAAATTGTTCCAAAATCCGATAGCCGTCGAGTGGCGGCAGCGGAATCAAGTTGAAAATGAACAGGTTCAGGTTGATGATCGCCCAGTAACGGAAAAACACGTCCAGCTTGTCGGTCATCGAAGCCGAGAAATCGTTGCTCGCGAACAGGATGGCGTAAACGAGCAGCCCTAAGAAGGCCAGCACGAGGTTGGAGATCGGACCGGCCGCGGTCACGAGAATGCTGCTCAACCGGTAGGGCCTGCGGAGACGGCTTTCCCGGACCGGAACCGGCTTGGCCCAGCCGAAGCCGGCGACGATCAGCAGCAGGAACCCCATCCAATCCAGATGCGCCCTTGGGTTAAGCGTCACGCGGCCTTCGCGGTAAGCCGTATCGTCGCCGAGTTTGTACGCCGTCCAGGCGTGACCGAATTCGTGCGTCGAGAACGCGACCAACATCACGAGAATGATGATCGGCAGATGCTCGATCGGGAACCAGAAAAAGTTCATGCTCCTTCTTCATCCTCCTTCGGCTTGCCGGCCACGAACGCGACCCAGTCGTCCTGCCGCACGCGGTCGATGATCTCGAACCCGGCGGCCAGAAGGCCCGCTTCGACGTCCTCTTCCTTATTCTTGTAAATGCCGGAGGCGATATAGATCCCGCCCGGCTTCAGCACTTTCATCACGTCCGCGATGAACAGCAGGATGATTTCCGCCAGGATGTTGGCGACGACGATGTCGACCGGCGGCTTCACCGACTCCACGTCCGCGCCGGCTCCTTCGTTCAGGGTGCCGAGCAGGTCGCTGAGCCGGACTTCGATCACGTCCTGCAGGCCGTTCAGCTTAATGTTCTCCGTCGCGCTCGACACCGCGACCGGATCCAGGTCGAGCGCGAGCACGCGCGAGGCGCCCAGCTTCACGGCTCCGATGGCGAGAATGCCCGAGCCCGTGCCGACGTCGATCAGCGTCTCTCCGCCGCGGACCGCGCCTTCGAGCGTGCGAAGGCACAGCGCCGTCGTCGGATGCGTGCCGGTTCCGAAAGCCATGCCGGGATCCAGTTCGATGATCACTTCATCCTCGCGGGCCTCGTATTCCTCCCACGTCGGTTTGATCGTCAATCTTTCCGAAACCTGAAGCGGTTTGAAATATTTTTTCCAGGCGTCCGCCCAGTCTTCGTCTTGGACCATCGCTAAGGAGACGGTGAATTCACCTGCGTCGTAGCCGTATTCCGGCAATCCCGCCAAATCCGCCTTCAGCTGTTGGACGACCGCGTCGATATCCGTTCCTTCTTCGGCAAAATAACCCTTGATCTCCGCATATCCCGCACGGATATCGTTCAGCGGCTTGTCATACCACTGGCCCAAGGAAGTGTCCCTCGGTTTGTCCGGCGTCCAGGATTCCTCCACCGATACGCCCGCCGCGCCGAGCTCATATAAATAATGCGAAACCATCTCTTGCGAAGGTTCCGCCGCCAATACCATGATTTCATGCCACTGCATCCCTTGCTGCCCCTTCCGCCCGGAACGTTCGTTCCGGCTTGCTTAGTCAGCCTTCATTATACACGTTTCCGAATCCCCTAGGCAAAAAACGGGAAAACAAGGCCGCCCTTGTTTTCCCGTTCACGCGAGAGCCTGTTTCTGCCGGTATTCCATGGCCGTGATGCCCTCGATCTCCCGGAATACCCGGTTGAACTGCTTCGGATTCTCGAAGCCGACCCGGCGGCTGATTTCGTAAATGCGCTCGTCGGTCTCCGCGAGCAACTCCTTCGCCTTCTGGATCCGGATCTTCTTCAAATAGTTCACGAAGCTCTCGCCCGTGTGTTCCTTAAAACGTTCGCTGAAATAAGAGTAATTGAGCGACACGTGGTTGGACACCACCGCCATGCTCAAATCCTTGTCGAAGTTCGCATGGATATAGGCCAGTGCCCGCGCCATTTCCTTCTGGTCGACGTGGGCCGATTTCAGATCCCGCGCGTATTCGCTCAGCCGAAGCAGCAAGCTCTCCACGTTATGGATATAATCCTGGATGCTCGCGAAATTGTACAAGCTGCCCGCCATCCGGTGCATTTTGATGATGTCCACCGAGGCTTCCCCGTACGTTCGGAACGCTTGGTCGAATACCCTTTCGTTCAGCGCCTGGCTGACGGATTCGAAATACGCGATGTCCGCTTCGGCGAGCGCCTTCGGATCGAACAGCTCCATCAGGAGCATCTTCATTTCTTTGTCTCTGTCCGTGCCCAGCATGTTCGCGAGCTTGCGGACCGTATCCTCGGGCATTCGGTACGAAGCGTCGCGCAGCCGCAGCTGCCCGTACCGGATCAGCGCGGATTCCGACCGGCCGAGCAAGATCCGGTACTTCAATGCGTGCCGCGCTTCCTCGTATTTCGTTTTCAGCTCCCGAAGCGATTCTCCCCGCTCGCTGATGCCCGCGGCGAAGGTGCCCGCGGCGCCCGGCAGCGTACCGAGGTAGGCGGTCATATCCCGGAATCGTTCCGGATTCGTCGTCAGCACGACCAACCGGCCGTCTTTATCCTCCATCGCCAGTTTACGCCCCTCCGAATCGCCGCTCTCCAGAAACTCCTTGCCCTTGAGCACGTTGCGTTCGAAGTCCGGAGAAGCCAAGATCCCGACATAATAGGACGGTTCGAAAACCGAGAGCCCGGCATCCCGGCATCTCGCCTCCACCTCGTCCGGATCGATGTCCTGCCGGGCCCAGACGTAACCGAGCGTGTTGACCTGCATGCCTTCCCGGTACCGGTCCGTCGCCTCCAGGCGGTCGTGGATGGACGCCTCCTGCGCCAGCTCCGTTTCGATTCTGTCCAGCGCCGCGAAAAGATCTTCGCGCACGATCGGCTTGAGCAAATATTCCTTGACCTTGTGCTTGATCGCTTCCTTGGCGTATTGAAAATCGTCATAGCCGCTCAAGATCAGCAGGGCGGGAACACTGGGCCGCGAAGCCAGCGCGCGGATCAGCTCGATCCCGTCCATCTCCGGCATCCGGATGTCCGTGATGACGATATCGAACGGCTCGGCCTCGCATATGGCGAGCGCCTGCTTGCCGTCCGCCGCGAGTTCGATCCGGTACCGATCCGGGAACTCCCGCTCGATCATCGCTTTCAAGCCCACCCGGATGTTGCGTTCGTCATCCGCGATCAGCAGCGTCCGCATGTCCGGACAACCTCCCTCCCAAGATGAAGTAGGGAATGCGGATCGTCACGCGGGTATAACGTCCTTCCGCGCCGTCGATCTGCAAACCGTACTCGTTGCCGTAATGGATTTGAATCCGGCTGTGCACGTTCGCGAGGCCGATTCCGTTTCCTTTGCCCGGCGGCATGCCGTTCGCTTCCGGAGCGCCGGGCATTCGCCCGTCGCCGCGCGCGATGCGCCGGTTCAGTTCTTGCGTCTGCTCTTCGGACATCCCGGCGCCGTCGTCCGTCACCGAAATGAGCATGACGCCGTCCGAAGAGTCGGCGCGAATTTCGATCGTCATTTCGCGGTTTTGCAGGCCGTGCTTCACGGAATTTTCGACGACCGGCTGCAGCGACATTTTGAGCAATTCTTGATCCATCAACATGTCCGGAATATCCGTCACGAGCGTCACTTTGTTGTCGAACCGGACGTTCGCGATGTTGACGTAGTTGGTGATATGGTTGATTTCGTCCCGTAGGCGGACGTATTCGCTCGTCCATCGCATGTTGTACCGCATCATGCTGCCGAGGGAAGTCAAAGCGTCGGAAATCTCCCGGTGATCATGGACCTCCGCCATCATTTTGATGTTTTCGAGCGTGTTGTAAAGGAAATGGGAGTCGATCTGGTTCTTCAGCGTGGCCAGTTCGGCTTCTTTGGCGGCAGCCTGCTTGTTGACCGCGTCGGCGATCAGTTCTCCCATCTTCCGGAGCATTTTGCGAAAATGGTGGGCCAGCTCCCCGACCTCGCCGCCTCCGCGGATGTCGACGTCGAAATTGAAGTCCCCTTGTCGCACCTTTTTGACGGAATCCGTGAGCACGTGCAGTTTTTTCAAGATAATGGCGTTCATGAAATAAGTGGACAGGGCGAGAATGACGAGCAAAATGACGTTGGCGAGCAGAATCCGGTTCCGCGTTTGGTTGATGTCCTCGTATACGGGTTCGAGCGCGACGATTTTGACCATATGGGCTTGCAGCGGCTCGATGTACGAGTAAACGGCGAGATAAGGCTTGCCTGAGATCATGAAATCCAAGCTGCCCATCCCGTCGGGATTGACGTTAAGGTTAGACAATTGCTCTTGCAGCACGTCGTCCGTTAAACCCGCCTCGTCCAGGAAACTTGCTCCCGGGTAGCGAAACAATTCCCGATCCCGGCTTAGGACAACGAGCTGGGATTGATCGTCGCCTTGAATGGGACTGAACGTGTTCGGAAAAAAATTGGCGAGCTGCATGTCGACTTCCAAAATGCCGACATGCGTGCCGGCCGGACGCTGTATCTCATGGAACAACGAGATTTTCGGCCGGTTATCCACTTCCGGTTCCGGCCGGTTTAAGATCACTTCGCGGGTGGAGCGCCTGAACACCCATACGTCGGTTTCATTCGACTTCATGACGGGCTCGTACCAGGGATCGGTCTTGATCCGGTTCTCGTACAGGAAAACCGGCGAGATTTCGAACGTTTTCGGATTGCTCATGTAAAAACGGATCAGATCGATGTTCGGGTTATTGTATTGCAGGCGGACGATGTCTTCCTTCTGGATTTTGTCGATGTTGATCAAATCCTGCGCGGACGGCTCTTCGGAAAGGGCCAAATAGTCTTCCACGTCATCGCTGCTGGCCATTTGCGCGGCGCGTTTCATCGTTTCCATGTTGTTTTTGATATGGACTTGTTCGATTTCGAGAGTCGCGAAGCTGGACTTCTTCAAATCTTCGATCGTATTGCCCGTAAGCCCTCTGAAAACATAGAGCGATATCAGGATGCTGGGCACCAGCATGATCAAGATGTAAGCGATTACGAGTCTTTGCTGCAAAGTCAGCTGCGCCAGCTTAAAACGCCAGGAATCCCACTTCCCGTGCCAATATCGGAACATCCGAACGTCACATCCGTTTCGCCGCCATAGGTTGACTTCATTGTAGCATACGCCGGATGCCGGCGAACCCGAAAACGTCCGAAAAAACCCAGACTTGCTGGGTTTTTCCGGACGTGCTTATAAGGTTTACTTCATGAATTCCGCGAGTTTTTTCATGTTTTCTTCGTACAGCTTCTGCCTGTAAGCCTGCACGTCGGCATAACCGAGCTTGTCGCGTTTGGCGACGTAATCGCTCATGATTTGGTCGAACTCGGCATCCGACTTGGACAACAGCAGCTTCGGCAGCACTTTACCCCATTCGTTGGCGATCTTCGTCAGGTTGATGCCTTCCTTGGACGTCGCCGGCGGGTTGATCAAATCGAACTCCGAGTAGCTCTTCGTCTTGCCCTTCGTCCAATCCTCGAGCTGCTTGAACGGCTCGACGGACGGAGGCGCCCATTGCAGGTTCATGTTCGTGTCCATCAGCATCCAGAACGTGTAGGAAGAACCGTACTTCTTATCGAACGCGGAGCGGTCGGTTTCCATCAGCTTCTTGGCTTCCGGCAGGAACTGGTCTTTGCCGTCGATCGTGTCGTAGGACACGCCTTTTTCGCCGAGGTACAGGTCCTTCTGTCCTTCTTCGCTGATCAGGTAGCTGAGGAACTTGATCGCTCTTTCCTTGTCTTTCACTTTTTTGGAGATCAGCGTGACCGTCCAGCCGGAGATCGCCGGGCCGGCCAGCGTCGGCGGGTCCATGTTGGCGTTCGCCGGGCCGTCCACCGCGATGTAGACCGAGTTCGGATCTTTGGCGAACAGCACGTTCTGCTGCGCCGCGAAGTCGGTGCGTTGGTACAGCATCGCGAAGTAGCGGCCTTGCGCGATTTTCTCTTCCATTTGGGCGCGTTTGTCGACGAATACGTCTTTGGAAATCAGGCCATCCTGGTTCGCTTGGCGGAACACTTTCAGCCATTTGACGAATTCCGGATCGGTCGTGCGGTCGTACAGCTTGCCGTCCTTCTCGCGCGGCAGGGCGAGGAAGCTGGACAGGTACGAGGAATCCTGGTCCGCGGCGAGGAACGAATAGTTGCCTGCAGGGCCGAATTCATGGAACCCGATCGGAATGAGCGGCTGGCCGTTAATTTCAGGGAACTTCTCCTTGGCCATTTTCAGCGCGTTCAGGAAGCCTTCCGGCGTCCGCATGTCCGGCTTGCCGATCGCTTCATAGATATCCTTGCGCACGACGAACGTCTGGTTGGACGTGAACTGCGTGCCGTATTTCTCGAAGTCTTTCGGAGAAGACGAAGCGTTCGGGTATACGTACGTTTTGCCGTCCGGCTGCGCGTACCAGGACAACTTGGCCGGGTCGGCGACTTTGAAGAAGTACGGATCGTATTCTTTGGCCAGATCGGTCAAGGATTCGACCAGTCCGCCTTCGACCATCTTCTTCACGCCTTCTTCCCACCAGCCGAGGGTAATGAAGTCCGGCAGGTCGTTCGCGGCGATCATGGCGTTCAGCTTCTCGTTCTCGTTGCCGGCCGGCACGATGAAGTTGATGTTGACGCCCGTTTTCTTCGTGACGTATTGGGAAGTCGGGTCGACGCCCCATTTGTTCGGGAACCACGCGAAATTCAGGTACCAATCGAACGTGATCGGCTTCGTGTCCGATTTCCAGCCGGGCTCATCCGCCGACGGAGAGGAGCTTTCGCTCGCACTCGCGCTGGCGCTGGCGCTGGGACTGGATGCCGCGGGTTCGGTGGAGCTTGCGCCGCTGGCTGCCGGTTCGTTTTTCGAGCCGGAGCACGCGACGATGGCCATCATGAGCGATGCGATGAGTGCGAATGCAAGCCATTTTCTCATTGTCATACCCCTTTAAGATAGATTGTATAAGATTCTCCCTTTCGGGAAAAGTGAAACCGTTTTCGGTCAGCCTTTAAGCGAGCCGATCATGAGGCCTTTCACGAAGTAACGCTGCAGGAACGGGTATGCGAGCACGATCGGGAACGTCGTGATGACCATCGTCGCCATTTTCAGCGACTGGCCCGTCACCCGCCGGGTAATGGAGCCCCCGACGGCCTGGGCCATCTGGTTGGAGCTGGATTGGGCGATAACCCGGTACAGGAACGTCTGAATCGGCTGCAGCACTTCTTTGTTCGTGTACAGCAATCCCGTAAAGTAGTCGTTCCATTGCCACACGCCGTGGAACAGCGCGATCGTGGCGACGACGGGAAGGGATACCGGCAGCACGACCCGGACGAAGATCGAGAAGTCGTTGGCACCGTCGATTTTCGCCGCTTCCTCAAGGCCGTCGGGAATTTCCCGGAAGAAGGCCAGGAAGATGACGAGATCGAAAAAGCTGAACATCGCGGGATAGATGTAAACGCCGAAATGGTCGAGCAGCCCGAGATCGCGGTACCACAGGTAAGTCGGGATCAGCCCGCCGCCGAAAAACATCGTGATCGTGCCGATGACCATGTACACGTTGCGGCCGATCAATTCTTTCCGCGAATAAGCGTAGGCGACCATGGCCGTGAAAAACACATGGATGACCGTGCCGACGACCGTTTTGGCGATCGTGATGCCCATCGCGGTCATGATGCCGGCGTTTTTGAACACCGTCGAGTAGTTTTCGAAGCTGAACATCCGGGGCACCCAATAGATGTTGCCTCCGGTCATGGCGTCTTTGCCGTCGTTCAGGGAGTTCACCAGAACGTACCAGATCGGATACAACGTGATGAAACATAGAAGGAGCATCCCGATCACGTTGATATTGTCGAATACGATGTCCCCGAGCGTTCTGCGGTCTCGTTTCATCTGGTTCTTCACCGCCCGTATATCAGAATAAAGAGGATTGGTTCATGCGTTTCGTGACGGAATTGGCGAACAGCAGCAGGAACAGCGCGATCACGGCTTTCACGAGGCCGACGGCCGCCGAATAGGAGAACCGTCCTTGCGAGATGCCGGTTTCGAATACGTAGGTATCGATGACGTTGCTGGCGCTTTCGTTCACCTGGTTTTTCAAAACCAGGATCTGGTCGAAGTTGGAGTTGAGCAGGGCGCTGACCGCGAGAATGAACAGGATTGAAATCGTGCCCCGGATCGAAGGCAGCGTGACGTACCTCATTTTCTGGAACCGTCCGGCTCCGTCGATGGTGGCCGCTTCGTACAGCTCCGGCGAAATGCTCGCGATGGCGGCGATATAGATGATGGCGCCCCAACCGAACTCCTTCCAGACGTCGGAAGCCACGACGATGGTCCAGAAATATTTCGGCTCCGCCAGATAGGAGATCGGTTCCTTGATCAGATGGAGCCCCATCAGGATGTCGTTGACGATCCCGACGTCCGCCAGCCAAGCGGTGAGGATGCCGCCGAGGATGACCCAGGACAGAAAGTGCGGAAGGTACGAAATCGTCTGCACGATCCGATTGAATTTCAAGGAGCGAAGTTCGTTCAGAAATAATGCGAAAATGATCGGAAGCGGGAACCCGATGACCAGCTTCAGCAAGCTGATGCCGAGCGTGTTCTTGATGACCTGGATCATCTGGTCGTCCTCGAAAATCTCTTGGAAATGGGTCCACCCGGCCCACGGAGCGTCCCCCATCTTGCCGATGCCGATGTAATCCTTGAAAGCGTAAAGGATCCCGTACATCGGGATGTAGTTGAAGAGAATCATCCAAGCGACGCCCAGCAGCGCCATCACCTGCAAATAACGCTGTCCCCACAGCTTCGCGAGGAATTTGCTCCGGATTCCCGCTTTCACCGTCGGATGTCCCCGTGTGTCGGTGCTCAAGTTGACGCTCATGCTTTCAGGACCTCCTCGTCCGGTGGATTTGAAAGTGCTTTCAGAAGTTATCCTCATTTTACCTGCCTTGGCGGATGGCTCGTAAGGCTTGGAATTTCGTATTTGGTTTCAATTTTTCGGGTCGCGCCCACGGGAAAACGAAAAAAACCTACCCTCACGGGTAGGTCGGGATGGATGCGGGTCCGGCCTTGCGGCTATGCCATACGTCCGCCGGCGGCTTCGATGACGCTGCGGGCCCGGTCGGACGCCTCCTGGGGAATGTTGGCCGACAACGTGAATGACCCGCTCTCGGCCGCCTCTTCGGGCGTTCCGAGTTCGGCGGCGAACTCCACGGAAAAAGAGCCTTCGCGTTCGATGCGGAAACGGTCGCCGCGGAGCGCGGCCAGCTTGCGGATGGCCGATTCCGCCTGTTCCTGGTTGTCGAACCGGGCTTGTATCGTCTGAACGTCCATGCTCAGTCCTCCTGACGGCGATCGGCTTCCGCCGCCCTCTGCTGGGCTTCGCGGTCGTCCTCGTCGGCAAGCTCTTCCGAAAACTCTACGTCTTCCGCCGAAGCCGTCGGCAAATCTTCTTCCTGACGATCATAAGGGGAACGGACGAATCGATTCAAATCCATATGGACCTCCTGGCGCACGATGAACTTCCTCGCGAACGGCAACATTCGCGCGGTTCCCCATAGCATTCTCAGGGCCGGAAGCCAATATGCGTCAGTATTGCTCGCCTCCCCTCCCATGGCCAAAACCGCAACTGTCTCCTCTCCACCGTTGCCGCCCCCGTTTTATTGCTTTCGGACACTAACTTCGGTTTAGATCGGTATAGCGGGGGGATTTTATTGCTTTTCGACGCTAAGTCGCCTGTTTCCCCGTCGGTTGGATGGCAAATGCAGGTTTTTAGTGTCCAAAAGCAACAACTCAGCGGTCGAACTGACCCAGGGCTCCATTTTAGTGCCTGAAAGCAATAACTTCTGAATTGCGTCCTAAATGATCAATGAAATCGAGCATAACTAAAAGCACCCCCGGAACACGTAGTTCCGGGGGTGCTTACCGAACGGTGATCAGTCGCCCAAAATGGCCTTTTTCATCCGCTCGAAAATGTTCTGATGCTGCTCGTGCGTCGATTCTCCCACCGTAGAAGCGAATTCGCGCAGCAGGTCTTTCTGCCCCTCGCTCAGATTGGTCGGGGTCACGATCGTCACTTTGACGTGCTGATCCCCCTGACCGTAACCGCGAAGCTTCGGCACGCCTTTGCCTTTCAGCCGGAAATACGTGCCGGTTTGGGTACCTGCGGGGATTTTAAGCTTCACTTTCTCCGTGAGGGTCGGCACTTCGAGTTCGTCGCCGAGCGCGGCTTGGGCGAACGTCAGCGGTACCTCGCAGTAGATGTCGTCGCCTTCGCGCTCGAAGAAATCGTGCGACTTCACGCGGAGCACGATGTACAAGTCGCCTGCCGGTCCGCCCCGTACGCCGCCTTCCCCTTCGCCGCTGATGCGGAGCTGGGAGCCGTCGTCGACGCCGGCCGGGATTTTGACGTGGATTTTGCGCTGCTTCTTCACTTGCCCGTTGCCGGCGCAGGTCGGGCAGCGTTCCTTGATGATTTTGCCGCGCCCGCCGCAGGCGTTGCAAGCCCGGCGGTTGACGATGCGGCCGAACGGCGTGTTCTGCGCCACTTCCTGCTGGCCGGTGCCGCGGCAGACGGAGCAGGTTTCCGGCTTCGTGCCGGGTTTGGCCCCGTTGCCGTGACAGGTGTCGCAAGTTTCGGTGCGGGGAATCGTGATGTCGGTTTCTTTGCCGAATACGGCTTCCTTGAACTCGATCGTCATCGTGTATTGCAGATCGTTGCCTCGTTGCGGCGCATTCGGATCACGCCGGCCGCCTCCGCCTCCGAAGAACATATCGAAAATGTCGCCGAAGCCGCCCATGTCGCCGCTGAAGCCGCCGCCCCCGCCGAAGCCGGCGGACGGATCCTCGTGGCCGAATTGGTCGTAACGCGCCCTGCGCTGATCGTCGCTCAGCACGTCATAGGCTTCTTTGACTTCCTTGAATTTGGCTTCCGCGTCCGGCTCTTTGTTGACGTCGGGATGGTACTGACGCGCCAGCTTGCGGTATGCTTTCTTGATGTCCTCCGCGGAGGCGCCTTTCGCGACGCCCAGCACCTCGTAGAAGTCTTTCTTGTCGGCCAACTCTCCACCTCCTCATGAGGAAAGCCAAAGCCGGTGCATTGCTTTAAAATCAGGGCCGATTCATGGGGCACCTACCCGGTTTGTATCTCTCTCCAGCCGCCCTTGTCCGCCCTTTGCCGGAATGATTTTTCCGAGGTGGCAAAGGGCTTCCAAAAGCGGACGTAAACTCTTCCGAGAGACACAAACCTTTTCGGTGTAACTAGAATCGGACCGGATCAGTCGCAAGTGCAAAGGCTTTGACTTTCAGGTTCCTTGTAAAAAACCTTGCTTATTTCTTGTCTTCGTCGACGACTTCGTAGTCGGCGTCGACGACGTTGTCTTTCTTCGCGGAGCCCGCGCCGGCATCGGCGGCGTCGGCGCCCGGAGCGCCTTGCTGCGCTTGGGCTTGCTCGTAGAGCTTCACGGACAGCTGCTGCACGATTTGAGTCAGCTCATCGCTGGCCGCTTTGATTTCTTCGAGATTGTCGCCTTCCAGCGCCTTCTTGACTTTCTCTTTCGCTTCTTCGGCTTTCTGGATTTCGCCGGCGTCGACTTTGTCGCCGAGGTCTTTGATCGTCTTCTCGACGGTGTAGACCAGTTGGTCGGCGCTGTTGCGGACTTCGACCAACTCGCGGCGCTTGTTGTCTTCTTCGGCGTGCAGCTCGGCTTCCTTCTGCATGCGGTCGATCTCTTCCTTGCTCAAGCCGCCGGAGGAAGTGATCGTGATTTTTTGGCTTTTGCCCGTACCTTTATCCAGCGCGGACACGTTCACGATGCCGTTGGCGTCGATGTCGAACGTGACTTCGATTTGCGGAATGCCGCGCGGAGCCGGCGGAATATCGCTCAGGATGAAGCGACCCAACGTTTTGTTGTCGCGTGCCATTGCGCGCTCGCCTTGCAGGACGTGGATTTCGACCTGCGTCTGGTTGTCCGCGAACGTCGAGAACACCTGCGACTTGCTGGTCGGGATCGTCGTGTTGCGGTCGATCATCTTCGTCAGGACGCCGCCGGCGGTTTCGATGCCGAGGGACAGCGGGGTGACGTCGAGCAGCACGACGTCTTTGACGTCGCCGGTCAGAACGCCGGCTTGAACGGCCGCGCCGAGCGCGACGACTTCGTCCGGGTTCACGCCTTTGTGCGGCTCTTTGCCGATCAGCTTTTTGATCGCTTCGACGACTGCCGGGATCCGGGTGGAGCCGCCGACCAGTACGACTTTATCGATGTCGGCAGCGGTGAGGCCGGCGTCGGACAGCGCTTGGCGGGTCGGGCCCATCGTGCGCTCAACGAGCGAAGACGTCAGGTCGTCGAACTTCGCGCGGGACAGGTTCAATTCCAAGTGTTGCGGTACCCCGTCGACGACGGTGATGAACGGCAGCGAAATCGTCGTGGACAACGTGCCGGACAGCTCTTTCTTCGCTTTCTCGGCCGCGTCTTTCAAACGCTGAACCGCCGCTTTGTCTTTCAGCAGGTCGACGCCGTGCTCTTTTTTGAATTCGCCGGACAGCCATTCCATGATCGCCTGGTCGAAGTCGTCGCCGCCCAGGTGGTTGTCGCCGCTCGTCGCTTTGACTTCGAAGAAACCGTCGCCGAGCTCCAAGATACTGACGTCGAACGTGCCGCCGCCGAGGTCGAATACGAGAATGGTGTGGTCTTCGGCTTTCTCGAGACCGTAAGCGAGAGCGGCTGCCGTCGGCTCGTTGACGATCCGCAGCACTTCGAGGCCAGCGATCGCGCCCGCGTCTTTCGTCGCTTGACGCTGACTGTCGTTAAAGTATGCCGGTACCGTGATGACGGCCTGGGTGACCGGTTGTCCCAAGTAGGCTTCCGCGTCGGCTTTGAGCTTCTGGAGAATCATCGCCGAAATTTCCTGCGGGGTGTAATCTTTGCCTTCGATCGTTTCCTTGTGGTTCGTGCCCATGTGGCGCTTGATCGAAATGACGGTGCGGTCCGGGTTCGTGATCGCTTGACGCTTCGCGGTTTCGCCGACGATGCGCTCTCCGTCCTTCTTGAAGCCGACGACCGAAGGGGTCGTGCGGTTGCCTTCCGCGTTCGGGATGACGACGGCTTCGCCGCCCTCCATGACCGCCACGCAAGAGTTGGTCGTGCCCAAGTCGATGCCGATTACTTTGCTCATAATGAAGTCCTCCTATCGAAACTGTTTCGGTTTAACCGCTGACCTTGACCATGGCCGGCCGCAGCACTTTGTCTTTCAGCCAGTAGCCGTTCTGAACGGCTTCCACCACGGTGCCTTCTTCGTGCTCTTCGCTTTCCACCTGCATGATCGCCTGGTGCAGTTCCGGATCGAACGGCTGCCCGACGACGTCCATTTTGCGCAGCCCTTCGGCTTCCATCACTTGCGAGAACTGGCGGTATATCATATCTATACCCTTCGCGAAAGAATCGGTTCCGGCCGATTCGCCGCCCGCTTGCAACGCGCGCTCGAAGTTGTCGAGCACCGGAAGCAGCTGTCCGACGAGCTTCATCGAAGCGTACTGCGCCAAATCTTCTTTCTCTTTCTGCGTGCGCCGGCGGAAGTTGTCGAAGTCCGCCTGCACCCTTAAGTACCGGTTATGGTTGTCCTCCGCTTGCTTGGCCAGCTCGGCGATGCGGGGATCGCCTTGGCCTTCCGCGGAGGAATCGCCGCCGTTATCCTCCGGCACCCATTCCTCGGCTGCCGGCTCTTCGGAGCCCGCCGGAGTCGTTTCCACGCGTTCTTCCTGATCTTCAGCCATTCTCTCCTGCTCCTTCGTCTCTTTCTTATGCATGCATAAGGCATACGCCTCTTTACCGTACCACCCGCCTGCAGCCGCTATGCGCGGCGCTTATTTGGACCTGCGGGCCAGCAAGGCCGTCAAATCGCGGGACAGGTAATCCAGCAAACTGATGACTTTACCGTATTCCATGCGGGTCGGACCGAGAATGCCGATCGTGCCCAGCGATTGCCCGTCTATCGAGTAGGTGGCGGTAATCAAGCTGCATTGGTTGATCGCTTCCATCATGTTTTCCGTGCCGATGCGCACCTGGATGCCTCCCAGCGCCGTCTGGAACAGCTGCGACAGCTTCGCGGTCTCCTCGAGCGTGTCGAGGATCAGCTTCGCTTTGTCCACGTCCTTGAACTCCGGCTGCGTCAGCATGTTGGCCGCGCCGCTCAGGAAGACGCGGGGATCCTTCTGGTCCGCGAGCGATTGCTCGAGCACCGCGAGGATCTCTTCGCAACGGTCCATGTAACGGCTCAGTTCCATCGCGATCTCGCTATGGAGTACCGATTTCACCCGGTGGAACGGGACGCCGCACAGCTTGTCGTTCAGCAGGTTCACGATTTTGCCCAGGTCGCCGACGTCGATTCCTTCGGGAATCGTCATCGTCCGATGCTCGACGTGCCCCGTATTGGTCACGATGATGGCCACGGCGGAGCTGTCGTTCAGCGGAACGAGCTGAAAATGCTTCAGCGACGCGCTGAACATTTCGGGCCCTAGCACGATGGAGGTATAGTTCGTCAGATGGGACAGCATCGTCGCGGCATGGCTGACGACGTCCTCCCAGTGGATCATTTTCTCAGCGAAAAAAGCCCGGATCGTCCGAACGTCCTCTTCGCGGACGCCGCCCGGGGTGACCAGATGATCCACGTAATAGCGGTAACCCTTATTGGAAGGAATCCGTCCGGCGGACGTATGGGGCTGCTCGAGCAAGCCGAGCTCTTCCAGGTCCGCCATTTCGTTGCGGATGGTAGCCGGACTGAACGTCACGTCTCCCCGCTTCGAAATGCTGCGGGATCCGACAGGCTCTGCGGAACGAATGTAGTCGTCCACGATGGCCGTAAGAATCATCCGTTGGCGCTCGCTTAACATGCGGTTGTCCCTCCCTGCGTTTCCTTCCGTTTCGCCGATGTTAGCACTCGACAAGACAGAGTGCTAACGGCTATTACAAAAATACCAAACCGTTCCGGTCGTGTCAAGGACGTTCCGGTTCGGTTCGGCATCGTTTCGGGCATCATTCGGTCATGCAAGATCAGGCCAACAGCTTGAGCATGGCGATTTCGTCGCAGCAGTGCTGTTTGGCGCAATGGACGCAGTCGGTCCACACTTTTTCCGGGAATATTTCCTTGTCCACGATCTCGAAGCCGTTTTTGCGGAAAAAGTCAACGGCGTAGGTCAAGGCCATCACTTTGGGCACGCCCATCCGCCGCGCTTCCTCGATCAAAGCGTCGACCAAGCGGCTTCCCAAGCCCATTCCTTTATACCCATCCGCCATACCCAAGGAACGGATTTCGACCAGGTCGGTCCCCAGACGGAACAAAGAGCCGCAGCCGATCAGCCTTCCGCTCTCCTCCGCCACGATAAACGAATCGATATGGCGAAGCAGCGCTTCGCGGGAACGGGGCAGCATGATTCCCTTCTCGGCGTAACCCTGGATCAATTCATATAGCGCTTCGACGTCTTCGGGCCGGGCATTGCGGCAAGTGATCGTCGTGTTCATGGGATTCCCTTCTTTCCGGCTTCCCCTCAAGTGGATGTGTATAAATATACATCAAAACGAATGCATCCTCAATAGGGTTTGATGGATCGCGAAACAAATCTTTCATCGGACCGATAAAAAAGCCGATCGGACTGCGGTGCGCCGTTGCGGTATGATGATGCCAAAGGAGGCTGAATGTATGGAAAAGCAAAGCGATCGAGACTTGGCTTCGGTGGTACTCGAAACGGTCCTGTATGATTTTCGGGCTATGAAGAAACTCGGCGAGGGCGCGCTGGCCCAATTGGACGACGAAAGCGTCGGATGGGCGCCGGACGGCGAAAGCAACAGCGCGGCCGTCATCGTCAAACACATGGCCGGCAACATGATCTCGCGTTGGACCGACTTCCTGACGTCGGACGGCGAAAAGCCAAGCCGTAAGAGGGACGACGAGTTCATCGACGACGTCTCGGGGCTGCAGGAAGTCATGGCTCTATGGGAAAGCGGATGGGGCGTTCTCTTCGAAGCGCTCGAACCGCTGCGGCCGGAAGACCTGCTGCGTGAAGTCACGATCCGCGGCCAGCCGCACACCGTTCTGCAAGCCATCCACCGTCAAATCTCCCACTACGCTTACCATGTCGGACAGCTTGTCTACGCGGCGAAAGCCCGCAAGTCGGGGGAATGGAAGTCGCTCAGCATCCCCCGCGGGCAATCGGCCGGGTTCAACGACGCGATGGCCCGCAAATTCGGCAGCCGTTAACGGCTTACCCGCCGGCGGTTCACTCGGACAAAAACGCCCCGAACACCTCATTGCCCAACATAACCCCTTGCGCGGTCAAGCGAAACCCTTCAGGCGCCTCGGTCTTTTCCAGCAAGCCTTGGCCGACCAAACGGCGGAGCGCGTCATCGAAGCGAACTTCGAGCCGCTCTCCGGGTCCGAACTGAACCTCGAAATCGGCGGAACGAACGCCTTCCAGCAGCCGCAGGCCGACCATCATGAAGTCCTCCATCGCTTCCTCGGGCAGCACCTCGTGGCTTTCCAACCGAGGCAGCTTAACTTGCGCCGCGTCGATGTAGGGCTGAACGCCCTTGATATTGACGTGGCGAATCCCCCGCGCGTATCCGTGTGCGCCGGCTCCGAGCCCGTAATAAGGCTCGTTCCGCCAATAGACGGTGTTGTGCCGGCTTTCGAAGCCCGGACGGGCGAAATTGCTGATTTCGTAATGCCGGTAACCCGCCCCGCCCAGTCTCTCCATTAAGTGGCGATACATCTCCACTTCCTCATCCTCTTCGGGCAGCGGCAGTTCGCCCCTCTCATACAGCCGGTGGAACAGCGTATTTTCCTCCACCTTCAGGCTGTAGAGCGAGTAGTGAGGCAAATCGAGCTCAAGCGCGCGGCTTACGCTGTCTTGCAGATGGTGGAGCTTTTGGTTCGGCAAGCCGAACATCAGGTCGATGGACAGGTTGGAGAACCCCGCCGCTTTCGCGTTCGCAATGCTGCGAACGACGTCGTCCGCTTCGTGAATGCGGCCGATCCGCTTCAGCAGCTCGTTATCGAACGTCTGCGCGCCGAAGCTGATCCGGTTGACGCCGCCTTCGCGCATGGCCTCCAGCTTGGCCGGATCCGTCGTGCCGGGATTCGCTTCCATCGTATACTCGGCTCCGGGCGCCAGCGGAAAATGCCGCCGTACCGAAGCGAGGAAGCGCGCCATCTGGACGGGATTCAGTACGGTCGGCGTCCCGCCGCCGACGAATACCGTCTCGATGCGCTCCGGCGGCAGCGCGGCTGCCGTACGTTCCATCTCGAGCTCCAAGGCGTCCAGATAGGCATCGATCGGCTGTCCTTCCGCCACGTAGGAGTTGAAATCGCAGTAATAGCACTTGTTCGTGCAAAACGGGATATGAATATACAGCGCGCGCGGCGTCCATGTATGCATGGGAGGAACCGTCGTCGTTTCATTCATGGGCTTCACCTCTTTTCCTTCCGAAAACGCGAGAAGAACGGGCCGGGGCCCGTTCCGCGCGTCCTGCTTTCAACTTCCTTAATCGTCGTCCAGCTTCAGTACCGCCATGAACGCTTCCTGCGGTACCTCGACGCTGCCGACCTGCTTCATGCGTTTCTTGCCTTCCTTCTGCTTCTCCAGCAGCTTCCGTTTCCGCGTAATATCGCCGCCGTAACATTTGGCGAGCACGTTTTTGCGCATCGCTTTGATCGTTTCGCGGCTGATGATTTTCTGCCCGACGGCGGCCTGGATCGGCACCTCGAACATTTGGCGCGGGATAAGATCCTTCAGTTTCTCGCAAATGATCCGTCCGCGCTGGTACGCCCGGTCGCGGTGCACGATGAACGACAAGGCGTCCACCTTCTCGGCGTTGAGCAGAATGTCCATTTTGACGAGATTCGAAGCCCGGTAACCGGACAGCTCGTAATCGAAGGACGCATAGCCTTTGGTGCTGGATTTGAGCTGGTCGAAAAAGTCGTACACGATCTCGGCCAGCGGAATGTCGTATTTCAGCGTCACGCGGTTGGCATCAAGGTACTGCATGTCGATAAACTCGCCGCGCTTGCCTTGGCACAGCTCCATGATCGCGCCGACGTAGTCGTTCGGCACGATGATCGACGCCTTGACGTACGGCTCCTCGACCTGGTCGATCTTGCCCTGCTCCGGATATTCGGACGGGTTAGAGATGTCCAGCGTCTCCCCGTTGGTCAGCGTGACCTTGTAAATAACGCTAGGCGCCGTCGTGATCAGCGGAATGTTGAATTCCCGCTCGATGCGCTCCTGGATGATTTCCATGTGCAGCATGCCGAGGAAGCCGCAGCGGAAACCGAAGCCGAGCGCCTGCGACGTCTCCGGCTCGAACCGCAGCGAGGCATCGTTCAATTCCAGCTTCTCCAGCGCGTCGCGAAGGTCGTTATAATCGGTGGAATCGATCGGGTACAGGCCGCAGAACACCATCGGATTGCTCCGCCGGTAACCCGGAAGCGCTTCGGCCGCCGGATTCCGCGCATCGGTGATCGTGTCGCCGACCCGCGTTTCCTTCACGTTCTTGATCGAGGCGGTAACGTAGCCGACGTCGCCCGGACCCAACCGGTCGATCGCCGTCGCGCGCGGACGGAACGTCCCTACTTCCACCACTTCGAAAGACGAACCCGTGCTCATGAATTTCATTTTGGTGCCCGGCTCGATCGTGCCGTCGATGACGCGGATGAAGCAGATGACGCCTTTATAAGCATCGTAATAGGAATCGAAAATGAGCGCTTTGAGCGGCTTATTCGGATCACCCTGCGGCGCCGGGATTTTCTGGACGACCTGCTCGAGGATTTCCTTGATCCCGATCCCGTTCTTCGCGGAAGCGAGCACGGCGTCGCTGGCGTCGAGGCCGATGACGTCCTCCACCTCTTGTTTCACGCGCTCCGGCTCGGCGCTCGGCAAGTCGATCTTGTTGATGACCGGCAAAATTTCCAGGTTGTTGTCCAGCGCGAGATAGACGTTCGCCAGCGTCTGCGCCTCGATCCCTTGGGCGGCGTCCACGATGAGAAGCGCGCCTTCGCACGCGGCGAGGCTGCGCGATACTTCGTACGTGAAGTCGACGTGTCCCGGGGTATCGATCAGATGCAGCGTATACGTCTCGCCGTCATCGGCTTTATATTGCAGCCGGACGGCCTGCAGCTTGATCGTGATCCCCCGCTCCCGCTCCAAGTCCATGGAGTCGAGAACCTGGTCCTGCATTTCGCGGGACGTCAGGGCTCCGGTATATTCCAAAATGCGGTCGGCCAGCGTCGATTTGCCGTGGTCGATGTGCGCGATAATGCAAAAATTGCGGATATGGCTTTGTTTTACAGGCAGATCTGCCATCGTTTCGAGTACCTCCAAGCGGTCACTTGCGGCATAGGTGCATCACTTCATTATAACAAAGAGACCCTCGAAGCATCAATCGGATACTTGGCCGTCTTCCGGCGGCAGCTCAATCGACAAGCCGGGAACGTGCCGTTTGCCCATCAGCTTGCGTTTTTTGCGGTTTTCGACCGTGTCGAATACGATGTCCATGTCGTAATCCGCACCCGGATAAAGCTTCTCCCGTTCGATGTAGCGGCGGACGCGCTTATGGTTAATCGTGATCTTCTCTTTCTGAACTTGCACGATCAGGTTGCCCCGTTCGTCATGCAGCCGGTAGACGACTCCCGTCTTGCGAAGATGCGGGATGAATACGACGTCGCCGATTTCCAGCGCAGGCAGTTCTCCGGGTTCTGCGGCGTTTTTCTCTTTATGGGTTTCCGCGCGTTGCGCCGCTGCAGGCATCCGGCTCTGAAGTGCGGCGGGGATGGCTGCAGGCGAGTCGCCGCGCCCTTGCTTCAAGCTGCCGGCAATGACCTTCGCGCGTTCGACGATGGCGGGCGAGATACCGAGCTTCGAGGCGATGACGAACGCATAGCTGTTGCCCGCCTCCCCCATGTCGAGCCGGTACAGCGGACGCAGCGTTTCTTCGTCGAAAGCCATGCGGGCATTGCGGAATCCGGGGGTTACCCGCGCGTATTCCTTGATTTCGTTGAAATGCGTCGTGGCCAACACGACCGAACCGCGGCGGTACAGCTCCTCCAGCACGGCGATCGACAGGCCGACGCCTTCCCCCGGATCGGTGCCGGTGGCCAATTCGTCCATCAGCACGAGGGTGCGCGAGCCGGCGACGCCCAAAATGTCGATCACGTTGCGCATGTGCGCAGAGAACGTGCTGAGCGAGGCGTCCATGCTCTGGTCGTCGCCGATGTCCGCCTCGACCGAACGGAAGACGGCGAGCGTGCTGCCTTCGGAGGCGGGCACCAGCAAGCCGGATTGGGCCATCAAAGTGAGAAGGCCGACCGTCTTCAGCGAGACGGTTTTTCCGCCGGTGTTCGGACCCGTGATGAGCAGCGAACGGTATTCGCCGCCCACCTCGATGTTAAGAGGCACCGGTTTCGCGGTGAGGAAAGGATGGCGGGCTTGCCGGAGGCGGATGACGCCGTCCTCGTTCATCGGCACTTCCGCCGCCCCGATGGCCAATGCCCACTTCGCCTTCGCGATCAGGAAGTCGTAATGCCCCGTCGTTTCGACGTTAACGGCCAGCTCGTGCGCGTACGATTCGGCGAAGCCTGTGAGCTGCGCCAGCACCTGCGTTTCTTCCCGGACTTCTTCGGCGCGCAGCATCGACAGTTCCATCTGGAGTCCGGCGAGCTCGGAAGGCTCGACAAACACCGTCTGTCCGCTGGACGATTCGTCCAGCACGACGCCGGAAATGCGTTTGCGCAGCTCCTTTTTCACAGGGAGGACGTAGCGACCGTTCCGCTGGCTGACCAGCCGATCCTGCAAAATGTCCGCGTGGCGCGACAGAAGGCCCTCCAGCTTTTTCTGCAGCCGCTCGTCCGCGACCCGGATTTTTTTGCGGATTTTATGGAGCTCGGCGCTCGCGGTGTCCAGGATGCGGCCCCGGTCGATACACTGTTCGATTTCTTCCTTCAGCTTGGACAAATCGTACATGGAAGCCGCGTAACTCGCCACCGCAGGCGCTTCCGCGCCTTTGGAAGCCATGTATTGCCGGAGCTGTCCGCAGCTGCGGGCGAATTGGGCGAGGCAGCCGAAATCGCTCTCCGTCAGGACGTACCCGGTGCCCAGCAGAGCCATGACCGTTTCCATCCCTTCCAGGGAAGGCAGCGGCGGGTGCCCGCCTTTGTTCAGCAAGGCGCGGGTTTCTTCGGTTTCCCGGAGCCGCCGTTCGATGACACGAAGCTCCGTCAGGGGTTGCAATTCTTCCGCCAAGCGGCGTCCAGCATATGTTGAGGTGTAGCCGACGACGGTTTCCACGACGCGGCGGTATTCGAGTTTATTCAGGGAATGGTTTCTCAAGGGAAAGCCTCCATTTGTATAGGGAAATTTGGATGCAAAAAAGCCGTGCCCGAATGAGCACGGCAGATCTTCCTTAGACGAACGTGTCGTTCGGCAGGATGGTCTACTGTTCTGTTCTGGCCATTCCAAGACCTCTCCCGAGTACGGCAAATCAGACCGGCGCAATCCGCGCGGCTGTGCTGTCTGCCCTCGTTCGAAGCCCTATGGAGTTGATCAGATCAGAACGGACACCAACATCAAAATTTCCCCTGTCGAATGGAGTTGCTTTTATCTTATGCGAGAAGAACGGCCGCAGTCAAGAAACATTTGACAAAGAAAATGATGAGCCCCGCTTCGCTTACGAACCCGTGACTTTGTCGAATAACGATACGACGAGCTTGATGCCGCCGCTGGATATCGAATGCAGCGTTTCCGCGGTGGCCGACGACACGCGGTCGATCAACGGTTTGTGGTCGTTCCGCGGAATCGTTGGCTGGGGCTGCGATGTGGAGGCGCCCCTGTCGGTTTTACGGGGAGGCAGCGTCCAATCTTCGTCATTCGCGGCGGGAGACTGCGCCGTCTGCCCGACCGACCGGGTCGCTTGCGGCTCTTCCATCGGCCCATAGACGCGGTGAATGCCGCTCGACGAAAGCTCCATGCCGTATAAGATGGCAAACCCGACGACTCCGATCAGCAGCAGCAGTTTCAGCGAATCCCTGCGCATTTTAAACGTCCTCCCCATTCATTCTCATTCCGTTCAGTCGTTCCCCACGCCTTCGGCAGGCGGGTTTCCGTTCACTTTCACGGCGTCCTGGTTTTCCCAATACAGATCCGCGATCACTTCCGCCAGCGCGTCGGCCGTCCGGTAGCATTCCTTCAGCGTATTGTCTTTGCCGCCGATCTCGATCAGCACGCTGTCGGGAGAAACGGATTGGTTATACTCCCCGTTTCCGGTCGCGGCGGTTTTCCCCCAAATGCCGCGGGACAAGCCGGGATAGTCCTTCTCCAGTCTCTCTTGAATCCGGCTCGCGAATTCCTCGTTTTGCTTCCAGTTCGGGTTCCGGTGCCCGATGATGAAGAAGACCTGGGCGTAATCCGTTCCCCGTATCGTCGTTGTCGTTTTGCTTCGGGGCTGGGAGTCGCGGTGGATATCGAAAAAGAACTTGAGGTTTTTGTTGCCGGCCAGCGCCTGTTTGACGGTCTGAAGAGAGTACTTATACGAGTAATTCCAGTTATACGACTTGATGGAAGACGCGTAATCCTTCGACGAATGGGCCGCTCCGACTCCCTTGGCTTCGAGCTGTTGGGCCAGCCTTTTGCCGACGAGAGTCACGTTGATTTTGGAGTCGGTCGGATCTTTGGAGCCGTTTTGCAGCTCCGGCAGCCAGGATTCCCGGTTGTGGCTGTGGTAGATGAACACGACTTTGTTCTCTCCGGTACTCCGTTGCGGAGGGGGGTTGTCCGACGAATCGGACGGGGCGGATGCCTCACCGGAATCGGACGGAGTTGAAGCCGGCGGTTGATTCGCCGGATCCGGGGTGTTGGATGGCGCTGCGTCGTCTGGACTGCCGACAGGCGGATCGGCGGCCTCTTGGCCGGCGTCCGTCTCCAGCGGCCCGTGGTCTTCCGGCGCATCGTCGCCTCCGCCCGAACCGGGCCGGAGCAGCACCGACTGGTCCGGGACCATGCCGGGCATTTCGAGCGCCAGCAGGCTTTTGGGGTCGTCCGGGTTCAAATCGGTAAGGAAACGGACGAGGAAAGCGGCTAGTTTTCCCGCTTGAAAAGGCGACGGCTCATCGCCGGCCGGCATGTGGGGCAGCTCGAAGCCGAGCAGCGATTCGAAGAAACGCCCGGGCACGGAGGCGGCGAAGCCTTTCATCGATTGGCTGGGAGAAACGGCGAACGTGTTCTGAAGCATCCCGGCCAGCCCGAGCATGATGAAAACGACCATGGAGCACAGGCTGAGGATAAAATAAGCGCGGCCGGTGGCAAGGAGTTTCCGGAAACGGTGCTGCACGTGGTGCCAGGAGTTCCGGACGACGGTACGTTTCATGGTTTCGATTCATCCTCCTGTCCAGTCCCGCGGAAGGGACCGTCTCTCTTGGGGTACAGGTAATGAATCATATGAGAATAGCAAACGGGATAGAACGCGAGGAAGAAGATTAATATTTTCCCCCAACCCCCGAGGGATTTCGCCAACCCCCTAAGGATAACGCCTACTCCCTAAGTCCCCCTTCGCCGCTCTTTCGCCAACCCCCTAAGTCCCCCTTCCCCGGAAGGGGGATTCCAAGGCGCTGCGCCCTCTGGACACCCGCTCTTTGGCTGCGTGCGGTTTGGTGACTAGTGTGGTGAGAGAATCTATTATTGGAGTCTAGTAACTATTAATTTCACATTTTCTCTTTCCAGCTACACTGCCCTGCTCACCCTCTCCTTCGACCGATTTATGTAACTTTTTTGCATAACTCAGCCGCTCACCTGCCACTCCGTCCGATTTATGTAACTTTCTTGCATAACTCCCCCGCTCACCCGCCACTTCGACCGATTTATGTAACTTTTTTGCATAACTCCGCCGCTCACCCGCCACTCGTCCGATTTATGTAACTTTCTTGCATAACTCCCCCGCTCACCCGTCTCTCGTCCGATTTATGTAACTTTCTTGCATAACTCCGCCATCGTACCCCCGCAGTTCGGATTTGCACACTTAAATAGAGTGAAATTGTAAGAGAGGTGGCTGTAGTTCGGAAAAACACACTTGCAGACCCCGTTTTGGAGTTGAGTGACGAAAAACGGCCTGAAAGTGGGCAAAATCGAATTGCAGTGCGCAGAACGCCGAAATTGTCGCTGCAAGGGGGCAAAATTGAATTACAAAACGAAAACCAAGCCCCGCCGCTTGCCGAAAACATGAAAAACCCCCTTGCGGGGGTTATCGGGGAAGGCGATGGCGCGTTAGTGCGTATAGGCGGCTACGTTGTGCGTGTCGACGGCTTCGTGGAGTGCGGCGTTCAGGCCGCTGGCGATGATGTTCGCGATGTCTTCCATGAACATGTCGATTTCCTTCGGCGTCACGAGCAGGTCGTGGCCGAGCGGCTGCAGCACCTCGCGTACGAGCTGGAGCCTTTCCTGTTCCTGCATCGTGCCGAACACGCCGAACAACGGCTGGGTATTGCTGGTTTGCCGCTTCATGTGCTCGAACACCATGTCCATCGTATTGCTCACGATCGTGGAGGCATAGACGACTGTGGGAACGCCGATGGCGATGACGGGCACGCCAAGTATCTCCCGCGTGAGCCCGCGCCTTTTGTTGCCGATGCCGGAGCCGGGGTGGATGCCGGTATCCGCGATTTGGATCGTCGTGTTCACGCGGTCGAGCGATTTGGCGGCCAGGGCGTCGACGGCGATGATGAGATCGGGTTTAGACTTCTCTACGATGCCCGAAATGATGTCGCTCGACTCGATCCCCGTCGTGCCCATCACTCCAG
The DNA here is from genome assembly GCF_003713065.1 of Cohnella candidum. Lineage (NCBI taxonomy): Bacteria > Bacillati > Bacillota > Bacilli > Caryophanales > Paenibacillaceae > Cohnella > Cohnella candida. The sequence goes on along the minus strand of NZ_CP033433.1, from coordinate 767,834 downwards.
GCGCTATGGCGCTGACGGGACGGTATCCCGGAGAAACGTCTCCTGGCATCAACTCGAAATAGTGGCGGGTCACCATGACGTTTTCCACGACCAGAGGACCGAGCGCGTCCGGCGTCACGTTCCAGTTGCCGAGTCCCGCGATGAGCACGCTCCCGTTCGGTTGCACGCCGACTCGGGTCAGAAACGCCTCGAATTCACGGGCGAACGACGTCGCCACCCGGTCCTGCAATTCGGTATCGCCTTTGCGAAGCTCGGGAACCTCGATCGTCACGTAGTGCCCCGGCATTTTGCCGATCCTCCGCGCGCCTTCGTCCGTCTGGATGTGCATGCGCGTGACCAAGATCCCACCGTCGTTCGTCGACTCGTTCCATACGCCCGGGATTTGGCTGCCGAGCGCCGCCATTTCCTGAGCCTCCAGGGCCAGATCGGTCCGAACTTGATACTTGCTCAAATCGATGGTCATCGGGTACGGAAAGCCCCTTTCGGATGCGGATGGGAGAGGGGAATTCAGCTTGCGTTTTACCCCCTTGCATGATAGAATGTTACAAGTTGTGTGGAGAAATACTCTTGTTTTTTCAGGAGGTGAAAAGAATGCCGAACATTAAATCCGCCATCAAACGGACCAAAACGAGCGAAAAACGCCGCCTGCGCAACGCTTCGCAAAAATCCGCCCTTCGTACGGCCGTTAAGCAAGCAGACGCTGCTGTCGCCGGCACGGACGTAAATGTGGCGAAAGACGCGCTGGTACTGGCTCAGAAGAAATTGGATAAAGCGGTGACCAAAGGCCTCATTCACAAAAATGCAGCTGCCCGCAAAAAGTCCCGCCTTGCCAAGAAGCTGAACGCACTGTCCGCACAAGGCTAATCCGCCGCTAAGGCCGATTCGCCCTCGTGCTTGACGATAAGCTGAAAGCCCAAGAGCAAGACCCGAAAAAAGCCTTCAACCACTTCCGAGCGGTTGGAGGCTTTTTTGGCGTTTGATCGGGCTTAAAGCGGACAAAGATGGCGAATCAGCCGGCACCCGCGGATGCCGTGCGGAGCAGGAACAGCTCCAGGCCGAGCGATTTGTCTACCTGCCCCGTCTTCATCGCGAAATCCAGATCGGCCAGTTCGGACAACAGCTTGGCCAGCCGTTCCGAACTGAATTTCCGCGCTTGCTCGGACGTGATCTTGACCGCGTACGGGTGAAGGCCCAGCTGGCCGGCCATCTGCTGCGGCGAATAGCCTTGCCCGCCCAGTTCTTTGACGAAAAGCATGTTGCGGAACTGCCGCACGAGCAGCGCCATCAGCTTGATCGGCTCCTCCCGCTGCTTCAGCAAATCGTGATACAGCGCGATCACCTTATCGGTCCGCAGCGCGGCCAGCTCTTCCGTCAGCTTGAACACGTTCTGCTCGGAAGCAGCGGGGACCAGTTCGGCGACGGAAACGGCCGTCACGGTTCCGCCCTCGCCCGCATGGAGGCACAATTTATCCGTTTCCGCGGCCAGCACGTGCATGTCCGTGCCGGCTCTCCGCAGCAACTCCTCGACGGCTTCGGAGGCCATCTTCCGGCCTTGCTTCTCCGCCCTTCTGGCGACCCATTGCAGCAGATCTTCCGCGGACATCGGAGCGAAATTCACCGCTGCATCGGCCGCTTTCGCCGATTTTACGAGCTTCTTCCGTTCATCGAGCTTCTCGTGCGGCACAATAAACACGAGAACCGTCGTTTCGAGCGGCTGCGCCAAATAAGCGGCCAGCCTTTCCGGACGGTGTTCGATTTTCGCCGATTCTTTGCCCGATGCGAACAGGACGCTGTCCCGGACGAGCACGATTTTATGAGGCACCAAAAAAGGAAGCGTCTCCGCCTCGTCGATGACCGCGTCCAGCGGCGTCTCGGCCGTGTCGAAACGGACGATCGCCATGTCCCGGTGTTCGGGCTCGGTCAACCGCTCAGTCAGGCGCTCGGCGAACTCGTTCATTAAATAGGTCTCCGTGCCGTAACAGACGTAAAAAGGACGGGTTTTGCCTTCCCTCAGCTCGCGAAACGCTTGTCTTGATTCCATTTCAAAGCCTCCACATCCATCGCTCCTATGTACAAACGACAAAGAGATCACGCCTCTCGGACGCGATCCCTTTGCCCTCGGACATCTATATCAACGTTCGCCGGCCGGCCCATGGAACCGTGCGCGAACGACCGTGACGACGTCCTTCGGACGGCGTCGACACCATCGGTACAGCATACGCATCGCGCATGCAAAACGTGACAATGGGTCAACGCGCCGTTTCTTTCCAATCCGAAATTTGCAAATACATCGGTGTCGTTGTGCCGTCGGCGTCGGTTAAATCGTAGTAAAGGACCTTGCTGTCCTCGCTCCACACCAAGCCGCTTCGTTTGCCCTGGTCGGGTGCGGGTTCGTAAACCGGCGTGCCGTCCGCGGCGTTGAAAAGCTTCAGCGAGCCTTCCATCGTGACGACGGCTTTCAAACGGCCATCGGGGGAGACGGATTCTTCCTTCGCTGCCGGCGCGATTCCCATCGAGATGACGGGCGGCTCGGACGGCGTGTCGGTCGGATTCGCCGTTAACCCTTTATTCACGTTGCCGTTCGCGGGAGAAGAGCTAGCAGACGCAATTTGATCGGAAGTCGCCGATACCTCCGGAGCCGACTCCGGTCCGTCAGCCCCGGCCTTCCCGCCTTCCGTGGGCTCCGACTTACCGGCTCCCGTCGCCAGCTCTTTATTGAACAGACGCGGCTCCGCGGAAGCCGCAGGCGAAGCCTGAGCTGCCGGCGCCGATTGATCCGTTCCGCCAATAGCCAGCGCGTCCGACGTCACGTCTTTTGCCGCTTCGGAACCCGCGGCGGATTTCGGCGCGAACGCCGCATCTTGCTGGCTGCTGCCCATCTTTCCGGAGAACGGCCCGTTCACGAGCAACAGGCCGACGACGACGCCAACGGCGACGACGCCGGATATTCTGGCGATCCAGGCGCTGCGAACCCGAGGCGTCCGCCGTCCTCTCGGCGCAAGCGGCGCGGATTCCGCGGCTGCGGCGTCCCATTGGCCGAGCTGGGGCAATATGGCGTCCACCAGACTGTACGGAGGTACGACTCGGGGCAGCTGTTCCAAGCCTTTCGACAGCGAGACCAGCCGCTCCAGCATGGCTGCGCAATCCGGGCAATGTCCGACATGATCCAGCAGGAGAGACGTTTCCTGCTCGTTCAGGTCTTCATCGACATGACGCTGCATCAGTTCCATCACCTCTTCGCAGTTCATCCGCGGACACCCCCTTTCTGATAATCATGAAGCAGAACCTGCAATTGCTGCCGGGCCCGGAATAAATAGGATTTCACCGTATTGAGCGGAAGACCCAACGAATCGGCGATTTCATTATAGGAAAAGTCTTGAAGATACCGGAGAACGACGACGGACCGATGGTGGTCGGGCAGCTTGCCGATGGCCTCTCGGATTTCTTCGGCCGCGTATGCCGACAGCACTTCTCCTTCCACGTCATCCGCGGAATGGAAAACCAGCTCGTGCTCGTCAATCGACACGGACGGCCGTTTGCGGCGGAACTTGTCTATGCAAATGTTCGTCACGATCCGCTGCACCCAAGTTTTAAATTGGGCTTTCTCCTCGTAGGATCCGATTTTCGTGTAAATCCGAATCAGAGCCTCTTGCGCCGCGTCCAGCGCATCCTGCTCGTGGTTGAGCAAATAATAAGCCGTTCGGTAAACTTGGTGCTCGATCTCGCGGAGCAGCGAAACGAGTGCCTCCCGGTCGCCCGCTTGCGCGGCCTTAATCAGCGCCGGCTCCACCACAGAAGATCCTCTCCTCCCCTGCAACCTCTCAGACGTCGGCGTTTGCCGAAAGGTTGCACCGCACCGGAAAAACCTTTTCCGTTCGTCGCGGAACAATACTCTAAGTCTAGCAAAAACAAAGCTTGGCGCACAGCCCTATGTCCCTTGCCGTATGTTGGTTTCTGCCGACACCCTCTTCACCTGACGCCAAAGAACGCCGCCCGGCGTTACGCGGTAACGGATTTCGCCGTTCCTGTCCGTGCGAAACAAGGCGGAACCCGAAGCCGACAATCGGGCGATGACATCGGCGTTCGGGTGGCCGTACAGGTTTTTTCGGCCGACAGAGATGACGGTTTCCGCCGGCTTCCACCTGGCTACCCACTCCGGCGTCGTGGAAGTCTTGCTTCCATGGTGCCCGGCTTTCATGACGTCAACGGGAGCCAAGGGGTTGGGATTGCCGGATGATTCCCCTCGTAAAATCGCGGCTTCTCCCGGCGCTTCGACATCCCCCGTGAGCAGAAATCTTCTGCCGTACAAGTTCAGCATCAGCACGACGCTGTTTTCGTTTTGTTTGTCGAGAAGGGGCAAAGCGGCCGGAACGGCATCCCCTGCAGCCGAGGCAGAAGGCGAAGGAAACAGCACATTCAAAGAGGCGGACTCATCGAGCGTCCACTCCATGCCGGCGCGGGCCGCGTAAACCGGGATTCCCCGCCGCTCGGCCTCGCGGAACAGCCGTTCCGTGCCCGCGTTCTTTTTCCAAGTCCCGTTCCAAATGAGCGCCCGGACGGGCACTTCCCGCAAGACCGCTTCCGCCCCTCCGATATGGTCCGCGTCGAGATGCGTCAGCACGAGCGCGTCCAGCGTCCTCACCCCGCGCTGCTTCAGCAGCGGAACGAGCAGCTTACGGCCCACTTCGTACGGATCCCGCTTCTCCCTCCATTCGTCTCCGGGCTTGCGGAACACAACCGTGCCTCCCGCGTCGATGAGCAAATGCCGTCCGGCGCCGGTTCTGACCAAAATCCCGTCCCCCTGTCCCACGTCCAGAAACTCCACGTAGGCATTCCGGTCGAGAAACCACGGCTGGTACCCCCATATCAGCCATCCCGCCCATACGAGCAAGACGGCACCCCCAGCCGCCACGCGCCGCCAACGGGGTGGAGCGGAAATCTCCTCGTCTTCTATAAGAAGCGTCGGATCTTCCAGGGGAACCGTCGAATCTTCCTCAGCCCCGCTAAAAGTCTCAGGCTCTCGCCGGACAGCCTCCCGCACACGCATTCGCCAAACCGTCAACCCGATCAATATGTACGCGGCGGCAACCCATATGAGGGACGGCTGCGGCCATACCGTTTTCAGAGATTCGGCACGGTTCAGGTATTCGACGATTCCAAAGGTGATCCGGTTGCCGTAGGAAGCCAATGTCGCCGGCACGGCGCCAAGCGGCAGCCATGCCGCTCCCAGCACGACGGAAGCCATGCCCAGCGGCAGGACGGCGAAGCTGATGAACGGAACGAGAAGAAGATTGGCGGGCAGCGACAGTAGATGCATGCCGTGAAAATAATAGACGGTCAGCGGAAACGAAATCGCTTGGGCCGTGATGCCTACCGCCAAGGCGTCGCGAAGGAACCGGGGACGAACGCCGCCCAGCGCAGTCGATACGGAGGACGTCGCCAGGAGCAGCCCGGCGGTAACCGCGAAGGAAAGCTGGAAGCTCACGTCTTCCACGACGCGGGGGTTCCAAGCCGTCATGAGGATCGCCGCGGCCGCCAGCAAATGCAAGCCGTCCTTCAGACGGTTCCGCCTCGCCAAGGCGAGCGCGATCATCGCCATGAGGCAGGCGCGGACCGCGGATGGAGAAGCTCCCGTCACGAGCATGTAGAAGGGCATGGCGGCGAACGCGATGTCGATCGAACGCTCCCTCGTCAGCCGGCAAACGGCGCCCAGGCGAAGCAGAACGAACACGACCACCGCGACATGAAGTCCGGAAATGGCGAGCACGTGCGTCAGTCCCAGTCTCGAAAAGCTGTCGTACTGCGCCGGGTCGATCTCGTCCGTGATGCCGACGACCAACCCCTTCATGTATCCCGCATCTCGGCCGGGGTAAAGCTCACCCATGAGCCGGCCGATCCGGGCTCGAAGCTCGTCGATCTTCCGCAGCGGGACAGTCGTCCAAGAGACGGTTCCCTCCGCCGTTTGTACGGACTCCGCACCCTGAACCGACCATTGCCAATAAACCCCTTGGCGCTCCAAGTAACGGCGATAGTCGAACGAGCCGATATTGCCGGCGTCGCCCGGCTGCTCGGGCGCCCCAGTCACCCGCACCCGGTCGCCTCGTTTCCAGAGCCCTGCCGTTTCCTGCTCCGGCTTCGCCTTCAATTTGACTCTGACCATCACCGTTTCGTGAATCGCGATGCCAGTGGACTCTCCTTCCTCCAACCTTCGAGCTGCCAGCCGAAACGTCGCCGTATCTCCATCCACCTCGGGCGGCGAAGCGATAGCCCCCTCCAAAGAAGTTTGTTCGGGTACGCCATTCGCCGACCATCGACTCGTAAGCTCCGATTGGGCGGCATGATCCACCCAAGCGCGTTCGCCGAAAGCGAGCAGCATCGCCATGGCGCTCACGCACGCCAATCTGCCGGATAGACGCCCGGAGAACCAACTTCCGCCTAAGAGGAGAGCGGCGGAGCCGCACGCCGCCGTCACCTCAAGCCCTTGCCACAGGGAAGGAACGGAAGCGCCGAACAGCCAGAAGCAAGCGAAAACGACAAGCGGCCTCCGGTTCATGAGATCCCCTCCTCCTTCATACGAAAAAACCTCCCCCGCCGATCCGGCGGAGGAGGTGCTTCCTCTCTCATCTCTTCTTATATGGCATCCTGCACTTCGGTATCCGGCGGCGGCACGTAGCCGTCGATTTGGCGGAACCCGATACCCCGCTGCTTCATGAGCGCGGCCACTTTGTCGTAGTCTTTCGGGTACACGCGGTGAAAGACGATTTCCACGATGCCGCTGTTGGCCAGCATGTTGGCACAGGTCCAGCAAGGCTGGTCGGTCACGTACACGACGGAGCCTTCGCGGTCGATCCTGTCTGTAAACAGGAGCAGGTTCTGCTCCGCATGGATCGTCCGGATGCAGCGCTGCTTCACTTTGATGCCGCCGGGGGATTCCGTGCCGGCAGCCGGCTCGAACTCCTCCACGATCATGCAGCCGTCCTCCGAGCAGTCCGGCACGCCCATCGGAGCGCCGTTATAGGCGGTTCCAAGCAGCTTTTTCCCCTGGACGAGCACCGAGCCGACATGGCGCCGGGGGCATCGGGAGCGTGTTGAAGCCATGAAGGCGATATCCATGAAATAAGTGTCCCAATCTTTGCGCACGGATGCGGGCATGCCGTCTCAACCTCCGGTCTTGTCCTTTTATCAACATTGTCGCATATTTCCGTCGTTTGTAAAGCGCGTCAGCCTCCGCCCGCGGCGCCCGGGGATAGCGTGACAAGAGGACGGATCCGCTCCAGCAGCTTCGCTCCGATTCCTTTGACCTCAAGCAGCTCGTCGACCGACCGAAAACCTTTGCGATCGTCGCGGTACGCGACGATCGCCTTCGCTTTCGCCGGTCCGATGCCGGGAAGGGTGTCCAGCTCCGATTCCGTCGCGCGGTTCAAGTCGAGCGGCGCAGGATTGGCCGGCAGGGGAGAAGGCGCCCCCGACCCCGCCGCCGCGGGTGGAGGTGAAGCCTGCATAGAAGGGGAAACGGCCGGCTCCTCGGTCGGTTTTCTACTGACCTCAACCGGAGCCTCCCCTTCAGCCAGCGTCGCCTGCAAAGCGGTATTCGCCGGCTGCCATCCGGGAATCCCCGATTCCTTATGCGTTCCAAGGGAATACGCCAGCAATGCGATTCCGGAAACGGCCGCAAGCCCGCCGTACAAGCCTTTTCGGCTTTTCCCCGATCCATCCGCGAACCTCGGTGCCATGTCTTTCGCCTCCTTTTGCTCGTCCTGGCCAAAAGCCGTCATGCCGCGCGTTATTTTCACATATAGTGGGATGAAAAAGAGTTGGAAAAAGGAGGGACGGAGGATGAAAGTCGGCTTCATCGGCGCGGGCAGCATGGGAAGCTTGCTGGTCGGGGCTTTTCTGGAGGCCGGAGCGATGCGTCCCGAAAACGTCACCGTCGCGACCCGAACCCGCTCAAAGGCCGAAGCGTTGGCGCAGCGGTTTCCCGGCTTGCGTCCGGCATCCTCGAATGCCGAGGCCGCCATCGGCGCGGATCTGCTGTTCCTCTGCGTGAAACCGTCCGACTTCCGGTCCGTCCTGTCGGATATCGCCCCGGTTTTGCTTCCCGGCCAGATCGCGATCAGCATTACGAGCCCCGTGATGCTGGAGCAGTTGGAAGAACGGCTGCCTTGCAAAGTCGCGAAGATCGTCCCCAGCATCGTGAACGCTACCGGTTCCGGAGCTTCCCTGGTCATGTGGGGTACCCGGCTTACGCCGGAAGACCGGGCCATCGTGACGGAGCTGTTCTCGGCCATCAGCCGGCCGATCGAAATCCGGGAACGCGAGGTCCGCGCCGCGTCGGACCTGTCCAGCTGCGGACCGGCGTTTTTCGCCTATCTGCTGGGCGAGTTCGCCGAGGCGGCCGTCCGGCACGCGGGCATGTCTCCCGAAACCGCGTCTTGCATGGCGGCCGAGATGCTGCTCGGAACCGCCAGGCTGCTGACCGAACACGGCTTCACCACTCAACAGCTGCAGGAGCGCGTGTCCGTGCCCGGAGGCATAACCGCAGCGGCCCTGGAAACGCTCCGAAACGCCACGGCCGGAGCCTTTCCCGCCGTCTTCCAGGTCACGCACGAGAAGTTCCGGGAAGATGCGGAGAAAGTCCGCGAAGCGTTGGAAAATTAAAAGAGGGCGGCCCTCCGTTGACGCGGAGAGGCCGCCCTTCTGGTTGGTTAGTTCGCGACGATGTTGACGAGCTTTCCTTTCACCGCGATGACTTTGCGTACCGTCTTGCCTTCGATCAAGGCTTTCACTTTGTCGAGGGCTAGCGCCGTTTCCTGCATGCCCGCTTCGTCCAAATCGGACGCCACGTTGACGCGGTCGGCGATTTTGCCGTTCACCTGCACCGCGATCTCCACTTCCGCGTCGACGGTCAGCGCCGGGTCGTAAGCCGGCCACGGCACATACGACACCGAGCCTTGGTGGCCGAGCCGCTCCCACAGCTCTTCCGTGATATGCGGAGCGATCGGGGACAGCATTTGCACGAAGTGCTCCATCGCCTGCTTCGGCAGCGTCTCGGTCTTATACGCCTCGTTGACGAAAATCATCAGCTGGCTGATCGCCGTGTTGAAACGGAGCCCCTCGTAGTCTTCCGTCAGCTTCTTGATCGTTTTATGCCAGGTTCTGCGGAACGATTCGTCGCCCGGTACGTCCTGGATCTTCCCGCTCAGCTTGCCGCTGTCGTCCACGAACAGGCGCCAGACGCGCGCGAGGAACCGGTAGACGCCTTCGACGCCGTTCGTGTTCCAAGGCTTCGTCGCCTCCAGCGGGCCCATGAACATCTCGTACATCCGCAGCGTATCCGCGCCGAATTCGTTCACGATGTCGTCCGGATTGATGACGTTGCCGCGCGACTTGGACATTTTCTCATTGTTCGTGCCCAAAATCATGCCCTGGTTGACCAGCTTGTGGAACGGTTCCTTCGTCTGGACGACCCCGATGTCGTACAGCACCTTGTGCCAGAAACGGGCGTACAGCAAGTGAAGGACCGCATGCTCCGCCCCGCCGATGTAGAGGTCGACCGGCAGCCACTCGCGCTGCTTCTCGGGCGAACAAATTTCCTTGTGGTTATGCGGATCGATGAACCGCAGGTAGTACCAGCAGCTGCCGGCCCATTGCGGCATCGTGTTCGTTTCGCGGCGCGCCTTGCGGCCGGTTCGCGGATCGGTCACATACAGCCAGTCTTCGACGTTGGCGAGCGGCGACTCTCCGGTTCCGGAAGGCTCGATCGCGTCCACGTCCGGCAGCAGCAGCGGAAGCTCCTCTTCCGGCACCGTCTCCATCGTGCCGTCCTCGAAGTGAAGAACCGGAATCGGTTCCCCCCAGTAACGCTGGCGGCTGAACAGCCAGTCGCGCAAGCGGTAGGTCACCTTGCCCCGGCCGCTGCCGTCCTTCTCCAGCCATTCGATCATGGCCGCGATCGCGTCAGGCGTCGAAAGCCCGTTCAGGAAATCGGAGTTCACATGCTCTCCGTCTCCCGTGAACGCGGCTTCTTCGACATTGCCGCCCGCCACGACTTCCACGATCGGCAGCCCGAACTTCTTCGCGAACTCCCAGTCGCGCTCGTCGTGGCCCGGCACCGCCATGATGGCTCCCGTTCCGTAGCCGCTGAGCACGTAGTCTGCGATCCAGATCGGCACCTTGGCTCCGCTGACCGGGTTGACCGCGTAAGCGCCCGTGAACACGCCCGTTTTGTCTTTCGCGAGATCGGTCCGCTCCAGATCGCTTTTGCGGGCTGCCAGGTCCACGTAAGCTTCGACGGCCGCCTTCTGGTCCGCGGATACGATGGCGGCGACGAGCTCATGCTCCGGCGCCAGCACGCAGTACGTCGCGCCGAACAGCGTATCCGGCCTCGTCGTGAATACTGTCAGCGATGCGTCATGACCATCGATGGCGAAAGTAACTTCCGCCCCCGTCGACTTGCCGATCCAGTTGCGCTGCATGTCCTTGATGCTCTCGGACCAATCGAGCTCCTCGAGATCGTCCAGCAGGCGTTCGGCGTACTCGGTGATTTTCAGCATCCACTGACGCATCGGCTTCCGAATGACCGGATGGCCGCCGCGTTCGCTGAGGCCGTCGATGACTTCCTCGTTCGCGAGAACCGTGCCGAGAGCCGGACACCAGTTGACCGGCACCTCCGCCACGTAGGCGAGGCCCTTCTTGTACAACTGGATGAAAATCCATTGCGTCCATTTGTAGTAGTCCGGGTCCGTCGTGCTGAACTCGCGGTCCCAGTCATAGGAGAAGCCGAGCGACTTGATCTGGCGGCGGAAGTTGTTGATGTTCTCCACCGTGATGTCGCGCGGATGGCGGCCCGTCTGCAGGGCGTATTGCTCGGCCGGCAAGCCGAATGCGTCCCACCCCATCGGGTGCAGCACGTTGAAGCCCTTCATCCGCTTGTAGCGGCTGACGATGTCGGTCGCGGTGTAGCCTTCCGGGTGTCCGACGTGGAGTCCCGCTCCCGAAGGATACGGAAACATGTCGAGGGCGTAAAACTTCTTTTTGCCCGGATCTTCCGTCGTGCGGAACGTCTTGTTCTCGTCCCAATACTTCTGCCACTTGGGCTCGATCGTCTGCGGTTTGTAGCCTTGCTGGTTTTCTTGGCTCATGCCGGTCGAATCTCCTTTAGTTGAAGTCCGCATGGAAAACAAAAACTCCCGCCCCCAGCGAATGTCGCTAGGGACGGGAGATTAAAATCCCGCGGTACCACCCTAGTTGGCGTCTCCCTGCTTGGGAATCCGCCCCCTTGATCCCCGTAACGAGGGGAAACGCCGCAGTTCTCGGACGGCATCGAGTCCGGTTGGTGCGGAGGCTCCAAGGCGAGTTCGTCTGCACGGTCCGCCGGCTTCCACCAAACCCGGCTCTCTGAGGGACGCGTACAAGGACTACTACTCCTTATCAAAGCCAAACAGATATGCCCTGATTATAGCGATCCGATGCAAAAGATGTCAAGGTTCGCCCTTCCGGCCGGCGGATGTTCCGGCCGCCCGTTATTTCCCATACTTTTTACATAATTGTGAAGCACCTGTCCCAAATTTGCGAGTTACGATTTTCACGTACCCCATTCAGAGAGGAGCACTCCACATGAAGAAAATGTCCAAGAGCCTGATTGCCGCAACGACCGCGGTTCTGCTGATCACGGGTGCAAGCAGCGCCTTCGCCGCTGCCCCCGCGAAGACAACCGCGACCCATACTGCAGCCGTCAAGGTTACCACCAAGTCGGCGCCGACCGGCAAGGTCGTGAAGCATCCGGTGAAAAAAACGAAGAAAACGAAACACAAAATCGTGAAACACGTGAAAAAATCTGTTGCTAAGCCTTCCACCAAGAAGTAACCGCCAAAACGACATACCCGCCCGAAGCGAGAAGACAGCCGTCTCGCTTCGGGTCGTTTGTTTTGCTAGGATGGGAGTACAGCGACTCGCATCACCGGAGGAATGGACATGCCCCATATTACCGTGGTTGACGATGATTTGCCGATTTTGAATTTGATTTCGGAGTACATGCGCAAGGAAGGCTTTCAAGTGTCCTCGTTCGCCGACGGCAATGGACTGACGGAATTCATCCGGCAGCACCATCCGGACGCTTTGGTCCTCGACATTATGATGCCCGGCGCAAACGGGCTCGCCTTATTGACGGAGCTGCGTACTTTCACGGAAATGCCTATCGTCATGATTTCCGCCAAGGGAGCCGAAACCGACCGTATCATCGGACTGGAGCTGGGCTGCAACGATTTTTTGGCCAAGCCTTTTAACCCGCGCGAACTGGTCGGCCGGGTCAAATCCCTCCTCCGGCTCGTTGCGTCCAACCCAACATTCCAATACCCGGAAGAGCCGAGCCCTGCCCTCCGAAGGGGCAACGCAGCCGTGTTTCGGGACTACCGCCGCGTCGAAGTCGCCGGAAGCGAATTATCCTTGACGGCAAGGGAATACGATTTGTTTTCGTATTTGCTGTCGCACCCCGATCGGCCCTTCGGACGTGAGCAGCTCATCCGGCAGGTGTGGCAATACGACTTCGTAGGCGATGTACGCGCGGTGGACGATTTGGTCAGGCGTCTTCGCCGAAAATTGGCCGAAGCAGGCTCGACCGTAACCATCGAGACGGTGTGGAGCTTCGGATACAAAGCCAAGGTAAAAAACGGATGAAAACGATTCGGGGACGCTTATTCCTTTCATTGGCCCTTGTCATGTTTTTTTCCATCGCGGTAACGATTTTCTTATTCTACAGGTCTACAGCGGATCTCCTTCGCGACCAGGCCGTCACCCAGCTCGAACTGCAGATGGAAAAAGCTCTGGAAGTTTTGAACGGCGGACAAATCGCGGACCTGGACGACGCGGCGCTCGATCTGCGTTTCAAAGACCATCTGTTCGCCGCCGAATACGCCGTGCTGGACGCCAAAAATAAAGTCGTCGCCTCCAGCATCCCTTCCTGGATCGGTTCGGTACCCGCCGCCGGCCAGAGCGGAACGACCGGCAAGATCCGCACGGAAGGAGCCGAATGGCTCTATACGGTAGAGGATATCGACAGCCCCAAAACGAGGCTCATGCTCTTTACCCACATCGAGGATCTCAGAGGTTTCAATCGGCAATGGATCGGGGTCACCGCCATCGCTTTGGCTGCGGGTTCCCTGTTCATTTTCATGATCGGGATGCTGTTCGTTTGGAATACGACGCGTCCCCTGCTGAAACTACGGCGGATGGTCGGAGAGTTTCAGCCCTACGGAGATGCAAACGCCATTCCGCCCAGCGAATCGGATTCGGAAATCGGGCAGCTGATTCATACGTTTCGGGCCATGGCCGTCCGGATCCGGAACCATCATGATCAACAGTCCGAATTTTTGCACCGCGTATCCCACGAGCTTCGCACGCCGCTCATGTCCATCCAGGGATACGCGCTGGCGATCCAAGACCAGGTCATTCCGCAGGAGCAAGCCCTTTCCGTTATCCAAAACGAATCTAACCGACTCATCCAAATGGTGGAGAAACTGCTGGAGATGGCCCAGTTAGATCAAGTGAGCGAAGAGTGGCCGGCAACTCCGGTCAATTTGCGGGAGTTGACAGAACGAACGGTGGAAATCATCGCTCCTTACGCTGCCGAAAGAAACGTAACCGTATCTGTCGCAGGTCCGGAAATGCCGGAAATCGATTTGCCTCAAGAACAGGTTTTCCAAGTCATGATCAATCTGCTCCACAACGCCGTTCGCCATGCCCAAAGCCAAGCGAGGGTTACCGTGGAGGACAGGCATGGCGTATGGGCGATCCGTGTGGAGGATGACGGGGAAGGGGTTCCCGAGCCACTAAGAGAAGCCGTTTTTTCTCGATTCTTCAAAGGCCCGGGCGGGGGAACCGGCCTCGGTTTGACGATCTGCAGACAAATCGCGGATCGGATAGGCGGGGTGATCGAATATCGAGATTCGGACTGGGGCGGTGCTTGTTTCACGTTCAGATCGGCGTCCTGACCGGCTGTATTCGTTCGTCAAATTCCCGTACCGCGTTGTTCGCGAAAAGCGGCTCCCCCTGCACGCAGGAGGAACCGCTTTGTTGATTTTACGGATCTATGATCTTCATTTCGGCTTCCTCGCGACGTAAAACAGTCTTTCCGAATCCTCGCTCGGGGCGTCCCACTCGAAATCGGCGCTCCGATGAAGCAGCTCGAAGCCGGCGGCTTTCAGCCGCTCCGCGATCCACTCCGGGTCGTAAGCCCGCTGGGCATGCGACTCGGTAAACCTCCGGTAAAGGCCCGATGCGGCACCTCCCGCCGACTCGTCCCGCACGAAGAAGGTGAGGTCGTGGCGGATGATCCGGTCTTCCGCATCGTATTCCGAAGTCCACAAATACGCGACGTCTTTCTCGTCGTATACGAAGGGCTGTTCCTCGGCGTATTTCTCGAGCGTCCGCGGCGCATGCACGTCGAATACGAACAGTCCGCCCGGCGCGAGTCCGGCGTACGTTTGGCGAAGCGTACTCACGACGTCCTCCGGCTCGGTCAAATAGTTCAAACAGTCGCAGAAGCTGATGACGGCATCGACCGGCCTCGGCAAATCCCAGTCGCGCATGTCTTGCTGCAGCCAGCGAATGGATCCCGCGCCGCCGCCCGTGCCGATGGAGGAGGGCGGCTCGTCCCACTTGCTGCGCGCGATGGCCAGCATGTCGGACGACAGGTCGATGCCGAATACCTCGAAGCCGGATTTGGCCAGCGGAATCGAAATGTTACCCGTCCCGCAGCCGAGATCGACGACCGACTTCGGCATGCCGTACTTTTCGAAGCACCGCCTCGCGAATATGAGCCATTCCGCGTAAGGCATCTCTTCCATCAGCCGGTCATACACGGAAGCGAATTCCCGATAGGAACGCATGCTGTCTCCCCCTTTCCATCTGTCGTTCTCGGATGTTACCGGAGAAACGTCACACGTCCTCCCGATCCGGCTGCCCGGACGGGCTTTCGGCCGCTCCCTCGGGACGGTCCTTCAAATAGGTCCAACTCGCTTTCTGGATCACGAGTCCTTCTTTCATCAGTTTGCCGAGCGCGCGTTTAAAAGCCGACTTGCTTAAGTCGAAACGCTTCTGGATAATGTCCGCGGGCGTCTCGTCGGAATACGGCATGCCACCGCCCGGCCTTTCCTTCAGAAACGCCAAAATCCGGTCGGCGTCCTCCAGCCGGCCCGTTTCTTTCGGCTGCTTCATCGTGAGCGTCACCCGGCCGTCATCCCGCACCTGGGCCACTCTCGCCTTGAATTTCTGGCCGATCCGAAGCGTTCCCGCCATGGCGGATTCATGCACGTACCCGAGCGCTCCGTAACCGATAACGCCGCCTTCCACCAAGGCGAAAGCGCCGTCGCGGAAAACGTCGGTCACCCAGGCTTCCTTCCACTCGTTTTTCCAAACGCCGGGTGCCCGAATGGCCGCGTCCGCGAAATCGTCCACCTTGGCCAAGCGGGCGAGCATGCGGCCTTCCTTGTCGTGCTTCATGACGACGTGCAGCTCGTCTCCCGTTTGCGGCCACGCGTTTTTCCGTTCTTCCGGCAGTTCCTTGAGAGGAAGCAGCAGCTGGCGGCCGATGCCCATTTCGAGGAAGTAGCCGAAGCGGGGGTGAAAGTCGGCCACGGCGAGACGGGCCATTTCGCCCAGTTGAATGAGCGGTTTCCGCTGCGTGGCGGTCAGCCGCCCTTTGTCGTCATGGAACAGGAAGAGCTCCGTCTCGTCGCCCGGCTGGGGACGGCTGACGACCGCTTCTCCGTAAGGAAAAAGAATTTCCGCGCCGCCTTCGTCCCCTTCGCCGACGAACCAGCCGTAGGGAGGCGTCTCCCTGCGGACCTTCAAGCGCTCGGTCGTGCCGGCTTGGAGCGTCATACGGTTTCCACGGCCTTCGCGTCGGACCACAGACGCTCGAGATGATAGTACTCGCGTTCGTCCTTATGGAACACGTGCGCGACGACGTCTCCCATGTCGATCAATACCCAGCGGGCCGTATCCATGCCTTCCAAGCGGACCCGGAAGCCGCCTTCCTCCGCGCGTTTGCGGATTTCCGTCGCGATCGCCAGCACCTGCGTATCGGAATTGCCGTGGCAAATGACGAAATAGTCCGCGACGAGCGAAATGCCTTGCAAATCAAGCGCCACGAGATCGTGGGCTTTCTTATCCTCGGCTCCGGCTACGACCGTTTTGAGCAGTTGTTCCGATTTTCCTGCCATGTCTCAACCTCCATTGCGTTCGGTTCGACCGCGTTGTTTGATTTCTTCGATCAGTCCGTTACGGGCGATTACCGTCAAAGGAAAAATGCGTTTGCCTTTCTCCACCAGCAGGGTAACCGTGGAATCGAACCCTGCGACAAGCCCTTCTTCCAAACTATGCTCCGCCAGACGGCGGATCTTATTCACGCCGGGAAAATCGCGGCCCGGCTCGATGTAATCGGCCAAGCACACGATCTTGTCGAGAAGCGTCATCTTATCGCGACCGGACGTGTGGTACCGGATCGCGTCCAGCACTTCCTCGTCCCGAATGTCGTGTTCTTGCTGGACGGCCCAAGCACCGACATGCGCGTGCCACAGCTCTTTATCGAACGCAAGCAGCTCCTGGGGCAGGCCGTTGTCGCGGATCGCTTGCTCCTGCCGGTCGATCGGCCATGCTTTCGCGTAGTCGTGCAGCAGCGCGGCGAGCTCCGCCTTCGCGGCGTCCCCGCCATACTGTTTCGCCAGCTTTATCGCCGTTTCCACGACGCCGAGGGTATGCTTCCAGCGCTTTTCCGGCATTTGCCGGCTCGTGGCCTCGCGGAGGGCTTCAAGATTCATAGAGACCATTCCTTTGTATCCATTCGTAAACCGGCTCCGGCGTCATGAAACGGAAGGACCGGCCCTCCTTGCGGCGGCGGCGGATATCCGTGGACGACAGCCCCATCGGCGGCATCGAAGCCCGGAGCAGTTTCCTGCGGATATAGGGCGGAAGCTCCGTATCGTCGCACGGCTCCCCCGGCCTTTCGAGCCCGATGAACGTCACGCGCTCCGCGAGTTCTTCCGACTGCCGCCAATTGGGCAGGTCCTTCACCATATCCGAGCCGACGATCCAATAAAACGTCCGGTCCGGATGCCGCTCAAGCAGCGCGTTCACGGTATCGATCGTATACGAGACGCCTTCCCTCGCCAGCTCCAGGTCCTCGACCCGGAACGCCGGGCTGTCCGCCAAAGCCAATTCCAGCAAACGCCGCCTCGTTTCCGAATCGGCTCCCGGCTGGGGCTTGTGGGGCGGAACGAAGGTCGGAATGAACCAGACCTCCTCCAGTTTCGCGGCTTCGCGCGCCGCTTCGGCCGCCAGCAAATGCCCGAAATGAATCGGATCGAACGTACCCCCGAATAAACCGGTCCGCCTCATGGGATCCCGCCCTCCTCGCATTACTTGGGAAGCTCGATGGTGCGGTTTTTCTCCTCTTTCGCCTGTTTGTACAGCACGATCGTTTTGCCGATGACCTGCACCAGCTCGCAGCCGGCCGCTTCCGCGATCTCCGGCGCGATGTCCCGCGCTTCCTCCAGGGAGTTGTTCAATACCGATACTTTGATCAGCTCGCGCGTTTCGATCGCCTCTTCGATATGGCGGATCAAGTGCTCGTTCGTGCCGCCCTTGCCGATCTGAAAAATCGGATCGAGATGGTGGGCGAGCGAACGGAGATGCCGTTTTTGTTTTCCGGTCAGCATATGAAGTTCCTACTTTCCTGTGAATGAGGCCAATACTTCTTCCCGCATGGCCGCCGCGGGGGCCGGGACTCCGGTCCAATATTCGAAGGCGTAAGCGCCTTGGTAAACGAACATGCCGAGACCGCCGTGGATTCGGCAGCCCCTCTCCTGAGCTTGCTGCAAAAACGTCGTCGTCAGCGGATTGTAGATCAGGTCGCTCGCCACCGCGCCCGGGCGGACCCAGGACGGATCGATCGGCGTCTCCTCCACGTGCGGTGCCATGCCGACGGAAGTCGTATTGATGACGATGTCCGCCTCACTGCACGCTTCCTTCAGCTCTTCCCAGCGGACGGCTTGAACGGCCGGCGCCTGGCTTTCCGCCAGACTGTCCGCCAGTTCCCGGGCTTTGTCCCACGTCCGGTTCGCCACCTGCAGAGAAGCCGGACGCTCCCGGTTCAGCGCCCACAGGATGCCCCGGGACGCGCCTCCCGCGCCGAGCACGACGATCCGTTTGCCGGCCAGCTCCGGTTCCGCTTCCTCTTTGAGCGAGCGGACATAGCCGATTCCGTCGGTGTTGCGGCCGATCAGCCGGCCGTTCTCGTTCACGATCGTGTTAACCGCGCCGATTGCGCGCGCGCCTTCGTCGATCTCGTCCAAAAAGGCCATGACGGCCACTTTGTGGGGAATCGTGACGTTCAGCCCCCGAAACCCCATCGCGCGCATGCCGGCGATCGCTTCTCCCAGCCGCTCGGGGGCGACGCGAAACGCGGCGTACGCGCCGTTGACCCCCGTTTCCCGGAAGGCCCGGTTCTGCATGAGCGGGGACTTCGAATGGCCGATGGGGTCCCCGATCACGCCGTACATCATGGTATTGCTGTCCATGCCGTTTGCGTTCTCCTCTCCTGCCGAACGGCTAGATCATCGAATCCCGGAGCATCACTTTGATGCCCCTCGGCGCGAAAACGTCGATCAAGGCGCCCGATTCGGAGTTGGCCTTGATCCAGCCGAGTCCGGATACGAAAACGTCCTGCTTGGCGCCTCGTGCGATGCGCAGCCGGTGGCGCGTCCAAGCCGGCAAAGTCGCCAATCCCTCCGCGTTCGGAGGTGCGAGCATGACGCCCTTGTGGTTTTCGTACAATTCGTCTGCCCGCTCAAGCTTCGTCCGATGGATGGGAATGCCGGAGGACGCGTAAACCGTAAACGACTGATGCTCGCCTTCCACGAAGTCGAAACGAACCAGCGCTCCGAAGAATAGCGTCTGCTTCTCGTCCAGCTGGTACGTGAGCGGCTTCAGCGGCTTGTCCGGAAGCACGGCGCCGAGATCCTCGCGAGGGATGATCTCCGTCAGCCGGGATTCGTATACGATGCCGGGGGTGTCGACAATATGCTTGCCGTCGTCCAGCGGAATGTGCACGGCGTCCAGCGTCGTGCCCGGATAACGGGATACGGTGAGCTCCTGGTGCAGGTCGCTGTAATCCGAGATCAGGCGGTTGATCAGCGTGCTCTTGCCGACGTTCGTCGCGCCGACGACGTAGACGTCGCGGTCGCCCCGCAGCCGGCCGACCGCTTCGACCACCCGGTCGAAACCGGTGCCGCGCTTCGCGCTGCACAGCACGACGTCGACGACGCGCAGGCCGTTCTCCTTCGCCTGTTTCTGCACCCAGTTGCGCAGCCGGTTAAAGTTGGTCACGCGCGGCAGCAGGTCGATTTTGTTCACGACGAGCAGCACTTCGTTATGGCCGACGAATCGCTGCAGGCTGGAAATCATGCTGCCTTCGAAATCGAAGAGGTCGACGATATGGACGACCAAGCTATTGGTCGAGGCAATGCCGCCGAGCAGCTTCAGGAATTCGTCCTGGTCGACCGTGACCGACGAGGCTTCGTTGTAGTTTTTGATCCGGAAGCAGCGCTGGCAAACGGCCGGCTCCCGTTCCTTCGCGGATGAAGGGACGTAGCCCGGCCGATCCTTATGCTCGGTCTGAAGCGGGATTCCGCAGCCGGAACAGCGGAAAACCGCCGAGGAAGACGGGGTCATTTCGTTTTCCCCCCTTGGGTAGGCCACTTTCCGGCGCGCCGGAGCCGGGAAAGCGCGATTTTCTCGATGCGGCGGTTGATCCGCGTCATGAAGCCTTCTTCCCCCAGCGCGATCGGCGTCACCAGGATCGTGTGCAGCCCCATCCGCCGGCCGCCGAGCACGTCGGTCATCATTTGGTCGCCGACCACGACCGCTTGCTCCGGCGCGAGACCCAGCTTATCCAGCGCCTTGCGGAACGCCCTGTGAGCCGGCTTGCGCGCCATCGGCACGTAAGGAATGCCCAGCGGGTCCGCGAATTTGGACACGCGGGTCAGGTTATTGTTGGAAAGGATCACGACTTTCAAGCCGGCATCCTTCACGCCGTCCAGCCACGTCACCAGCTCGGGAGTCGCGAGCGGGGTTTTGGCGCTGACCAGCGTATTATCCAAATCGGTAATGATGCCCCGGACGTTCCGGGCTTTCAATTCGTTCAAATCGATATCGAAAACGGTTTTCACGATTTGATCGGGCAGCAATCGCTCGAACATCCACAAATCTCCTGTCGTCGCCTTGGATTCCTTGAATGATGAACAAAATATACCATACCCCAAAAGGGCTTGCAAAAAAAACGGGAAAGCCCGAGCGGGCTTTCCCGACTGATGGAGCGCTTGCGTTATAACGCTTTGCGCAATCTTTCGACCGCGGCCGCGAAATCCTTGGCGTCCGATTCCGCGCCCGTCTGGTTGCCGTAACGGGCCGTTTCGAACCGGACCAGTATGCCGTCGAAATCCGTTCGCAGCGACGAGAATTTCTCGCCCCAGCGGCGGAAGGACTCGCGCATCGTCTCGTGCTCTTCCCGCTTCAGCCCGCGCCGTTTCAAGAAGCGGAGCAGCCGCTCCATCTCGCGGATGATGCGCTGGTCGGGAGAAGCTCCGGCATAGCGGATCCGGTTCCACAGCTTCCTTGCGCCCTTACGCTTCCGGAAGAGGATGACGGCGGCGGCCAGTATGACGACGGCACCGGCAACGGGAACGGCCCAGCCGAACGATGTCGCCTTCGTTGCCGCGCCATCGGTTTCGTCGGCCGCTGCGGGATCCGTGACCGGCTCCGCTGCGGCGTTGGACGGCACCGGCAGCGGCACGCTGAATCCGGACGTCGGCTCGAACGGAATCCAGCCGTACCCTTCGAAGTATACCTCCGCCCAGGAGTGGGCGTCCGCGTTGCGGACCGTGTAGGTGCCCGGGCCGTCCGGGTCGACCAGCACGCCGCCGAATCTCATGGTGTCCACCTTCGTGGGGTCGACCCCGGAGGCGTAGCCTTTGACCCAGCGGGTCGGAATGCCAAGCGAGCGGGCCATGACGACGAACGCCGTGGAATAGTAATCGCAGTAACCTTCTTTGATTTCGAACAGGAAGGCGTCGGTGATGTCCGCGCTCTTCTGTTTGCTCACGTCCGGCTTATTGTTGTACGGATACGTATTCTTCAAATAGTCTTCCAGCAATGCGGCTTTATCGAATTCGTTCGTCCCGGACGCGGTCACCTCCCGCGCCAAAGCCTTCACCCGATCCGGCAAGCTGTCCGGCAGCTGCAAATACGGGGCGAGGTCGATCGACGCCGTATCCGGGGACGGTGCGGCAGCCGCGCGCAAGGCGGTCTTATCCAGCATCGTCACCTCGGATTCGAGCGTGTAGGTTTGCACGCGCGCGGGCCGGCGGAAGCGAAGCTCCTCTTCTTCCGCGTTGGCGAGAATCGTGCCGTTGGCGTCGCTTTCGAGCACGGCGACGCGGCTCGCCTGGCCGGCCGAGAACAGGACGGGCAGCCGGTCCTTCCGCAGCATCGTGACCGTCTGGGTGATTTTCTCGGTTTGCGCGCCGTCGGCCTTGCCGGGAATCGAAAAGTGGGTCAATCCGCCCTCGGCCAACGGCGCGGTTTGGATCCCGCGTCTGTCTCCCCACCCTTTGCCGGTGTAGACGGCTTTCGTTTCCCCGCGCCAATAGCTTCTGCGGTTCGTTTGCACCGTCATCACGGGGGAGTAGTCGAAATCGAAGCCGCCGCCGATGTTGCGGTCGTCCCGGCCGTATCCCGAAGAAGCGGAGCCGCTGCTGACGTTTACGCTGGAGCTGCTGCTGCCGAGAATGCCGCCTTCCCCGGCCAGGGAAGGCACTTCGCGGCCCTGGGCTTCCGACCAGATCGTATAAGGATCCTCCAGCAGCGCGGGAGCCCTTGGCATGTAAATACCGGAGAGCAGCAGCAGGGCGATGACGATGACCGCCGGCAGCGCAAGCTCGATCGGCCTTTCGGCCAGCGCCGCCCAGCTGTCGGGATGGCGTGCGCGCAGCTCGCGGAGATGCAGGACGACGAGCCAGCCGAGTCCCGCGGCGACGATCCAGGCGATGTTGTGCCACAACTCGAAAGGGAAGAACGAGTCGAACGCGGCCATGACGCCGACGGACGTCATGAGGATGACGAGCATGAGCCTCCTGCTCCGGCCGATCCAGGACAGGACATGGACGGCCAGCACCGCGCCGATCGCCAGTTCGACGAATGGATGCAGGGAAGCGACGTGAGACTCGTAAAACAAGTTCCATTCCGTTTGGGACTTCCAATGCTCCGGCCAGCCGGTCCACTCGAAGAGCGGAGAATACGAAGCGGCCAGGACGACGGCGGCGACCGCTTCCAGCGCCAGCCTGATTCCGTAACGGCGCGCGAACGCAAGCTCGCAAACCGCGGTCACCGCCAAAATCCCGTACAGAACCGAATACGTTTCGTCCCACCAGTAATCCTGGAAGCACTGGATCAGCTGCAGCAGGATAATGACGGCGAACAGGCGATGGAACCGGTCGAGGAACAGGGAACCCCAAAACTCGATGCCCCATCGGGACTTGGATTTGGTCTGTAATCCGGCGTAACTCCCGTTCATGCCGATGCCACCCCCAGCGCCGCGGGCAAGTCTTCCAAGCGGGAAACCGAGCTGCAGTCCCATTGCTTGGCTTTGCTAAGCTGCTCCCATTGCCGGTATTTCCGTTTCTGCTCTTCGCTCGAAACCGCTTCCGAAACATGGAGCAGCGACGGAATCATTCTCTTGGCCTCCAGCGCGGTGAAAGCCGCGGAAACCTGTTCGTCGGCCGTCGGGCTGATGACGACGACCTGCACGCCGGGCTCGAACCGTTCCGCCGTTTGGGCGATCCAATGGCTGAGCGGCAAGTTCCCGTCCGCCTCGACGTCGACCAGATGGCGAAGCACTTCGTCGCGGGTCACCGGCTCGCGGCCGGCTCCGAACCAGGCCGGTTTGCGGCCCGTCGAAACGAAACCGACCGGCATGCCCCGCTGTACCACCAATTCCAGCAAGGAAGCCGCGACCGAGACCGCCAGCTCGAACTGCTCCGAGGAACGGTACGACGTAGCGGCGCGATCCAGCAGGAAAACGATCCGGGGCAACGCTTCGCGCTCGAATTCCTTGGACTTCCACTGTCCGGTGCGGGCCGTCGCGTTCCAGTGGATCCTGGACAGGCGGTCGCCTTGGGCATATTCCCGCACCCCGTCGAACTGGGTCGTTTCCTTCGCCCATTTGGAAGTGAACGTATGCTGGAACACGCCTCTCTGCGAGCGTCTCAGCATGACCCAGTCTTTCAGCGCGATCATCCGGGGATACACTTGCAGGTCCAGCGGTTCGGTGAACTTGCCTTGATGCTCGAACAAGCCGAAAATGTCCCGCGTCGAGCATTCCGTCGTCATGAAACGGTACCGGCCGCGACGCAGCGGCGCCGTCTCATAGACGACCTCCCCCCGTCTCCGGTAATCCGGCACGAAGGACAATTCGTAAATTTGGGAATCGTCGGCCAGCGGGCGTACGAGCTGGTCGCGCACGATGACGTAAGGGACCGGCCAGAAGCCGGGGATTTGCATTTTTAACCGAATTTGCACCCGCATGCCGGCCGTGAGATAACCGGACTCCGCGGCGCTGCCCACGATCGACCTCGTGCCTTGCACGCCGCCGATGCCGCTCCAGCGTCCGAGCAGCAAATAAACGATGAGCGCGTTCAGCATCACGAAAAGCATGAGCGACGTTTTGCCGCCCTGAAACAGCACGTAAAAAGCCGAGCATGCGTACAGCAGCGCTCCGGGCAGCCACACGCGCGATACGGACAGGCGGTTCATGATCAGCGCTCCAAGCCGACCGGAACCGGCAGACGCCCGAGAATGTCCTGCAGCACGCCGAGCGTCGAATTCCCCTGCATCCGGGCTTCGGAGCGAAGATGCAAGCGATGGCCGAGAACGAGCGGCGCCATCGCCTTCACGTCGTCCGGCAGGACGAACGCGCGGTGTTGCAGGAACGCATAAGCTTTCGCCGCGGAGGCAAGCGCGACCGCGGCACGCGGGCTGGCACCGAGCAGGACGGAAGGGTGGGTTCTCGTCCCGCGAACGAGGGCGATCAAATAATCGGCGACGACGTTTTCCAGATGGATTTCCTCCGCCATCTTCTGCATGCGGGCCACGTCATCGACCGTCGCGCACTGATTCAGCGATTCGGCCGCCCGGCCCGCGGAAGACTCCAGTACGAGCCTTTTCTCGGAGGCTTCGTCGGGATAGCCGAGCTTGATTTTCATCAGGAAGCGGTCGAGCTGCGCCTCCGGCAGGCTGTAGGTTCCCTCGAAATCGATCGGGTTCTGCGTCGCGAACAGGATGAAAGGATGCGGCAGCGGATAGGTCTGGCCGTCGACGGAAATCCTCCGTTCCTCCATCGCTTCCAGCAGCGCGGATTGGGTTTTGGTCGTCGCCCGGTTGATTTCGTCCGTCAGCAGCATGTTGGCCATGATGGGTCCGGGGCGGAACACGAATTCTTCTTGTTTCGGGTGATAGATGGAAACGCCGGTAATATCGGTAGGAAGCAAGTCAGGGTTGCATTGGATCCGATGGAACAGTCCGCCGACGGACATGGCCAGGGCTTTCACCATCTGGGTTTTGCCGGTTCCCGGCACGTCCTCGATCAGCACGTGGCCTCCGGCCAGCAAAGCGGTCAGCATCCAGGCGATCTCGTCTTTTTTGCCGTAAATGCAAGATTCCATATTCAATCGAATTTGATCCAATAATTGCGCCGCTTCGCGATGATCCATGCCGCTTTCCTCCTATGGAATCACTATGGGAAAAAAAGTATTCTCTGTTATTATACCGAAATAAAGTTACTACCGTAAATTTTAGAATCCTACAAAAAACAATAGCAAAAAAGCCAAACCGGTTGTACCGGTTTGGCCGTTTCTTTAGCGGTTTTTTATAAATGCGCACGCGGCTCAGCCTTTGGGCCGGACCGCCAGCGCGGCAAGGAACGAGAAAATGATCGCGGCCGATATGCCCGCGCTCGTCACCTCGAATATGCCGGTGATCACGCCGATCCAACCGTCCCGCTGGAGCTCCGTGAGCGCCCCGTGCACGAGCGCGTTCCCGAAGCTGGTAATCGGAACCGTGGCGCCGGCGCCGGCGAATTTGATGAGGGGATCGTACCAGCCGAGGCCGTCCACGACCGCGCCGAGCACGACGAGCAGCGACATCGTGTGCGCAGGCGTCAGCTTCGCGACGTCGAAGAGAAGCTGCCCGATCACGCAAATGCCTCCCCCGATCAAAAACGCCCAAAGGTATTGCATCATGAGATCGTTCCTCCTTGTCCGGCGGCTTGCGCCCCCGCTTCGATGGCCACCGCGTGCGCGATGCATGGAATGGATTCGCCCTGCTGGTAAGAGAGCGGACTGAGCAGCGCGCCCGTCGCCACCACGAGAATCCGCTTGAGCTCTCCCCGGGCCATCCGCTTCAGCAAATGCCCGTAGGCGACTGTCGCCGAGCACGCGCAGCCGCTTCCTCCCGCCTGTACCTTCTGCTTCGCGACATCGTAAACCATGAGCCCGCAATCCTGAAACCGCGTTTCGTCCATCGGAACCCCGTTCCGGCGGAGCAGCTCGGACGCGATCGGATGCCCGACGCCCGCAAGATCTCCCGTGACGATCAGGTCGTAGTAGCCGGGCGTTCTGCCCGTATCCTGAAAATGGCCTTGTATCGTATCCACTGCGGCCGGGGCCATCGCCGCCCCCATGTTGAACGGATCCTTGATGCCGAGATCGACGATTTTGCCGATCGTCGCCGCCGTGACGACGGGTCCGCTTCCTTCCCGGGCAACGACGGCCGCCCCCGCTCCCGTTACCGTATATTGCGCGGTCGGCGGCTTCTGAGAGCCGTATTCGGTCGGATAGCGGAATTGTTTTTCCGCCGTGCAGTTATGGCTGCTCGTTCCCGCGAGCGCCCGATCGGCCGCTCCGGAGGCGACCAGCAGCGAAGCCAGCGCCAAAGATTCCATGGAGGTCGAGCAGGCGCCGAACACCCCCAGGTACGGGATACCCAGCGTCCGCGCAGCGAACGAGTTGCTGATGATTTGGTTCAGCAGGTCCCCGCCCAAAAAAAATTGAACGTCGTCTTTGCTCGTTTTCGCGTGCTGGATCGCGATGTCGGCTGCCTGCTCGAGAAGCGCCCTTTCGGATTTCTCCCAGCTGGGCTGCCCGATCTCGAGATCCGGGTGCACGAGATCGAAATCCTGGGCCAGCGGACCTTCGCCCTCGTCGGGTCCGACGACCGTCCCGGTTCCGATAATGACGGGCGGCTCCGGAAACAGCCAAGTTCTTGCGCCCTGGCGGATCATGTCAGCCTCCCGCCCCGGCGAGCCAGTGGATGATGCCGATGATGAAAGCGGCGACCGTGCCGAAGACGATGACGGAGCCGGCCAGCTTGAACATGTTGGCGCCGACGCCCAGCACCAGCCCTTCGCTGCGGTGCTCGATGGCCGCGGACGCCATCGAATTCGCGAAGCCGGTGACCGGCACGGCCGTTCCCGCTCCGGCCCACTGCGCAATTTTATCATAGACCCCCAGGCACGTCAGGATAACCGACAGCAGGATCAGGACGGCGACGGTCGGGCTTCCCGCCTCGCGGGACGTCATGTCGAAGGCCGCCATGAAAAACCGCTGGATCCCTTGGCCGATCAGGCAAATCAGGCCGCCTACCAGAAACGCCCGAACCGCGTTCGCAAAGACGGAACGGGAAGGTTCCCTCGCTTTGGCGAACGCTTGGTATTCCTTCGCGGACATGGACAGCGGCTTATACGATCCGGTGCCGCCCGGTGAGGACTTCACGGCCATGGTTAAACGCCCCCTCTGCAGCATTGGTTTACCCAATCATTATCTGCCGAGGAAACGCGGACTATGTACGGCGGGCGGCTTCCCTGCGTACCAGGATCGGTTCCATCGTCCGCAAATACAGAACGTAGCCGAGCACGAACGCGATACCGGCCAGCAGGAACGGCAGCCGGTAATCGGACGCCGCCAGAATCCATCCCGTCGCGTATGACGCGAGCGCATTGCCGGCGCTCCGGGCGATCGTCCGCCAACCGGCGAACAGGTTGCGGTCCTCCTCCCGGACGGCGGACATCGCCTCGCTGTCGAGCAAATTGCTGAGCATCGAGAACAGGCCGCCGCGCAGCAGAAGAAGGACGGAAAAGACCGGAGCCGGAACCGCGAGCGCGAGGAGGAAAGCGAAAAGCGCGTTGGCGGCGAACAACAGGACGAACGACTTCCGGATCCCCGCCTTTTCCAGCATGGAAGGAACGAGCAGGGAACCCGCGAACAGAAAGAACCCGGACAGCGTCAGCAAAATCGAGATCGCTTCGTCGTGCCAGCCGAACCGGTATTTCACGATGACGTTCAAATACGGATTAAGCAAGCCGAACAATACGCCCGACAGGAAAATGACGGCGCAGAGCACGAGGATGGGACCGTATTTGGCGCGGCGGCCGCTTGGCTGCTCCGGGATGACTTTCGCTGCGGCAGCCGGGGCTTTCCCGGAAGGAGGCAAAAGCAGGCCGCGCAGCCCTCCTCCCAACGCGTAGCAGGCAGCCGCCGCGAAAAAGGTATATTGATAAGCCGTCGTATAGCCGCCGAGCCAGGACGGCAGCACGCCCCCGAGAAGCGTCCCCACGCCTACGAAAAACGTAAACATGCCGAACAGAAGGGCATACGCCCTCCTCTCCTCTTTTTTATCCGGGCAATATTCGAAAATCAATTGGATTTCCGAGGTCACGATTCCGGTCAAGCCTACCGAATAGACGAACTGGCATGCCGCGACGGCGGCAGGCGAAGTGGCCAGACCGAAGCCGGCGATACCGGCGCCCGTCAGCAGCATGCCGATGACCAGCATCGCCTTGCGCCCGACGAAGCGGATCAACAGCCCCGCCGGAACGCTCAGAAGTCCGGTCACGATCGCCCCGAGCGAAGTGATTTGCCCGATTTGCTCTTCATTCATCCCCAATTCCAGCAAATGAAGATTCAAAATAAGCGCCAGAATGCCCGCCCCGATGCCGAAAAGGCTCTCCGTGGCGATAAACCGCCTGACGCCGGGAGACAGATCTCCCGCCCAATTCCTCCAGTACTCCCGCATGCCGTTCGAAAGCCCCTTTTTCGGATATCGATCCTCTTGAAAAGAACAATCATATCTTGCTTCCCGTTACTTGTCTACGGGTCGCAAAACGAAAAGGGGAACAGCCTTCGGGCAATTTCATGGCACGCATGGGCCGATATCCTCATAGAATGATAATGCTTCGCCTCGCAACATCGATCTGACTGCCGGAGGTGGCTTTCACGTGCCCGGTTTCATCGCTTCGGTTGCGCTGTTCCTGAAACAGCTGTCGCTGCTCGTGTCCTACGTGAAGAACAATGCGTTCCCCCAGCCCCTGACCGACGAGGAAGAGGCGCTGCACCTGCAACGAATGGGCGCAGGCGACCCTCACTCCCGCAATTTGTTGATCGAGCACAATCTCAGGCTTGTCGCCCATATCGTCAAGAAGTTCGACAATACCGGCGAAGATTTGGAGGACCTCATCTCCATCGGCACGATCGGCCTGATCAAGGCCATCGAAAGCTTCCAGGTCGGCAAGGGCACCAAGCTCGCGACCTTCGCGGCCCGCTGCATCGAGAACGAGATCCTCATGCATTTGCGCTCCCTCAAGAAAACCCGCAAGGACGTTTCCCTGCACGATCCGATCGGAACGGATAAGGAAGGCAACGAAATCACTTTGCAGGATATCCTCGGCACCGAGACGGACGAGGTCGTGGATAAAGTGCAGCTCAAAATCGAGAAAAGCAAGATCTACCGCAACCTGGACATTCTCGACGAACGGGAACAGGAGGTCATCCGGGGAAGGTTCGGCCTGGATGGCGGCGGAGACGAGCGGACGCAGCGTGAAATCGCGCGCGAGCTCGGCATTTCGCGGAGTTACGTGTCCCGCATCGAGAAGCGGGCGCTGATGAAGCTTTATCACGAGTTTTATAAGGCGAAGCGGTGAGGCTCGTAGGGTACGTGAACTGTATAAGCTGCAGTTTAATTTCCCCCACCCACTCGTTCGAGCTCATCCTACTGTAAACCATACAGTCTATGTACAAATCTGAGACTAGCACGCATGAAACCTGCTGAATAAACTGTAGGTTTTCCCGTTCACGCGGCCTCAGCATCATGAAAGACAGAATAACCTGTAAGTTTTACAGTTCGTCACCTGCAAAGGAAAAGACTCGGCCCGAGGCCGAGTCTTTTTCGATAGCTGGTTCCGGTAACCGAAATTAGTGTTCAAACGCAATAACTTACCCGACTCAATCTGCTTGGTCACGTTAACCCGCCAACAAAGAGATCCACTACCGGTTCGGTTCCGTCAGGGCCGATTGTCGAAGCTCTGCAGGTGTTTTTTCCGATACGCCGCGGGCGGCTCCCCGTACCAGGCAGTGAACACGCGGGTGAAATAATGCACGGACTGGAATCCCGTCTCCTCCGCGATTTGCTTGATCGACCGAACTGTCGTTTTCAGGCTTTTCTCCGCCTCCGCCATCCGTTCCCGTGCCAAGCAATCGCTGAACGTAACGTTGCCGTGCTTACGAAACATGCGGGACAGATGCCGATCGGATACGTGCAGAGCGGACGCGGCGTCCTCCAGCTTCAGGGGCCGGGACAGGTTGTCGCGGATAAACCGTTTGGCCAGCTCGATCAGCTGGGAAGAAGAGCGGGCATATGCTTTTTCCCCGCTTTCCGGCTTGGCCCGAGGACCGAAAACGGTCTCGAAGGAGGAGAGCAGCATGCCGGCCAGCCGGCAAAGGCGCTCGTCGGAATCGTTTTCCGATTGGCGGAACAACGCCCTCCACAGCAAAGCCGCAACGTTCTCCGGATCCTCCGCCGTCGGAACGCCGCTATGGCTCAGCGCCGTCTCGTAACGGATGCGAGACGAGGGGTCCGACTCCCTCTCCGCGATCTCGTATGCGACGAAAAACAGCCGCAGCCCCTCCCGGCTGCGAATCTGATGCCAATGTCCGGGCAAGGACAGAAATTGGCTGCCGGCCCGAAGCGCGAACGTCTCCCCTTCGTCCTCGTATTCCCCCGAGCCGGCCAGGACGTAACAGGCTTCATAAAAGGAGTGCCGGTGAACGGGATTGTCGAAGTGCCGCCACACCATGCCCCAGTACAGGATACGGAACGAGAGACGGCCGTCCGAGCACGTTGCGGCCGTCTCGTTCAACCTGCGTTGGGCGAAGGCGAATTCGGATTCCAGCATGCCTATTCCCCCCTTGGCGCGATTTTGCAATAAATCGTTACGGTCCTGCAAATACGCCTGCCGCTTTGAAAATCTACAATTGAAGCGAAAAGTAAGGATTCTAAGTTCATTCGAAGCGGGAGGCTGGCGTTCATGATTAAACCAGAAGACGTGGAATTTTACAAGGAAAACGGATATTTGCTCGTTCGGGGAGTTTTCTCGCAAGAGGAAGTGGAAGAGATGCGCGCTGCGGTCGACGGAATCATCGACCGCGCCGCCCGGACGAAATTTGACCGGAACGCGGCTTGGGCAGGCGATTATTTGCCGCCGGACGAAATGAAGAAGCTTGTGCTCAAGGGCTTCCACGACGTGCATTACCACGATGCGGCGTTCACCCGCGCCGCCGTCCATCCGAACATGGCCGCTGTTCTGTCGCAGATCGTCGGCCCCAACGTGCAACTGCACCACAGCAAAATGCTCGTGAAGCCGCCGGAGAAAGGCGCCGCCTTCCCGATGCACCAGGACGCGCCCTATTTCCCGCACGCCGAGCACACGATGGTGGCGGGCAGCGTGCATCTCGACGACTCCGATATGGAGAACGGATGTCTGTGCGTCATTCCCGGTTCCCACAAGGAAGGCATGCTGCCCCATGTCGGCAAATACTACCTGGACCACCGGGAATACCCGTTGTCCCTGGGCACCCCTTGCCCGGCCCGTGCCGGAGACGTGCTGTTCTTCAACTATTTGACCATTCACGGCTCCGACGTCAATCGCAGCACCCGGAACCGTCGCAACGTATTATTCCAATACCGCGATCCCTCCGACCCGCCGACCGAAAACGTTCATGTCAATTGGGGGCAAGGGCTGATGGTGTGCGGGAAAAACCCGGTTTATAAAGAGTACAAAGCCGACTACCAGATGGTCTGACGAAAACGACAACAAAAAAAGAGATCCGCCGCGGTACCGTCAGGGCGAATCTCTTTCGGCCTTACTTCCGCTCCACCTGCAGCAGCGAGATACTCTTCGTCGTATAAGTATCCCGCAAAATCTCTTCGTTGATGACGTTCAGCTTCACCAGCCCGGCGATCTTGGCCGGATCCGCCCGGGAGAGCAGCCGCCACACCTCCGGATCCGGCAGCGCACCGTACAGTTTCGCGTCGTCGTACTCCCTGCGTTCTTGCGCGACGATTTTCACGCGGTAGCTGCCGGCCTCCGTTTCGGTCACGCCCTGCTCCGTGCAATGCGCCAAAATGTGCCCGCGAAGATCCGTCAGCTCCTGCTCGATTTCTTTCTGCTTCTGCTTGAGTTCATAATACCGCCGTACCGTCTTGTCCACCTTTTTCACGCTCCCTTGCTCTATGTATATGAGAGCGCGCAAAAATAGAACCCCAAGGCGCCGATGCGCCCTGGGGTTCTGCTCGTCATCACGCTTCGTCAGCTCACCCGAAACCGGGTATAGCTGTGTCCTTCGGAGGCTTTCTTGACCTCCAAAATGGCGGGGATCGCCTGCTTGAGCTCCTGCACGTGCGAGATGATGCCGATCATGCGTCCCGTCTGCTGCAATTGGATCAAAGTGTCGATCGCCTTGTTCAGCGACTCCTCGTCCAGCGATCCGAAGCCTTCGTCGATAAACATCGTCTCCAGCGAAATCCCGCCTTCGTATGCCTGGATCACGTCGGCCATGCCTAGAGCAAGGCACAGCGAAGCGTTGAATTTCTCGCCGCCGGACAGCGTCTTCACGTCCCGGAACTGCTCCGTGTACGTGTCGTATACATCGAGGCCGAGGCCGCTTTGCCTGCCGTGTTTCTCCTGCCTTCGGCTTCTCGCCAGGTAAAATTGCCCGCCGGAAATCGTCTGCAGCCGAAGATTCGCCGCCTGGAGGATGCGGTCCAGAAACTCGACCAGCAGGAACCGTTCGAACGATATCTTAAACCGATTTTCCCCGCGGACGACGTCGTACAGATCCTTCACGAGTTGGAAGTCTTTTTCGGCCTCTTTCCACCGTTGCTCGGCGGACAGGATCTTCTCCTTGCCTTCCGTCGCTTTGTCGTAATGGTCCTGCGCTTGCGCGAGCGAGTGGCGCGTCAGCTCCACCTGCCGGTCGAGCCGCTCCATTTCGGCCGCCAAAGCGGCGAGATCCGCCCGCTCTTTGCCTTGGAGCATCGCTTCCAGTTCCTCGACCTGCTTCCGCACGGTCGCCAGCTCGGCATGGAAGCGGTCGATGTCCCGCTTCATTTCCGCCCGTGCGTCATCCGGCATTTTCGCTTGCTGGTACGCTTCCGCCGTCTCGAAACCCGCGCGCGCGATCTCGCCGCGGAACTCATCCTCGGCTTGAGCCAACCGGGCGCGCGCTTCTTCCAGCTGCTTCTCGGCGGCGGCCCGGCCCGCTTGGGTTGCGGCCAGCTTGGCTCCCGCTTGCTGGAACCGTTCCTGGGCCAGCCGCCAAGCCGTTTCCGCTCTTTGCTTCTCCGCCTCGGTCTCTTTCAACCGCCGTTGCAGCGTCTCCAAGGAACGAAGCTCCTCCGGCACGCTGTTCAGCGCCTGCTCGTAAAGTGCCTTATCCGTTAAGTATGCCGTGCGGCGTTCTTGATGAAAGGCCGCTCTCCGTTCCTTATCGGCCGACTCGGTTTCCAGCTGCTTTTCCGTTTGATCCAGCGTCTGTTTGCATTCATCCAAAACCGCCTGATCCGCTTGCATCTGTTTGACTCCGGCGCTGATGCTTTTGCCTGTTTCCACCAGGGTGAGGTACGAGCTCTCGAGATCGTCGGCGGCGTAGCCCAGCGCGGCGGCTTCGGCTGTTTTGGCTTGCAGTTGCGCCTCCAGATGCTCGCGTTTTGTCTTTCCGGCCAAATAGACGGACTCAAGCTCGGCTTTGCGGTTCCGCTGCTGTTCCAGCTCCTCCCGCGAAGGCATATCCGCGGACACGGCCGCTTTCCGCGGGTGCTCGGCGCTGCCGCACACGGGGCAAGGCGCCCCGTCGTGCAGATGGCCGGCCAGCAAGCCGGCCTGCCCTTCCAGCCAGCGGCCTTCCAGCTGCGCATACTCCCTTGCGCTCCGGTCGTGAAGCTCCTTCTGCTTGCGCTCTTCCGAACGCAGGTTGTCCAGCTCCTTGGCCCATTGGACGCAATCGCGCAGCAGGGTCGCTTCCGAACGCATGCGCTCCAGCCTCTGATTCATTTCCGGCAGCGGCCGCACGCTTTCTTCCAGCTTTCGGATGCGCTCCGTCAGCGCCTTCTTTTCCTCCATCCGGGAGGACGCCCGGACATCCGCAGCCCTCAGGTCCTCTTCGGCTTGAGCCGCCTCTTTCTCCAGCCGGCAGACGCGCGTTTTGTGGGATTCGAGGGCTTGGACCGTCGGCAAATCCCGTCCCAGCCGTTCCAACTCCCGGACGAGCTGCTCCCGCCGTCCTTCTTGCTTCTCCTCCAGCCGGTAAGCTTCTTCCGTAAGACGGAACCCCTCCTCCGCCAAACGGAGCTCTTCCCGAGAAGACGCCATCGACCGTTCTTTCGCGACGACATCCTCCCGGGCGCCGACGACGTGTCTCTCCTGCACTTGCAGCGGAAGCGTCTTTTCGGCCCACGCCAAACGCTGCCGCTTCTGTTCGAACTCGGGAATTCGGCTCTCCAGGTTGATCTTTTCCGTCGTCTTCCGGCTCAGGATATCGAATTGTTCATTTAAGCCCGCCGCTTGATGGTACTTTTCCGTGAGCTCTCGCTGCAGCTTGATTTCGGCCTCCAGCTTCGTCCGGCGGCTTTCTTTCGCCGCGGCGTAAAAACCGATTTCCGCCTCCAGCGCCTCGAGAACCTGATGGGTGTTGTAAAGTTCCCCGCCCAGCACCCGGTGAAGCTCGGAATCCTCCCGCTGGGATATCGCCAGCTTCAGGTTCATCGTTTGCGCGTCGAGGTCGCGCTTCGCCAGGTCGCAATCGTTTTGCGCGGTTTTCCGTTTCTCATTGAGATACTCGGTGACGTATTTATACAGATGCGTGCGGAAAATCCGCCGCAAAATTTCCTCTTTATTTTCCGTATCCGACGTCAGCAGCTTGCGAAACTCCCCTTGGGGAAGCATCACGATCTGGCCGAACTGGTCTTTGGTGAGACCGACCAGGCTTTGCACCCTCTCGTTGATCTGGCGGACCATATAGCGGTCGACCATCATCGTTTCCCGGCCGCCGGTCGTTTCCACGAACTCGTATTTCTCGCCCGTCGCGCTTTTGTTGCCCTGCTTCACGTGAGACAGCTGCCTCAATATGCGGTACGTGCGCCTTTTGATCTCGAACTCGAATTCAACGGCCGTATAGACGTCGTCGGAAGCGAATTGGCTGCGCAGCATGCGGACGTCGTTCCGGTCTTCTCCGCTCGCTTCCCCGTACAGCGAGAAGCAGATGGCATCGAAAATGGACGTTTTGCCGGCTCCCGTATTGCCCGAAACGAGAAACAAGCGGTGTTCCTTGAGTTCCGTGAAGTCGATGACTTCTATGTCCTTATACGGACCGAACGCCGTCATGGTGAGTTTGATCGGTTTCATGGCGCTCCCCCTCCTCCCGGTCGATTTCCCGCAGCACTTGCCTGAACAGTTCTTCCGTTTCCGGGGAAGCCTCCGTGCCTTTCGCTTCATGGTAGAACGACCGGAACAGCGTCATCATGTCCATGCCGGATTTGTCGCCCGCGGCGGCGGTCTCCGCCTGGCCGTTCAACTCCAGCAAGGCCGCTTTCCGTTCCACGTGCATCGCGTTCGGATAGACGGCCCGGACCCGTTCCATGGGAGACAACACCGGATGCTCGTCCAGCAGGCGAACGAATATGTAATCTTCGCTTCTATCGTGGCGCTCGATCTGCTCCATGAATCCTTCGACGGTCCTCATGTCGCGCCGGGGCAGCAGAAATCGCTTCTCCACCGTCACGCAGCCGTGCTCATCCATTTTCACCGCCAAGTAACCTTTCTTGTGGCGCTCTTCGGAAATGGAATATTTGAGCGGTGAACCGGCGTATTGTATTTTGTCGCTGCGTACGCTGTGGGCTTGATGCAAGTGGCCCAGCGCCGTGTAATGGAACGCATCGAAATGCGAGGCGCTAACGTGCTCCGCTCCTCCGATGGACAATGGGCGTTCCGAATCGCTCGTGTTCGGCTCCGCTTCCCCGTGGGGGGTGACGAATGCATGTCCGACGAAAACATGCCTCGCCTCCGGCACCAGGGATTCCCGGATTTTGCCGACGACCGCCCGCATGGCGTCATCGTAGGATCCGATTCCGTCGTCCTGAAGCACCTGCCGGACGGTGGCGGGATCCGCGAAAGGAACCAGATGAAAACAAACGGGACCGTGCTCATCGCGAAGAACGACCGGCATCATCGGTGACGAAAATTCGCCGACGATATGAAAGCCGGAAGCTTTCATGATGCTGCTTCCGAAGTTGAGCCGGCTCGGACTGTCATGGTTGCCGGAAACGGCCAGCACCGGCGTCTTCAAATCCAGCACGATCGTTTTCAGCACTTTGTCCAACAGTTGAACCGCATCGGTCGGCGGCACGGCGCGATCGTACAAATCTCCTGCGATAATGACGGCGTCCGGCTTCTCCGATTCTATGTCGAGAAGAAATTGATCCAATATGTATTGCTGGTCTTCCGTCATATAAACGTTCTGTACCAGCTTCCCCAAATGCCAGTCGGCGGTATGAAAAAACTTCATCCACGGGCACCTTCCTATCGGTGATTTCCTCTATTATATCAGGATCTGACAACGAGAAAGCAGGCAGGAAACATTTACAGGCATTTTCGCGAAAATCAAGAAAATATTGTCGAAATTAAGGGGCCATGTTACGATCTTCGTGGGTTGCGGATACCCAAATCATGGAAGGAGCGTATTGCATGTCTATCAATGGTTACGGGGTACCGGAAGAGTGGCTGAACATCCTGGTCTTCATCCACGTCGTCGCGGCGATCGTTGGGATCGGCCCTACTTATTTCGGCCACGTCCTGCTCAGACAGGGACAAACTTGGGGACAGCTCAAAAGCTCGCTCGTTTATACGAAAACGCTGGAGAAATTCCCGAAAATCCTCGGCTCGCTCGCGGTGTTAAGCGGTTTGCTGCTCGCTTGGCTGGGCGATTACGGTTTCGACCAACTCTGGATTTACGGCGCGATCGCCATCTATGTCATCATCCAAATCGTCGTCATCGGCTTCATGGCGCCTGCCGGCCAGAAACTCGCCGACACGGTATTCGCTTCGGCCGAACCGGCCGACCGTCCGGTACCGCACGACATCGCCGCGAGACTCTCCAAAGTCAACAAAATCAACTGGATCGCCACCACGCTGGGCATCGTCCTGTTTTTGCTCATGTTTTTCAAGCCAACGCTGTGATCCTCTCGGCAGAACCCCTCCCGGGGTTCTTTTTTTGCCCTGACAAATCCCGAACTGGGGACTATAATACATAGGTACGTAATTTTCTGCGGACGAATCTCGAGGTGTTTGCCGTGACCTATATCGTATACGATCTGGAAATGACGGTGCGGCGCAAACGCGGCCAAGTGGCGGAAATCATCGAAATCGGAGCGGTCAAAATCGCAGCCGAAGACGGAGTCCCCCGCGTCGAGTCCACCTACCAATCTTTCGTGAAACCCGTCATCGTCCCGCTTCTCACGCCCGATACGACAACTTTCACGGGGATTACGCAGCAGGACGTGAGCGGGGCCGGCACGCTCGCCGAAGTGGTCCGCTCCTTCGTGGAATGGATGGGTCCCGAAGAATATTTCCTTTGCGCCTGGGGACCGGACGACCAGCGGCAGCTCGTTCAGGAGTGCCGCCAGCATGGGATTCCGACCGATTGGATCGTGAATCACAACAACCTGCAAAAAATGCTGTCCAAGACGTTCAAGCTGGAAAAGCATCAGCAAATGGGTCTCAAAAACGCGCTCGAAATGTTGGAAATTCCTTTTTCGGGCTCCCACCACCGGGCGCTCGACGACGCGCGGAATACGGCCGAAATCATGCTGAAGCTGTTCGACCGGCTGCAATTCAAAAAGAACAAAATTAGCGAGGAAGCGAAAATCGAGACCGAGGTCGTCTATAAAACGGCCCATTTCGAAAACCTGCCCTTCGCCGGTTTGGCCGGGTTGTTCCCTTCCCAGGAAGGCCCTGCGGAAGAGAACTGAGATGCCGGGTGCATCTGTGCATCCGGCCGTAAATGTGATAGACTCAAAGGAATGACAATCCGTATGGAATAAGGGAAAGCGAGGAATCGAGATGGCCGCACCGAAGAAAATGAGATCGGACATGATCAAAAAAGGTTTCGACCGTGCCCCCCACCGCAGCCTGCTCCGCGCAGCCGGCGTCAAGGAAGAGGATTTCGGTAAACCGTTCATCGCCGTATGCAACTCCTACATCGACATCGTTCCCGGACATGTCCATTTGCAGGAATTCGGCAAAATCGTCAAGGAAGCGATCCGCGAAGCGGGCGGCGTACCGTTCGAATTCAACACGATCGGCGTAGACGACGGCATCGCCATGGGCCATATCGGCATGCGTTACTCGCTGGCGAGCCGCGAAATCATCGCCGACTCCGTGGAAACCGTCGTGAACGCGCATTGGTTCGACGGCATGATTTGCATCCCGAACTGCGATAAAATCACGCCCGGCATGCTGATGGCGGCCCTCCGCATCAACATCCCGACGATCGTCGTCAGCGGCGGCCCGATGAAAGCCGGCCGGACAAGCGACGGCCGCGCGATCTCGCTGACCTCGGTTTTCGAAGGCGTCGGCGCCTATATGTCCGGCAAAATCGACGAGAAAAGCCTGACCGAGCTCGAGCAGTACGGCTGCCCGACCTGCGGATCCTGCTCCGGCATGTTCACGGCCAACTCCATGAACTGCTTGTCCGAAGGACTCGGACTGGCCCTGCCCGGCAACGGAACGATCCTCGCGGTCGATCCGGAGCGCCGCGAATTCGTCAAGCGCTCCGCGCGCCAGCTGATGGAGCTCATCAAGCTGGACCTAAAACCGCGCGACATCGTGACCAAGGATTCGATCGACAACGCCTTCGCGCTCGACATGGCAATGGGCGGTTCGACGAATACCGTGCTGCATACGCTGGCCCTCGCGCACGAAGCGGACATCGAATATCCGATCGAGCGCATCAACGAAGTGGCCAAACGCGTTCCCTATCTTTCCAAACTCGCGCCGGCTTCCGACCACCACATCGAAGACCTGCATAACGCAGGCGGCGTAAGCGCCATTATCCATGAGCTGCTTAAAAAAGAAGACGCCCTGAACGGCGATGTCATGACCGTCTCCGGCAAAACGCTGCGCGAGAACGTGGAAGGCTGCGAGATCCTGGACACGAACGTCATCCGTCCGCTGGACAATCCGCACAGCAAAGAAGGCGGCCTGTCCGTCCTGTTCGGCAACCTGGCGCCGGGCGGCTCCATCATCAAGGTCGGCGCCGTGGACAAGTCCGTCGGCGGCTACCACCGCGGACCGGCAATCTGCTTCGACTCTCAGGATGAGGCGCTGGCCGGCATCGCGAACGGCAAAGTCAAGGAAGGCCATGTCGTCATCATTCGCTACGAAGGCCCCAAAGGCGGCCCCGGCATGCCGGAGATGCTCGCCCCGACCTCGCAGATCGTCGGCATGGGACTCGGCACCAAAGTCGGCCTCGTGACCGACGGCCGGTTTTCCGGCGCGTCCCGCGGCATCTCGATCGGACACGTCTCTCCGGAAGCGGCCGAAGGCGGCCCGATCGCGTTCATCCACGACGGCGACATGATCGAGCTGGACATGAACAACCGCACGATCACGCTCGAAGTGAGCGACGAAGAGCTGGCGAAACGCCGCGCGGAATGGAAAGGCTTCGAGCCGAAAATCAAACGCGGCTATCTGGCCCGTTACTCCGCGATGGTCACTAACGCAAGCAGCGGCGGTGTCATGAAAATCTAAAGTGTCGAACGGCAACAAAAAACCGAAGCCCGTTATAAGGGCTTCGGTTTTTTGCTTGTTACATCGTGCTTCCGATATGGTCTCCTCCGATCGCCGGGTCCACCGCAAGAGGCGTCGGCGCGGCCTCCGAACGGGACGCCCGCGAGGGGCGCTGTTTGCCCGTCCGTTCCTTCCAGGCCAGCAAATCTTCCCGCTCCATGATAATCTGTCTCGGCGTCAGGCGCTCTCCATGCTCCCGAAGCCGTTTGCCGCCTTCGGGGTTGATGACCGACAGCATGAATCGCAAGTACAAATGGGTCATCCACGAGAATACGCCTTTCGGCAGCTCGAACGTCTGGAATCCGAGACCCTCCGAACCGCGGTGAATGATCGAGATCCCGTACAGCGCGACGACCTTATCCCCGTGCCGGGCCGTGTCCAGCGCCCTCGCCAAATCCGGAAGCCCTCTCTCCACCTCGCGCACGAGGCGAATCGCGGTATGGACCGACGAACGCGAGTTCATGCCCATGTCGTACAGCATTTTGTTCTCGAAATGCATTTCCATCACGTAGTCGCCCGACCGCAGCCGCTTTCCGTCGCGCATCTCGACCGTCGGCCCGCTGTATTTGCGCACCCGGTAGTTAAACGAGGTCCCGTCCCCTACCGGCTGCAGGTGAAACGTGACGTGGAACAGCTTTTCCCACAGCATCCAAACGGCGACGGCCGCTTTCTTCAGCGGACCGACCTTGCGGGCCGATCTCGCCGCCTTTGAGGCCGTTTCGTTGCCTTCGGCAGTCACTCGGCTTTCACCACCCGTTGCGGATTGAGACGTCAGCGAAGCTTGGGGCAGGGAACGGCTCGCTTGGGCGTTGCGCTCGGTCAAAGCGATCATTTCATCGATGCCCACGAACCGGTAACCTTCATCGAAGCCGTCCCGCAGAATCCGTTCGAGCGCCTCGATCGTCTGGGCCGGCGCGTTCTCGTCGGCTCCGAACGTGCGCCCGCAGTCGTGCAGCACGAACACCTCGCCCGGCTTCAATTTCCGCCTCATTCTTTTATAAAGCTTCTCCGCTCCCACGCGAATCTTCCAGTCCCCGAAAATCGATGTCCACAGGACGATCTGGAGATGGCCGAGACGCCGGTAATCGAACAGGTTGACGATCCCCCACGGGGGCCGGTAATAATCCGGACGGCTTCCGGTAATTCGTTTGATGATATCGGAAGTCTTTAGAATCTGCTTTCTTACCGTCTTCGGACGCATCAGCCAGTTGGAATGGTGAACGTAGTTGTGGATTCCGATCACATGTCCTTCGGCATGGATGCGCGCGACGATGTCCGGATATTGCTCGGCATGGGAACCGACCAGGAAAAAGGTGCCCTTCGCCCCGTACCGCTTCAACAAATCCAGCAGCTGCGGCGTGTACAGCGGGTCCGGACCGTCGTCGAACGTCAAGGCGATTTCACGATCCGTCTTGCCCCGCATGAAGACGCGAAAACCGAAAATCCGGCTGATGAGAGCCG
The DNA here is from genome assembly GCF_003713065.1 of Cohnella candidum. NCBI lineage: Bacteria > Bacillati > Bacillota > Bacilli > Caryophanales > Paenibacillaceae > Cohnella > Cohnella candida. Next base: position 727,093 of record NZ_CP033433.1, on the reverse strand, counting down.
GAAGCAAAGCGTAAAACGTCATGAAATAAAAACCGATCCAAAGAATGTATTCCAATGCCTTCCCCACCATCTTGTAGACAATGTATGCGCGAGCGGTTCGTGCCTAAGTCCTATTTTATCATACCTCCCGCCGATTGGGACGCAGGGCCCGCCATCTTTTTTATTGCGAGCAAAACTGGTATCATTTTCTTGATCTCTACATGGACAAGGAGAATGGCTCATGCTTCCGTTATACAAGAAATATTGGCGGACCGCGTTCGATCTCGCCGTCATCGCGTTTACGGTGTGGATCACGATGTTCGCCTTCAGCTACTTGTACAAAATCGCCACGCCCGTTTTCCTATCCTTCCTCATCTTCCTGTGCATCGAACCGCTCGCCAAACGGCTGAACCGGTGGGGACTCAAAAAATCGATTGCGACGGGGATCAGCATGCTGCTGTTCATGCTCGTCGTATTGAGCATCTTGGCCGGATTGGGCTATATTTTCTATTCCGAAATCAAACAATTGGCAGCATCCCTGCCGGATTATCAGAAGCTGCTCACGCAGCATGCGGGCGACATCACGGCCGAATGGCAGGCCAAGTTCAACTCGCTTCCTCCCGATTGGGTGAAGCAGATCAGCGCCGCTTTCTCCAAAGTGACGGAATGGGGCAGCAAACTGGCCAAGTTCCTGCTCGATTGGCTGATCAACTCGACCATGTCGATCTCCACGTTCGTCTTCAATTTTTCCATCGCCCTGATTTTGGCTTACTTCCTGAGTCTCGAAATCGAAACCTGGAAAAGGCTCGGCGGCGAGCGTTCGCCGAAAACGCTGAAGGCGGCGTTCGCTTTCCTCCGCGAGCACGTGTTCAGGGGCATCGGGGCCTACCTCAAATCGCAAGGCATTCTGATCAGCATTACGTTCGCGGTCATTTTCATCGCATTGCTCGCGCTTCAGGTGCCCAACGCGTTCGCCGTGGCGCTTCTCGCCGGCATTTTCGACATCCTGCCGCTGCTCGGCGTCCAGACGCTGTTCATCCCTTGGATCATTTATCTGTTCATCGTCGGCGACAATTCGCTCGCGCTGTGGCTGACGGGATTGCTCGTCGTCGTCAATACGACCCGGCAAATTCTCGAGCCCCGCATCACCGGCCAGACGGTCGGCGTCTCCGCCTTCACGATGCTCGCCTTCGCGATGGTGTCGATGTCCTTGTTCGGCGTCGCGGGTTTGATTTTGGCCCCGATTCTGATGATTTTGCTGAAAGCCTTGTATGACGAAGGCTATTTCCACCGCTGGATCCGGCTGCCGCGGGAGGAGTTCACCGTGCACCCGTTCGAGCCGCATTCGGACGACCCGCAGGAGGGCCGGCCGGAAGATCCGAACGCCGCAGCCGCTCCATAATATCGCCGAACACGGCGGCCGCACGGTTTCTGAGCCCGGAAGGCTGGTTTTCGATCAATACGGCGACCGCGTAACGCGGTGCGCCCGTCGCAGGCCCGTAACCCACGAACCAGTGGTCGTTACGGGCTTTCGCTTTTCCCGCGAGCTCCGCCGTCCCGGATTTGCCCGCGAGCGGCCATCCGGACTCCGCCAGCGCTGCCCGTGCCGTTCCTTCGGTCACGACGGCCCGCATGGCTTTCAGGACGGCCGCCGCCGTTTCGGGCCGGATCGCGCCGTACTTGGACGGCGAGGATTGCGGAGCCAGCTTGGCCATCGCCCCCCCGTCCGCGTACCGGATTTCCGATACGAGGCGAGGGGCGGAGACGCGGCCGCCGTGCAGCAGCGTGACGACGAGGTTGGCCGCCTGCAGCGGCGTCACGCGCACGTCCCGCTGCCCGATTCCGGTGCCGGTGCGAACGCCTCCGTCTTGCGCGGCCTGCTTGCTCGGAAAGATCGTGCCCGCCTCTTCCTCCTCCAGCAGGCGCAGCGGGCCGCCGTCGACGAACGCGTCCGCGTGCCAGCCGACCCTCCGTCCCAGACCGAGCCGTTCCCCGGTAATCTGGATCCAAGCCGGATCCATCGTTTCCGCCAACTCCGCGAACGCAACGTTGCAGGACTCGGCAAAGGCCTCCTCCAGCGTCAGCTTTCCGTGACCCTCATGCCGCCAGCACTTCAGTCCGTAACGCCCATACGTTCCGTTGCAATGGAATTCCGAATCCATGTCCGCCGTCCCCGACTCCAGCGCAGCCGCCAGCGTCACGGCCTTGAAAACGGAACCGGGAGGAAACGCCGTGATCGCGTGATTGCGTTCATCCGTCCCGGGAGTGCCGATAAGATACGGATCTATTAGCGGACGCGAGACCATCGCGAGCACGTCGGCGTTTCGCGCGTCCAGCACGACCGCCGCGCCTTCCTTGACTCCGGCGGCGGATAAGGCGTCCTCCGCCGCCCGCTGAATCTCCAGATCGAGCGTTGTCGTCACCTGCAGCGGAAAATGCGGGTTGCTCGGCGCGTTCGTCCGCAGACCCAGTCCGGCAAGGGGGCGCCTGCCGGCGTCGGTGATTTGGCTCACGACGGTCGCTCCTACGCCATGGAGGAAGCGGTCGAGCGATTTCTCCAAGCCGGAGCCGCCAAGGGGCTCCGTGTTTTTCCATTCGCGCGATTCCAGCTTGCCGGCGTAGAGAGCCGTCAGCCTGGAAGGGTCCTGGGAGAGGAATCCCAAGGCATGGAGAGAAGGCCGGTCGCCCGGGTAACGGACACGGACGGGAAGCACGGAGACGCCCAGGAGGCCGGAACGCCGGACGGCGGCGGCTTGCCGATCCGATAGGGCCGCGACCCGCCCGGATTGCGGCGTTCGCCAGGCTTCCGGTTCCTTCAGCTGCCTGAGCCAGCTTTCCAACCGTTCACGGGTCGTACCTAGCGTTTCCGCCACCGTTCGAAGCGATTCCTCGGAACCGCGGGGCATTCCGTAGTCCGGAAAAGCGACGAGACCGTTCACGGGCACGCCGGTCAGCGGCCGGCCATGGCGATCCCGGAACTGCCCCCTCCCCGGATCCACGATAAAGGATTGCGATCGCTGGGACACCGATTGCCGGGCAACGGCGGGAATGTCCGTTTGGCGGACTCCCTTCCCCGATCCGGCACCCCATCCTGCCTGCATCCAGGCCAAGCGCACGGCGATCAGGCAGAAGCCCGCCGTCAGCAGCAGCAGGATATGGATCATTCTCCGTTTTCCTTGTTCGTTCAACGCATATCCCTCCGAGTAGACCCTCTCTTCCTATTGTTTCCTTCTTCTCCATCGCGCTAACCGCGCACGAAAAAGCCGCTCCGGAAAACCGGAGCGGCCGTTAATTTAGGGGGATGGATTAAGCCACCGTAAATCTCGAAAGCGAGTCGCGGAGCTGGTTGGACACCGTCTCCAAACGGTTCGACAGCTGCACGAGGCCGTCGCTGATGCCGAGCTGCTCGTTGCTGAGCGACGCGACTTCTTCGGACGTCGCCGAAGCTTGCTGCGCGACCGCGCTGACGTTGGTCATCGCGAGCGTCAGCGTCGATTGCGCTTCCTCGAGGTGGCGTACGGATTCGGTCGCCGAATCCAGGCGGTTGACGAAGCCGTTCATGTTCTCCTGAACCGTCACGAAAATTTGGTTTGCTTCGCGGACGGAATCGATCTGCTCTTGGAAAATCGGGTACGCCTCTGACAGGACGGACACCGTTTCGTCGATTTCGCGCTGGATCGTTTCCACGATCTCTCCTACGACGCCGATCGACTGGCGGGACTGGTCGGCCAGCTTGCGGATTTCGTCCGCGACGACCATGAAGCCTTTGCCTGCCGTACCTGCGCGAGCCGCTTCGATCGTGGCGTTGAGCGACAGAATGTTCGTCTGCTTGGACACGTTGCCGAGCACGTCGAGGATTTTGCGAATGGAACGGGTGCTGTCCTTCAGCTTGTCGACCTTCTCTACCATGGAGCGGGTCATTTCCTCGGTTTGGCCGGTTTTCCGGATCAGCGTGCCCATATAGTCGGAGCCTTTGCGGCTCGCTTCCTCGACTTCGCCGGCGGCTTGTCCCATCTCCGAGTTCGAATGGATGACGGACTGCACCTGCTCGCCGATCTGCGAAGTCAGGTCGCTTCCCTTCTCCGATTCGACGGCAAGGTTCGTCGCCCCGCTCGCGATCTCTTCCGTGGCGACCGCGATTTCCTTCGCGGCCCCCGCCGTTTTGCGGGAGGCTTCCGTCAGCGAGGAAGCCGTCTCCAGCACCTCCAGAGCCGACTGGTTCGTCTTCCGCACCAGGCCGGTGATCTCTTCCATCATGCGGTTAAAGCTGACGGCTACTTGGCCGATTTCATCCTTTTGTCGGATGCTGGAGCGAACGGTCAGGTTGCCCTTCTCGCCTTCGTTCATCAGCGTGCGGAGCTGCGCAAGCGGACGGCCGACGGTCAGCATGACGAGCAAGCCGATAGCCGCAGCGATGATGATCGCCACCACCGACATGATCAAAGTCAGATTGCGGATTTGCTTCGCGTCTTTCACCAGCTCGGATACCGGGATGTTGCCGATCAAGAGCCAGCCGTTCGTCGCGATCGTGCCCTTGGAGGACAGGGTGCTTACGCCTCCGATGTTGAGCGTTTCCGAGCCATCCGGGATTTTGCTTTCGTACTTCGTGCCCACTTTGCGGTCATCCGGGCCGTACGCGATCGTGCCGTCCGGGGAAAGAACGTAGGCGGAGCCTCCTTCGCCGAACTTCACGCTCTTCATCTCTTCGGCGAGGGCTTTGCTCTTGATCTCGAGCAGCAGGATATGCGGCTTACCTTGGTTCAAATACCGGCCGACGGCAAAAGTAGGAGAGATATGGGAGCCGTCCATCCCTTTGGGAAGCATCGGAACCCAGACCGCTTTTCCGTTGCCCTTCTTGATATCTTCAAGATACTTGTTCTGCAGGAGCGCTTCTTTATTCAGCGAGCTGCCGCTCGTGATCAGCTGTTCTTGCGGATCGTCGGCGGCGATGAGGGAGACGGAGTCCAGCGTGGAATCGGACATCGCCACCCGGCTCAGCTTTTCGGACAACTGGCGCGCGGTGTCGAACTTCTCGAAATCGTCCGTGCTGACGCCAAGCGTGTTGAGAAGGCTCATGAATTCGTTGTCCGTGATGAAGGAGAGAGACTCCCGTTCGTAACCGGCCAGCATCAGGCTCATCTTGCCCGCGGTCTGCTCGGCGGTCTGGGCGCTGGCGTCCGCGACTTTGGACTTGATGATGGAGCTGGATTTGTTATACGAGAACAACCCGAGCAGCAGGACGCAGACGAGGATGCTGCTGATGATCAGCAGGAACAGCTTCATGCCCACGGAACGGATCGGATTTTCGATCTTCGTTTCCTTCAACTGCTCCCCGACTTTGTGGCCCAAGCCGCTGACAGCTTTGATTCCTTTCCTCCATTGAAACGCTTCCAACATGTCACGCCACGTTTTTTTCATTGGCTGTATACCCCTCCGGCTTAAAATGTGACGAAGAAACTCGGTAAAGACAAAAAAACTGCCGATTTACCGATAATCTCACGATGCCGTTACGGCTTCTGTGGTGACTATCAGTGTAAATTCGACAGTTTATCTTAAAATCCTTTAATGTTGAATGTATTTTTTTCCGATCTCGGAATTTAAATCCTGAGCCTGATCCGGCGCGTTTTAACCGGTGCGTTTGCGCATCAGGTCAAGGGGCGATACCGGCTCGTTCACGCGCAGCTTGATCGTTTGCAGCGGGTGACGGGCAACGTCCAGACGGTTTCCTTCCGCGTCCGTCATATCTCCGATTTCCTGCTTGAAGTGCCGGCCACCCGGCCCGATGAACTCCACTTGCATGCCGGGACGGAAAGGGCTCCGCTGCTGCACCGTGGCGATGCCGGAAGCGGCGTCGTAATCCGTCACGACCGCGGCGAAGTCGTAAGGAGCGGGTTTCTCCTCCGGCTCGTAGATGTGCTCTGTCGCCCCGGGAGTGCCGTAGAAGAACCCGGTGTTGAGCGGCCGGTTGGCGGCTTTGCCGATCTCCTCCACCCACTCCTTGCGAAGCGTATAGCCGTCAGGATCGGCGAAGTAGGCGTCGATCGCCTGACGGTACGCGTTGACGACGGAAGCGACGTAGTGGACGCTCTTCATCCGTCCTTCGATTTTAAAGCTGTCCACGCCCGCTTCGATCAGGTCGGGCAGATGCTCGATCATGCACAGGTCCTTCGAGCTCATCGTGAACAGGTTTTGTCCCGGTTCGGACACGGACTGATCGTCCGCGTGAAGGTCGTATTTCCACCGGCAGGATTGGCAGCAGCCCCCGCGGTTCGAGTCCCGGTCCGTAAAATGGTTGGAAAGCACGCATCGGCCCGACACCGAGGAGCACATCGCTCCGTGGATGAACACTTCAAGCTCGATGTCGACGCGCGATTTCATTTCGCGGATTTCGGCCATCGTCGCTTCGCGGGCCAGCACGACGCGGGGAAGCCCTTCTTGCTTCCAAAATTGCACCGCCTGCCAGTTCATCGTGGATTGCTGCGTGCTCAAGTGGACTTCAAGGCGCGGCGCGACTTTTTGGGCGGTCTCCACGATCGCCGGATCGGCCGTAATGATGGCGGCGATCCCGGCGTCCTCGATCTCGCGCAGGTAGTCCGCGATGCCCGGGAGATCTTCCTGGTGGGCGAAAATGTTGGTCGCCACGAATACTTTCGCGCCGTAGCGGGAAGCGAACTCCACGCCTTGGCGCATCTGGTCGATGCTGAAGTTGTCCGCATTCGAACGCAGACCGTATTTCTGGCCTCCGATATATACGGCATCCGCCCCGTAGTGGACGGCGAATTTCAGCTTTTCCAGGCTGCCTGCCGGCGCCAGAAGCTCCGGCTTGGCCAACCTCACTCTATGGCCTCCTTGAAGAGGCGCTTGCTGCAATAGGGTCAATTTCGGTCCCTCCTTGAACTTGCTTAGTTGCTCAATAAACTTGTTCCTTGTACATGAAGCCGAATCCGAGTTCACGCTCGGGATCCTGCAACTCCCGGATGGCGTCGAGCCATGCCGGATCCTCCGAGTAGCCGGCCGGATCCGCAGCCCAACGGTCCAATGCGGCGCGGTAGCTCTTCAACACGGTGACGTTGTAGGCTTCGGACTTGAGAAGAGGCTCGACGTAAAGACTGTGCACGCCGGCTTCGAACAGCTCGGGCAGCGCCTCGAGCAGGCATATGTCGTCCGGGCTCATGACATGGGTGCCCGATTCGTCCTCGTACACGGGAAAACGCTCGTTCGGACGCTCGGTTTCCACGAGATACAGCCCTTTATCCGGCCCCCGGTCAAGCAAAGAAGCTTCGCGGCCCAGATGCTCCATGTAGCTTTGGAGCAAGTTGCGATGCGAATGGTAGATGTTCGTCATCCCGTGCACCTGCACCTGGATTTCGAGCTCCGTTTCGCGTTTGAATGCGGCGATTTCTTCCCCGTTCAGCTCGCGCGCCAGCACGGCGCGGACCGCTCCCCTGCGGCCCCAATAGTTGGCGGCCGCCGAGTTCGTGCCGGTCATCTCCGCGTTCCAGTGCAAGGGTAAGCCGGGGGCGTGCTCCCGGACGTTCAGGAGTACCGCCGGGTCTCCGAAAACGATCGCATCCGCTTGGGCCGCGGCGACCGTGCGGATATAATCGGGCAGAGCCGCAAGCTCGTCATTGCGGAACAATTTGTTCATGTTGACGTAAGCCTTGGCCCCGAGCGCATTCACGCGGGCGACGGCATCCGCCAGCTCCCCGGCGGGAATGGTTCCCGGCTGCCGCATGCCGAATCTCGGTTCCCCGATCAGCACCGCGTCGGCTCCGGCTTGAATATAACGTTCCGCTTGCGCGGCCGACCCGGCCGCGATGAGCAGCTCGGATTTGGCGACGGAAGACATGGTCTGGCACCTCCGATAAATCCGCGACCCGGCACCCGCCCGCCGGCCCGGCGAAGCAGGCGGCAGGCAGCGGTGGTGCCGGGTCGGGGCGCGCCTCTGGGCGCGCTGACTGGTTACTTTTTGACGTTGCGGTTGCTAAGCTCGATGTTCTTCTGATGCTGCTTGTACGTGACGGCGAACAAATGCCCGTTCGTTCCGTCCTTCTTGGTCACGTAGTAATAGTAATCGGTTTGGTCCGGGTAAAGCGCGGCTTCGATCGACTTCAGGCTCGGATTGGCGATCGGTCCAGGAGGCAGCCCCGGGTGCAAATACGTATTGTAAGGACTGTCGACTTTCAGGTCCTCTTCCGTCAGCTTTTCCTTTTGCTTGTCCAGCAAGTACTGGATGGTGGCGTCGATCTGAAGCGGCATCTTCTTCTTCAGCCGGTTCGCGATAACGCTGGAAACGATCGGGCGCTCCTTGTCGACGACGACTTCCCGTTCGATGAGGGAAGCGATCGTCAGCAGCTGGTGCAGCGTCAATCCGCGATCCTGCATCGTCGTCTGCCAATCTTCCGGCAGCTGGTTGAGCTTCTTGTCCAGCTCGGACAGCATCCGGTTGATGACGTCGGCTTCCGTGCTGCCCGACCGCATCTCGTACGTCTCCGGGAAGAGGTATCCTTCCAGCGGATAACGGAGGTTCCCGTCGGACGGAATTTGCGCGGCCCAGGTCGAGCCCGTCCAAACCGATGGATTGGCGGCCGCCTGCAGGAACGCGTCTTTCTTGACTTGCCCCGCCTGCGAGAGCCGATCGGCCATCTGCTGGATCGTGAAGCCTTCGGGAATGGTAAACCGGAACGTCGCCGCCGCCACGATCTCTCCGTTGTTCAGCTTGGCGACGATTTCGTCGCGCGACATGCCCGGTGTCAGCTCGTACACGCCGGCCTGAAACCTCGCGCCTTCGCCTTTCAGCTTCAGCCAGCCTCCGAAGAGCTTGGCGTTGCGGATGAGTCCGTTGGCTTCGAGCACCTCCGCCACTTTCTGCGCCCGCATCCCCTTATCGATCGTTACGCGGACGGGAGCCGCGGACGCGGGCGGGCGCAAGCCGTTCCACACATACAGAAGGGCTCCCCCTGCGACGATCAGGACCAAGCCGAGCGCGATCAAAAAAGACCATAATAACACGCGGGGTTTGCGCCGCGGCGCGTAATGGGCGTTGTGCGGTTCTTCCGGCTGCGGTCCGGTCCCGGCCGCGGCGGAACGTGCCGAACGGCCGCCCGTTATTTCCGAAGGTCCCGGGCTTTTATCGAGCTCCGACGAAGAGGTTCCCGCCTCGTCTTCGGCGTTCGTGCGATTGTCTAGGGAATCTTCGCCGTAGAAGGATTTCCATCCTTGCGGCTTCGATCCGTCTTCTCTTTCCACGTCTTTTCCCCCTACGGATGGATCCGGACGATTCCGGATGGATGAGAACGTTCAAAAAGAGCGGTTGCCCGCTCTTCATTGTACACGATTCAGGGACGTTCGTCGCTGCCGAACTGCAAATCGTCATAGGCTTCGGCGGCAAGCTCCCATTCTTCATCGTCCTCTACCGTCTCCAGCACGGGGTTTCCTTCCCCGTCCGAGACGACCCGAAACACCTCGATCTCGCCTTCCTTGCGCATGGACTCCGATTGGAGCACCGCGTACCGGCGGCCCCCCACGTCCAGCTCGGCGAGAATCCGGTAGGCTTCCGCCCCGCCTCCGCCGCCTTCCAGTTCCACGAAGTTCCCGAAGGCTTGCTTCAGCGACGGCGGAGCGGTCCGTCCGTTACCTTCCTGCGTCAATGCCGTCCTACCTCCTGGTCCGGATCAGCCTTTGCCGTTCGCGTCTTCCTCGGCGGCTCCGAATTCGCTCATCAACGTGTTGAACGTTTCTTCGACGATCTCCCATTCTTCCTGCTCTTCGATGGGATACAGCTTGATCTCTTCGTTTTCTTCCTCGTAGCGGAAAGCGAACACTTCCTGCTCTTCGTCCGCGTCCTCTTCCGCCGGCACGACCATCAGGTATTTGCGGTCCGTGCCATCATCCAATTCGAAACGCATGATGACCTCGAAGGCTTCTTCGTTGCCTTCGTCGTCCGGAATGTAGATGATTTCCGCCTCTTCTTGCCCGTTTATTTCGTCAGCCATCTCGATCCCTCATTTCCCTCGAAAGTCCAAATAATTTTGCAGCAGCAGGGCCGCCGCCATTTTGTCCACTACCTGCTTTCGCTTGCGGCGGCTGACGTCGGCTTCCAGCAGCGTTCGCGTCGCCGCGACCGTCGTCAACCGTTCATCCCAAAGATGGACAGGCAAGGATAAGTTTTGCCTTAATTCCTCCGCGAATGCCATGCAAATTTCGCCACGCGGACCGACGGTTCCGTTCATGTTCTTCGGGAGGCCGACCACGATCGACTCTACCTCGTGTTCCTTCACCAGCTCGGCGATGCGCTTGAAGTCGTCGCCTTCCTTCTTGCGCTCGATCATCTCTAGGCCTTGCGCCGTCCACCCGAACGCGTCGCTCAGCGCCACCCCGATGCGCCTGTCGCCGTAATCCAAACCGAGAATTCGCATGCCTTACCGGTGCTGGAGGTAGAAACGGACGAGTTCCTCGATCAGTTCGTCCCGTTCTTTTTTCCGGATCAGGCTTCTCGCGTTGTTATGGCGGGGAATGTAGGCCGGATCCCCGGAGAGAAGGTAACCGACGATTTGGTTGATGGGGTGGTATTCCTTCTCCACTAAGGCATCGTGCACCTGAAGCAGGATGTCCCGGGAGGACAATTCCTGCGGATCGGCGACGACATCGAACTGAACCGTCTTGTCCATATGGTTTTTGTCCGCCATGCTCATCTCCGGCACCTCGCTTTCGAAATCCTGCCAATCTGTCTATTCAACATCATAACACATTCGATCGCGGACAGGAAATTCGTGGCGGAGCGAAACTTTTGGCGAACGCGGGGAAGTTTCGTCGAAACCTCCCCCGTCCGGTTATTTGCCCAGTTGGGCGAGAACGAGCCGTTCCGCGGCTTCCAGCGCTTCGCCGAGCTTGGCGGGGTCCTTGCCTCCGGCTTGCGCGAGCTCCGGCTTGCCGCCGCCGCCCCCACCGCAAATCGCCGAGATCTCTTTGACCAGCTTGCCGGCATGCAGCCCTTGGGCCGTCAAATCCGGCGTCACCGCGGCGACCAGGTTCACCTTGTCGCCGTCGACGGAACCGAGCGCGAGCACCGCGGAACCGAGCTTCGCCTTCAATTCGTCGGCGACGTTGCGCAGGGCGTCCATGCCGGCCGCGTTGACGCGGGCCGCGAGCAGGGTGACGCCGCCGACCGTTTTGGCTTTGCCGGCCAAGTCGGCGGCTTCGAGCCGGCCGAGCTTGCCTTGCAGCGATTCCACCTCGCGCTGCAGCTGGCGGACTTCCGCCTGCACGCCTTCCACGCGTTTCGGCACGTCCGCGGCATGGCTCTTCAGGAGCGCGGCCGCCTGCTTCAGCGTGCCGAACTGTTCGTCCAGATACGCGTAAGCGTGGCGTCCGGTCAGCGCTTCGATCCGGCGGACGCCGGAGCCGATGCCGCTCTCGCTGACGAGCTTGAACAGCCCGATCTGCGCCGTGTTCCGGACGTGGCAGCCGCCGCAAAGCTCAAGGGAGTAATCGCCGACGCGAACGACGCGCACGATGTCCCCATACTTCTCGCCGAACAGCGCCATCGCGCCCATTTCTTTCGCTTCCGCGATCGGACGCAGGCTGATGTCGACGTCCGTGCCGAGCCAAATTTGCTCGTTCACGCGGCGTTCGACGTCCGCCAGCTCCTCCGGCGTGATCGCGCCGAAATGGCTGAAGTCGAAGCGCAGGCGTTCCGGCTCCACGAGCGAACCGGCTTGGTTGACGTGTTCGCCGAGCACCTCTTTGAGCGCTTTATGCAGCAGGTGGGTCGCGGTATGGTTGCGGATGATGTCCGCGCGCTCCGCCGCTTCCACAGCGGCGGTAACCGCATCGCCGACCTTCAGGGACCCGGCCGTCACGACGACGTGATGCACGTGCTGTCCGCGGGGCGCTTTACTCATGCCGACGACGTTCGCGGTAAACCCGCTGCCTGTCAGCGTGCCGCGGTCGCTGACTTGTCCGCCGCTTTCCGCGTAGAACGGCGTGCGGTCCAGTACGACGAGAACCGTCTCGTCGTCACCGGCCGCGTCGACGAACTTGTCATCCGCGACGATGGCGAGGACGCGCGCATCCGCGGTCAGCGTCTCGTAACCGACGAATTCGCTCGCCTCCGCATAATCGGACAGGGCGCCGCCCTGGACTTTCATGCTTTCCGTCTCTTGGCGGGCGGAACGGGCGCGCACCCGCTGCTCTTCCATGGCCGCATCGAAGCCTTCGCGGTCGACGGCGAGGCCATGCTCCGTCGCGTAGTCTTCGGTCAGGTCGAGCGGGAAGCCGTACGTGTCGTACAGCTTGAAGGCGGCCTCTCCCGCGATGACGGTTTCGCCGCGTTCTTTGGCGCCTTCCACCAAGCCCGATAGAATCTCCAGACCCGCGCTGAGCGTTTTATGGAACTGCTCTTCCTCGTTGCGGATGACTTTCTCGATGAACTCGCGCTTCTCGACGACTTCCTTATAGTAGCTGCCCATGATCTCTCCGACGGTCGCGACGAGCTCCCACAGGAACGGACGGTCGATGCCGAGCACCTTGCCGTAGCGAACCGCGCGGCGCAGCAAGCGCCGGATGACGTAACCGCGTCCTTCGTTGGACGGAAGCACGCCGTCGCCGACTGCGAACGTGACGGTGCGGATGTGGTCGGCGATGACCTTCAGCGCCACGTCGGTCGTTTCGCTGTTCTTGTACTTCACGCCCGCCATGGCCGACGTTTTCTCGATGATCGGCAGGAACAGGTCGGTGTCGAAGTTGGAGTCGACGTCCTGCAAAATCGATGCGAAACGTTCGAGCCCCGCGCCCGTATCGATGTTTTTGTTCGGAAGGGGCGTATAGCTGCCGTCCTTGTTATGGTTGAACTGCGAGAACACGTTGTTCCAAACTTCCAGGAACCGCTCGTTCTCCCCGCCCGGCCAGCATTCCGGATCGTTCAGGTCGCCGTACTTGTCCCCGCGGTCGTAGAAAATTTCGGTGCAGGGACCGCAAGGGCCCTCGCCGATATCCCAGAAGTTGTCGTCGCCCAGCTTATAGATCCGTTCGGCCGGGAGGCCGATTTTCTCGTTCCACAGCTTGAAGGCTTCTTCGTCGTCTTTGTGCACGGTGACCGAAATGCGGTCCGGCTCGAACCCGATCCATTGCGGGCTCGTCAGGAATTCCCAAGCCCAGGTGATCGCTTCTTCTTTGAAGTAATCGCCGATGCTGAAGTTGCCGAGCATCTCGAAAAACGTATGGTGGCGGCGCGTTTTGCCCACGTTTTCGATGTCGTTCGTGCGGATGCACTTCTGCGAGTTGGCGATTCTCGGGTTTTCCGGCTTCACGCGTCCGTCGAAGTACGGCTTCAGCGGCGCCATGCCCGCGTTGATCCACAGCAGGGACGGATCGTTGTGCGGAACGAGCGAAGCGCTCGGTTCGATGTGATGCCCTTTGCTTGCGAAAAATTCGAGCCATTTGGAACGGATTTCGGCGGATTTCATCGGTTTCATCAATCAGGTCCTCCTTCAATTGGGGGCAAAAAAATAAAAAACGCCCCTGACGTATCAGGGACGAATGTCTTCGCGGTACCACCCTGGTTATCGAGCCGCAAGCGGAACTTGGGCGCAATCTCCTTGTGCGGGCGATAACGGGCCCTGCCGGCGGCTTTGCGGCCGCGCTCCGAAACCGGCTTCCCCCGTCCTTCGCGCCGAAGGTTCTCACAGCCGCGCGCCCCTCTGCGGAGCGACGCGGAACCTTCTCTCTGATTCGCGGTCTACGGCGTACTCATGTTTCGTCGACGCTTTATGCATGTACAATTCAAAAATGATTATAGCGATCCGATTTCCCCGCTGTCAAACGGTTTTTCGCTTGATGTAGTAGGCGAAAACGTGTTGGGCGATCACCTTCAGGGCCGCATAGACGGGCACGGCGAGAATAAGCCCCACCACCCCTGCCAATTCTCCGCCCACGAGCAGCACGAAAATAATGGTCAGCGGGTGCATGTGCATCGTCCGTCCGACCACCTGCGGGCTGATGACGTTGCTTTCCATCGTTTGGCACACCGTATTGACGATCACCACGAGAAGCACCATTTTCCAAGAAATCGTAGAAGCGACGATCAACGCCGGGAACGCGCCCAGGAACGGGCCCAAATACGGTATGATGTCGAACAGCGCGACGAACCCGGCCATCAGGAGCGGATAGGGCAGGCCGATGAGCAAATATCCGATGTAGGCCAGTATCCCGATGCAGAAGGAGACGATGAATTGGCCCCGGATGTAGCTGCCGAGTGCCGCGTCGATCTCCTTCATGAGCCGGATCGCGTGCTTGCGGCTGTTCCGCGGTACGAATTCAAGCGCCGCTTTTTCGAACAGATCCATGTCCTTCATCATGTAAAACGCCAGGAAAGGCACGATCATCGCGAGGAACACGGCGTTGACGACGGCGCCCAAATTGCCCAAGAAATCGGAAACGGCGTCGGAGAGCCGCTTCTCGAACCCGGACACGGCGCCGTTAATCCCGTCCCGGATGCTGTCCGGCATAACGACGTGACGGTTCCAATGGTCCGCCAGCGACTCGGCGCGCATGGACAACTCGGGCATATGCTCGTTCAATTCCTCGACCTGGTCGATGAACATCGGAATGACGTTAACGAGAACGACGGCCGCGCAGGCGACGAAGACCGCATAGATCAACAGAACCGCCGCCGTCCGCGGCACCTTCCGGTCATGCAGCAGATTGACGATCGGATTCAGGACGTAAGAGATCACCAAAGCGATCAGGAAAGGCGTCAGTACGGCTTTGAAAAAACCGTACACCGACCACAGCATCGGCCGGACAAGAACCAGCAAATATAACGCGGTCAAGCCCAGGATGACGTAAACCATTGCGGCGAATAGGCGACTTTGGGCAAACCGGTTCATCTCCCCCACCCCCGGGACAAGCGCTCTTTTCCAGTATATGTACTTGAGGCCTCCCTTAACCCCCTAACCCCCCGCAACGAAAACAACCCGGCTCCTCTCTTTCGAGAAAAGCCGGGTCTCTCAGTAAAGCTGAGTCCATTTACATTCCGTTCATTTGAATGCTTTCGGGAACTGGCTCGTTAAAGAACAGATCGTCCAGCGAGCTGAGCGTTCCGTCTTCTTCGACTTGGTAAACCGACATTTTTTCGCCGTTCACCGTCAGTTCGATAAAGCAGCTCCAGCAATAGAATTGATGGGAACCGATTTTACCGATGTCCTTGGAATTGCAATTCGGGCATCTCATCATCCGTCTTCACCTGTCACTTTCCGCGTTCCGCGTTTGGTCTCTCGTAAACACTCGTTCATAGGACGCCGGTACCAATACGGCATCCTTCCCTAACGTGATTTGCTCGGGCCCATCCGGCAGCAGGAGCCGCCGCCGCCCTTCCAGCACATCGGTTAAAAAACCGTCCGTCAGTTCACAGCCTATTAAAGGTGTACCCACGGACTCCTTAAAGTAAACATCGGATATTCGACCTAATTGCCGACCGGTCACCGTGATGACCGGCATGTCCTTCAACCGGACGACTCCGCCCAGGAAAGACCTCAGCAACAGGGATTTGTCCATCTTCGTGACGGAACGCCCTTCTTTCAGGATGAGGGCGTCTTCCCCGCAGGTTTCGATATCCGGCCAGCGGATGCCTCTGAAAGCTTTCCGCAGCCGCACCCGGCTGTCGAGCACGATTCCCGCCATGCTCCAAAATTCGTCGAGCCAAACGTCCTTCACTTTGCCCGCCTTCGCGCCGTTACTTGTCAGCACGGGCAGGCCGATCATGGATTGGGCCTGGAGCACAGCCGGCACCTCTTTCTTGCAGGCGCTTGCTAACTAATACGTAAGCGCGCCGAAATGGTTGCAATAATTTTCGCCGTTTTTTCCGCTTCTTCTCTAGTATTGCCGAATCCGAAGCTGAAACGCACGGCGGATTGCACCCTTTCGCGCGAAAGATTCATGGCGGTCAGCACGTGGGAGGGCTGTAGGGAGCCCGATGTGCAGGCGGAACCGCCGGAGGCCGCAACGCCGGCCAAATCCAAATTCATGAGCAGCGTTTCCGACGACATGCCGAAAAAGCTGACGTTGGCGATATGAGGAAGCCGAAGCTCTTGATGTCCGTTTAATTGGAAAGCGTCTTCGCCCAGTTCGGCCTGAAGCGCCTGCAGAAAGGAGTCCCGAACGTCGCGGACATGGCGTATCCTCTCGTCCATGTTGCGGAAGGCGATGTTGGCCGCTTCCGCGAAAGCCGAGATGCCGGGCACGTTCTCGGTGCCGGCTCGGCGGGCGCGTTCTTGCGTGCCGCCGTGGAGCAGCGGCTGAAACGGCGTTCCCCGTTTGACATACAATAAGCCGACCCCTTGCGGGCCGTTGATTTTGTGGGCGGACACGCTGATCAGATCGACGGGGAGGCTTTGTAAGTTCCATCGCTCATAGCCGAACGCCTGGACGGCGTCGACATGCATGACCGCGCCGCGTTCCCGGGCGATCCTGCCGATCTCCTCGTACGGTTGCAGCGTGCCGGTCTCGTTGTTGCCGGCCATGACGCTGACGACGGCCGTCGATTCGTCGATCGCCGCCGCCGCGGCTTCCGGGGATACTCGTCCCGTTTCGTCGGCGGGAAGCACGGTCAGGCGAAACCCTTGCTTTTCCAGCTGCAAGCAAGCATTCAGCACCGCATGGTGTTCCACGGCCGTGGTCACGATGCCTGTCCGGCCTTTGGCGCGCTGGGCAACGGCGGCGCCGAACAGCGCCGAGTTGTCGCTTTCGGTCCCGCTGCCCGTGAACACCAATTCGGAAGGCATACAGCCGAGCAGCCGAGCGAGCGTATCCCGCGCGGCCGTCACCCGGCTTCTCGATGCCCGTCCGAAAGCGTGCAGGCTGGACGGGTTCCCCGGTCCGGCGCCGGCCGCTTCCGCATAAGCGGCGACGGCCTCCGGAATCATCGGGGTCGTCGCCGCGTGGTCGAAATAAATGGAGGTCATGTCTTTCCCTCGCTTAGATGTAGAACATGTAGCTGTCCGGCGTACCTTCGCCTTTGTAGTGGATCAGGTCGGACAGGGTCGTGGAGTCGAGAACGTCCGCGATGCTGTCGCGGATGCGAAGCCATAAGTCCCGTTTGGCCGGATCGTCTTCCTCGGTGAAATCCACCGGGCTGATCGGCCCTTCCAGAATCCGGATCACGTCTCCGGACGTGATGCCTTCCGGATCTTTAGACAGCACATAGCCCCCGTAGGCGCCGCGGACGCTTTTGACGAGTCCGGCGTTGCGGAGGGGAGCGATCAATTGTTCGAGGTAATGTTCGGAAAGCCCGTTTCTTTCGGCGATGCTTTTGAGCGACGTTGGTCCTTCGCCGAATTTGGCCGCCAGTTCCATCATGATCGTTAAGCCGTAGCGGCCTTTGGTTGATATTTTCAAGAGAGAACACCCGCTTTCTTGCCGACAGACAGCACGTAATCGATTGGGGATCGAAAAAGGCAGTATCCCTATTCCAAATCTATGGTAACACATCTGTTCTCTTTGTGGTCAAAAAAAACTTGACATATTCATGAAACGCCCATAAGTGAGTTTATCGAGGGGTTGTGTTAAAATAGGAGAACTTGCGGCCATGTCCGCAGGGAAGGAGGTTGTCATGCAATGGTGTTAAACGATAATCGGTTCGAGGATCCCTCGAAAGTGCGCGTCGTCGTCGGCATGTCGGGCGGCGTCGACTCTTCGGTATCGGCTTTGCTGCTGAAGAAGCAAGGTTTCGACGTCATCGGCGTGTTCATGAAAAACTGGGACGACACCGACGAGAACGGCGTATGCACCGCCGAAGAGGACGCGGAAGACGTCCGGCGCGTGTGCGACGAAATCGGGATCCCTTATTATACGGTAAACTTCGAGGAACAGTATTACGACAAAGTATTCGAATATTTTCTGGAGGAATACCGCCGAGGGCGGACGCCTAATCCTGACGTCATGTGCAACCGGGAGATCAAATTCGGCGAATTCCTGCAAAAAGCGCTGGCGCTCGGCGCGGACGTCGTCGCCATGGGCCACTATGCGCAGGTCGAATTGCGAGATGGAGCTTATCGGCTGCTTCGCGGCGCGGATGCCAACAAGGATCAGACGTACTTCCTCCATCAGTTGGACCAAAACCAGCTGTCCCGGGCGATGTTCCCGATCGGGCATCTCCAGAAGCCGGAGGTTCGCCGGATCGCCGAAGAGGCCGGGCTGTACACCGCGAAGAAAAAAGACAGCACCGGCGTTTGCTTCATCGGCGAGCGGAACTTCAAAGAGTTCCTCAGCCAGTATCTGCCCGCCAAGCCTGGCGACATGGTGGACATCGTCACCGGCGAAGTCAAAGGCCGGCATGACGGCCTGATGTATTATACGCTGGGCCAGCGCCAAGGATTGGGCATCGGCGGATCCGGCACCGGCGAACCTTGGTTCGTCGCCGACAAGGATTTGGAGCGCAACGTGCTGTACGTCGTGCAAGGTGACGTTCATCCGAGCCTGTACTCCGTCGGCCTGACGGCGACGGGCGTGAACTGGATCCGCCCCGTGTCGGGCGAGCCGTTCCGCTGCACGGCGAAGTTCCGCTATCGCCAGCCGGACCAAGGCGTCACCGTCACGCCGCTCGGCAACGGCGAGTTCAGCGTCGATTTCGATCAGCCGCAGAAGGCGGTCACGCCAGGCCAAGCCGTCGTTTTCTATGACGGCGACGAATGCCTCGGAGGAGGCACGATTGACCAAGTCCGCAAGCTCGAGCCCTCCGTCGCGGGGGTATGAGCAGTCGGCATTCACGAGGAGGCTCCCGTTAAGGGAGTCTCTTTTTTGTGCCTCCGTTAACCGTCCTCACCGCCCTATTTATGTAACTATTGGACCTACGTCAAGAAAGTGGACACCAATTAACTAGCTTTACTCTTACTGAAACTGGAAGCGAAACGAACTGGTGATAAATATCCCAGTGCACCGTGGATCCGTTTGCGGTTATAAAAGAACTCAACGTACCGAAACATCTCGTTGTATGCTTGTTGCTTCGTTCTAAATCGTTTGCAGTAAATAAGTTCTTTTTTAAGGATGCTGTGGAATGATTCAATGCACGCATTGTCATAACAATTGCCTTTTCGACTCATGCTTGCTTTCATTCTGTAAGCTTTAAGTTGCTTTTTGTAGTCATCGGATGCGTACTGGCTCCCGCGATCTGAATGGTGGAGAAGCCCCTTCTTCGGCTTCTTGGCTGCATAGGCATCTTGCAAAGCACCGAGCACCAGATCGGTCGTCATACGGTCCTCAAGGCGCCAGCCCACGATCTCACGGGTGCAAAGATCAAGGACGCTCGCGAGATACAGCCGGCCTTCTTTGCACGGAATGTAGGTGATGTCAGCAACCCAAACTTGATTGGGCCGCTGCGTTTCAAACTGTTGATTCAGAATGTTTGGAGCGATCGGCAAGTCGTGATTAGAGTCGGTTGTTTGAACCTTGTATTTACTCGAGACACAGGAACGCAGGCCGAGTTCATGCATGTACAAACCGACTGTCCGCTCAATTACCGTATAACCTTCCTCGCGCAGTAAAAAAGTGATTTTGGGAGCGCCGTAGCGCTTCTCTGAGTCGTTAAAGTGATACGTAATACGCCCCATCAGTTCACGCTTACGTAGTTCCTGATTACTTGGACCAGCAGACCGCCATTTGTAGTAACCGCTCCGGGAAACCCCCATTAATTCGCACATCTTCTCCAAATTGAACTCGGAGCGATGATCTTCAATGAACTGAAATCTTAGTTCTTTGGCTTGCTGAAGATGTGCACTGCCTTTTTTACAATCGTTAGCTCTTCTTCGACATCAGCGATCTTCCGATCTTTCGCGTGAAGTTCACGTTGCTGCTCTTTGACGAGTTGTTCGAGTTCTTTAATGCGATCCAGTGAGGCAATGGGTTCATTCTTAAAATCACGATATTTCGCTTTCCATGAATGTAATGTTCTTGCTGGAATGTCGAGCTCCTGGGCGATCTCCTCGACCGTTTTTGCTTGCTCCTGAAGGAGCTTGATCGTCTGTTTCTTAAATTCCTCATTGAACCGCTGCCGTTGTTCACCCATGTGAACACCTCCTGAGATACATTCATTATTGTGTTCTCTTAACGAGGTGTCCACTTTTTATTCTAGTTGCATATCTTACACAACTCCCCCGTTCCTCCGCTACTTCGACCGATTTATGTAACTTTCTTGCACAACTCCCCCGCTCCCCCGCCCTTTCATCCGATTTATGTAACTTTCTTGCATAACTCTCCCATTCCCCCTGCCACTTCGACCGTTTTATGTAACTTTCTTGCATAACTCCCCCGCTCACCTGCCACTTGGACCGAATTATGTAACTTTCTTGCACAACTCACCCGCTCACCTGCGGGTAGCCTCTTCAGAGAGACGGAGCTTATGGAAGCGATGAGGACCTCCACCCTCCGGGACCAATAGACTTTTATCGACCAGGTTTCGCAACACCTGGCGGGTCGGACCGGCCCCCAATTGAAGCCATTGGCAAGCGTCCGAGATGGAGAAGGGACCGGGATGGATAGCGGCACATCGGATGATCTCGCGTTCATAAACGGGAAGCTCCATCCATTGAACACTCGCAGTATCCCCATACCGGCCCAACAATTCATACACCGACCTCGCGCACATGTCCGGCTTCTTGTCCAGCTCGTCCCAGCTGAACGGCATGTACTTGATGCCGTGCTTTACGAAAGACCTCACCCGCATCTGCTCGAAGGAGTGCCTTTCGCGGGTGATTTTTTCCGCGTGAACGACATAGCCTTCCGCTTCGAACACGATGCGCAAGATCCTGTGGTACACGTCCGCGTAAATTTTGACGCCGGTCTCGCTGACCAGCTCGAACTCCAGCACCAAATCGTCGAGCGTACCGAAAACCGTCCACAGCATCTCGCACAATTTGCGCGTACCCGTCAAATCCCGCTCCAGCAACTCCCTCCGCATGCCGGCTGCCTCATTTCTCTGCTGATCCAAAAACCGATCGAACGCTTCGTTAAACGACAATCGCATCACCGCACCCTCCCCGGAATCGCTGCTAAACAAAAAAAACGCCGCCTGCCCCTAGGGCAAACGGCGTGTGCTTCACGCTTTTCCGCTTTTAAAGATCCACGTTATGATACACCTGCTGCACGTCTTCCTGGTCTTCCAGCGCGTCGATCAGCTTCTCGAACGTGACTTGCGCGTCTTCGGGGAGCTCGACGTCCGTCTGCGGCAGCATCGTGATTTCCGCGACCGTGAAATCCGTGACGCCGGCGCCCTTGAACGCTTCCTGTACGGCATGGAACTGTTCCGGCGCGGCGTAAACGATAACGGTGTCTTCCTCTTCCACGATATCGCGCGCGTCCACGTCGGCTTCCAGCAACAATTCCAGCACTTCATCGGCCGACTTGTCCGCGACGCCGATAACGGCCGTCTCGTCGAACATGTAGGCAACGGAGCCGTTCACGCCCATGTTTCCGCCGTTCTTAGTGAAGGCCGCGCGGACGTTCGCCGCCGTACGGTTCACGTTGTTCGTCAGCGCGTCGACGATGACCATCGATCCGTTCGGGCCGAAGCCTTCGTAACGCAGCTCCACGTAGTTCTCGTCGGACGAGCCTTTGGCCTTCTCGAGCGCGCGGTCGATGATCGCTTTCGGAACGTTGTACGTTTTGGCGCGCTCCAGAACGACCTTCAATGCGCGGTTCGCTTCCGGATCCGGTTCGCCTTTCTTGGCGGCCACGTAAATTTCAACGCCGAACTTGGCGTATACGCGGCTCGTATTGGCGTCTTTCGTCGCTTTTTTGTTTTTAATGTTATTCCATTTGCGTCCCATGGTTTCAATCTCGCTTTCTATACTAGGCTTTAGCGCACTCCTTATATTTTAGCAGAAGATCGCGAAAAGAAAACAACGCAAAGACGAAAGCCCCCGGCTAAACGCCAGGGGCTTCGTGCTCTGTTCGTGATATGAAATCAGTCTTCGCTCAGCGCGAGACTTACAGTTTCACCACGTTGGATGCTTGCGGACCACGGTTGCCTTGCGTGATTTCGAATTCAACCGCTTGGCCTTCTTCCAAGGTTTTGAAGCCGTCGCCTTGGATGGCAGAGAAGTGAACGAATACGTCGTTGCCGTTCTCTACGGAGATGAAGCCGTAGCCTTTCTCTGCGTTAAACCACTTAACTGTTCCTCTCAAATGAAAAACCTCCTAAAATCTCGCCGTCATCGGCGAATGAGGTAATTATAACCGAATCCGCCTGAAGTTGCAATATCCTCAGCACCCGGGGGAAGTCCGCGCCCCGCTTGGGATTCAGCGCTTTCGCACCGCCGCCAGCACCTCGCTCGCGACGGGGGTGAACGGCAGCTTCGACGGCACTGTCCGAACGTCTGCAACCGCCTCCAGATCCTTCACGACGGCCGGCAGGAATGGGCTGGTTTCCCATTTCAGCGACACGAGCGGATACACCCGGATCTCGCCGCCCGGCCGTACGACCCGGAGCAGTTCGGACAACGCATCGCGATGGAACGTTTCGCCGAATTGATCCGCATATAAAAATAGGAAGTGACTGCACACGGCCAAAGCGAAAGTACCGTCCGCGAACGGCAGCTTCGGCAAGGACGCAGCCACGTAACGCTCGGCGGCATCCTCCCGGACGAAATCGGCGGCGAAGCGCTCGAAGGAGGCTTCCCTCAGCCGGCGGTGCCGCTCCGGCGAACCGTAATAGCTCCAATCGTACGAGGCTGCTGCGGCGGCGATCTTGGCCGACGACACTTCGATTTCCTTGCGCGACTCAGACAGGACGGCTTCCGCCGGCTTGCCGTACAGCGGATCCGCGGCGACGGCGGTTATGCCCATATCCCGAAGCTGCGCCGTGAACGACGAAGCCCCTCCCGCCACATCCAGCACGGGGCCTCTTCGCAGAAGCTCCTCATCTAGTGCGAACATGTCCATGTATTCCCGATACGACCTGCAGGTGTGGGCGACGCCCGTCTGTGGATACGCCTGCGGCTTGCCCGCTTGTTCTTTCCTTACTTCTTTGCTCATCTCGTCTCTTCTCCTCTCGGCTCTGCTCTACTCAACTCAACTGTACGCTAAACCCGCTCTCCCTCCGGAGGCGGATTTTCCATATCATGCCACGCGGGGCCCCTTCCGTCAACGGCCGCAACATTGATTTCTTCGCCCATCTCTTCTATGATGAGAAAAACGGCAGCCCCTGCCAAAAACAGGAGAGTCCCCATGTTCGAAAAACATACGGTATACAAGCTCGACAACTACAATATGCTGACGGTGGAAGTGCAAGGCAAAACGCTCGTCGTCCGGGAGATTTCCGACCAATGGGGCGAAGAAACGCACAAGTTCCTGAGCCGGCCCGAAATGATGGATTGGGCGAACCGGCGGTTCCGTCCCGACGACTTCCCGGGCGGAGAAGAGGAATACCGCAAAATCATGGACACCCTTAGAGCCATTTAAGCCATCCCCCGCAGGAGGTCGGATATCCGTTCATGGACAGTTCAACGCTCATTTTCATCATTTCAGCGTTCGCGCTCGGGGTCATTCTGATCCTCAGCCGCAACAAAATCCCGGCATCGCTGAGGCGCGGCATGGCCATCGCCTCGATCCTGCTGATCCTATTTGCTTTTTTCCTTATCGTTTACAGCTTCTTTACGGCCGGAACGTAAAGCTCCGCGCCGGCCGTTCATAAAGCCGTTCGGCAGGGACATACTAATCCGGCAACCATTTCCATTCCGCCGGAGGCCTTTCATGAAGCCGAAAACCCTGCCGATCGCCGCCGCCCTGGCGGCGTTGTCTTTATTGTGCATGACCCTAAATCCGAGGAGGGAACCCACCCCGATGACCCAAGTGCTGAAAAGAAGCGAAGTGCCGAAAGAATCGGTATGGCGGCTCGAAGACCTTTTCCCGAACCAAGCCGCATGGAACGACGAATACGCCAAGGTGAAGAAACTCATCGGAGACGCCGCCGAATTCCAAGGCAAGCTGAAAGACGCGGCCACGATCGCCCGCTGCTTCGCGCTGGAAGACGAAATCTCCCTCCACACGGAGCGCCTGTACGTCTACGCGAACATGCACCATCACGAGGACACGGCGGAGCCGGAGTTCCAGGCGCTGTCGGAGAAATCCAAAAAACTGAGCGTCGAAGTCGGCGAAGCCTTGTCATTCATCACGCCGGAAATTTTGAGCCTATCCGAAGACGCGCTCCGCGGCCTCATCGCCGATTCCTCCCTCGCCAAATACAAGCGGACGCTGGAAGAGATGCTCCGCCAGAAGCCGCACGTCCTGTCCAAAAACGAAGAATCGCTGCTGGCCCAGGTCGGCAACGTTTCGCAGGCGCCCGGCACGATTTTCAACATGATGAACAATGCCGACATGAAATTCCCGAAGATCAAAAACGACAAAGGCGAAGAAGCCGATCTGACCCATGGCAGCTATATCCAGTTCCTGGAGAGCCGCAATCCGGAGGTTCGCCGCAACGCGTTCAAGGCCGTATACGAAACGTACGGCAAGTGGAAGAACACGCTGGCGTCCACGCTGAGCGCGAACGTGACGAAGAACGTGTTCTACGCCAAAGCCCGCAAATACCCGTCGGCGCTCGAAGCGTCGCTCTACGGAGACAACATTCCGAAGTCGGTGTACGAGAACCTGATCTCCACGATCCACGAAAACTTGCCGCTCATGCACCGTTACATGGCGCTTCGCAAAAAGCTGCTCAAGGTCGAAGAGCTGCACATGTACGACCTGTTCACGCCGCTCGTCGAGGAATTCGACATGGACATCACGTACGACGAAGCCAAGAAGACGGTGTACGACAGCCTCTCCCCTCTCGGCGAAGATTACCGCAAAGCGCTGAAGGAAGGCTTCGAAAACCATTGGATCGACGTTTACGAGAACGAAGGCAAACGCAGCGGCGCATACAGCTGGGGCGCGTACGGCACGCATCCATACGTCCTGCTGAACCACAAGGACAACCTGAACAGCATGTTCACGCTCACGCACGAAATGGGCCATGCGCTGCATTCCTACTACTCCGACGAGAATAACGAATACCGCGACGCGCAGTACACGATTTTCCTCGCGGAGGTCGCCTCCACGCTGAACGAGGCGCTGCTCATGCATTACCTGCTGGAGAAATCCACGGATCCGAAGGAAAAAATGTACCTGCTCACCTACTACGCGGACCAGTTCCGCACGACCGTCTTCCGCCAGACGATGTTCGCGGAATTCGAGAAGATCATCCACGAGAAAGCGGAGCAAGGCGAAGCCCTGACCCCTCAGGAGCTGTCGAAGATTTATTACGACCTGAACGTCAAATATTACGGCAACGAAATGGTCGTGGACAAAGACATCGAGATGGAATGGGCGCGGATCCCGCATTTCTACAACAGCTTCTATGTCTACAAGTACGCGACCGGCTTTTCCGCGGCCACCAGCTTCGCCAAGCAGATCATCGACGAAGGCGCGCCGGCGGTCGACCGTTATCTCGGGTTCCTCAAAAGCGGCGGCAGCGACTTCTCCATTAACATCCTCAAAAAAGCCGGCGTCGACATGTCCTCCCCTGAGCCGATCCGCCAGGCGATGAGCGTGTTCGAAGGGCTGATCGAGCAAATGGAGCAAATGACGGCAAGCAAGTAACATTGCGCAGCAAGTAAAAAGGCTTGGAACCCCTTCCGCGCGGAGGGAGCTCCAAGCCTTTCGTCCGTTTACGGCAGCTACTACAGCAAATCCTTGATCACTCGCCAAGCCTCCAGCTTGTCCGGGAATCCCCGATACCGGGGCGTAGGAACGGGACTGGTGGACGGCAGCTTGAGCACCTGCCGTTCGGCGACCTCCGGAGAGGCGCCGTGATGCTTCTGCAGCTCGGCGAACGATTTGTTCCCGTTGCAGACGATCGCGCCGATTTGCGGGTATTGGCGAAGCAAGCCCGGAATGTCGTTCGGGACCGCGTCCTTGATGTCCGCATCGAGGCTGCCCTCCCGTTCGCATGCCGCGATGGAGTCCCATAGCGCGATCCGGTTCCGCAGCGCGAAAGCGATGCGGGAATCATACTCGGGTTCCGGTACACCGTCACCGAACAGCGTGTACAGGATGGCCCACATATGGTTGCGGGGATTCCAATAATATTGGCCGGCTCGAAGGGATGCGGTACCCGGCATGCTTCCGAGAATGAGCAGCTTCGAACGGCTGTCTGCGACAGGCGGAAAAGAATGTACGATCACGCTGGTCCCTCCATTTTCGATGCGCTACAATGAGAGTAGCCTATCATCCGAGAAAAAGAAACGAGTGGTTCCGTTTTGCGCAAACGCACTTTGATCACGCGGGGGTCTCCCCAGCAAGTGCTCGTCTTCGGCTTCGCCCTGCTGGTCGCCGTCGGCACGCTGCTGCTTTGCCTCCCGATATCTATCGCGGAAGGGCACACCTTAAGCTTCCACAACGCGTTGTTCACCGCCACCTCGGCCGCGAGCGTCACCGGGCTTGTCGTCGTCGATACCGGCACCACGTTCTCCTATTTCGGACAAGCCGTCCTACTCCTGCTGATCCAAGCCGGAGGCATCGGCTTCATGACGTTGACGACCATGATCGCGCTGATGATCGGTAAAAAGATCTCGTTCCGAGAGCGGCTCGTCCTGAAGGAATCCCTCAACCAGAACAGTACGGAAGGCATCGTGCGGCTGATCCGCAAGGTCATTCTGTACTCATTGGTCATCGAAGCCGCGGGCACGGTGCTGCTCGCGCTCCACTGGATGGAGGAAATGCCGCCCGGAAAGGCGTTGTACCACGGGCTGTTCCATGCCGTCTCCATCTTCAACAATTCCGGGTTCGACATCATCGGAGGCTTCGCTCCGTACGTCGGGGATTTCTACTTCAACGTCGTCTCCATTGTCCTGATCTTTCTGGGCAGCGTAGGGTTCATCGTGCTTTCCGATCTGATCGATTATCCGAAAAATCGCAAGCTGAGCTTGCACAGCAAGGTCGTGTTGTCGTTTTCCGGCGTGCTGATCGCCGTCGGCGCCGTCATCATTTTCATCTTTGAATTCACGAACGCCGCTTCGACCGGAGCGCTGACCGTCGCGGAGAAGCTGCTCTCTTCCCTGTTCCAATCCACAAGCCTCCGCTCGTCGGGTACGAGCACGCTCGATATCCAGTCGCTGAGGCAAGCGACGCAGTTTTTCATGGTCATCATGATGTTCATCGGCGCTTCGCCGGGCTCGACCGGCGGCGGCATTAAGGTGACGACGTTCGCGATCATGACCGCCGCGTTCGTTACGATGGTCCGCGGCAAACAGGACGTCGATCTGTTCCGCAGCCGGATCTCCAAGGATCTCGTCTACAAGGCGATCACCGTCATGTTCGTCGGCTTGTTCATCGTCGTGAGCGCCACCATTATTTTGTCCTTTTCGGAAAATCAGCCCTTCCTCACCGTGTTGTACGAGACGACTTCGGCGTTCGGGACCGTCGGCTTCAGCGCCGGTTTGACTTCGCAGCTGACCGTCTTCGGCAAGACGGTCATGATCCTCCTCATGTTCGCCGGGCGCCTCGGTCCGTTCACGATCGCGCTGGCGCTGCAGTCTAAAGCCAAAAAAGATCTGTACCGATACCCCGAAGGCAAAATCATACTCGGTTAACGAAAAGCGCCCTGCCTCCGCATATGGAGACAGGGCGCTTGCTTTTTATCCTTTGACGCTGCCTGCGGTTAAACCTTCGATGATTTTCTTCTGCAGGAAGGCGTACAGGACCACGACCGGCAGCACGGAAAACACGATGCCCGTGCAAATGAGCGGATAGTTGGTCTGGTACGCGTCCCGGAAGCCGACCATGCCGGTCGGGAGCGTCTTCAGGCTGTCCGTGCTGATGAAGAAATTGGACAGCAGGTACTCGTTCCAGTTACCCAAATAGTTGATGATGAACACCGTCACCAGCGCCGGAACCGTCAGCGGCAGGATGATGCGGAAGAACAGCCCCTGCGAGCTGAGTCCGTCCACGATCGCCGCCTCCTCGAGTTCCGCCGGAACCGACCGCATGAAAGCGGAGATCAGCAGGATGCTGAACGGAATGGCGCCGGCCGTGTAGGGCAGCAGCAAAGCCATGTGGGTGTTCAGGATCCCCATTTTCTGAATCAGGATATATTGCGA
Source organism: Cohnella candidum (assembly GCF_003713065.1). Taxonomy (NCBI): domain Bacteria; kingdom Bacillati; phylum Bacillota; class Bacilli; order Caryophanales; family Paenibacillaceae; genus Cohnella; species Cohnella candida. Next base: position 698,987 of record NZ_CP033433.1, on the reverse strand, counting down.
GATAAACAGCACGTTGCCGGGAATGAGCATCCCGATCAGCACGAATTGGTAAATCCATTTGCTCGTGCGCAGGAATTTCATTCTTGTGAGCGCGAAGGCGGTCGCCGAGGCAAGCAGCACGCCCGCCGCCGCCGCGGACAATGAAATGTAAAGGCTGTTGAAGAAATAGACGTTGATCTTGGCTTGTTTCCAAGCCTTCACGTAATTGTCGAAGAACAGTTCCTTCGGAAACCCGAGCGGATGGGACGCGACCTCCGCGTTGGATTCCTTCAGGGAAGAAAAAACGACGATGGCAAAAGGGATCAGGATGACCGCCACGTAAAGCAACAGGACGACATGGGGTATCGTTTTTCGAATGGCTGCCGGCATCAGTATTCGATCCCCTCCTGTCTTTTGGCGATCGTGAATTGGTAGACGGCCGTGAGCACGAGCGCGATCGCGAAAATCAGGATGGACAGCGCCATGGCGTAGCCGTATTCGCCGTACCTCGTTCCTTGATTCACCATATAAGATGCCATGACCTCCGTCGCGCCCGCCGGTCCGCCGTTCGTCATGACAAGCACGATATCGACGACCCGCATCGCTCCCGCGATCGAGAGCATGATGACCACGGAGATGATCGGCATGATGAGAGGAACGGTAATGCGGGTCGCGCGCTGATAGCCCGTCGCCCCGTCGATCGCCGCCGCCTCGTTGATTTCCTTGGGAAGGGACAAAATGGCCGCCAGGATGAGGACGATGTAGAAGCCCATCCACTGCCAGGCGTTCGTGACCAAAATCGAGAACATGGCCCATTTCGTATCGCCGAGCCAACTGACCGGCTCGATGCCGAACAAGCCGAGCACCTTGTTGAACAAGCCGTCCGTCGGGTGATACAGGAAGCCCCACAGTATGCCGATGATCGAAGTCGATAGAATGGACGGCATGAACACCGTCGTTTTGTACAGGCCTTGCAATCTTTTAACTCCGCTGATGAGAAGCGAGAAAAAGACGATCAGAGGAACTTGGAGGACGACCGAAAACAGCAGGAAGAACATGTTGTTTTTGACCGCGACCCAGAAATCCGAGTCGTCGAACGCCTGCTTGAAGTTGGCGAAACCGGTGTAATGGGCCGGTTCTAGCGCGTTCCAGTCGGTGAAGCCGTAACCGATCGAAGTGAGCAAGGTATAGATGAAGAAAAGGAAATACAGCGCCAGGCTCGGCAGCACGAACGCCCAATAAACTACGGGATTTTTTAATGTGTTTTTCATGGCTCCCCCACCCGTCCGAGATACGAAGGGCGCCACTTTATGCAGCCGAGTGGCGCCCCCGTATTCCATTCGCTTGATGTTATTGTGCGGCTGCTCTTTCGGCGTCGGACACTTTTTGGATGGCGTCCGTCACTTCTTGAGCGGTGGCTTTGCCGGCGATCAGCAGCTGGATTTGTTTTTCGACTTCGCCGTTGACTTTGGAGACGACCAGGGAGTCGAAGTGAGGGAACACGGTCGTCGCCGCTTTGTTGGCGTCCAGGATTTTGGAAATGACCGGATCGTCGCTCGTCAGTTGGTCGGCCGGCACTTTCATGGAAGGCAGCACGCCGTCTTCCTTGAAGCCGCGGATTTGGAATTCGTCCGTGTACATGTTTTTAATGAAGGCTTTGACGGCGGCGCGCTCATTGTCGTTCAAGTCGGCCGAGAAGCCGTAGCCGTTGTTTTGGTTGTAGTTGACGGCCGTTTGGTCGCCTTTGCCGTTCGGAACCGACGGAAATGCGACGTATCCGACTTTGCCCGCCAGCGCTTTGCCGATCGCGTCGCCGTCCGCCTTGAAGGAGGATGCGCGCCACGTTCCGTCGAAGAGCATGCCGGCTTTGCCGGTGATGAATTGGTCGGTTTGGCCGGCGTAGTCGATGCCCAGCTCGCCTTTGGTGAAGTAACCTTTCTTCTCCCAATCGGCGTACTTGGCGAACGCGGCCACGACTTCCGGCTCATTCCATTTGTGCGTGCCGTTGCCCAGGCCGGCTTGGATGTCCGGACCTGCGTAACGGGCCATCATCGTGTTCACCATCATGAGCGGAACCCATGCGGCCGAGGAACCCATCGCGAACGGCGTGATGCCGTTTTTCTTGAGCGTTTCGGCGGCTGCTTCGAGCTCATCGAGCGTTTTCGGAGGATTGATGCCGTACTTCGAGAAAATTTCGGTGTTGTAGAACAGGCCTTCGGAGCTTGCGCCGATCGGGAGTCCGTAGATTTTGCCGTCGACCACGAAGGTGGAGACGTCCGTGAATTTGTCCTTGATGCCCAGCTCGTCAAGGATCGGGGTTACGTCCAGCAGCTTGCCGGCTTTCGCGTATTTCTGGCCGTCGCCCGGACCGCCGAACAAGTCGAAAATTTTCGGAGGATTGCCTGCGGCCATTTCCGCCGGCAGCTTCGTCCAGCGGTTAACGGAGTCTTCTACGGCGTCGTATTCATAGTTAGCGCCCGGAACTTCGGCTTCCGACCGCTTCACGACTTCGTCCAGGATGGCTTTGCGGAATTGCTGCGCTTGGCCGACTTGGATGTGACGAAGGGATATGTCGAATTTCTCGACTTTCGCCGGCTCGGACTCGCTCGGAGAAGCGCTTGCGCTCGATGCTGCCGGTGCCGAAGCCGACGGGCTCTGCGATGCTTTGTCGTTGCTGCCTCCGCAGGCCGCCAGTACGGTCGACAAGGCGAGCACGGACGAGATGACCAATGCCAGTTTTCTATTCATGCGGATGACCCTCCCTATAGGAATGTATGTGATCCTGCTTACACCCTTATTGTAAAATCCGTCCGTTGGCGAAGTAAGGGAGTCATTCCTTGAAAGGGGGATAGAATTCTCCAGACGATATTATCCCTTATCCGCTGATAGAAAAAAACAACTTTTAGCAGGATTCGACACGATTCGGCGCGAATAGAAAGGAGGGAACAAGTTAGGAGTGGAGCTCGTGTTTAAAAAAGAACTGTCATCCGAGGATCTGCTGAAAATCATCTTCGAATATACGGCGAAAATCGCCAGCGAAACGGAATTGAAAAGGGTTCTGGTACTCATGGCGAACATGGGCCGGGAAATGATCCTCTCGGATCGTTGCACCGTATGGCTCATCGACGAAGTTCGCAACGAATTGTACACCACCGTCGCGCACGGGGTGAACGAAATCCGGATCCCCTTCGGTACCGGGCTGGTCGGATCTGCGATCACGACCGGGGAATCCATCATCATCAAGGACGCCTATAACGATCCCAGGCATAATGCGGACAACGACCGCAAAACCGGGTATCATACGAAATCGATCATCACCGTTCCGTTCCGCAACAACGACGGCGAAATCATCGGAGCCTACCAAGCGATCAACAAGCTGACCGAAGTCGACTACTTCACCGAGCGGGACCTCGAGCTGCTTTCGCTCGCGGCATCCTACGCCGGCAAGTCGCTCGAATCCGTCATGCTCCACCAGGAGATCGTAGACACCCAGCGAGAGATCATCTCCACCATGGGTGAAATCGGCGAGATCCGTTCCAAAGAGACGGGCAACCACGTCAAGCGCGTGGCGGAATACTCCTACGTGCTGGCGCTGGCCCTCGGCATGGATGTTGCGGAGGCGGAAGTGCTCCGGACGGTCTCTCCGATGCACGACATCGGCAAGGTCGCCATTCCCGACGCCGTTCTGAACAAGCCCGGCAAGCTGACCGACGAGGAATACGACATCATCAAGTCCCATACCAAAATCGGGCACCAGCTGCTGAAGGGATCGAAACGGAAACTCCTGAGCGCGGCGGCGATCGTGGCGGAACAACATCACGAAAAATGGGACGGAAAAGGGTACCCGAACGGCATGAAAGGTGAGGATATCCACATTTACGGCCGGATCACGGCAGTCGCCGACGTGTTCGACGCGCTAAGTGCGGAAAGGGTCTACAAGGCGGCATGGCCGATCGAAAAGATCGAAGCCTTGTTCCGGGAAGAACGGGGCCGTCATTTCGACCCCGACGTCGTGGACGCCTTCTTCCGCGAGCTGCCCGCGCTTCTCGAGATCCGAAGCAAGCTGACGGACGTGGAATAAACGAACCGGCTTATAGAAAAACGGCCCCGCACTTCATGCGAGGCCGTTTTTCATTTGCCTTCCATCGCGACTTTCGCGCTTCCGAGCGTCCGATCCCCGAACCACCATTCCAGTTCGTCCCCTTCGGACAGCGAGCCTACACCTGCCGGCGTCCCGGTGAACAAAACGTCTCCGGGACCAAGCCCGTAGGCTTGTCCCGTAAATTCGGCAAGTTCCCGAAGCCCGAACACCATGTCTTTCACGTTGCCCCGCTGAACTTCCTTCGCGTTAAAATTTAATCCGAAGTCGGTATCCGCAAGCACAGTCTCGCCGGGAAACCCGATCCACGTTCCAAGCGGCGCCGAATTCCGGAAGCCTTTGGCCGCGAGCCATGGGTGCCCTTTCGCTTTCAGGCCGTCCTGCACCTCGCGGAGCGTGAGGTCGAGCCCGACCGTGAGATGCGAGAACAGCTCGTCCGGCGCGATTCCCGGCTCGTAAGGCCGGCCGACGCGGACGACGAGCTCCGTTTCGTAATGGACCGCTCCCCGGTTGCCGGGAACGAGAAGCACGCCGTCCGTCACCGTAACGGCCGCATGCGACGGCTTCATGAACAGCATCGGCGAAGTCGGCACGTCGTTGCCGAGCTCCGCCGCATGCAGGCGGTAATTCCGCCCCACGCAAAATACGTTGCGAATTTCCATCGATGCAAATCCTCCTAGTTGCGAATGGCTTGCAGCCAGCGGTCCGGAAAGTTCGTGCAAATCATGATAGGCTCCGGCCGGTTGACCAGCTTTTTCAAATCGGCGGCTTGGTCCACGGTCCAGGCCATCACGGTGACGCCCGCCTGCTCCGCTTGCTGCAGCAGCGGAAGGGTAAGATGGCGGAACCCGATGGACAGGAACGTACAGCCGAGCGACCGGACGTTCGCGATCAGGCCCGGCGGCTGATCATTGATGATCAACCCGGTCGGCACGATATTCGTCAATTCGCGCACCGCAATCAAAATGGCGGGGTTGAACGAAGTGATCACGACGTCATGCTCCATTTTGCGGACCATAATGGCATCGAGAACCCTACGCGCGGCCAGCGGCGGATGAGCATCCTCGGCTTTGATTTCGACGTTGAGACGGCAGCGGCCCGCGGACAGGGCCAGCACCTGGTCCAATGTTGGCACGCCTTCCTTGGAGTAGGAGGGATTGAACCAGCTGCCCGCGTCGAGCGCGGCCAATTGGGCGGCGGTGTAGTGGGAAACCCGTCCTTGCGCGTTCGTCGTCCTCTTCAGCGTCGCATCGTGGATGACGACCGGTATTTGGTCTCTGGACAGGTGAACGTCCAGCTCCATCCATTGCACTTCGGGCATCGCCAAAGCCATCCGGAATGCGGCCATCGTGTTTTCCGGGGCTTTGCCGGAAAATCCCCTGTGCGCCACGCAAGGGTGCTGCTTCATGCGCTCCACTTCCGTCAACGGCATGAAATCCATCCTCTCTCGCAACCAGCGTTTCCGTCGATCCCACGCTTTTTTCATTCCGTATTTAACGATTCGCCACAATTTCACCGTTCTCCTCTACCGTTGCCGCCGTCGAAACGGCGGACAAATGCGCGAGCAACGCTTTCCCGGCGGCTTCGTCCATAGGCGCCGGCTGCGCGCTCGTCGCTTTCATCGGGTGCAGGGTTAAGGAGCATGACCCTTCTTTGCTGCATTCCGCCGTCAGAAGGCCCGTGTCGGCCGATTTAGGCGATTTCGTGCCCGAAAATACGAAATTGCCGAGACTGTAGGCGATCCACTTGCCTTTGTAAGATTCGAAGCCCTGCAAGACATGGGGATGGCTGCCGATGACCAAATCCGCTCCCGCGTCGATGAATTTGCGGCCTTTGAGCGTCTGGTCGGCAATGGGCTTGTCGGTGTATTCCACGCCCCAGTGTACCATGACGACGACGAGGTCCGCGTTTTTCTTCGCGGCTTTGATCGCCTCGACGGCCCTGGAAGAATCGTACGTTTCCGCCACGCCGGGATGGTTGCGGCCGGCCTTCCAGCCCACGTTCGGCACGACGTTGCTCACGCCGATGAACGCGGTGGTGATGCCTTTGGACTCGACGTAGACCGGCGTAAAAGCTTCGGCGTCGTCGAGTCCGGATCCCATGTGTTTAATCTTATGATCGTCCAATGCGTCCATCGTATCCTGCAAACCGACCCAGCCATAGTCCAGCGTATGATTATTGGCAAGGCTTAAGACGTCGAAACCGGCGTCTTTGATGGCCGGAAGCGTCAGGGCGGAGCCTCGGTACAAATATTCTTTATTCTGCTCCGGCGTTCCGCGTTCGGTAATGGATGATTCCAGATTGCCCGCCGTGATGTCCGCGGATTGCAGCAGAGCGCTCGTCTGGCGGAACGGATAGTCGAAGCCGTTCTTCTCCATTAGACGGGCCACGCTGCTTGCGGGCAGAATGTCCCCGACGAACGCGAACGTAATCTTATCGCTAGATTCCGCGGGCGGGGCGCTTTCAGATGCGATTGGCGAGTCTGACGGATCCGCACTTTCCTCGGACGGCTCGGCTGCGCTAGCCGCAGGCGATGCATTCGGGAAACTCTCCGTTGCCACGGGCGCGGGCTGCGCGACCCCATTGTCCATCCGGTCCGTGTAATACCATACGAAGGCGACGACGGCTATCAGCCCCAGCAGCACGAGATTGAGTACAGCCAAAAAGCGGACTCGGCTTTTGCGTCTTGAACGCTTTTTCTCGTTCGTGCGGGTGCGCGAATAGGACATGAATCTACCTCCGGATAAAATGTATCTTCTTCTTCGACATTATAGCATTTGGCAGGGAAAGGGCATACAAGGGGATAAGAAAAACGGCCTTTCGGCCGCCCTCTTCTAGGTCTTTGGAAAGTCATTGCAGCCACTATCCCTTTGGCTCAGGTGTGGGTCCTACCCGAACTGCGTTCTGGCCACTATCCCTATCGCTCAGGCCGTCTGGGCTTCCCCCTTCCCTGAGCGATAGGGATAGTGCTCATAATACGCACAACCTGAGCAAAGGGAATAGTGTTCAGAATATGCGTACCTGAGCGAAAGGGATAGTGTTCATAATGCGCGAAAACACGATATGTTCAGGCATGCGCGAGCCACCCGACGAGCCCTTAGCTGCCGCGGGGATAGTCACCGACAGTGATCGGAAGACGAGCCGTTGCGGTCACCCTGCCGGACAGCACGCCGGCCAGAGCGGTCATCATCGCGGGCTTGTTTTCGTAAGCGCAAATATAAACCGGTACCCCGGGGTTCTCCAACAAATCGTACGGCGTCCGCCCGGCTGCCAGGATGAAACGGCCCCCGTGGCGAGCGGAAATTTCGCGGATCAACCCGGATTGCTCAGGTGAGAAACCTGCATTATAGGAGACGAACACGACGGTTCCGCTCTTTCCGTCCACGGAGGCCAACACGGAATCCGCCTCTTCTTTCGTCGGCTGGGTCCCGACCCGCACTTCGTTCACCGCGTAACCTTCGGCGGAAAGCGCCGCTCCCAGCGTCCATTCCTGGGCGATCACTTCGATGACTTCCGTTCCCGCGCGGGCTTCCGTCCAAATGACCGTAACGGGTTCGTTCGCCGGAAGCGGAAGCTCCGACCTGCCCTTCACGAGCGTGACGGCTTTCTCGCTCAGCTTCCGGGCGACTTCGGCTGCGGCTGCCGAGTCGGGTGCCTTCCCGTTGCCCGCGAACAGGCCGCGTTTCTCCTTCAACGCCATAATCCGAGCCACCGCGTCGTCGATGCGGCTCTCGGGAATTTCCCCGGCGTGCACTGCTTCCAACACCGCTTCCAAAGCGGCCCTTTGCCGATCCAAGCGGTGGCTGACAAGCACGATGTCTGCGCCGGCTTTGATCGCCTGGACGGCTCCGCGCGCAACGCCGATCGTCTCGGAGATCGCGTTCATTTCCATGCAGTCGGTGACGATGACGCCTTTGAAGCCCAGCTTCTCGCGCAGCAATCCGGTCAGAATCCGCGGCGATAACGTGGCTGGTACACCGTCCGGCTCGAAAGCGGGAAACACGACGTGCGCGGTCATGATCGCGTCCACGCCGCGCTCGATCGCTTTCCGGAACGGGACGAGCTCCACCCGGTCCAAGCGCTCCTTGTCGTGAGGAACGACGGGCAGCTCATAGTGGGAGTCCGATGCGGTGTCCCCGTGGCCGGGGAAATGTTTGGCGACGGCGACCATTCCGCCTTGCTGGAAACCTTCCACTGCAGCGGTGCCGAGACGGGCGACCTGCGCCGGATCTTCGCCGAAAGAACGGACGCCGATGACCGGATTCCGCGGATTGTTGTTCACGTCCAGGCAAGGCGCGAAGTTCATGTTTACGCCGATGCTGCGAAGTTCTGCGGCGGCCAGCTTCGCCGACTCGAACGTGAGCTTCTCGTCGTCCGCCGCCCCTTGCGCCATCGCGCCCGGCATGACGGTTACGCCTTCTTCCAAGCGCACGACCATGCCGCCTTCTTGGTCGATGGACAGGAACAGCGGCGTACCGGCCGCCTGCTGCAGCCGTTCGGACAAGGCGGCGACCTGCGCCGCGTCCTTCAAGTTCCGGCGGAAGTATACGACGCCGCCGATGCCGTAGTCCCGGATTAAGCTCAAAATACCCTCATCAGGCTCCGTCCCTGGGAAACCGCACATGAAAAGCTGCCCGATTTTCTCCTTCAAACCCCATTGCCGCCATTCGTTCGATTGTGCCACGATTACCGTTCTCCTCCCAATGGCCATGACTGAAGCTCCGCCACGCCTTTTTGATTCTGATGTTTCTCCCTGAATTCCGAAGGAAGCATGCCCGCGTATTTGCTGAATACCCGGGTAAAATACCGCCTTTCGGCATAACCGACCATTTGGCCGACTTGCGTAACGCTTTTATCGCTTAAGGCGAGCAGCGACTTGGCCATTTCCATGCGCTGCCTGGTCACGTATTCCACGAACGTTTCCCCGAAATGCTGCTTGAACAGCAAGCTGAAATAGCTGCCGCTGATGCCCAAATAATCGGCCAGCGTATCAATGCTGAGATCGGTGGACAGGCTGCGTTCGATGTAATCGCGCGCGGAAAGCATGAGCACGTCGCTCGTCTTTTTTTTCATGACGCTCTCGAGAGACTGGTCTACCAGCTTATTGATGACGGCCAGCGTATCCCGGATGCCCGGGTTGCGGTCGATCCGCTCCCAGATCGCCGTTTCCTCCTCCCGGGAGAAGACGTCCATCGCGCGCATTTCCCGGAACAGGTGCAAGCACAGGTAATGCAGAATCGGTTCCGCCCGGTCGGAGGACGTTTCCGGAAGCCTGCGGAAGCTGTCGTTCAATTCCCGCAGCGCCGTCTCGGTTCTTCTCCTGTCGCACCGTTTCAGCCCGGAAACCATCTCTTCGATCCAGTTCCAGAGCATTTGCGAGGACGAGTCCTGGCTGCCCCGGTTTTTCTCCGGCACGATAATGCCTACTGCCGTGGACGACGTCAAGTTGAGCAGCCTTTGCAAGCCTTTATGGGCGCGCGCCAACCGCTCGATCGGAACGGGCGCCGGATCCAGCGCGACCCGGATGCCCAGCTTCAAATAACTTTCGACGGACGAACGGAGCAATTCCGCCCACTCGAGGATTTGGCTGCGGTCGAACGGATCGGACGGCCGCCTCTCGATGAGCACGCACCATTCCCCGCTTCTCACCTGGAGAACGGAGTGATGCAGGCTCAAGGAGGCCAAGCTTTCCTGCAAAATGTTCTGCACCGCGAAGTTCCAAAGCTTCCGCTCCTTCTCCTCCCACGTATGTTCCTTTTTGGAGTAGTCGGCGACGTCCACGAGCATCATCGCGAAGGTCAGTCCTTCGGCTTCCGCCTCATGCATTTGGAGAATCGTGCGGGAAGAGCCGCCGCCTAAATCGACGAGCAAGTCGTAGAGCACCTTCTCGTAAGCAAGATGGAAAACGCGTCGCCATTCCCGCTGCATCGATTGCTGTTCCACGCTGCGCTCGCGTACCCCGTTTGCCAGTCGCTCGACCGTATGGCTCAATTCCTCGTAGTCGATCGGCTTAAGAATGTAATCCTTCACTTCATAGCGGATGACCGAACGGACGTAGCTGAAATCTTGGTAGCCGGTCATCATGATGACTTCCGCTTCGGAATCGAACTTCCGGAGCTCCTCGAGAAAACGGATGCCGTCCATCACCGGCATGCGAATATCGCAGAGGATAATCTTAGGCCGTTCCTGCTTGGCGATTTCGAGCGCCTGCTCGCCGTTGCGGGCGGTGCCGACGACTTCGATGTCCATCGTTTCCCAAGGAATGACCGCTTTCAGGTTTTTGAGGATGTTGGCTTCGTCATCCACCAGAAGAGCTTTGACCTTCATGCGCTTCACCTCCGGCCGATTTGGGCACGACGAGTTTGATGACCGTTCCGTACCCCGGGTAGCTGCATAGGATCAAACCGCACGAAGGGCCGTAATGGATGCGCAGACGATCGGCCACGTTGCCGACGCCCAGCCCCCTCCGTTCCCCCGTTTCGGGCGATTCCGCGTACATTTCCTCCAAACTGGTCACGCCCTGAAACGCGAACCGGGCCAGCGTCTCCTCCGGAATGCCGATGCCGTTGTCCTCGACGAAGAAGGCGATATGGCTGCCTTCTTCTTTCGCGGTGACGCGAATGCGGCCCATATATGCGATGCCTTCGAAACCGTGCTGGATGCTGTTCTCCACGAGCGGCTGCAGGGTCAGCTTCAAAATCCGCTCCCGCAGCAGCTCCCTCGGCACGTCGATTTCGTACTCGAACAGATCGTCGAAGCGGTATTTTTGGATTTCCAGATAGCTTTGCAGATGCTCGAGTTCCTGCTCGATCCGGATTTCTTCCCTCTGCTGAATGCTGATTCGCAAAATTTTGGCGAGCATCTGCACCATCTTGCTGACTTTGCGACCTTCGTTCTGGATGGCCAAAATGTTGATCGACTCGAGCGCGTTGAACAGGAAATGAGGCTTGATCTGCGCTTGGAGCAGCATCATTTCGGCCCGTCGTTTGCGGCGCTGCTCCTGCTTGACGTCCTCCAGCAGTTCGGAAACCCGGTGGACCAAGCTGTTGAAGCCTTTGGAAAGGCTGGTCGTTTCGTCGTTGCCGATGACCGGCACCTGCGTCGTGAGATCTCCCCGTTCCACGCGTCGCATCGCCTTCACGACCCGGATGATAAACGAGATGGTCCGGCGGACGAACAAAAGGTTGAACACGACGGCGCAAGCCAGTGAAGCGACGGTGATGAAGATCATCCAACGGAGCACGATTTGCATGTCCCCCGACAGATACTGCCACGGCGTGACGGATACGAGCTTCCATCCGCCCCCGACGCCCAAACGCTCCAAATCCTGAAGATCGGCGACGGACACGAGGCTTTTGACGCCTTGGAAAGCAAGCGTCTTGCTCTGGTATTCGGTCGTTTTGAGGTTGAGTCCCTTCGGGGTGGCCGTGTCGGCCAAATCCGCGAAACCGGCCCCTTGAAGCTCCGACTTGGAATCGAAAATGACCGTGCCGTTCTTCCCGACGATCAGGTAACGGCGGTCCAGCTTGCTCTCGTTGCTGTAAAAGCTGAAAATGCGGTTCAGTTCCCGCATTTGGTAGCGGATGACGAGAATGCCCTTCTTTTGAAGGGTGTCCACGTCCAGAAGGACCCGGATTTGCGTAAAGAGATTGTTCGCCCCGGTCAGTCTTTTGTCCTCGAAGGGCGCGACCCAGACCGGGGAGCCGTTTTTGCGGAGCACTTCCGGGAAAATCGGGTTTGCTTCCAGCTCTTCGAGGGGGATCGTCGTGTCGGGAAAATAGTTGACTTTGATAACCCGGTCATCGTTGCGATAGAGTGTAACCGATTTCAAATCCGGACTGGTGAGCAGCACCCGGCGACGGAGAAGCTCCTGCTCGCGCAGGCTCTCGTATTCCTGGTTTTGCTTTTTCGCTTCTTCGCTGACCGCATTCGGATCGTACGCCCCTTGCAGGCTTTCTACGCTGTCTTTGGTCGTGACCCAGAAGTCGGAAAACGAGTTCGCTTCCCGGATCATGTTGCTGATATTCCGTCCGATCGCCTTCAGCGTCGTTTCGGTCTGCTCGGCGTATTTCTCCTGATTGATATGCTGGAACATGAAATACGACACGCTGCCCAGCACGAACAAAGGCACGATAATAAAGGCGATGAAGGCGGCGAAAATGCGTTTGGACAAGCTCATGCGGCTCGTTTCCGTCCTCTCCCGTCGGGTCGCTCTCATCCATTATAGCAGGGATTCACGAGATCAAATCGACTACGGAGGGATAAAAATCTCTTATATGGACATGGCGACAAAAAAAAGCGGACCGCGGTCCGCCTTCCTTATCGCTTTAAGTATAGAGTCCGGACATGCTCAAGCAAGGGCTCGAAACGCCGCTCATCCGTTCGAAAAACAGGGAATCCGGACTGACGCGCGGCTTGTTCCGCCAATGGAGCGGAGGTGCGAAGCGCGACGCCGGCGATGTTCGGGAGCCGGAGCAGCTCGGCATCGTCATCCCCGCGGAGTAATACGAGCTTGGGATGGTCAGCGTTTTTGAAGCCTTCCACGATGACGGCGTCCACGCCTTCCGCTTCCATGCCGGCCAGAAGCTCGTCCAAGGAGGCCGGCTTTTCGCGCACCCACATCGTGCGGGAATCTGACGAAAGCGCGGTGAAACGGGCGCCTGCCTCCCGGTGCCGCCTCGTATCCGCGCCTTCCGGTTCGGGATCGGCGTCGTGGGCATCCCGCTTCAACGTGCCGACGATCAGACCGGCGGAAGCGAACAACCTGACCAGCTCAGAGGCGAGCGTCGTTTTACCCGCGTTTTTGTAGCCAACGACCTGCAGCACGATCATGCGGAGCCGCTCCTCCATTCTCCAAGCGGGATCACCGGCACCAGCGTTCCCCGCTCCAAACCTTCCTTCAGCGGGGGAATGACCATCAGGCTGTCGGCTTCCGCGATCGTCGTCATCAAGCTGGAGAAATCGTCTCCCGCCGGACGGACCCAAGCGGAGCCGTCCCGCATTTCGATACGGCTTCGCACGTAACGGGGATAGGCGTTGATTTTCAGAAACGGCTCGTCCAAACGGGCTTGGAACGTCGCATTCTCCGGATTGGGCATCCGCATCATCTTCCGCAGCACGGGGGCCGCGAACAGATGGAAGCCGACGAAGCAGGCTCCCGGGTTGCCGGAGAGCGCCAGCAACAGTTTCCCGTTCAGGACGGCCGCCGTCGTCGGACTCCCCGGGCGCAGGGTCACCTTGTTGAACAGCGTTTCCCCTTCCCACCGTGCCAGGATGTCGACGAGCACGTCGAAATCCCCGACCGAAACGCCCCCGGTCGTGATCATCAGGTCGTTCTCCGCCAAGCCCTGGCGGATGAGAGATTCGACCTCGCCCGGCGTATCGGAGACGCTGCCGTAGAGGACCGGCTCCGCCCCGGCTTCCCGCAGCAGCGCCGCCAGCATCGGCGCGTTGCTGTTGCGGATGCGGCCGGGCGCGAGCGGCTCGTCCGCGCCGAGCAATTCGCTGCCGGTGGCCAGCACGCCGACGCGCGGTCGCCGCGCCACGGGCACGTTCGCGAAGCCGAAGGCGGCCAGCAGCGCCGTCTCTCCAGCACCGACGCGGCGCCCTTCGGCGAACAGCGGCGTGCCGGCGGCGACCTCGCTGCCGATGCCGGCGACGTTGCGGCCTCGGGCCACGTTTTTGCGGATGCGGACGAAGTCCAGTCCGCCGCTCTTATCCGACTCCGTCATCTCCAGCATGACGACGGTGTCGGCGCCTTCCGGCATCATGCCGCCGGTCATGATGCGGGCCGCTTGGCCCGGCCCGACGGCGAACCGGGGCACCGCTCCGGCCGGCAGCGATTCCAGCACCCGAAGGCGGACGCCTTCGGGGGAGTCCGCGGCGGGCAGGTCTTCCGCCCGCACGGCGTAGCCGTCCATCGCCGAGCGGCGGAACGGCGGCAGCGGATGGGGAGCGGCGACCGCTTCCGCCAAGCGCCGGCCCCAGGCATCGTGAAGCGGCACGGTCTCCGCTTCAAGCGGATTTACGCGCGGAAGGATCCGTCCGAGCGCTTCCTCCGGGGAGATCGCGCGGCGGCGGAACCTGTCGGGCAATGGGGAAGCGTTCATGGCTGCCTGCCTCCTTAACGAATCTCGGAATCTTCGACTCTGCGAAGTCGCTCGTAAGCTTCCGGCGTATCAATGTCATCGGCGAAGCGGTCCGGGACGCCCGCGTCTCGGAACCGTTCCTCCGGAATGCCGGTCCAGGACATGCGATCAAGCAGCGCGGTCATGCGCCTTTCGCCTTGTTGAAGAAGTTCTTCCGCGACAACGTGAACTTCTTTTCGGTAGACCGCATGAAGCGGCTGAGGACGCCCGCCGATGATCGGCAAGACGGCGAAGACGCCCTCTTCCCGCATCCGTTCGCAAAGAAGCGAGGCCGCCCGGGCATCCGCCCAGGGCTGATCGCAAGCCAGCAGCCATACAAGCGGGTGGCGAGCCGCGGCGAAACCCGCCTGAAGGCCGGCCAGCGGCCCTTCTCCGGCAAAACGATCGATCACGACGGCGACGTCTCCTCGCCGTCTGAGGTCCTCGGCGAAATCGCCGTCTTCCGCGACGACCACGATGATGTCGTCGGTCCAGCCGCTCGCCTCGCGAATCTGCCGTTCGATGAAAGGAACGGCTCCGAACGTCAGCAGCGCCTTGTTCCGGCCGCCCATGCGCCGGCCTTGACCGCCCGCCAAAATAACCGCCGAAGCCTCCATCCCATCATTCCCCCCGTTACTCGTTCAACAAGCGGACGATCGATTCCGCCGCCTCTTTCCCTTGCGCCACGCAATCCGGCAGCCCGACGCCGCCGAACGGCTGGCCCGCGGCCAACACGCCGGGCAAGCGATCCGCGAGCTCCGTCAGGAAGGCGTCCGCCGCTAGGCGATGGCCGACCGGATATTGAGGCATGGAGTGCCGCAGCCTGGTGATTTCCACGAACTCCGGCTCGGCATCCAAGCCCATCAGCGCCTTCAAATCGCGGCGGACGCCCGCCGTGATATCCTCATCGGAAAGCTCAACGTTGCTTTCCTCGCCCGCGCGGCCGACGTAACAGCGGACGAGCCGCTTTCCTTCCGGCGCGGTGTGCAGCCACTTGGACGAAGTCCACGTGCTGGCCGTGATGAGGCTTCCTTCGCCGCGGGGCACGAGGAAGCCGGAGCCGTCCAGCGGATGGCCGAACCCCGCCGCATCGTAACCGAACACGACGTTTGCGACCGAGATGTAGTTGATTCCGCGCATCGAGCTCACGTCGACGTGCGGCTCAAGCAGCCCCGCGATGCCCGACGCGGGCAGCGCGACGATGACGGCATCCGCGTCAATGGGCTCCCCCTGCTCCAAGAGCAATCGATAAGCCGGCGACGAGTTGGGTTTCTCCAGCCCGACGACGCGGGCACCGAGGCGAATCTCGCAGCCGTACTCTCTCAGCCGAGCCTCCAAAGCTTCAACGACGGTCGTAAGCCCCCAGCGGAACGTCAGGAACGCCGAACCGATCGATCTTTCGGCCGCTTTGTCCTCGGGATTTTTCTGTTGCGCCGCTTTCCGCGCTTCCGTCATGCCCCGGATGAGGCTGCCGTACTGCCGTTCCATGTCGCGGAACTGCGGGAACGTCGCTTCCAGGCCCAAGGCGTACAAATCCCCGGCATGGATGCCCGCCAGCAGCGGCTCGAAAATCCGTTTCACCATTTCTAAACCGAAACGCCTCTCCAAAAACGCGCCCACCGTCTCGTCGGGCGCTCCGGCAGGCAACGGCGGAACGTCGACTTCCTCGAGCGCTCTTTTCTTACCTTCTTCGGAAAGCAGGCCGGTTTTCAGGAACGCTTCCGCGTCCGTCGGCACGCCCAAGTTCAAACCCGCAGGCATCGGGTGCAGAACGCCTTCACGGGCGATGTACGTTTTCTTCGCCTCCGGGTTCGTTCCCGTGAGCTGATCGCTTAAGCCTAGCTCTTCGGCCAACCGGACCATCGGCAGCTTACGGGCGAGAAAGGAATCCGGCCCCCGCTCGATGAAGAAACCGTCGCGGCGCAGCGTATTCACCCTGCCCCCCAGCCGGTCCGTGCCTTCCAGCAGCACAACGTCGATCTTGATCCCTTGCTCTTCGGCGGCCCGGTACAAATAAAAAGCGGCGGCGAGGCCCGTAATTCCGCCTCCCAATACCGCCACTTTGCGAATGTTTGCTTGTGTCATTCTGCAGTCCCCCCGAGCGCCTCCCGGACCGATTCGGCTATGGCCGCCATGTACCGGGGGTCGTCATTCAGCATGTCGATCCGCTCCAGGCGCATTCCCAAACCGGCCGCATGCTTTTTCGCTTCGAGATCGATGTCGTACAGCACTTCCAAATGGTCGGACACGAATCCGACGGGCGTCACGAGAACTTCCTTCGTTCCTTCCGCCGCCAGGCGATC
The DNA here is from genome assembly GCF_003713065.1 of Cohnella candidum. Lineage (NCBI taxonomy): Bacteria > Bacillati > Bacillota > Bacilli > Caryophanales > Paenibacillaceae > Cohnella > Cohnella candida. Next base: position 682,479 of record NZ_CP033433.1, on the reverse strand, counting down.
CAGCGTTTCGAGAATGTCCGGACCGAGCCATGGCTGGCCGGTCTGTCCGGCGCTTTGCCACGTGAACTGCCAGTGCTGCACGCCGGCAGCCTCCGCCACCGCGCGGGAAGTTTCCAGCAGCTGCTCCGGATAGGGATCCTTCATTTCGAGGATCTTCTCCGGCAAGCTGTGGGCGCTGAACAGCACCATCACCTGCTCCTTCCGGTCGCCGAAACGGTCCAGCGCGTTGCCGACGCGTTCCGCGAGCGATCTGATCAGCGCGGGATGCAGGTGGTATTGCTTCACGAAGGTCATGGAAATGCCATGTTTCTCCGCTTCTTCCGCCGCACGCTTGATATACCCGCCTACGCTCATGGAGGAATACTGAGGCGTCAGCACGATGCCGACCGCTTGCGTAATCCCGTCCTTCGCCATCGCGGCGACTCCGTCCTCGATATACGGCGGGGCATGCTTGAGCCCTTGGTAGCAGACAAAGCGGCCTTTGCCGGCCATTTCGTCGAACGTCCGCTGCAGCGCGGCAACCTGCCTGTCCGTATTCTCCCGAAGCGGAAACACTCCGCCTACGATGGACTTATACCGGCCGGTCAAGTCTTCGAGCTGCTCCGGCGTCGGAGGGTGTCCCCGGCGGATGTGGGTATAGTAAGACTCAACCTTGTCCATATTTTCCGGCGTTCCGTACGACATGACGAGCACGCCGATTTTGTTGTTCGCGGTATCGCTCATGCTCTCACCTCCGGCCGAAGCTTCTCCGAGGAATATTCGTGAATGAATGCGGTCAAATCCCGGAGCTTCTCCAAGGAAGCTTCCGGATAAAGTCCGTGACCGAGATTGAAAATGAAGCCGTCTTCCTGCATGCCTTCATCCAGCAGCCGTTTCGCGTGCTCCCGAATGACCGCTTCGGGCGCTTCCAGCACGTACGGATCCAGATTGCCCTGGACGGCGAAACGGCCTTCGGTCCGGCTGCGGCCTTCCGCCAGCGGTACCCGCCAATCCAGGCCGACGACGTCCGCCTGCAGTCCGGTCAGAGAAGAAAGAAGTTCACCGGAGTTGACGCCGGGAAAATAGATTTTCGGAATCGGCAGGTCGGAGATCTGCTCGAAAATGCTTTTCACGTGAGGAAGCACGTACTCCCTGAAATCGTGCGGAGCCAGAGCGCCGACCCAGCTGTCGAACAGCTGGACCGCCTTCGCTCCCACTTGATGGTGCGCCCGAAGATAAGCGACCGCCATGTCGGACAGCTTGCCCATCAAGCTGTGCCAAACCGCCGGCTCCCGGTACATCAGCGATTTGGTGAGCTGATAAGACCTCGACGGCTTGCCTTCCACGATGTAGCTCGCCAGCGTGAACGGCGCTCCGGCGAACGTGATCAGCGGAACCTCGAGTTCCCGGTCCAGGATCCGGATCGTTTCGAGGACGTGAGCCAGGTCCTTCTCGACGTCGATCGGTTTCAACCGCTCGACGTCCGCCGCGGTCGCCACCGGGTTGTGGATGACCGGGCCGACGTTCTTCACGATGTCGAAATCGATGCCGATCGAAGCGACGGGGTTCATGATGTCGGAATACAGAATCGCCGCGTCGACGCCGAGCTTGCGCACCGGCATGAGCGTGACTTCGGCCGCCAGCTCGGGCTGGCGGCAAATTTCGAGAAGCGAATATTTTTCTTTGATTTTACGGTAATCGGGATCGTACCTTCCGGCCTGCCTCATGTACCATACGGGCACCCGATCGACGGGCTGCTTGCGGCAAGCGCGGAGAAAACGGTCGTTATAGGCCATCCGGCATCCTCATTTGCTTGGAGTGATTGGTTTTCCTTTCTTTTCATTATGCCCTTTATCCACAGCGCCCACAACCTGCCGGGGCCCGCGGAGTATGACAAAAGCATGACAATCGGATTATACTGTCAATACTTGATGGGACGGACTGGAAGGAGTCGAAAATCGTGCAGCGCTGGAAAATCAACCTTACCGTACTATGGTTCGGCAATTTTCTCGTCATGGCGGGCATGACGATGATTACCCCGTTTTTATCGCTTTACTTAAAACAAGACCTCGGCCTGACGAACGAACATGAAATCGGCGTCTGGGCCGGTCTTATTTTTGCGGCCAACTTCGTGACCTCTTTCCTGTTCCAGCCGATCTGGGGCAAACTTTCGGACCGTTACGGCCGCAAAATCATGCTGCTCCGCTCCGGCTTCGGCATGGCCATCGTGATGGCCGCCATGGGCTTCGCGCAAACGCCGCTGCACATGCTGCTGCTCCGGATGGCGAACGGCATCATCTCGGGCTTCTCGCCCGCGGCCGTGTCGCTCGTGTCCGCCGGCACCCCGAAGGAACGGATGGGCTTCGCCATGGGCACGCTGCAGTCGGGTGGCACAGCGGGCGTCATTCTCGGCCCGTTTCTCGGAGGACTCATGGCGGACAGCTTCGGCTTCCGGCCGATTTTCTACATCACCGGTTCGCTGCTGTTCATCGCGTCGGTCCTGTCCTGGATCATGGTGCGCGAAAACTTCGACCGTTCCGCCGCGGCCAAAGCACCGGAGGTCAGCATCGTCAAAGGCCTTCGCGAACTTCTCGACATTCCGCAAATCCCGGTGCTGCTGACCGTTACGCTGCTGATCCAATTCGCGATGCTGAGCCCCATGGCGTTAATCCCGCTGTATGTCGAAAAACTCAACGTGCCGCCGGAGACGCTCGGTTTCTGGTCCGGATTCGTCGGCTCCGTCACCGCGATGTCCAACATGATTTGTTCCCCCTTGCTCGGAAGACTGGGGGATAAGATCGGCGCGACGAGAATCCTGCTGATATCGCTGCTCGGATCCGCCGTCATGTTCGTGCCGCAGGCGTTCGTCGGCACCGTAGGCGAGCTGCTCGTCTGGCGCTTCATGCTCGGATGCTTCATGGGCGGCTTGATCCCGACCGTCAACGCGCTGCTTCGAAAATACACGCCGGACGGCAAGGAGAGCCGAGCCTTCGGCTTCAACGGGAGCGCCCTCAGCCTCGGCAACATGCTCGGCCCCGTCATCGGCGGCGCTTTATCCGGCCCCTTCGGCATCCAGGGGCTGTTCATCTTGTCCGCCGCGCTGCTCTTTGCCACCGGCGTCTGGTATTACTTCACCATGGCCAAGGCAAGACCGTCGTAAGCCGGCAAATGGGCGCCCGTGAGCCGCGGATCCTGCGCGATCCGGCGGTTGAACTCGCGCATCGCGAGGACGGACGGCCCCATTTTGTCGGGGTTGACCGTTCTTCCGCGGAGCAGCGTGTTGTCGGCAGCGATGACCGCGCCGGGCCGGGCAAGCCGGATCGCTTGCTCCAAATAGTTCGGATAGTTTTCCTTATCCGCGTCGATGAAGAAGAAATCGAATCGCCGCCCTTCCACCGCGAGCTTCTCCAGCGTCGCGGAGGCATCCCCGACGATCGTCTCCGCGCGTTCCCCGTAACCCGCAGCCGCCAGGTTGCTACCCGCGAAAGCCGCGTAATCCTCCCGAAGCTCCAAAGATGTCAACCGTCCTTCCCCCGTCATGCCCCGCATCAAGCAAATCCCGCTGTATCCCCCCAGCGCGCCGATCTCCAATACATTCCGAGCTTTCGTCAACGCCACCAGCAGCGTCAGCAGCCGTCCGTACCCGGGCGCAATCGAAATCTCCGGCATGCCCCGTTCGCGTATCCCTTCAAGCACGCGCTCCAGATCGGCATCCTTATCGAAAAGCGAATCCAAATAGCTTTCGATTTGTTCGCTCATGACCATCTCTCCTCCTAAAATCAACCGCTATCGCAACTTATTCTCCCATTTTATCGTATATGGGGTGCCTCAACATTATTTTCGCATTGTTTCTCCATGATTTATCGTTTGTAAAACTTTACCCGCTCGGGCTATACTGAAATTTGATTTCCGGTAAAGGAGCCATCCATACATGCTTACGCAATTGCAGACTCAAGCTCGCAAAGGCTTGCGAATTTCCTTGAACGGTCTCCGCTACTTCCCGTTCTGGGCGGCAGCGCTGATGATCGTGGCCATGCTGTACAAATTGGCTTACTTGGACCGGCATCTGAACGTCGGCGGCATGAATCATTGGAAATGGGAAGTGAACCTCGGCGCCATGCTGCTGGCCGCCAGCTGGACGGCCCTGCTCGGTCCCCGCGCGAGGATGCTGGCGCTCGTCATCGTCGACCTGCTTCTGTCGACGGTCATTTTCTCCGACTTGGTGTATTTCCGCTATTTTAAAGACTTCATTTCCGTTCCGGTGCTCATGCAAGCCGGGCAGGTCAGTTCCCTGCAAGACAGCATTTCGAGTCTGATCATTTATAAAGACGCCATTTATTTCGCGGACTTGCCGATCGCCATTCTGATGGCCGTTTGGGTCTTCCGCAAGCGCAGCCCCAAAAGGGGCTACAAACAGCCGGGCACGCGCAAATTCCGCCTGTCCATCCGCGTTGCCACCGCCATCCTGGCGTTCGTCATCGGCTACCAGTTGATCGCCATCCCGGTCGCGGAGCAAAAGAAGGGCTGGGCTGCCGGTTTGTTCGAAGGCAACTGGTGGAACATTCCGATCTATAACGTAACCGGGCTGTTCGGCTTCCACGGTTATGACGCCTACCGTTATGCCAAGGAAAATTGGCTGGGCGGCGGTCTCTCCGACAAAGAGCTTCAGGAAACGAAAGATTGGATGAGCAGCCGCAAGGAGCTGCAGAAGCAAGCCGAATCCGATCCGCTCTTCGGAGCTTACAAAGGCAAAAACGTACTCGTCGTTCAAGCCGAGGCGTTCCAAGCATTCTTGATCAACCAGAAAATCGGCGGCGAAGAAATTACGCCGAACTTGAACAAGCTCATCGGTCAGAGCGTATACTTCCCGAACTTCTACCACCAGACGGCCAACGGGCGGACGTCGGATGCGGACTTCGCAACAAGCTGTTCCCTTCATCCGGTAACCTCGGGCTCGGTCTTCATCCGCTTTGCCGGACACGATTTCGACTGCCTGCCCCAGATGCTCAAAAACGAAGGCTACGGCGCGACCGTCCACCACGCTTACGACGGAAGCTTCTGGAACCGCAACAACATGTACCACAACATGAATTACGACAAGTTCTACAACATCAAGGACTTCAAAATCGACGAGCCGCTCGGCTGGTCTCTCGGGGACAAATCGTTCTTCCGCCAAACCGTCGAGCAAATCCAGGAAGCCGGCAAATCGCCTTTCTATGCCATGGCCATTACGTTGTCCAGCCATCATCCTTATGCGATCGGTAAACACGAGCTCAACATCGGTGACCTGAACGGCTCGCTGCTCGGCACTTACGTGCAAGCCGCCCACTACGTGGACGAAGCGGTCGGCGACCTGGTGAACGAACTGAAGCAAGCGAACCTTTGGGATAACACCATTCTGATGTTCTACGGCGACCACGACAACTCGATCAGCAACTGGGACGATTACGCCAAGCTGTTCGGCCGTCCGGTCACCGAGCTCGAAAAAAGCACGATTCTGAAAAAGGTGCCTTTCTTCATTCATCTGCCGAACGACGAGCACGCGGGAATCAACGAGAAAGCCGTCGGCCAGATGGACACGGCACCTACGATCCTTCACCTGCTCGGCATCTCGACGGAGAATTACGGCATCATGGGCATCAGCGCGTTGTCCTCCACGCCGAATACGGTCGTCTTCCGTAACGGAGGCTTCACGGACGGCAACCTCTTCTTCGTGCCGAGCAACGAAGGAATTCTCGGCAAGGGAACGTGCTACTCCATGAAGGACGGCTCCGTGCAGGACGTTGCGGCATGTCAGCCGGGCGCCAAAGCGGCTCGGACCGAGCTGCAAGTATCCGACCGGATCGTGGAACATGATCTGGTCCCCGACGTTCGAGAGGGTACCGCAGCAACAAAATCCTAAATTTAATCGAAAAAAACCGTTCCGCTGCAGTCGATCAACTGCGGTCGGAACGGTTTTTTTACTTCTTCACGTATTTGCTTGCTTTCTCGACGGCCTCGTCCTCGGTCGGAGCCGTGACGTAACGGCCGTTCACGAACACGAAGGCGTACCTCGAGCAAGGTCCGCAGTAAGACTTGCAGCCGACCTTCACTTCCGTGCCCGGCGCGATTTTCTGCAGCTTGGAAACCATCGATTTCACCCGGATGTGGCGGCATTTGTCGCAGATGCGGATATCGTTGGGGCCGTTTCCCGCCGCAGTCGATCCGTTTTCAGTGGTCGCCATGGTTGCCTTTGCTCGGATTGGTGATCACGAAGCCTTCTTGTGGAAAATAGAGATAGTCGATTTTCACGCCGTCCAGCAAATCTTCGCCCCTAGTGAGGATGACGTCGATGTCTTTGTCCGTGGGGACGACTTCGTCTTTATCGGTCGGCTGGCCCAAATCCAGACCGTAATGCGCATGGTCTCCGTGGCTGTGCGTAATGACGACGCGCAGCTTTTTATCGGCGTTTTCCGGCTTGTCCAATTCGCGCCGGAGCACGTTGGCCGCGTTGCGGGTAATTTTGCACTTCATCTCGTTCCACTCCCGTCATGGTCTCGTTCTATTGTACTGGTTTCCCGAAACGTTTTCCAGCGCGTATTTCCGTTCCATTCTGCGGGCGTACCATGCCGCTGCAAAGACGGTCACGGCAATGTCGTCGATCGGAACGAACGGCATCACGTCGGGTAGAACCCAGTATAAGGCCACGGGAACGATGAACCCCAGCTTGTCCGCCAGCTTCACCTGCGGGGAACGCAAGATGTTCCACACGCGGGAAGGCAGCCGGCTCCAAAGCCGGCCAAACGATTTTCGGGGCATGGGGGGCCCTCCTCTCCGCCTCTCGGCGTCCTGTCGATTGCCCCCAGTTTACCCTCACGGCGCTGAAATGAATCTATAACGGAAGATCGAGCGCTTCTGCGAAGAGCCTGTTCAGCTTCTCGGAAATGGACGGAAACTCCGCCGGCGGCAGCGGATTTCGGCCGAATCCGGCCTCTACCGTGAACCCTGGGCGCCGGAACGTTTGAAGGAACCAATCCTTATAGCCGGCATCGCTTCCTTCCAAATACACCGCCCGGTAACCGGCCGCCTTTGCCAGCCGCTCCGCCCAATCTCCGGCTTCGGGAGGCTCGTATCCCCGGTAGTTCCAATAGATCTCTTCTCCTTGCGTATGCAAGGAGAGCACGGCGTGAAAGTCCATAAGCGCCGTCCATTCCGCCAGCGCCCGAGCCTCCGGTTCACTGAGGGGCGCCGGCCCGCCGTAATCCCGGGGACCGGGTCCTGCCGTTCCCCTGCGTTCCCGCTCCGTCTCCCAATGGGCCGGAAACTGGTCATTCAAATCTACCCCCCGCGCATTCGCTTTCCATTCGTCAAATCGCGGGTTGTAACCGTTCCAGTGAAGGAGTTCCCGGTACAGAGGATGGGCGGGGGATAAGCCTTGCTGAACCAACTCCACGCCGTCCGGATTCAGCATGGGGACGACCCACAGCGTGTTATTGCGAAACAGCTCGCACGCCGGTTTGCCGCCGATCTTTCCTTCTACGCAACATGCCTCGGCGTACGCTTCCGCAAAGCGCATGACCAGCGGTGTCGTGATCCATTCGTTGGCGTGGCAACTTGCGTTAAAGTGCCACCTGAACGGGCCATGGCCGATCCGCAGCGCGTAAATCGGCATGCCCAGCACGCTGCAGCCGATCGTGCATACCTGAAGAAAAGGATACTTCAAACTCAACCGCCAAAGCTCCCTCGTCAACTCCGCGGAGCCGTATCGGCCTGCTCCCGTCATTCCGCTCTCCCCTTCTCGCAAGACTGTTACTGATGATGTATGTTCGAGAAGGTTCTTGCATGTGTCTCGCAACGAAAAACGCCCGGATTCGAGGAATCGAATCCGGGCGCTCGTCACTTCGCTTCGCGATGTCAGCCCCCGAGCTGGGGCACCCGCCAGACGACGGGGGTCAAACGGATTTGTTCGCCCAGCCAGGCCGAGGCGATTTCCTGGAACTTGCGCGGTTCCCCGCTGCAAAAGAACTGGTGAACCGGTACTTCGTCCCGTCCCGCGAGCACGTTATTCTCATGGAGAATCGTGCTGATCTCCCTCGCGGTTTCCTCCGCCGAACTGATCAAGCTCACTTCGGGTCCCATCACTTCGGAGATCGTCTCCGAGAGAAACGGATAATGCGTGCACCCGAGAATGAGGCAATCCATGGCCCCCTGTTTGATGGAAGCCAGAGATTCGGTTACGACACGGTGAGTTTCAGCCGACCGGAAATTGCCGTCTTCCACGAGGGGAACGAAATCCGGACAGGCTCTGCTCACGACTTCCAAACGCGGCGACAACATCCGCAGCGCCGTTTCGTAAGCGCCGCTTTTGATCGTCCCCTCCGTCCCGATCACGCCGATCACGCCGGTCTTCGTACGGCCGATGGCCGCCCTGGCTCCCGGATTGATCACGCCTACGACAGGGATGTCCACGCGGCTCCGGATATCCTGGAGAGCGACGGCGGTGGCGGTATTACAGGCAATGACGATCATTTTGGGGTGGTACTGCTGCAAATAGTCCACGATCTCACGGGTAAAACGAACGACTTCCTCCGCAGGTCTGGGTCCGTATGGAGTTCGAGCGGTGTCGCCCAGATACAAAATTTTCTCCCGGGGCAATTGGCGCATCACTTCTTTTACGACGGTCAGTCCGCCCACTCCGGAGTCCAGGACTGCAATCGCCTGCTGCACGAGAACACCGCTTTCTTCTGTATAGAGTGGAGTCGATTCTTGTTAAATTATGAGGCCCTACCTGAAAAGGTACCTACATCTTAGCCTATATTTAGACAAGGTTCAAGGCAGCCGAAACAGCGCGAAGCCCGGCGGGAGCGGGCTTCGCGCTGTCGATCGGTACGCTTGCCGGCGGTCAGAGAGCCGCGGAACGGTCCTCCGACTCTACTTGAACGTCGACTGCGTTCTCTGCCGTTTCGGATTCCGCGTTTCCTTTGCGGGAACGGATATCCGTGACGAAGCGTCCTGCGGCTTGCTTGGCGTCGGAAGCCAATTCAGACGAACGCTTCGCGAAAGATTGGACGGCCGCACCGGCTTGGCGTCCCACTTCCGCGGTTTTGCCGCCTACTTTCTGTGCGGTCACGGAAATGTCCTTACGCAGCTCTTTGCCGGATTTCGGCGCCAGCAGCAGAGCGGACACCGCACCCGTGACCGCTCCCGTCAGCGCGCCCCACATAAACGACTTCACGATTTTTTTGTTTGCCATTCTGACTCACTCTCCCGAATAAATATCATCCGCACTCACTCCCGGGCGGCAATTTGGGGCCGCGGCTTTGCTTAACTGCGTTCGCGAATGCTCTGCCACAACCGGCGAACGATCCCGGCGACATCGGGCTCAGGATCGCTCGCCTCGCCGTCTCCTTCGCCGTTCTGATGGCGCAAGGTCAAACGGTCGTGCCAGAACGCGGCGGCGCTAACGGCGGCTTGCGCGGCCGTTTCCGCGGCTTCTCCGACGGCCCTCGCCCCCTCCGCGAGCCGGGAGAAGCCGGCAATCGAATCGCGGCATGCGGCTGCCGTTTCCCGCGCTTCTTCCGCCAGTCGGGCGTATTCCTCCAGCGCGAAACTCGTCTTGGCCGCCAATCGCAGCGCCATCCGATCCCATCTACGCAAAGCACGAGCCAAGCGCCAAGCAATGGCGCCTATCACGACAGCCGCTGCAATCGCGGCAGCGGCTACCGCGTAAGCGGCCACGTCCCATGCCATCGCCATCCCCTCCTGCCAATCGTGTCACCCGGGCGAATGCCCATGCGGTTAATGACAGTATAGTGAGGCGGCGCTCGTCTTGACACAGCGGACATCGCAATCATTTTCCGGCATTATGAACACTATCCCGTCGGCTCAGGTGGATGAAGAGGCAAATACGGTAATTTTGCGTTTCCCGCTATGTCGGAGAACTTTTTCGCCGGTTTGAACAGCCAGATTGAAGGAATCGCGCGTCGCATCCTCATTTTCGGACGTTATGACCATTATCCCCTCGGCTCAGGTGAGGTGGGGGAAGAAGGCTGCAGAATCGTGGAAAACACCTTGTCACCAGAACGTATGTTTGGTAAAATTAGTTAAGCAGAACAAACGTTCCTATTGGCGAGGTCGTAATGATGGAAAAGATGTTCGATTGCGAAGAAACCTGCGTGAAACTCCTCTACCGCGCAAAGTGGCCGGACGGCTACATCTGTCCTCGCTGCGGTCACGGGCAGTGCTTCACCATTCAAATCCGGCGGCTCCCCCTGTTCGAATGCCGTTCATGCGGGCATCAAGCTTCGCTTACGGCAGGCACGGTCATGGAAGGAAGCCGGTTGCCGCTGAGGTATTGGTTTCTGGCGATCTATCACCACGCACACAGCGAGGCCATCAGCGCCTCACGGTTAAGCCAAATCCTCCAGGTCACCTACAAAACGGCCTGGCTCATGGGACATAAAATCCGCCACGCGATGAGCCAATCGGGCGGGCATCAGCTGCTCACGGGGCTCGTTCGGATCACGCCGGCTATTTACGGGAGAGCCTATAACTCAACGGCTTGCCGGCACCCGCAGGAGCATCCGCTTTTGATCGGCGCAGCTCTGAACGGACACGGTGAACCTCACTCTATCAAAATCGCGCAAATAGAAGGAGACGACATTAACGGCCGTTCGCCCTGTTATTCCGGAGTGTGGAAGTTTCAACAACGCCATGTAAGTCCGAGAGCCATCGAAGTTATTTCCGACAATCGAAGACCGATCCACGATCGCTCCAAACAGCTCATGCAGATTGGCAGAAGGGCATCCAAATGGCTCAACGACACCTTTAAAGGCATCGGCCCCAAGCACCTTCAACCTTATCTGGATCAATTCTGCTTCTTATGGAATCATGAAAAAAATCCCCTTACGACATTCAACCACTCATTGACTTGCTGCGTGACTTTCCCTCGCATTACTTACAAAGCTTTAACTTCTCGCCCGGACCGCAAGCCCGCTGCGTTAGACTACTATCGAGTACGCAAAATGAAACGAAAATTCGCAAGTTAACGTGTGAATTGTGCTGCTTAGCCAGTCCCTCTGTGTGCACCAGTTTTTCTTGATTTCACGCTTTTTTGAAGATCAACTTTGCCCTTCCATTAAACTGAGCGAAGTATATGATGGCCATAACGGAGGATTTGCGCTAGCTACTTAGGTGTCGACACGAAGCCTCTGCAAGTTACCTTGACCCCCATCCTGAGCGATGTAAATAGTGGTCATAATCTCTGAAAAGAGGGAGTATACCCGGCTTCAGCACGAAAAATGGGACAAACAAAAACCCAGACGCGGAAGCGCTGGGTTCGTGTTATCGGCGATATATGAGGCTAAGCCCGGTTTTTGCGAATGAGGTAGGTGCAGCGCTGACTACCGTCGGCGAGGCACTCGGTGCGTTCTACTTCGGCACCCAAAAGACGCTCGAACAGCTGACGCTCGCAACTGCAGGCTTGACGGTAACGGTTCGCGACTTGCGCCACGGGACAGTTGTATTCGTACAGTTTATAGGCGCCGGGCTCCTTGTCGTCGGGCACCCAATCGGCCATGTACCCGCCGATATTCTGGATGGAGGCGAGCTCGGCGACGCGCTCTTCCAGGCTTCGATTGGACATCCGCTCGCGAAACCGAGTTTCGAGCTTATCGCGGCGCCCTTCGAACATTCTGTCGATCATTTCGGCCCCGCCCTGCTGCTCCTCCAACTCGCTCAGCAAATCCAGGGTCAACTGAGGGTAGTTCTTGGGGAATAGATCATCGGCTTGCTCCGTGAGCGCGTAGCGGTACGACGGGCGTCCCATCGCCTGCCTGACCAATGTGGAGTTGATCAGCCCGTCTTTCTCCATGGACTGGATGTGGCGTCGGACGGCCATTTCGGTAATGCCCATCGCCTTGGCCATGTCGCTGGTGCTGCAGCTCCCCTGCGTTTTCAGCATCTGAAGCAATTGGCTGCGGGTAGAGCGTTCTTCCTGCGGCTGCATGAGCATCCCTCCTTGTCCGGCGGCCGATCGATCACCGTTCGACACGAATTCGCCGTTTGATCCCATTGTACCGGAAACGGCACGTACCGTAAATCGCCCCTTTGGCGGAGGAATCACGTGTCTAGTTCATTATGCAAGTACTGTTTGACCTGCTCGCCAAATCGAGTCAGTACTCCCGGCATGTCCGGGGTTAACGGATGCAGCTCGTGACGAGGCCAATCATAATATTCCTGAACCAAAGGCTTGCGCAGGGAAACCAATCGCCGCAGCGTGTCCGCGACCTCGGCCGGCACGACACCCTCGCCTGCGATAATGTCCACGATGTCCTCGTAGCTGCTGGCATCCCGCATGATAAACCCGTCGATCAGTGAACTTCCGACGTCCGTGACGATTTCGATGGCGAGGTGCAAAGCTCTCTCCTGTGCCAGGCCCTGCGTCAATGTTCCTTTCCAATCCGAAGCCGCTTCCGATAACGCTTGGGCGACATCCGGAATGCTGGCCAACCGAAGGTCGATGCTCTCACGGTTTACGTAATACACGCCGATCGGCCTCCTTCTACTTGCGTTTGCGCTTTCCTCTGCGTTTCAGCCATAAAATCATGACGACGGCGCTGATGAGAATGACGATGAGGTAAGTCATCATCTCGAACAAATCGCCGTTGCCCATATCCACTTTTTCCGCCAACAACATGGATGACACCCGCCCTATCAGGACTCGTAATCGGCGCTGACCGAGGATTCCCGAGCCGTCGCCATATGCTCGATGACTTTTTGGTGGACCGGATGCACTTGATAAGCCTGCAAGGCCTCCATCGAGGCGAATCGGGTCGTAAGCGCGATGTCGTAAGAACGCTCGGAGTGCAGGACGTCAATGCCGACTTCGATGGACAGCAGCTCTTCGATTTTGCCTTCCATGTCGCGCAAAACCTGCGCAGTGCGTTCCACGCTTTCCGGCGAGCGGTCCTTCAACTTAAACAAGACGATATGAGTAATCACGTTCGTTATCCCCTTCCGTTTTTGGAGGTATCCTACCGGCAGTCCGCGCGCATACTACGGGCATCACTCGGCCGAAGGGAGCTTCGACATGTTTTATCCCGTCACCTTAGCCTTCACGCTGTTCGGCGCCGCGTTATGCTTGTTCAACTATTCCGGATACGATCCCCATAATGTGTTCCTGTTCATGTTCAGCGTTCCCATCTGGTTCGTGGAACTGTTCACCGACATCCATAAGGTTAACGTGTGGTTCATGTACCTTTTGACGATTCTCAGCTACGCCGTGATCGGCTATCTGGCCGATCTCGGCATCAAGCGGCTGAAAAGTTGGAGACACCTGTAACACGCAGATTGCGGATGTGCGCATAATGGGAAAAAAGGAGCCTATTAGGCTCCTTTTGACGTCAAGACACGACTATGGTCGATTGCATGTTTGCGTGTCCTTGACCGCACATGACCGAGCAGTGAAGCTCATAGGTGCCGGGCTTGTCGAACGTGACTTCCGCGGTCGGATTGTTCTCGTTCAGATTGATCCCGAGGTCCTTGATCTCTGCGCCGTGTTTGCCCAATTTGTTGGAAAATTTGATCGTGTATTTGGTTCCGGCTTTGACGTGGTACTCCTTCTGGTCGAACTCAAAGTTGGAAGCCGAAATCTTCAGCAATTCCTCTCCCGCCGGCAGAACTTCCTCTTTCGGTTTCTCCGGCAGCCCCGACGCCAACAAGTAAACGCCAAAGGCACAAGCGATGGTCACGATCGTGGACATGATCCATTTGTACATCGAGTGCTCCCCCTGCTCATCCAAAATGTCTACCTCTTATATTACCTAAAATGAGCAATTGAACTCAAGCAGGGATTGAAGTTGGGACGTCAACTTTTTTTCACTTTTGACAAATTCATGAACGCCTCTCGTCGTCCGCACGGTCGCGCAAAATTTGAACCATTCTTTTCACGCTTCCGGGAAGAGGCAAGCCCAGGCGTCCGTAATTCTCCACGACGGACAGCAGCTCATTGACCAAGTAAAAAGAAACCGCTCCACCCATCACCATATTGACGCCCAGCAAAACGTCGATCCGATGCGCCAGAAGGATCACCAAAAACGTCAGCCCTTTTTTGCCTAGGCCCCAAAAGCCGACGGAGCTGTTCAGCCCCGTCCCGCTTCTCACGGCGGCCACGACCCCGGTCAAGTAGTCTATCCCCATTAAGACGGCCAGCAGGGTCAACGACTCCTGCCAAATGCCGAAAGAAAACGTGATGACGGATCCGATCACCGCCGTTGCGGCACCCGCGTAAAACTGCATGTCCCATCCCTCCCCCAACAATACGCCGAGATGCTACAGCATATGGGTTGGAAGGACGGGCGGGAACGGCTTACACCGGGGTGGAGAAAGGATAAAGCTTGCCTTCCATCGCGAAAGAGGACTTGCCGGTTTCTTCGGAGACGACGATCACCAGCGCATCGCACCGTTCGGACATTCCCCGCGCCGCCCTGTGTCGGGTTCCTTCCTTGCCGCTTCGCGCTCCTTGTTCGGACAGGGGAAGGACGCTGGCGGCCGAGTGGATTTTGTCTCCGCGGATGATGGCCGCCCCGTCATGGAGCGGACTGCCGGGAATGAAAATCGATTCGAGCAGGGAATGGGTCAGCTCGGCATCAATCTTCACTCCCGGCGTTACGAACAGATCGACAGGATCGCTTCGCTCGATGACGGCCAGAGCGCCGTGCCGGCGTGCGCTCAGATGCTTCACCGCCAGCGCCAGCTCGCGATAACGGTTCGTGAACGAAGCCAAATAACAGCGCAAATAGAACCCTGCCGCCAGCGATTCGATCTCCGCGAAACGTCCGCCGATTTGATCGAATTCGCTCAGCATGCAGTAGCTTTCGTTTTCCAGCCCTTCCATCAAGTGCGAAATGTTCTCCGATATGTCCTGCAGCTTGGTCCTGAGTTCCTTTTTCAAGCCCGTATTGTCGCAATCGTCGTACACGGTTCGACCACCTTTACCGACTCGTATGCCCCTATTGTTACCCGCAACGAAAAAACTCTTCGCGCAAAACGCGAAGAGTTCCGATCAAGCGGAAGGTTATGCTTGGAAAGCGGTAGTGATTTCGCCGATGACGCGATCCGCGTCGGCGTATGGGATCTGGCAGGTTCCGGCCGCTTCATGCCCGCCGCCGCCGTATTTGCGCATCAAGTGGCCGACGTGGGTACCGCAGGTGCGATTCACGATGCTGTGTCCGCACGCGATCGAGACATTTTGTTTTTGGAAGCCGTCCACGACCCATAAAGAAACGTTTTGTTCGGGGAACAGCGCATAGACCAGGAAACGGTTGCCGGGATAAATCGTCTCTACGCCGCGCAAATCCGTCACGATCACGTTTCCTTCGGTGCGGGTATATTGCTGGAGCATGGCGCGGAATTCCGCATCCAATTCGAAATAGCGCTTCACGCGTTCCGCAACGTCGGAATCCTGTAAAATCCGTTCCACCGGCTCCGTCGCGCAGAGATCGACCAGCTTCTCCATCAGTTGGTAGTTGCTGATCGTGTAATCCCGGTACCGGCCAAGCCCGGTCCGCGAATCCATAAGAAACGACAACAGGTCCCAGCCTTCCGGACGCATAATGTCTTCCCGGCTGAATTTCGCCGAATCCGCTTTGTCGACGCCCCGCATCAGGTCGTCCAATTCGCCGCCGAATTTATCCCGCCCGCCGAAATACTCATACACCACGCGAGCCGCGCTGTCGGCGATTCTGACTTCGCCTTTGAATTCGAAACCTTCGTCCTGCGACCGCTTCAGCTCGCTCGCGTGGTGGTCAAACCACATCCCGCAGCCCGGAACATAGGGCACGTTGGTTAGAATGTCATCGGCCGTTACCGTGACCGTCCCGTCCTGCATGTCTTTGGGGTGAACGAATTTCATCTCTTCGATCATTCCCAGCTTCTTCAGAAGCACTGCCGTCACCAAGCCGTCGAAGTCGGAACGGGTAACTAAACGCATCTGTTTTCATCCTCCAGTTTACTAGGACAAACCTACCATTTTGGTGTCTATTGTACTAGAAACCTGTCGATTTCGCACGGAAAACTTTGCCTGTTTGGATTGGACGATTGCGGATGATCCCGGAAATGTGCGTTCGACCATCTTTCGGGCCATTTCCGTGGGGCAAGCATCACGATTTATACCGTCCGAATATGCTGACATCATCAAGTGACAAGGAGGGATTTGTGAATGCGTTATGAACCCGTGAAGCCTTCGCCAGTTAACGTAACGCCTGTTAACGTATCGCCCGTGAACGTCATGCCGAACTTGCCGATGCCTTATCCGGTCGCTCCTGTGAATGTGGCGCCCGTTGCGGAAAATGTCCCCTATCATCCGCACCACCATCACCACTGCTTACCGTGCTATCCCGTCCACTATCACCCGTGCCACCACTTCGGTTGGTATGACGACTGGCTGTTGCGCAGAAAATAAACGACAACCCCGTCGGCAGCCGCTGACGGGGTTTCGTCATATCTTTCCACCATTTGACAAGTTGATCTTCCCACCTGCAGCGTTTATTCTTAAAGTATCTTATTTCACGGGGGATTACGAACGAGATGCTTCAGCCATTATTCGACCGATACTGTAACCACGTTGCCTACCTTGGCAACAACCGTTACTTGTTCGATACCGATTTGAATTGGATCGCTTTCGTGGACAACCGGCAAGCCTGGTCCAAGGAACTGAAGTGGATCGGGCCGATCAACGGCGTGATTTGCATGGACAAAGACGGCAAAGTCGTCGCTTGGGGCATGGGGCAGAAGGTCATGGGAGACCCTTCCGTTCACCGGAAGCCGAAATTCCCGCCTCGGCTGCCGGAGGAACCGACCTCCTTCCTCCGCCCGATGCCCCAAAACCCGCCGATCCCCGCAACGCCGCTGGTCGGATGGTCCAACTTGTCTTTCGCCGATTGGGTGAAAGGCTGATCGCGAAGAACCCCGCTTGCCGCAGACGGCAGGCGGGGTTCTTGTTTATGCGGACGGGAAGGAAATCTGAAAATGGGTTCCTTCCCCGACCTTGCTGGCGACATTGATTTTGCCGAGCATGTTGTGAATGATGTTGAACGAGACCATCGTACCGAGGCCCGTCCCCTTCTCCTTGTTCGAGAAATACGGGGTACCCAGGCGGTTGATTTGCTCGGGGGTCATGCCTTTGCCGGTATCGCCGATCAGCAGCACGATTTCGTCCTGCTGCCGGGTCACCTTGAGGTTGAGCACTCCGCCGTTTTCCATCGATTCGATGCCGTTTTTGGAAAGGTTGATGATGCACTGCCGGAGCTGCTGGCGGTCTCCCAAAATGTGCAAATTGTCCTCTGTCTCCACGCGAACCTCGATATCCTGGGTGTCCTGATAGGAGGATAGAACGGAACTGACGTAGGCGATTTCTTCTCCCAGGTCGATTTTCTCCCTGACTTCCGGATATGGGCGGGATAGAGACAGGTAATCGGTAATGATGCGCTGCGCCCGGTCGATTTCCTCGAGGGCGATTTTGCCGTAAAACTGTCTCTTCTCAGGAGGAGGCTCCGTCGGACCGCTGAGCAGCTGGATGAATCCTCTCACCGAGGTCAAGGGGTTCCGGATCTCGTGCGCCATCGACGCGGAAATGATGCTGGCCACCCTCAGTCTCTCCGACGCGAGCAGGTCTTTTTTCAGCTGCATGTTTTTGAGAACGGATTCGATCGTATACAAAGCCAGGGCCATAAAAACCCCTTCAATCACGTTCAAGGGAAGACGCGGGTTCACCAAAATGCCGGAGTCGATAAAGAAGTAGAAAATCACTTTCGCCGTCAGCTTGGACAAAAACGATACGAGAAACGTAAGCACCATTTTCACGGGAAGGCGCAGCGTCCGATATTTGCGGATGTAAAAATAAAAGAATGCGAAGCTGATCATATCGTACAGATAGGACAAATACTGCCCTTGCCCACCGATGAACCAGCGGAAAAGCATGGAACTTACGCAAACAAGGAAGGAAACGAACGGGTTGGTGTAAAGACAGGCCATGATGAAAGGCACAGAGTGTAGGTTTTGGTAAAATCCGTCGGTATCGTTCACCGGCATCAGCAGGCACAGCACGATCGGCAGCATGAAGATCGAATAAAGCAGGGCGTTACGCAGCGCCGGCTTCGCCTCGATTCGATCCTTGGACACGAATTGGTAGAAAATCAAAGGAAACATAATGAAAAATAAGTTCAACAGGAACGTTTCGACTTTATAGTCGAAGAGCGTCATCTCGCCATCACCTGCAATCATTCTTTCGGTGCATTCCCGGCATTCGCCCATCTTTTCGCGGTTTGCCCCGGACAATCATCACGGTGGGCAGCCGGAGAATACGATGAAGCATCCATACAAGAAGGAGTGGTTGCGAACTTGGCTTTAACCCCTTACCCCCACGGACAGTATCCGGGTCCTTACTATCATCCCTATTACGCTCATCCGCACTATCATCCCTACTACTATCATCCGCATCATGTCCATCCCTATTACCATCCCTACGGATATCACGGTCCCGTCGTCATTTACGGAGGATATCCGCGCGAGGAAGAAGATTTCTTCTGAAACCCGTTTGAGGAGGCGGTCCGTCCGTCTCCTCATTCGCCGTTTGCCGGTTCCTCGGCGGGTCGGAAACGATCCTTGCAGAAAAAGAAATAGAAGAGTACGGAGATCAACGTATAGACGACGGCCGTAATCGAAAATGCGTACGCGTACCCGTAATAGGAGCCGTATTGCGCAATGAGGCCGGTACTGACCGGTGCCGCGAGGAACCAGCCCAGGTTAAACATCGCTTCTCCGGAGCTGGAGGCTAGGCCCCGCATGGCGGGATCGACGTACTTCATTTTGATCGTATTGTAAAATGGGGTGGCGGCGTTCATGAGCGCTTGGCGGAACAGATATCCGGTGCCGGCGAGGTAGAAGTTCGTGGAGTAGGCCGTAACCAGCATGAAGGGAATCGAGCTGAGCTGCAGGACGACGACGGCTTTGGCGTCACCCAGCTTGCGGGCGAAAACCGGCCCGAGCAAGTACGCGAGCGCGGTCGCACCCTGTCCCAGCGAGACGATGAGCCCGATAAGGGTATTGCTGATGAGAAACCGATCTTCGAAGTAAACGTTCAGGTAAGGCACGATCATGCCGCCGGCGCTCGAGGAAAGGAGGCTCAGGAAGGCGAACAGCGCGATGATCTTCAACGAGGCTCGTTGCCGCCCCGACAGGCGTTGCCATTGCACGCCCGGTTTTCCGCTCACGGCTGCCGTCGTACCGTCGGAAGAATACGCCAGCACGGGGACAAGCCCTAGGGCGATGAACCCTACGCCGATCATGAGCGTCCATCGCAAGCTGACGACTGCGTCCAATCCGAGAAGATAGTGGAACATGTCGCTGAACGAGCCGCCGATCAGGTTGCCAAGCACGCTCGCGATCATGGCCAGCGCCATGTTCAAGCTGAACAGGTGCACCCGCTGGGCCGGAGTGGAGTTGTTCGCCATGAACGGCAGGATCGTCGCCGACACGACCGCCTGGGCCATGCCGCCGAGAAACGCCGAGAACATCAGTCCCTGGCGCCCTTCCAGCAGAGATCGGGCCGTCAAGGCGGCCAGAACCAGCAGCAGGCCGTAGGACACGACGCGCCTCGGGCCAAGCCTGTCGTTGAGGATGCCGGCAGGAATCAGGATGATCGCGGACGCCACCGCGGTCATGCCGACCAGGCTCCCGACCATGGTGTGCTCGAAGCCGAGCGCCCGAACATAGAGATTATAGACAAGCCCGAACGTGCCCAGCCCCGCATTCCACATGAAATTAAACAGGAGAAACAAGCGGATGTTCCGGCTGTATCCGGCGAGCTGCATTTTCCATTCGTTTATGAATATAGACATAGCTTAAGGGTACTCGATAAGATGTAGTTGTTCAATCTTAACATGACGAGGGGATCCCATGCCGCAAAATTTAACGTATTTCGTCTTATATTACTTCTTCTTTTACATGGGTAACGCGGTTTACGGCACGTTTATCCCTCTCTATTTTCAAGAGAAAGGGTTTCTCCCTTCCCAGATCGGCACCCTGCTGAGCGTCGGCCCGCTTGTCGCCATTCTGGCCCAGCCGCTCTGGGGACTGCTCAGCGACCGGGCGGTCACGAAAAACCGGGTTCTCCTGCTGCTTCTCGCCGGCAGCGGCGCGGCCGTGCTGCTTTTCCAGTTATCCGGCGCCTTCGCGTATTTGCTGCTCATGATTTGCGTGTTCACTTTTTTCCAAACTTCCGTGCCGGCCGTCACTGATGCCATTACACTGGAAGCATTGGAGCAGAGAAAGCAAGGACATTTCAGCCGCATCCGCATGGCCGGCACAGTCGGTTTCGCGCTTATGTCGATCCTGTTCGGTCTCATCGCGGAGAAACGCGTCGACCTGCTTTTCTCCGTTTACGCGCTGATCATGGCGGTCTCGTTTCTGCTCGTCCTTCGTTTTCCTCGCGTCGCGGGCCACCAAGCCGGAGGACGCAAAATGCAGGTGTGGGCGCTGTTTCGCAATCGAAAGCTCATGCTTTATTTCGGGGTAAACTTTATCCTGCACATCACGCTTGGTTATTACTACACGTTTTTCCCGTTGTATTTTGCCGACATGGGCGGCAGCAACGCCTTGCTGGGGTGGTCGATGGTGATCTCTTCGTTAAGCGAAATCCCTTTCCTGTTGGCCGCCAATCGGTTATTCCGGCGCTTCGGCGTTCACCACATCCTGCTGGGCGCGGGAGCGGCCTCCACTCTGAGATGGCTGCTGTTCTCGGTCATCCAGGATCCGTTGTGGGCGCTGCCCGTACAGCTGTTGCACGGCTTGATTTTCATCGTGTTATCCGTGACCATGGCGACGGTCATCAATCGCGAGGCGCCGGACGAGCTCAAGGCGAGCGGACAGACGCTCAACGCCTTGCTCAGCCTGGGACTCGCCCGCATCATCGGAAGCTTCGCCGGCGGGTGGGCCAGCGAGGCGTTTGGCATGAGCCGCGTTTTCTTGTTCAACGCGGTCGTCGCCGTCGTCTGCGTTGTAACTTTCGCGGCCGTATTCCGCGAACGCAAAAAAGACACCTTCGCTTGAAGGTGTCTTTTTGTGTTTGGCCTGGCGACGTCCTACTCTCCCAGGACCCTTCGGTCCAAGTACCATTGGCGCTGGAGGGCTTAACGGTCGTGTTCGGGATGGGTACGCGTGGAACCCCTCCGCCATTGCCACCAGATCGGATTTGTTCAAGGTTTACACCCTGAAAACCGGATAGCGAAACGTGAAAGCAGTGCTGAAGAAACAATCACCTGTGTTACTGCGTAGGATAAGCCCTCGACCGATTAGTACCCGTCAGCTGCACGCGTTGCCGCGCTTCCACCCCGGGCCTATCAACCTGGTGTTCTTCCAGGGGTCTTACGAATTGGGAAATCTCATCTTGAGGCGGGCTTCGCGCTTAGATGCTTTCAGCGCTTATCCCTCCCGCACTTGGCTACCCAGCGGTGCTCCTGGCGGAACAACTGGTACACCAGCGGTGCGTCCATCCCGGTCCTCTCGTACTAAGGACAGCCCCTCTCAAATTTCCTACGCCCGCGACAGATAGGGACCGAACTGTCTCACGACGTTCTGAACCCAGCTCGCGTACCGCTTTAATGGGCGAACAGCCCAACCCTTGGGACCTACTTCAGCCCCAGGATGCGATGAGCCGACATCGAGGTGCCAAACCTCCCCGTCGATGTGGACTCTTGGGGGAGATAAGCCTGTTATCCCCAGGGTAGCTTTTATCCGTTGAGCGATGGCCCTTCCATTCGGTACCACCGGATCACTAAGCCCGACTTTCGTCCCTGCTCGACTTGTGGGTCTCGCAGTCAAGCTCCCTTATGCCTTTGCACTCTTCGCGCGATTTCCAACCGCGCTGAGGGAACCTTGGGGCGCCTCCGTTACTTTTTAGGAGGCGACCGCCCCAGTCAAACTGCCCGCCTGACACGGTCCCTTCACCGGATTCACGGTGACAGGTTAGAACTCCGATACGATCAGGGTGGTATCCCAACGTCGCCTCCACCGAAGCTGGCGCTCCGGCTTCCAAGGCTCCCACCTATCCTGTACAGACCGTACCAAAGTCCAATATCAAGCTGCAGTAAAGCTCCATGGGGTCTTTCCGTCACGTCGCGGGTAACCTGCATCTTCACAGGTACTAAAATTTCACCGGATCTCTCGTTGAGACAGCGCCCAAGATCGTTACGCCATTCGTGCGGGTCAGAATTTACCTGACAAGGAATTTCGCTACCTTAGGACCGTTATAGTTACGGCCGCCGTTTACTGGGGCTTCGGTTCACAGCTTCGGGTTGCCCCTAACCGCTCCCCTTAACCTTCCAGCACCGGGCAGGCGTCAGCCCGTATACTTCGCCTTACGGCTTCGCACAGACCTGTGTTTTTGCTAAACAGTCGCTTGGGCCTCTTCACTGCGGCCCCCTCGCGCTATTCACGCTACCGGGGCACCCCTTCTCCCGAAGTTACGGGGTCATTTTGCCGAGTTCCTTAACGAGAGTTCTTCCGCGCGCCTTAGAATTTTCATCTCGCCTACCTGTGTCGGTTTACGGTACGGGCACCTTCGCCTGGCTAGAGGCTTTTCTCGGCAGCGTGAGCACAAGACCTTCGGTACTGCAATTTTCCCTCCCCATCACAGCTCAAGGTTATAGTGCACGGATTTGCCTATGCACACCCCTTACTGCTTGGACGAGCTATTCCATCAGCTCGCGTCCTTGCCCTCCTGCGTCCCCCCATCGCTCGTAACGGCTTACGGTGGTACAGGAATTTCAACCTGTTGTCCTTCGACTACGCCTTTCGGCCTCGCCTTAGGTCCCGACTTACCCTGGGCGGACGAACCTTCCCCAGGAACCCTTAGGCTTTCGGCGGACAAGATTCTCACTTGTCTTTTCGTTACTCATACCGGCATTCTCACTTGTATGCAGTCCACCAGTCCTTCCGGTCTGACTTCTACCCGCATACAACGCTCCCCTACCCAAGTCGTAGCCTTCACTTCACTCTGGTGTGTTTAGCTGGGGCATTTGGTCAGAATCCTTGATCGACCTTTAAAGTCGATTCTGACTAATGTCCCGGTGCCAACCAGAACAAAGTGAAGACTACGACATGCCATAGCTTCGGTGGTGTGTTTAGCCCCGTTACATTTTCGGCGCAGAGTCACTCGACCAGTGAGCTATTACGCACTCTTTAAATGGTGGCTGCTTCTAAGCCAACATCCTGGTTGTCTTCGCAACTCCACATCCTTTCCCACTTAACACACACTTGGGGACCTTAGCTGATGATCTGGGCTCTTTCCCTCTTGACGACGGATCTTAGCACTCGCCGTCTGACTCCCGAGTACACATCCATGGCATTCGGAGTTTGACTGGACTTGGTAACCCTTGGCGGGCCCCGCACCCAATCAGTGCTCTACCTCCATGATGCTAAACCTCGAGGCTAGCCCTAAAGCTATTTCGGGGAGAACCAGCTATCTCCGAGTTCGATTGGAATTTCTCCCCTACCCCCACGTCATCCCAGAGCTTTTCAACGCTCACGAGTTCGGGCCTCCAGTGCGTATTACCGCACCTTCACCCTGCACAGGGGTAGATCACACGGTTTCGGGTCTACGACCACGTACTTAAGCGCCCTATTCAGACTCGGTTTCCCCTCGGCTCCGCCTCTACAGCTTAACCTTGCACGTGAACGTAACTCGCCGGTTCATTCTACAAAAGGCACGCCATCACCCATTAATCGGGCTCTGACTTCTTGTAAGCGCACGGTTTCAGGTTCTTTTTCACTCCGCTCCCGCGGTGCTTTTCACCTTTCCCTCACGGTACTGCTTCACTATCGGTCGCCAGGGAGTATTTAGCCTTGGCAGATGGTCCTGCCGGATTCCCACGGGGTTTCACGTGTCCCGCGGTACTCGGGATCCGTCTCGGAGAGAGCAGGCTTTTGGCTACAGGGCTTTTACCTTCTATAGCGGGACTTTCCAGTCCTCTTCGCCTAACCTGCTCTTTTATCACTCCATGTGAGACGTCCCACAACCCCAGGGAGCAAGCTCCCTGGTTTGGGCTAATCCGCTTTCGCTCGCCGCTACTGACGGAATCACTCTTGTTTTCTTCTCCTCCAGGTACTTAGATGTTTCAGTTCCCTGGGTGTGCCTCTTCATGAGCTATGGATTCACTCATGAGTAACTGCGCATTACCGCAGCTGGGTTTCCCCATTCGGAGATCCCCGGATCAACGCCCACTTACGGCTCCCCGAGGCATATCGCTGTTCGTCGCGTCCTTCATCGGCTCCTGGCGCCTAGGCATCCACCGTGCGCCCTTATTAGCTTAACCTTGCTGTGGATCCTGAGATCCGCAGTTGCAGTCAAGACACAAGGTGCTTGATGTTTTCTTCAGCGCATTGCTTTCGTTTCGCTATCCAGTTTTCAAGGTGCAAGTTGAGATGAGTGATGCTTGCGCATTGCTCTCTCAAAACTGAACTCGAGCGTAATACGTGCCACTCTGCCGAAGCAGCTGTGGACTTTAATGCCCCGAAGGGCTCCTTAGAAAGGAGGTGATCCAGCCGCACCTTCCGATACGGCTACCTTGTTACGACTTCACCCCAATCATCTACCCCACCTTCGACGGCTGGCTCCTTGCGGTTACCCCACCGGCTTCGGGTGTTGTAAACTCTCGTGGTGTGACGGGCGGTGTGTACAAGACCCGGGAACGTATTCACCGCGGCATGCTGATCCGCGATTACTAGCAATTCCGACTTCATGCAGGCGAGTTGCAGCCTGCAATCCGAACTGAGACCGGCTTTGCTGGGATTGGCTCCGCCTCGCGGCTTCGCGACCCGTTGTACCGGCCATTGTAGTACGTGTGTAGCCCAGGTCATAAGGGGCATGATGATTTGACGTCATCCCCGCCTTCCTCCGGTTTGTCACCGGCAGTCAGCCTAGAGTGCCCACCTTTACGTGCTGGCAACTAAGCTCAAGGGTTGCGCTCGTTGCGGGACTTAACCCAACATCTCACGACACGAGCTGACGACAACCATGCACCACCTGTCTCCCCTGTCCCGAAGGCCGCCTCTATCTCTAGAGGATTCAGGGGGATGTCAAGACCTGGTAAGGTTCTTCGCGTTGCTTCGAATTAAACCACATACTCCACTGCTTGTGCGGGTCCCCGTCAATTCCTTTGAGTTTCAGTCTTGCGACCGTACTCCCCAGGCGGAGTGCTTAATGTGTTAACTTCGGCACCGAGGGGTGGACCCCCCCGACACCTAGCACTCATCGTTTACGGCGTGGACTACCAGGGTATCTAATCCTGTTTGCTCCCCACGCTTTCGCGCCTCAGCGTCAGTTACAGTCCAGAGAGCCGCCTTCGCCACTGGTGTTCCTCCACATCTCTACGCATTTCACCGCTACACGTGGAATTCCGCTCTCCTCTTCTGCACTCAAGTCTCCCAGTTTCCAGTGCATCACGGGGTTGAGCCCCGCACTTAGACACCAGACTTAAGAAACCGCCTGCGCGCGCTTTACGCCCAATAATTCCGGACAACGCTTGCCCCCTACGTATTACCGCGGCTGCTGGCACGTAGTTAGCCGGGGCTTTCTTCTCAGGTACCGTCACCCAGGGAGCAGTTACTCTCCCTGGCGTTCTTCCCTGGCAACAGAGCTTTACGACCCGAAAGCCTTCCTCACTCACGCGGCGTTGCTCCATCAGACTTGCGTCCATTGTGGAAGATTCCCTACTGCTGCCTCCCGTAGGAGTCTGGGCCGTGTCTCAGTCCCAGTGTGGCCGTTCACCCTCTCAGGTCGGCTACGCATCGTCGCCTTGGTGGGCCGTTACCTCACCAACTAGCTAATGCGCCGCAGGCCCATCCATAAGCCACAGCTTGCGCCGTGTTTCCCAGCAAGATCATGCAACCTCGCTGCGTATCCGGTCTTAGCATTCGTTTCCGAATGTTATCCCGGTCTTATGGGCAGGTTGCCTACGTGTTACTCACCCGTCCGCCGCTAACCTCTTCGGGAGCAAGCTCCCTCAGAGATCCGCTCGACTTGCATGTATTAGGCACGCCGCCAGCGTTCGTCCTGAGCCAGGATCAAACTCTCCATAAAGGTAAAACCTTATTGAAGAACCTTGAAGGCTCAAAAGTTAAAGCTGGTTTGTTCGAGCCGAAGCTCAAACCGTATTACGCTCGATGTTCAGTTTTCAAGGAGCAATTTCTTGCTTTGCTCACCGCACCGTTTCCGGCGCAGGAATTACATCTTATCAAATCGGCAAGCACCGCGCAACCCACAATGTTTTCCAGATTACTTCGTTCTTGCTCGACCCCGCCGCGTTTCCGCGACAGGAGTTACATCTTACCGCGTTCGAGACGCGGCCGCAACCCCAAAATGTTGCCAATCGGAGCTGCAGTTGGGCGATAAAAAAGATACCTTCGAATGAAGGCATCCTTCATGTCCCGGCCTGGCGACGTCCTACTCTCCCAGGACCCTTCGGTCCAAGTACCATTGGCGCTGGAGGGCTTAACGGTCGTGTTCGGGATGGGTACGCGTGGAACCCCTCCGCCACTGCCACCAGATCGGATTTGTTCAAGGTTTACACCCTGAAAACCGGATAGCGAAACGTGAAAGCAGTGCTAAAGAAACAATCACCTGTGTTAACTGCGTAGGATAAGCCCTCGACCGATTAGTACCCGTCAGCTGCACGCGTTGCCGCGCTTCCACCCCGGGCCTATCAACCTGGTGTTCTTCCAGGGGTCTTACGAATTGGGAAATCTCATCTTGAGGCGGGCTTCGCGCTTAGATGCTTTCAGCGCTTATCCCTCCCGCACTTGGCTACCCAGCGGTGCTCCTGGCGGAACAACTGGTACACCAGCGGTGCGTCCATCCCGGTCCTCTCGTACTAAGGACAGCCCCTCTCAAATTTCCTACGCCCGCGACAGATAGGGACCGAACTGTCTCACGACGTTCTGAACCCAGCTCGCGTACCGCTTTAATGGGCGAACAGCCCAACCCTTGGGACCTACTTCAGCCCCAGGATGCGATGAGCCGACATCGAGGTGCCAAACCTCCCCGTCGATGTGGACTCTTGGGGGAGATAAGCCTGTTATCCCCAGGGTAGCTTTTATCCGTTGAGCGATGGCCCTTCCATTCGGTACCACCGGATCACTAAGCCCGACTTTCGTCCCTGCTCGACTTGTTGGTCTCGCAGTCAAGCTCCCTTATGCCTTTGCACTCTTCGCGCGATTTCCAACCGCGCTGAGGGAACCTTGGGGCGCCTCCGTTACTTTTTAGGAGGCGACCGCCCCAGTCAAACTGCCCGCCTGACACGGTCCCTTCACCGGATTCACGGTGACAGGTTAGAACTCCGATACGATCAGGGTGGTATCCCAACGTCGCCTCCACCGAAGCTGGCGCTCCGGCTTCCTAGGCTCCCACCTATCCTGTACAGACCGTACCAAAGTCCAATATCAAGCTACAGTAAAGCTCCATGGGG